>NZ_JAUSCF010000039.1 GCF_030651625.1 Hydrogenophaga sp. | reverse complement strand
GAGACGCACCCCTGTAGGGGGCAGCGACCTGCGAAGCGGTGGAGCGTGGGGGCATCATAGAACTTGCCGCCGGGCCGCCCCAAGGCGAGACGCACCCCTGTAGGGGGCAGCGACCTGCGAAGCGGTGGAGCGTGGGGGCATTATTTGTACACCGGGAAGCGGGCGGTCAGCGCGTTCACTTTGGCGCGCACAGCTTCAATGTTTGCCGGGTCGCGCGGGTTGTCCAGCACGTCGGCGATCAGGTTGGCGGTCAAGCGGGCTTCTTCGTCCTTGAAGCCACGGGTGGTCATGGCCGGGGTGCCGATGCGCACGCCGCTGGTGACCATGGGCTTTTCCGGGTCGTTGGGGATGGCGTTCTTGTTGATGGTCATGTGGGCGCTGCCCAGCACCGCTTCAGCCTCTTTGCCGGTGATGCCCTTGGCGCGCAGGTCCACCAGCATCACGTGGCTTTCGGTGCGGCCGCTGACAATGCGCAGGCCGCGGGATGTCAGCGTTTCTGCGACGATGCGCGCATTGGTCAGCACCTGTTGCTGGTAGGTCTTGAACTCTGGAGCCAGCGCTTCCTTGAATGCGACCGCCTTGGCCGCGATCACATGCATCAACGGTCCGCCCTGCAAGCCGGGGAAGATGGCGCTGTTGATGGCTTTTTCGTGCTGCGCCTTCATCAGGATGATGCCGCCGCGCGGCCCGCGCAGGCTTTTGTGTGTGGTGGAGGTGACCACGTCGGCATGGGGCACGGGGTTGGGGTACACGCCTGCCGCGATCAGGCCGGCATAGTGCGCCATGTCGACCATGAAGATGGCGCCCACGTCTTTGGCCACCTTGGCAAAGCGCTCGAAGTCGATTCGCAGGCTGTAGGCCGACGCGCCAGCGATGATCAGTTTGGGCCTGGATTCGTGTGCCTTGCGCTCCATGGCTTCGTAGTCGATGGCTTCGTTGGCATCCAGGCCGTATGACACCACGTTGAACCACTTGCCCGACATGTTCAGCGGCATGCCGTGGGTGAGGTGGCCGCCTTCGGCCAGGCTCATGCCCATGATGGTGTCGCCCGGCTTCAGGAAGGCCAGAAACACGGCTTCGTTGGCAGAAGCCCCGCAGTGGGGCTGCACGTTGGCTGCATCGGCACCAAAGATCTGCTTTACGCGGTCGATCGCGAGTTGCTCGGCGATGTCCACGTATTCGCAGCCACCGTAGTAGCGCTTGCCCGGGTAGCCTTCGGCGTATTTGTTGGTGAGTTGGGTGCCTTGTGCGGCCATGACCGCAGGCGAGGCGTAGTTCTCGCTGGCGATCAGCTCGATGTGGTGTTCCTGGCGCGCGTTTTCGGCCTGGATGGCGGCAAACAGTTCAGGGTCGGTTTGCTCGATGAGGATGTTGCGGTCGTACATGGTGGCAGTCTTGGGTGACGTGAATCCCTGTGCCTTGCATGGTGCAATGACAGGGGCTGCCCAGGCGAACGGCTGAACGCGTGACCGAAGTCAGGCGGCACGCTTCCCAGTGGTTGTCCCTTGCCGGCGATGGCTTGCAAGGGGGTCCACGTCAACACCGCCACGTGGCCAGAGCCTGGTTCGTGGTGTGCCTATCGCCAGTCGCGTACCAAGCGAGTTTAGCCGAGTGTCGCCAAGCTGGCACGGGCGAAGAACCGTGCCGAACCGATGGATCAGGACCTTGCGACTGTCAGGTCGTCTGACCGCAGGCCGTCGGTCGATTGCTGGTGGGCATCGATGCCGGGCGCCAGGGGCGCAGCAGGCTTCGGCAGGGGTGCCAGGGCGGCAGACTCTGTGGGCGCAGCCTCTGGCTCCGCAGGGGCTGGATCCACCGTGATGATGGGGCGTGCCGGCGGAATGTAGCGTGGCACCGGCTTGCCCAGGGCCACGTACTGCAGGCGCTGGTGTTCGGCCATCACCTTGTTGATGTAGTCGCTGCCATCGGTGGTCACGGCGCCAACGTAATAGCGCAAGCCACCCTCCACAGAACCGGCCCTGCGAATGCAGTCTTTCAGCACCATCACGCCAACACGCAGGTTGGTCAGAGGATCAAAGGCGGCCAGCTTGCCGCCAAAATCTTCGTATTTTTCGGTGTGCACGCGGGTCATCACCTGCATCAGGCCCTGGGCGCCCACCGCGCTTTGCGCGAAGGGATTGAAGCGGGACTCGATGGCCATCACCGCCAGGATCAGCGTGGGGTCGATCTTGACTTTTTCGCCGATCTCGAAGGCCTCGGCCACCAGCACGGTGAGCGGCTCGGGCGCCACCCGGTACTTCTTGCTCAGCCAGAAAGCCACATTGGCCTGCTGTTCCGGCAGGATCTGCGGATGTGCTGCGGTGACGCGGTCGATGGCCGTGGGGTCGGTGGCAATTTCCACGGCCTCCACCGTGCTCGCCTGGCGCTCCATGAGCCAGCTCAGCAATTGCTGTTCGGCGCTGGTTCTCAGGTCGCCCCGGGCGCTCAGCACAATCAGGCTCACCGCGAGGGCGGTGCCCATCAGGGCCAGGCCGTTGTGCGTGACGTCAAAAAAACCGCGGGCCACATCGCCAGCAGCCACTTTCACGGATGCCCCCACCGCAGTCAACCTGCGAAGGGGTGTGGGTTCATTCATCTTCATGGTGTCGCTCCAGTCTTCACCAACCGGCCAGAGTGCACCGGTGGTTGGGTGGGGTCGCCATCGGCGGCAAGACCTTTCAGGTCTTGCTTCGGACTTGGCCTTGTTCGGCGGCGATTAAGGGTTAACCCGTTGGTTCGGGCAAAGCCAGCGGATGTTAAGTTCGGTTTAGTGCTTGGTCAAGTATAAAAACCAGATTTATATATCTACACGCTATATAAAATGGAATAAAAAAGTTCCACTGCAGAGTTCGCTAGCGCGCCAGCGTGGGTGGCCGCGGCTTCCAGGGGTGTTTCTGGTGGGGGTACAGACGTTCGCCGTTTGTCGCCCAAAAGCAACCTTTCATGTCATGTTCATCCAGAGTGATGACGATGATGGGGGCGCTCCCTGTGATTGAAAATCCCCATCGGATGGCGGGTCCCGGAGGCTTGATGCGGGTCTGGATACGGGGTAACCTGCACTTGCCTGTTGTCATGACAGGCAATGCTGGTGATTCGAGCAATCGACAGCCGGCCCCAACGGGAGCAATCTGTTGCTCCCAGGCTGGAGAGACATCCATCTCTCTCCGCCAAACCCGACGGCAAGAGCATTTTGGCCCGCCGTCAACCCCGACGGGTCTGACCCGTCGGGGTTTCTTTTTGTGCAGCCGGGAACGCCGCACCCGTCTATTCGTAGACGTCTCTGCGTCGTCACGACAAATGGCCTGATGCAGCGAATGCCACTTATATATATGTGTTTGGGCAAGTCGCTCTTGCACTGCGCCAGGTCAGCACGCGATCTGTATGCGAACAGCGGCGACAATACCGGGTTGCGGGCCGTGTTCTGATGGCCAACGCGAATCCTCTGCACATCATCCGTACCCCGCCATGTCGTTTTTCTCTCTGCGAAAATCCACGCCCCAGTCCAACACCCCTGAATCCGCCGTGAACTCGCCTGCACCGTCCAAAGCCGCCGCCTCCCATCCACTGGACGCTCTGACCGGGGGAGCCTTTTCTGCACCCACGTCTGGCGAACGCACCGCAAAAATCCGCGAGTGGCTTGCCACCACGCCCTCGCTGGAGCAGATGTCCGAAGTGTTCAAGGAGTTGTCTCACCGTGACCGGGGGGCGTCCAAGCCACTGAAGGAAAAGCTCGACGAGCTCAAGCGTCAGAAGAGCCAGGAGCAGATTGCCGTGGAATGGGCCGCCAAGGCGCAGGCGATGCTGGAGCAGACCCGGCTCAATCTGGCCGATGCACTGGCCTGGCAGCGTGATGCGGCCAGGGCGGGCGCGCCCTTGTCGCGTGAGCCCCTGTCAGGGTTGAAGCAAGCGCTCGGTGAGCGCGTCAAGGCCATCGAGGACTTGCAGCACCGTGTGCAGGTCGAGCGAGAAGCGGCGGTTCTGATTGCCCAGCGCATCGAGGTGCTGTCGACCAAACCATGGAAAGAGGCGCAGTCCAGCGCACCATCACTCAGTGCCGACGTGAGCCATTGGCAGCAGCAGGCAGTCGGGTTGACGGAAGATGCCCAGTGGTCTAGTGTCGAACCCAAGTTCCCCACCATGCTGGAGTCGTCCAGAAATCAGTTGCAACTGGTCTGGGAAGCGTTTGCAGCGGCGCTGGCGCAGACCGTGGCGGCCGAGACAGATCCGCAGGCGCCGTTGCCCGCCGTGCCGGTCTGGGCAGATGAATTGCGGCAGGCTCGCGGGCAGGACGTATCTGTCTCCACCGAAAAGAGCAGCCAGAACACACAGGCTGCCCAAGAGAAGCGTGCCCGTGCTGCCGCCGAGATCGACAAGGCGCTGACGGTCCTGGAGCGGGAGCTCGCGGAAGGCCATGGCAAGGCCACGCCCAAGGCGGCCGCCGATGTGCGTGGCTTGCTGAAGAACCATGGACGCCTCGTAGGTGCCGAACTGGAGGCTCGGGCCCATGCGGCGCTGTCGCAGGCGGGTGAGCTCGAAGGGTGGCAGCGCTGGCGGGCGGATCAGTTGCGCGAAGAACTGGTGGCCAAGGCCGAGGCCCTTCTGCAGGCGCCAGAGGGTCAGCGACTGGGTGGTCGGAAGATGCAGGAGACGCTGCGCAGCCTGCGCGATCAGTGGAAAACCACGGACCAGGGTGGCCAGGCCAACCATGCGCTGTGGAAGCGCTTCGACGAGGCGTGCACCGAAGCACACAAGGTGGTTGAGACCTGGCTGGCTCAGGTCCGCCAGCAGGCCGAGGCCCACAAGGCCCAGCGCCTGGCCATCATCGAGGAACTGAAGGCATGGACCGAACTGCATGTGGCCAGCACCGACTGGAAAGCCCAGGTTCGTGAATTGCACGGATTCTCCGAGCGGTGGCGTGAAGCCGGCCACCTCAGTGAAAAGGCGTTTGCCGAGCTGCAGCCGGTATGGAAAGACGTCATGCACCAGGCCCACGCGCGACTGGAAACGGCACAGACCGAGAGCACTGCGCGACGCCGCGCCTTGATCGACGAAGCCGTTGCTCTGGGTGCAGCACCGCAATTGCGTATCGACGCCGTCAAGGCGCTGCAACAGCGGTGGCAGGCCGAAGCGCATGCGGTGCCCCTGGAGCGCAAGCACGAACAGAAACTCTGGGAGGCCTTCCGTCAACCCATTGACGACGCATTTGCCCGCAAGAGCAGTGAGCGTGAAAAGGCAGTCACGGCGCTGAGCGCACATGATCAACGCGTGCTCGACGCTTCGCGCGCCCTGGAGGGCGCCAGCGCCAGCGGAGATGCCCAGCGAATTCGCGAAGCCATGCAGGCACTGGAGTTGGCGCTTGCAGGGCAAGCCGCCGCAGCGCCGGCCGTTGGCAAGGCGCAAGCTCCAAACCCACCTCCGGCGGCGCAGGCAGATGCCGCCGTTGTGGAGCCTCCTGCCGATTCAGCGGCTTTGGACGCAGCTTCTGGAGACAAGGTCGAGGAACAAGCCGAGGAGAAGCCCGCAGAGCAGCTTAACGATAAGCCTGAGCAAGGAAGTGTGACCGAGGAAAAGCCCGCTCCGGCTGTGCCGACGTCTCCCCCCAAGAAGCTGGTGGCGGTGCGTGGCGACGACCGGCCCGGCATGAAGAAAGCAGAGCCTGCCGGTCGTGACGGTCGTCGGGGTGATCGATCCGATGGGCGCCGGGACGGGCCAGGCATGGGCAGGGCGGACGCTCGTGGGCGAGGCCCTGGCGCGTCGCCATGGCGTGATGAGCGCGAGCCGCGCGGTCCGCGCCTGGGCGATGCGGCTTTCCGTGCCCAGCGTCAGGCCATCGAGGCCGCTCAGGCGAGTTTGCGCAAGTTGGCGGCCCAGGCCCATGGCGAGGTGTTGACCCAGTTGATGACGGCCTGGGAACATCGCGATGCCGAGCAGATGCCGACGGCGCAGGCGTTGGGTGCACGCGTGAATGCGTCGAGCCGCAATGCCTGGTTGTCCGCGCTGGGAAAAAGTTCGGGCAAGCTCAAGGCTGAAGTGCTGCTTCGCCTGGAAATCGCCGCCGAGGTGCCCACACCGGCCGAGCACCTGGGCGAGCGACGCATGCTTCAACTGCAATTGCTCACGCGCAAGCACGCAGCCGCGCCCACGGAAACCTGGGTCGAGGATGTCGGATCGGTGCTGGCCTCCAGCTTCGATGCCGCAGCAGCCCGGCGTTTGCAGAATGTGTTGAAGGTCTTGCTGAAGCGCTGATGGGATCTGACCAGGGCGTCGGGATGCCGTGCCGGTGCTACCGGCGTGGCTCTTGGGCTGGTTCCGGGTCGCCTCAGGTGGCCACGGGCGTCAGGACGACCTTCACCGGGCCTTTAGCCCGGGCCTGAAGAAGCCGTCGTACAAAGACAGGAGCGTCGGGAACGCCTCGCCGAACCGGTGGCGGCTCACAAAGTACGCTTCGCAGGTGACGGCGAAGAACTCGGCAGGGTTGGTGGCTGCGTAGGCATCCAGCCAGGGCGCCTCCACGCCAAACCGCTCTGACATGGACACCGCTTCGCGAAAGTCTTCAAACGCTTTCTGCATGGTCTGGCGCCAGACGCGCTGGCCGGCCGCACGGGAATGGGTATCCAGGAACCCGGCTGGCAGCGGTGGCGCACCACCCGGTGAGTCGCCAAGCCCGATGTCCCGCATGTCCATCTTGTGGACAAACTCGTGGATCACCAGATTGCTGCCGCCCGCAGCGGCCTCGCCGGCCATGGCAACCGAATCCCAGGTGAGCATGATGGGCCCACGGTCCATGGCCTCACCGGCAAGCACCTCGTTGTAGTGATGCACCACGCCAGCGCCATCGACGACCCTTCTTCGGGCTACCACGGCGCCGGGCTGCACGACGATGCCCACGAAGTCGTCGTACCAGTCCAGCAGCTGCAGCGGATCTGCCACAGGCTGACCAGACGGGCCGTGCATGTGCAGCAACGGCAGACAGGCTTGCGCGGCAATGGCCAGCGCCATGGCGTCGGTCAGCTGGAGTCCGTTGCCTGGATAGAACTCCTTTTCGTTCAGAAAATGAGCGCACAACAAGCGCAGACGTTGTTGCTCGGTCGCTTCCAGATCGCCCAGAAAAGGGTAGGTGGTGAGCACGCGGTTCCAGAGCGTATCCGGCACCAAAGGCGGGCGGCGCCAGCGGCGGGGCAACCACCTTTGGATCAGGTCGAACATCGGCGGGTGTGGCTCGGGCCGTTGTGGATCAGCGTTGGGCCATGGGCAGGCGCTGCAAGCCCTGTGCGCCGATGCGCAACACCTCGGCGCGAGGCGATGGTCCGCCAACTTCCCAGTCGCTCAGCACCACGCGCTGCAGACCTTCGCCGAGCGTGTGTTCGGCCGGCCGGTGCGTGTGCCCGTGAATGAGTGTGCGTGCCTGCGCGTGGAGCAACCACTGCTGCGCAGCAGGGTGATCCACATCGGCCCAGCGATGGGGGTCACCAGAAGTGGTTTGCTTGCGGGCTTCGCTTTGTTGCCGCAATTCCCTTGCGATCGCTTCGCGCTCTTCCAGCGGGCGTTCCAGAAAGGCGTGCTGCCAGTGTGGATGGCGCACCTGTTCCCGAAATCGCATGTAGTCGGTGTCGGCCAGACACAGTGCATCACCATGGCTCAACAGCCAGCGCCGATCCAGAAACTCCAGCACGGTGGGGTCGTTCAGTAGCTGCATGCCGCACGCCTGAGCGGCAACCGGGCCGAGCAGAAAATCGCGATTGCCCACCATGAAGTACACCGGTGTCTGTGTGGCGTGGGCGTGAAGCACTTTGGTGCAACTGAGCCAGAAATCATGGTCAGGCGTGCCCGATCGAGCCAGCACGTCGTCACCCACCCAGACCTCAAACAGGTCACCCAGGATGAAAAGCGCGTCGGCCCGTTCCGAGGTCGGTCGTTCGAGGTAGCGCCGCCAGGCATCGAAAGTGGCCGGTTCGCTCGCCTGCAAATGCAGATCGGAAATGAAATCGACCGTTTGCCAGTGCGCAGGAGCGCGCAACTCGGCAAAACGGTCGGTGGGGGGCAAGGGCATGGGTCTCGGGGCAGGTAGCCCCGGGGCACTCAAAGTGCCACAGCCTTTTCGATCACCACGTCGTCGTTGGGTACGTCGTCATGGAAGCCTTTGCGGCCCGTGGGAACGCCTTCGATCTTCTTGACGATGTCGGCACCGCCAACCACTTTGCCAAACACGGCGTAGCCCCATCCCTGGGCGCTGGGCGCCGTGTGGTTCAGAAAGCCGTTGTTGGAGACGTTGATGAAGAACTGGGCCGTTGCCGAATGGGGGTCGCTGGTGCGGGCCATGGCCAACGTGTAGGTGTCGTTTTTCAGGCCATTGTTGGCTTCGTTGGTGATCGGGGCGTCGGTGGGTTTTTGCGTCATGCCTGGCTCGAAGCCGCCACCTTGCACCATGAAGCCCGGAATCACGCGGTGAAACACGGTGTTGTTGTAGTGGCCCTTGTTCACATACGACAGAAAGTTGGCCGCAGAAAGAGGGGCTTTTTCGGCGTCGAGTTCAATGGTGATGACGCCATGGTTGGTGATGTGCAGTTCGACTTGGGGGTTGGCCATGTTTATTTCTCCAGAGTGGCTTGGGTGATGGTGATGGGGGTCTTGGGCACGTTCTGGTGCCCGCCCTGGTTGCCGACGGGGGCGTTGCGGATCTTGTCAACCGTGTCCATGCCCTGGATCACTTTGCCAAAGACCGTGTAGCCATAGCCGTCGGGTGCGGGGGCGTTCAGTCCGGCGTTGTCGACCACGTTGACGAAAAACTGCGCCGTGGCGGAGTTCGGGTTGGCGGTACGCGCCATGGCGATGGTGCCACGGTCGTTCTTGAGCCCGTTGCCGGCTTCCAGCGGCACCGGGGAGCGGGTGGGCTTTTGCTGCAGGTCGGCAGTGAAACCGCCCCCCTGGATCATGAAGTTGCCGATCACGCGGTGGAAAACAGTACCGTCGTAGTGTTTGTCGCGCACGTACTGAAGGAAGTTTTCGACCGTCTTGGGGGCTTTGTCGGGGTACAGCTCCAGCACCACATCACCCATTGAGGTGTTCAGCCGGACCTTGGGTGCTGCGGACTTCTCCTGGGCCATCGCGGGCAACATGGTCAGAGAGAGCAGGGCAGAAACCACCAGGAGTCTGCGCGCAGGGTGCATTGCGAATTTCATCCAACTTGTCCTTCAAAAAAGATCTTCCAGTGGCCATTTTCCAAGCCCCAGTACTGGCGCTTGGTCACGCCGCGAGATTGACCCTCCACCACCTCACCGAAAGTGACCACCATGGTGTCGTCACTGTCGCGCCAGCGAAGCACGGAAAGCTCCTTGAGCTGAACGGCACGGTCGCCCTTGTTTCGGAGTTCGATGTCGACACGTGACCACCATTGGTCCGGATTGCGTCCCGCACCACGGAACTGGTCGGAGTAGTAGGCCTTCAGCCCATCCATCGTGCCAAGGCTTTTAGCGTCGCGCCATGCTTCCAGCGTGGCGTGGAACGCCTCGCGATCCGGATCTGGTGCATCCGGCTTCACCCATTGCAGTTCCTGGGCAATGATCACAGGGGTCGTGCGTATCGCAACCGTCTCCAGCAAGCGCTTGAGATCCGGGTTGGACAGGACCACGCAGCCGTCAGACGCTTGAGGCGCGCGCACAAACTGGGCCCGTGGCGTGCCGTGCAACCAGATGCCATGCCCGGTCTTGCCGCGGCGAAGATCCAGTGCATTGGGGTAGTTGATGGGCAGGGCACCTGCACCGTAGAGGTCTGGGAGGTTGGCGGGGTTGAGGTTGCTTGTGATGTAGTAGACCCCGAGCGGTGTGCGCTGGTCGCCTTCAACCACTTTCTCTATTCCGGAAAGCCCCACCGATATGTAGAAGTCGCCGATCAGTCGCAGTTGCGGCGCGGGTGGTTCCTCAGACGCCGCAGCAACTGGCGTCAGGTTTTCAAACAGGTAAAGACGCGATCTGGACGCGTCAACAGCAATCACGTGGCGGCTCCTCGGAGCAAGCGTCAGGATCTGGCTTGGCACGCTGCCCTCTGGGGGGCGCTCGGTGAGCGCACGCAGCCGGCGGCTGGATTCTTCGCGCAAGGCCGAAAGCTGTTCGCGGGCAGCAAGGGCCGTGGTGTCCGGCACGTTGCCCAGTTGGCGCACGGGGTGGGTCTGAAGCGTGAGCAAGTCGCCCAGGATCAACTGGGCCAGTTGAAAGTTCGGGTGCGCCGCCACCAGACTTTCCGTCATGCGCAGGGCTTCCCTGTGCTTGCCTTGACCGATGTGCTGATAAATGTCGATCAGTCTGGCTTCGGCTTCACCCAGCAGCGGCAGGACTTGCTGGAAGCCCTCGTCGGCCAGGCCGACGCGGGCGAGTCCATTGCCGCGAGGGGAGGCGGCACTGAGCGCGGTGACCGCTGTCTTGGCCTGCGCGCTTTCGATGAACGAGGGCAGGGCGTCCAGGCTGCTTCGAGCGGTGGCGCCACCGTCTTCGGAGTCCGTGCGCGTGAGAAGTGATGCGCCCTCAGGCCAGCCTGCGCCCCGACCCAGAACGAATGTGAGACCCAGCAAAAAAACCGCGCCAAAGACCATTGCCAAGGCACCGCGTCCTTTGGGGCCCGTGGCCATTGTGACGGGTGACACAGGCAACTGCAGGCTGGCATGACCCGCCTGCGATGAGCGCGAACTGGCCATCAAGATCCCGTGGATTCCTTGACGATCAGCCATCGGTTTCCGCTCTTGACCATGTCGAGGGTCTTGAGGCTGGTGACGTTGAGGGTGTCTGATGTGTAGACCTGACGGAACCGGGCGGTGGCGCGATCACCTTCGACCGCCACATCAAGGTCGCTCACTTCAACGTTGATGCGCTGGCGTGGGACGATGCGCGCGCGCCGGTCGGCTTCCCAGGCGCTGCGCGCCTGGCCGCCAGCCGGCGTGAAGCTGGGCGCATAGGCGCCGAGGTAGTCCGGCATGCTCTTGCTGGACCAGGCTTTCGCCCAGTTCTGCACGGCGCTGGTCACTGCGTTCTGTTCGGTGCCAGCGGCAGCAGGGGCTGCAGATGCACTGGCCGCAGGTGGTTGCGGTGGAGCAACGGCAGGGGGCGCGGCCTGGGTGGCAGGTGGCGAAGCGGGTGCTGCAGCGACCTTGTCGGCTGTGGCCGATCGGCCGTCCACAGAAAACAGGTTGCGGATCAGGTTCAGTTTGGGTGCTGCGCCCGTGTTGCCGGCATCGAGCTGAAGCGCTTTGCTGTAGGCCTGGCTGGCCAGTTTGGCGTACACGTCACCCAGGTTCTCGTGCGCGGTGGCGTAGCTCGGGTTGGTCCTGATCGCCATTTCAAGTGCGGCACGCGCCTTGTCGAACTGGCTCTGGCCTGCATAAAGAACGGCCAGGTTGTTGTAGGGCTCTGGCAGCTCGGGATAGTCCTGGGTCAGGCTGAGAAAAGCTGCAATGGCTTCGCTGGACTTGCCGGTTTCCGTCAGGATGACACCTTTGAGGAAGCGCATCTGCGGGTCGGCAGGCTTGGTGGCCAGGTATTGGTCTGTCTTGGCAAGGGCCTCGTTCAGCTGGCCTGCACGCACCAGGCGGTTGACGTCGGCGTACGGGTCTGCCTGAGCCATCGCTGTCGTGCTGCCCAGCGCAGCCGAAATGGCCACGATCAAGGCCAGTTGGCGCAGACTGGCGCGCACGCCGCCGTGGATGGCAAGGCCAGCCTCATGGTTCTGGGAAAGCGGTGATTTCGTCGAATGGAACATGAGACCTCGGGAGGCTGACTGGGATTGAACTGAACGTGCCACGGACCCTGGATCAACGATCATCGGGTCCCTGTTGCACACTGACTCCGCACCGGGCTGGCTATACTGGCGCATTGTATCTGAGGGGGTTCGGTGATCGACCCTTGACCGCCCGGCGTCATTGCTGGAGGCCAGGCGGTGCCGCAACACTCAGGCCATGGCGATGACCGAGCGGGTCGAATGCCAGGCGTGCCAGATGCGCCCCCTCTCTCCCCTCCATGACTTTGAAAATCTACAACTCGCTATCGCGACGGCTGGAAGATTTCCAGCCCATCGACCCCGGGCATGTGCGCATGTACGTTTGCGGAATGACCATCTACGACCTCTGCCACGTGGGGCACGCGCGGATGATGATGGCCTTCGACGTGGTTCAGCGCTGGCTCAAGGTGAGCGGCTACAAGGTCACCTACGTTCGCAACATCACCGACATTGATGACAAGATCATCCGGCGCTCCCTGGAGCGGGGCATCTCGCTGCGCGCACTGACGGACGAAATGACGTCAGCCATGCACGAGGACATTGGTGCACTGGGCATCGAGCCCCCCACGCTGGAGCCTCGTGCCACCGACTACGTTCCTCAGATGCTGAGTCTGATCGCTCGATTGAAAGACAAGGGCCTGGCCTACCAGGCTGACAACGGGGATGTGAATTTTTCGGTGCGCAAGTTTGAAGGCTACGGCAAACTGTCGGGCAAGTCGCTGGACGATCTGCGCGCGGGTGAGCGAGTGGCTGTTGCCCAGGACAAGGAAGACCCACTGGATTTCGTTTTGTGGAAATCGGCCAAACCCGACGAACCCGCAGAAGCCAGGTGGGACGGTCCGTTCGGCCAGGGACGACCCGGCTGGCACATCGAGTGTTCGGCGATGAGCTGCGCAACGCTCGGCGAGACCTTTGACATCCATGGCGGCGGCGCCGATCTGCAGTTTCCACACCACGAAAACGAAATCGCGCAGAGCGAGGGTGCCACAGGCAAGCCGCTGGCACGGTTCTGGGTGCACAACGGCTTCGTGCGGGTGGACAACGAGAAGATGTCCAAGAGTCTGGGCAATTTCTTCACCATTCGCGAAGTCCTGGCCAAGTACGACCCGGAAACGGTGCGCTTCTTCATTCTGCGTGCCCACTACCGCAGCGCCCTGAACTACAGCGATGTGCACCTGGACGATGCGCGTGCGTCGCTCAAGCGCCTGTACACCGCCCTCAGCCTTGTGCCTTTTGAAAAGCGCCCGGTGGAAGCCATTGACTGGCAGCAGCCGCATGCCCAGCGGTTCAAAGCGGCCATGGACGAAGATTTCGGCACGCCGGAGGCGGTGGCCGTCCTGTTTGAACTGGCGACTGAAGTCAATCGCAGCAAGGACAGCGCCAACGCGAGCCTGCTTTGTGCGCTGGGTGGCGTTCTGGGCTTGCTGCAGGCCGATCCTGCGCGCTACCTGCAGGCAGGCATTGGCAGCTCCCCCGTGGGGCCTCTGGATGCTGACATCCAATCCCTCATCGATCAGCGAGCCGCCGCCAAGCAAGCCAGGAACTTCGCAGAAGCCGACCGCATACGCCAGGAACTGGCAGCGCAGGGAATTGTGCTCAAGGACGGCCCTGCCGGCACCACCTGGGAGCGGTCCTGATGACGCCGGTGACCGTGCTGGCGCCGCTGCACGAAGCGCCTGGGTACTGGGCTGATGCGTGTCGGCACCTGATGAAGCGCGACCGGGTGATGAAGAAGCTCATTCCCCAGCACGGAGGCGTGTGCCTGCAGTCGCGCGGCGATGCTTTCGTGACGCTGGCGCGCAGCATCGTGGGACAGCAGATTTCCGTGAAGGCTGCTCAGTCGGTCTGGGACCGGTTTGAGGCACTGCCCAAAAAGATGGTGCCAGCGCAGGTGCTCAAGCTCAAGGTGGATGACATGCGCGCTGCGGGGCTGTCCGCCCGCAAGGTGGAATACCTGGTCGACCTCGCGCTTCACTTTGCCAACAACCAGGTCCACGTGAACGCCTGGGCCGACATGGACGACGACGCCATCATTGCCGAACTGGTGGCGATCCGCGGAATTGGTCGCTGGACGGCCGAGATGTTCCTGATCTTTCATCTGATGCGCCCCAATGTGTTGCCACTGGATGACGTGGGTCTGCAAAATGGCATCAGCCGCTGCTATTTTTCTGGAGAGCCGGTCAGCCGCAGCGAGATACGCGAAGTGGCGGCCAACTGGGCACCCTTCTGCAGCGTGGCGACTTGGTATATTTGGCGCTCACTGGACCCGGCCCCGGTCGCATATTGAACAGCAGACGTCGTTGTCGCAGCCTCACGCCCCGCAAGATGCCCCTCGCCGGCACATTGGGACTGCGAACCATCACAAGACCACAGGAGTGAACCTTGGCCAAGAAGAACTTTCTCGATTTTGAGCAGCCCATTGCCGAACTCGAAGGAAAAATCGAAGAACTCCGGTATGTGCAGACCGAATCGGCGGTGGATATCTCTGCCGAGATCGAGCAGCTTTCCAACAAGAGCCTTCAGCTCACCAAGGACATCTACAGCACACTGTCTCCCTGGCAGATCACGAAGATCGCCCGGCATGCAGACCGTCCCTACACGCTGGACTATGTTCGCGACATCTTCACGCATTTCGTCGAACTGCACGGCGACCGCCATTTTTCTGACGACCTGAGCATCGTGGGTGGTCTGGCCCGCTTCAACGGGCAGCCCTGCATGGTGCTGGGTCATCAGAAGGGGCGCGACACCAAGGAGCGCGGGCTGCGCAACTTCGGCATGACCAAGCCCGAGGGATACCGCAAGGCCCTGCGCCTGATGAAGCTGGCTGAGAAATTCAAGCTGCCTGTGTTCACCTTCGTGGACACGCCAGGGGCTTATCCGGGCATTGACGCCGAGGAGCGAGGCCAGTCCGAGGCGATCGGGCGCAACATTTTCGAGATGGCGCAACTGGAGGTGCCGATCATCTCCACCATCATCGGTGAGGGTGGCTCCGGCGGGGCGCTGGCCATCGCGGTGGCGGATCAGGTGCTCATGCTCCAGTACTCTGTCTATTCGGTGATCAGCCCTGAGGGTTGTGCATCCATTCTCTGGAAGACCAGCGACCGCGCCAGCGACGCCGCCGATGCGCTGGGTATCACGGCCCACCGCCTCAAGGCGCTGGGACTGGTTGACAAGATTGTGAACGAGCCGGTGGGCGGGGCGCATCGCGACCACAAGCAGATGGCAGCCTTCCTCAAACGTGCACTGGGCGACGCCTGGCGCCAACTGGCCGATCTCAAGGTCAAGGAACTGGTGGATCGACGCTATGCGCGACTCAACAGCTATGGTCGCTACACCGACACCAAGGTCGACAGCAAGAACGAAAAGCGTTGAAAGGCTGAGGTGAGCACCCGGCCCGCGCCGCTCGACACCTGCGAAAAGGCGGTGGGTGAGTGGTGTCGGCGCCACCTGAATGCCGACAACTGTGCGGCCGAAACAGCCCCGACGATCGCCGTGGCCTACAGTGCCGGGGCCGACTCCACCGCCTTGTTGCTCGCCGCGCACCGCCAATGGCCGGGCAGGGTGGTGGCCCTGCATGTGCACCATGGCCTGCAGGATGCCGCCGATGGCTTCGAAGTCTGTGCACAGGTCCTCTGCACATCGCTTGGCATCGAACTGCACACAGCCCGGGTAAATGCCTCCGCCTCGTCCGGACAAAGCCCGGAAGACGCTGCGCGGATCGCGCGGTATGGCGCGTTGGCGCAGTTGGCGAAGGAGGCAGGGGCGATCTGCGTCTTGCTGGGTCAACATGCCGACGATCAGGTGGAAACGCTCTTGCTTGCGCTGAGCCGCGGGGCCGGACTGCCGGGACTGGCGGCCATGTCCGATGTCTTCATGCGACACGGCACGCGTTTTGGCCGGCCCTTTCTTGAACTGCCGGGGTCCACCTTGCGTGCCTATGTGGCATCGCGTGCAATGGCCCATGTGAACGACCCCACCAATACCGATGAGCGCTACACACGCAACCGCATTCGCGCCGTGCTCGCACCTGCCTGGGAGCGCTGTTTCCCCGGGTACCGCCCCATGCTGCTGCGAAGCGCCCGGCATGCAGCGCAAGCTCAGCAACTGCTCGACGATCTCGCGCGCATCGACCTGGAGCGTGTGGGTTTGCCGCCCGTGATTGCCGAGTTGCAGACCCTGAGCCGGGAGCGGCAGGCGAACGTGGTGCGCCACTGGTTGCGAACCAGTGCCGGAGTGGCACCGAGTGCAGCGCAACTGGACGAACTGCTCGACCAGGTGGCCCACTGCACCACGCGCGGGCACGCCATCCAGCTGAAGGTGGCCAGCGCTTTCGTGTGCCGGTCCAGGGACCGGCTGGCGTACGGGCCGCCGATATAATCAAAGGCTTTGTCCGACCGCGTGGTTGAACAACCGCGCCTCACCCCGACACATTCAATGGCATTGATCGTTCACAAGTACGGTGGCACCTCCATGGGGTCGACCGAACGCATTCGCAATGTGGCCCGCCGCGTGGCCAAGTGGCACCGTGCTGGCCATCAGATGGTGGTGGTGCCCAGTGCCATGAGCGGTGAAACCAACCGCCTGCTGGGCTTGGCGAAGGAACTCGCGCCGGGCCAGACCAACGCAGACCACAACCGCGAACTGGACATGCTGGCCGCCACCGGTGAGCAGGCCTCGTCGGCGCTGCTGGCCATCGCGTTACAGGCCGAGGGGCTGGAAGCCGTGAGCTATGCCGGCTGGCAGGTGCCCATCAAGACCAACAGCGCCTTCACCAAGGCCCGCATTGAATCCATCGACGACAAACGTGTGCGTGGTGATCTGGATGCGGGCAAGGTCGTGATCGTCACCGGCTTCCAGGGAATCGATCCGGCTGGCCACATCACCACGCTGGGGCGCGGCGGAAGCGACACCTCCGCCGTGGCAGTGGCGGCGGCCCTGAAAGCCGCCGAATGTCTGATCTACACCGATGTGGACGGCGTGTACACCACCGACCCGCGTGTCGTGCCTGAAGCCCGACGCCTGGAACGCGTGAGCTTTGAAGAAATGCTGGAGATGGCCAGCATGGGTTCCAAGGTGCTGCAGATTCGTTCGGTGGAATTCGCGGGCAAATACAAGGTGCCCCTGCGCGTGCTCTCCAGCTTCACGCCCTGGGACATCGACCTGACCGAAGAGGCCGCCTCCGGCACCCTGATCACTTTTGAGGAAGACGAAGACATGGAAAAAGCCGTCGTTTCCGGCATTGCATTCAACCGCGACGAAGCCAAGATCTCGGTGCTGGGCGTGCCCGACACCCCTGGCATCGCCTACCAGATCCTGGGCGCGGTGGCGGAGGCCAATATCGAGGTCGACGTGATCATCCAGAACCTGAGCAAGGGTGGATTGACCGACTTCAGTTTCACCGTGCACCGCAATGACTATCAGAAGGCGCTTGACCTGCTCAAGGCGAAAGTGGTGCCTTTGCTGGGTGCCGCCGAAGTCGTGGGCGACACACGCATCTGCAAGGTGAGCATCGTCGGCATTGGCATGCGCAGCCATGTGGGCGTGGCCAGCCGCATGTTCAAGTGCCTGAGCGAAGAGCGCATCAACATCCAGATGATTTCCACGTCCGAAATCAAGACCTCGGTGGTCATCGACGAGAAATACATGGAACTGGCGGTCCGGGCATTGCACCGCGAGTTCGATCTCGACCAGACGGCGGACACGATCTCGGGTTGAGTTTCAATCCCGGGCGAGGCCGACATGCTACCGGGATGAGGCATAATGCGAAGCTTCGGAGCGATGACCGAGTGGCCGAAGGTGCTCCCCTGCTAAGGGAGTATGGGGTGTAGAGCCTCATCGAGGGTTCGAATCCCTCTCGCTCCGCCACTCATTTGACCCGGACCCGTTGCAAAGCTGGTCCGGGTCGTTGTTTTCAGGGCTTTTACGCCTTGAAGCGCGACCATTTACTTACTTACCCGCGCTCACTTGAGTTTGGTCCGTCTTCATCGGTGCACATGGGTGCGCATGAAGCCGGTGTTCGTTGCGGGTAACAGTGAGGGTAAAAATGCGGGATACCCGCACAATGCCCCCGCGTTACCCTCATTTCGAAGGGTAAGTAATGTTGACAGACACGGCAATTCGCAAGGCCAAGCAAGCCGACAAGGCGTTCAAACTCAGTGACGACAGAGGGCTGCACCTGCTGGTCAGACCGACCGGGGGCAAGCTGTGGCAGTTGCGCTACCGGCATGAGGGGCGGGAGAAGACCGCTTCACTGGGAAGCTACCCAGATGTGGGCCTCAATGAGGCACGCGCCAAGCGGGACGAACTGCGCAAACTGATCGCGCAAGGCGTTGACCCGATAACGGCCAAGCGCACCGAGAAAATTCAACGCGCTGCGGCACGGGCGCACACCTTTGAGTCGGTGGCCCGGGAGTGGCACGAACACTGGAAAGCCGAGAAAAGCCCGCGCCATGCTGGGTACGTTCTTGCCCGCTTGGAGGCCGATGTGTTCCCCGCGATTGGTAGCCGCACCATGTCCGAAATTGAAGCCCCGGAACTGGTGCGCATGCTCAAGACCATCGCGGCACGGGGGGCGGTAGACATTGCGAAACGATGCCTCCAAATGTCCGGGCAGGTGTTCCGGTATGCCATCGCTCACGGGCTGGGCGGGACCACAAGAAACCCCGCCACCGACATCCGACCCGGGGACATCCTCCCACCTCGCAAGACGGTCAACTTCGCAAGGGTTGATGCTCGCGACCTCCCTGCCTTGCTGCGCAAGATTGAAGGGTATCAAGGCACACCAGTGACCCGGCTAGCGATGAAGCTGATGGCACTGACCTTTGTGCGTACCAATGAACTGATCGGGGCGAAGTGGTCAGAATTTGACCTGGAGGCGCAACGCTGGGACATCCCCGCCGAACGCATGAAGTTGCGGTCACCGCACATCGTGCCCCTGTCCACGCAGGCTATTCACGTGCTTGCCATCCTCAAGGATGTGACAGGGCACCGGGAGCACCTGTTCCCCGGGGAACGCGACCCACGCAAACCCATGAGCAACAACACGATTTTGAAGGCGCTGGAGCGCATGGGATACAAGGGCACCATGACGGGCCACGGGTTCAGGGGGCTGGCATCAACCATCCTGCACGAGCGCGGGTACGAACATGCCCACATCGAGGCGCAGCTAGCCCACCAAGAACGCAACGCCGTTTCAGCGGCATACAACCACGCCACCTACCTGACCCAACGGGCGCGAATGATGCAGGACTGGGGCGACCTGATCGACGGCATGCAGCGCGGCAACGTGGTGCCATTGGTGAGGCTTGCGGCGTGAGTGATTCCCGATCATCAACGGTCACTCGACAAACACGATTGATCAGCGCGGCACGGCGTCACATGACAAGCGCTGGGGGTCTGGGCATGGACGCTGCAACCGCTAACACAGCCTGTGCCGAACTGGAAAAACTTCCCAGCGGGGTGTTCGACCTTCGCTCGAAACATGTCGAAATTGTGGAGCGGGCCGCAGATCAAACGGCGCACCTTGCACGTGCGAAGCATCGCCTTGAACAGGCGCTTTTAGAGCTTGAACGTGCGGGGGCTGACTCACTTGCCATCTGGGCCAGTGCGCTGCTAAACGATAAAAAATTGAACGTCCAAAAGCAAGATGGCAGGCGGGTAAAAACGGGTGCGTTTCATGTTGCACTAGCCGTTGACTTTGCACTTGAGCGTGGCAGGGTCGGGGTGAGCGACCGTTGCGCAGTAATGCGTGCCTGCTTGGGTGAAGCTGGGCTGACCGACTCAGAAATCAGAACAGCCATCAAGTACGTGGCTGGGTATCGTCTGGACCCCGAAGGAATCAACTACCGGAAAAAAGACCGAGGTTGATTCCACGAGGGGTGGTTGGAATACGGGGTGTCATAGTTCCAAGGACACCCAAATGGAAGTACCAAACCGATCAGGGGCTACCCCTCAACGTGCGTTGTACACCTACGCTGAAGTCGCGCATATCTGCGGCTTTTCTAGATCGCAGTTGTTCGCACTCGTCCGCCGCCAAAAATTTCCAGCCCCTGCTGTACGCCTTGGGACTAGATTCACGCGCTGGTCGTCTGCAGACGTGGACGAGTGGGCACGGGACCCACAGGGCTGGATTGACCGCAACGCCCCCACTACAGAGGGGGCCGCATGAAATCAGAAGACCTGAAAACGTCACTCGCACTGGTGGAGGAAGCGGAGCTCCATAGCTCCGACCAGTTGCAGCGAATGCTGACGCTCATTGATGACGTGATGAAGGCCTCAGCGGGGCACATGACACCAACCGACTGTCACAGGTTGGCGGGCGCAGCGTTGGACGTGAATGCCCGAATCGCATCCCGAGCGGCGCAGCTTCGAAAAGACCTGAAGACGTGCGAAACGATTGAACGCATGCATCAAGTGGCAGCAAGCCGCGCGATCAAGTAACCCCAAAAAGAAAAGCCCCGCGAAGTGGGCGGGGCCAAAGGTGCAAAACATGAGTGTAGATGAATCGGCGCAAAACGCGCCGCGCAGGAGTTCGCCTAGGGACATGACATCGGCAGAGTTTCACGGGCTGCTGACGGTAGACGCGCCGGGCACCGTTCAGGGTGTTGTCTTTGAGGGCCGGGGCGGGGGTTTGACGGCTCACGCTTGGAACAAAAGGGCACAGCCGTTCGGCGAATGGGCTGCGCAGAAGGTCAAGGACCGGAAACCCGCGTACTTCACCCCCGCCGCATACGACCCGGACAACGTGTCGGACTTCAAAGGGCGGACGGCGGCAAATGTCAGGAGCCTGCCCGGCTTTTGGGTGGACGTGGAAAGCACCATTGAAAAGGGAGGCTACGACGGTGGCCGGGCGGTACTTGAAGCGGTGCGCTCCTTCATCAAAGCCACCAAGTTCACCCCGAACATTGCGGTCAGCACTGGCAGTGGTGGGGTGCACCTTTACTGGTTGCTCGTCGATCCGATTGGCAAAGACGACTGGTTGCCACGCGCCAAGGCGTTGGTAGCCCTCGCCGAGAAGCACGGGTTTCTCATTGACGCCCAAGTCACCACCGACGCCGCAAGGGTGCTGCGCGCTCCGGGGTCGATTCACCAGAAGACTGGCGAACTGGTCAAAGCACAACGGGGGCGCGAGGCCCTTTACTCGCTTGAGGAATTCGACACCCTAACGGCCTACACACCTTCGGCAGAGTCATTGCCAACCGCTCCAGCAAGCAAGTTCAATCTTGCTGTGAATGGTGACGTGACCGGCGACCATGGCCCATTCAGCTATGTGCAAGCGGCAAAGCAATGCGCAGCAATGCAACGGGCTGCACAGGATGGGGGTTCGGGCACCCCCTACCCGGTGTGGATTCTTGCGGTCAAGACCGCCGAACTGTCCACCGAGGGCAGGGGCTTTGCCCACCAGATCAGCGCGAAGCACCCGGAATATGAAGCGGCGGCCACGGACGCCAAGCTAGACAGCCTTACCGGTGGACCGGCAGGGTGTGACACATGGGCAAGCGCCTACGGTGCTGGTGGTCCCTGCGAGACATGCGAGTACCGAGGAAAGATCAAAAACCCGGCGGTGCAGCTTGGGGGAATGACAGACACAAGCCCACCGGGCATCGACGAGAACGGTACCGACGATGCGCCCACGTGGGTGGCTGAACTTAATCAGCGGTTCGCGCTGGCGCGGGTTGGGTCACGCATGGCAGTGGTCGATTTTGAGACGCCCGACAACGCTGGTAGCGGCAAGGCGCGAGGGTTCGGGTACTTGGACAGTGGCGCATTTAATGCCATGTTCAATGGTCGGTTTGCGCCGCTGGAAACACCGAAAGATAAACCCCGAGCGCTCGCGTCGGCATGGCTTTCGCACCCCCAAAGGCGGCAATACGAGGGCGTGACCTTTGCGCCCGGTGTAACGCTGCCCGCTGACATCCTGAACACGTGGCAAGGGTTTGCGGTGGAGGCGGTACCGGGGGACGTGGGGCCTTGGCTTGAGGTGCTGCGGGCGCTTGTCCCAAGTCCTGCCGACCGCGAGTATGTCCTGAAGTGGCTGGCGTGGAAGGTTCAAAACCCCGGCGGTGTTCCCGACACGATCCTGATTTTCAGGGGCGCAAAGGGCACCGGCAAAAACTCACTGTTCGATCCCTTGCTAGCGGCCTTCGGCAAACATGCCATGTTGGCCGACGACCCGGAGTTGATCGCGGGCCGGTTCACTGGGCATCTCATGAACCTGGCTTTTGCGGTGCTGGATGAGGCCATATTCGTGGGTGATCCAAGACAGACCGACCGTACCAAGTCACGTGTGACCGCCAAGGTGATGCACTACGAACAGAAAGGCATGGACCCGGTGGCGGGGATCAACCGGTGCGCCTACGTGATGCTGACCAATCACACCCATGTGTGGCAGGCCACCACTGACGAACGCCGTGCCGTGGTGGTGGACGTGGGCGAGTCGTTGCGGGGGAATCTCGAATTCTGGAAGCGGTACCACCAGTGGGCCAGCGGCCAAGGACCCAGCGCACTCCTGCACCACCTGCAAACGGTTGACCTCACGGACTACAACCCCCGCCAAATCCCAAAGGGTGAAGCGCTGCGCAAACAGATCGAACTGACCGCACTGCGCGACCCGGCGGCGGCGTGGTGGCACCAGTGCCTGAGTGAGGGCGCGATTCGCTGGCGTGATGGCATCGCACACCTTGGCGATGGCGACACAGAAATTGAACGCGCTTGCCTGCGGCAGTCTTACGAGCAAAGTGCTGCGGCAAGGGGGCGGGCCGTTACCGACTGGTCGGCGGTTTCGCGCAAGTTGACCGATTGGGCGGGACCCGGTGGGATTGTGAAGACCCGGAAGCGGGCCGGCAGGGGGCGGGAGTGGGTCGAGGTGCTGGCACCGCTGGAGTTGTTGAGGTCCAGATTCACCGAACAAACCAAGGTGCGCTTCGATGGCGGGGCGTAGCGCAAGTGGTCAAGTGGTCCGGGATGGCAGTTGTTTCGCGCTTTACCCGGACCGGCTGGAAGCCGCGCCGTTCCTTGCTTGGTCCTACTGGTCTAAG
This sequence comes from Hydrogenophaga sp., assembly GCF_030651625.1. GTDB lineage: Bacteria > Pseudomonadota > Gammaproteobacteria > Burkholderiales > Burkholderiaceae_C > Hydrogenophaga. Next base: position 326,362 of record NZ_JAUSCF010000039.1, on the reverse strand, counting down.
TGGTCTAACCATTTTGAAGAATCAGTAAAGAACAAATACCAGTCCCCCACCACAACACGCGCGTGCACCGCCGTGGCTGAACTTGCGAAAAAGGGCTGACCAGTTGGACATCCCGGACCAGCCCAGTGTTTATGCGGGTTCCAGCCGGTCCGGGGTCCAAAAAATACCCGGACCACACGGGTCCTTACTTGGACCACCTCACAAACAAACATTATTTGGAACACACATGCCATACCTGACAGTCACCCAGCTAGATAAACTCCCGACCTTCCAAGTCACCCCCGAGGTCATCGCGAACGGTCACCCCCTGACACCTTCCCAGATCGATGCACGCTGGCACACAGCGAGGCATGAGGCTGCGCATTTCACTGCCGCATGCGCCTGCCCGGGGTCCCACATTTGGAGGGTCCAAGTGCCCACCAAGGGCAAAGGGTTGGGATGGGGGGGTGTGGATAGCGTCGAAACGCGCACAGATGAGGCCTGCTTCGTGACTCTCGCAGGGTATGAGTGGGAGTGCGAATACGGCGACCCGTACTATGGGCGCTTCGACCTTGAGAACGCGATTAAAGGCCCCCACTCAGACTTCGTGCGCGACGGCGGCGACCTCAACCGCATGCGCAACGTGACCCGGGAGTTTGTGATTCGGCACCGAGAATTGATCGACCACGTTGCAACAGGACTGCTGACCTTGAGCCGCAGGGATGGGACCATGGGGGACAGCGCCAGGACGGCACTGGTTCGGTGGACGCGAAAGCGGGTGTCCCGGTTTGCATGGAAATAGCTCAAAGGCCGCATCTGGCTACCGGCAGTTCGCCTTCGCGCGAGCTAGAGCGCTTTCTGACCCGCGCCCATCAAAATCAAGCCACGGGGCGTCTGTGAAAACCTTAACGGCGATAGAGCTGGCCGTAGGTATTTTTTTCACCAGATCATCTTGCGCGTAGAAAACCATCGCATACCCGCCGGAGTGTTCTGCTAACAAGGTGTCCCCAGTCCATACCTTCTCCCCAATTTTCACTCGCATGCGTTCGCTAGCTTTTTTCACTGACTTAAACGAGCCAAGTTCATCTCCGTCCATAAAATACACATTTACTGTTGGCTTACAGTTTGACTGCCGGTCCCAGTCAATGGAAAAAGTCACATTCCTGAGAGCCTTCAATTTTGGGAAATAGCTCGAAGTCAGTGCGAGAGTGCCATCTACGCTCCATGTAGCCGCTTGGACTTGCATCGCAGGAAACGTTCCAGCGAAAAGCGCGGCAAAAAAGACAAACATTCGTGAACTCATAAATATTGACTTTCAAATACCATCAATGAACGCCCGCAGCACAGCGGGATTTGTAGGTTCGTCGAAATCGTCACGGCGGAGGGAACCCGAAAGACGGCGCACCCGTTGTTCACGCACGGTGAAAAACGAGACGCACTCACCAGCAGCTGCCATCCGTTCCAGCTTTTCTTCAGTTGCGCAGAAGTGCACATCCTTGTTGCATGAGTCGCAGTGCCGTACATCAGGGCTAGATGTTTCATCCATCGTTTCCCATTGCTTCGGACATTCGAACTCCATGGGGCAGTTCGCAATCACTGAATAGCCGCTGGTCGGCGGCGCTCCGGGTTCGTTCGCAGGGTCACTCATTACGATTCCTTTTTCAAACACCAATTTAGTTGAACGAACACACTCCAAATTTTCGTGAGTACATGCCCGCTCCTTTGCATTCCGCAATGCATGAGTTGATTGTGCCCGGCTTAGTCTCTCGACATTTTTTCGGGATTGCTTTCGTCTGGCAGGCCTCTCGCACAAGCCGCACAGCCGCTGAATTCAGCCCTTTCGAATCCCTGTTTGCATCCAGAAGGCATTGAGCATAGACGGTGCGGTCATAGTGGATTTTCCCCACGAACTCGTCCACCCAATCCAAGCTGTCATCAGCATGCGCGATAGACCAACCGCCTTGGCAACCTAAAAAAACTAAAAAACAAAAAAGATTCTTCATCTGAAAAGACTTTGGCGAACGGTTTCAACGGGTCAAAGGCTATCGATAAACGACCGCAGTCCCGGGGCACTGTCGCCTCCCTTGCTGCGCGGGGTGCGGGCACTGCCGGGCAAGCCTAGGACCGTGACCGGTCGGTTCTCGCGGCGGGTGTGGAAAGCGACGCATTGCCCGGAAGCCCGCATTTGGTCCAACTTCTGCTGGGTAGCGCAAAAGGTGACATCCTTGCCGCACGAGTCGCAGTGCCGAACGATGGGGTTGGCTGTTGCTGTCAACGTCTCCCATTTCTGGCGACATTCGAGCGCCATCGGGCAGTTCTCGATCAGCGACACAAACACTGTCGGATAACGGCTCTCGGGATTCTGTGGCTCTCGCATACGTTTTCTCCTTCTTGGGCTGTGGCGTGTTAATCCACTTTACAGGGTAAATGGCGGAAAGGCTTTCCAGCGACGTCCCCATCGCGAGGCACATCCTTTGACCCGTCCCCCCGTCAAATTTGTGTGGGTCCAGTACCCGGGGGGGTGGGGGTGGGGTACACATTAGGGCGGGCGTCAACCATCATCAACAACACGCAATTAAATAGTTTGACAAACTATGTTTGTGATAGAATGATAGCTTCATCAACTTCGTGGGGTACACCATGGAAATGCCGTCATCCAATCTAGTCACCGCTGAAGAACTCGACACCCTGCTAGCGATGCCCGCCGGGATTCGCTTTGATTTGGCGGGGGTCACAAAAGGCTTGCCCATGGATGCACTGTGCGAACTCGCTACCGAGTCCACTGGCAACACAGCACAGACGGTGCAGGGTCTGATTGAAGGCGTGATCCGCCAATATGGCAACACGCTGGACGATGCCGCGATAGCAGCCCTGAACGCCGTGGCTCACTACCACGTACCCAAACTGCAAGAGACTTTCAATTTCTATGAGGCTCTTTTCGGTGCCGATTGAACAGGTTCATAGCTTCCAAGACCCAGACCCCGAAACACAGGCCGCATTGGTGCGACGGGCGAAGGCGGCATGGTTTGATACGGGCGGTCAGGGAACCCCGGATGAATCGAGCGGGTACGCCTCAGCGCAGGGTTTGGGGTACGTGGTGCTGAGGGCAGCAGGCACCGCGCTTGCGGTGTACCGGGTGCGCAGTGATAACCTGATGCTGCGCCGGATGAAACGCCCGCCCAAAGGGTTGACGTAGCCCCAGCAGTGAGCGTGAGGGTAAGATAATGGGTAATCGGTCGCGGACGGATTGAGAAAATGCAATGAAATCAATTGCATGCGGGCTTCTTCTGAATCCCTCTCGCCCGCCAGACTGAAGCCTAAGTGACTTGTTCACTTAGGCTTTTTTCTTGTTTGCTGCCCTGCTTTTCCCGGGCAGCCGAACGGTACATTTTCGGCATGCATCCAGAACCCACGCCCCCATGCGCACCACGCCACCCTTGATGGCCTTGTCAGGCACAGCCTTCGCGATTCTGTTGCTCATCGCGTTCATGATGGGTGCGAACCACGTGGCTGCACGGATCGCGTTCGACCACGGTGTGGATGTGGCCACGGCAGTCACGTTCCGCAGTGCCGTCACGGCGCTGGTGGTGGTCGCACTGCTTCGCATCTATCGGGTGCCGATCCAGTTGACGGCACGCCATCGCCGCGCCTTGCCTGCCATGGGCTTGCTCGTCGGTGTGCAAAGCCTGTGTCTGTACTCGGCCGTGGCTCGCCTGCCGGTGGCCATAGCGCTGCTGGCATTCAACACCTACCCACTGTGGACCGCCCTGTGGGCGCGCGTGGTGTATGGCCAGAAGCCACCCCCGAGTCTGGTGCGTGCGATGCCCGTGATGCTGTTCGGTCTGGCGCTCGCCCTGGATGTGCTGGGTGCATCTTCTGGCCTGGGCGCTTCCGGGCAGTGGCAGCAGATTGGTGCAGGCGTGGCGTTTGCTTTGACTGCTGCCGCCACCTTCGGGCTGGCACTGGTGCTCACGCAGCACGAAACCGGTGATCTCGATGGTCGACTGCGCACGGCGAGCACCATGGGCATCGTGGCGGTGCTCGCGCTCGCCGGCGTGGCCACCCAAGGCGGCTTTCAGCTGCCGCAGGCCGTTGCAGGTTGGTGGGGTCTGGTGGGGCTGACCGTGCTGTACGGCACGGCGTTCACAATCATGTTCACCGTGCTGCCTCGCCTGGGTGTGGTGGGGAATTCGGCCATCATGAACATCGAGCCGATCTTTGCGCTGGTGCTGGCGTGGGCCATCCTGGGACAGGCGATCGCGCCGGTGCAAGTGCTGGGTGGGCTGGTGGTGGTGGCCACGGTGATGTGGCTGGGGCTGCGCAAGAACTGAAGTCGTGATTCTGGGCGACCGCTGTTGCATCAGTCGTCCACGGATGCACTCCAACGGTCGTCCCACTGGGCAGCACCGGGGCGGCCACGCAGCTGGTCGATGTCGCGCCGGTCGCGTTTGGTGGGGCGCCCGATTGGCTGAGAGTGCGCAGGTTCAGGTGCCAGTCGGCGACGCTCGGCGGCCTCGATGCGCAGCGCGATGGACGCAGCGGTTTCTTCAAACAGCAGGGCCGCCACGGGTGCCGGGCCGCGCACGCCGCTCAGGCCGCGGACCACGAAGGTCCTCGTCCCGTCGGTGCTTCGAAGCTCGATCGTGTCGCCGGCGCGCACTTCGCGAGAAGGCTTGGCGCTCTGGCCGTTCACATGGACCCGACCCTTGTCGATTTCGTCGGCGCTGAGCGCGCGTGTCTTGTAGAAGCGTGCCGCCCAAAGCCATTTGTCGAGGCGGACACGAACAGACGGGGAGGCGGAGCCAGGGGAAGCGGGCATGTGGCGTGACATCAGCGAGTGGGCATGGGCGAAAGGTACCATGGCGACATGATCCTAGAAACCCCGGTTGATCGCGCTGACTTCCGCTGGAGATGCCCATGAGCACTGAGAACTTTGACCACGACGAGATTCACTTCATGGGTGAAAGCGCTACAGACCCGATTGAGCCGCCAGGGCGTGCGCTGGCTGCAGCCGACCTTGCTCAGGGCCGCCCCAAGCAAGGTCAGCCCCCTCGGGGGGCAGCGAACCGCGCAAGCGGTAGAGCGTGGGGGCAGTTACGCCTCCTCGCGGGCACCAGCCCGCTGCGTCGTCGCGCCTTGCCAGCGCGCTCCCTGACAGCCCACTCGGGCCCGTCCAACTGCGGCTTCTAGGATGACCCAAGACGATCGCCTGCCGCGCGACGCGCAAAGCATCCTGGAGCTGGCCGCCCGGTCCATGTTCGACCTGTTCGCGAACGCCAGCGAAGGCATGATGCTGGTGGACCGGAACGCACGGGTGGTATGGATCAACGACCAGTACCGCCGCTTTTTGCCCGCCCTGGGCTTCGAACGGGAAGAAGACTTTCTGGGACACCAGGTATCGAGCGTGGTGCAAAACACCCAGATGCACAAGGTGCTGGCCACCGGCAAGCCCATCCTGATCGACCTTCTGAGCAACAAGGCAGGCACCTTCGTGGTGAGTCGAATTCCGCTGCGGGACGACGCTGGAGAGGTGATCGGCGTGCTGGGTATCGTGCTGTTCGACCATCCCGAAACGACCTTGCAGCCTCTGATCACCAAGTTCGCCCGCCTGGAGCAGGACCTGAACGAGGCACGTCGCGAGCTGGCCAGCCAGCGCAGGACCAAATACACCTTCGCGAGTTTCGTGGGCAGCAGCCCGGGCGCGCTGGAGGTCAAGCGCCAGGCAAGGCGGGCCGCACAGTCGTCGAGCCCCGTTCTGTTGCTGGGTGAGACCGGCACTGGAAAGGAATTGCTGGCCCACGCCATTCATGCCGCATCGCCCCGAGCGGGGCGCCCGTTTGTCAGCGTCAACATGGCGGCGGTGCCAGACACCCTGCTGGAAGCCGAGTTTTTTGGCGTCGCGCCGGGCGCGTTCACCGGGGCCGACAAAAAGGGCCGGGACGGCAAGTTCAAACTGGCCGACGGCGGCACCCTGTTCCTGGACGAACTGGGCGACATGCCGCCTTCGGTGCAGGTGAAGCTGCTGCGCGCGTTGCAGGAAGGCGAGATCGAGCCGTTGGGGTCCAACAAGATCGTGCGCTTCGACGTGCGCGTGGTTGCTGCGACATCCCGCGACCTGCAGCAGATGGTGCGCGACGGCGCTTTCCGCGAAGATCTGTACTACCGCCTCAACGTGCTGCCGATTCGCGTGCCGCCGCTGCGCGAACGTCAGGGTGATATGCATTTGCTGATCGAAGCCTTGTGCGAGGACATCGCCGCCCGAGGTGGTGGACCTCAGCTGGAGCTGACCACCGACGCGCAGGCGCTGCTGGCGGCCCAGGTCTGGCGCGGCAACATCCGCGAATTGCGCAATGTGCTCGAGCAACTGGCCTTGCGAAGTGACTCCCACCACATTGAAGCCGCGCAGGTGGGGGCGGTGCTGGCAGAGGCCGGCCTGCCACTGATGGCGCCGATGGTTGCTGGGGCATCCGATCTGGCGGCGCCGAAGGCGATCTCGGCGTTCAAGCCACTGCCCGAGCAGATTGCGGAACTGGAGCGAAGGGCCATTCTCGACGCGCTGGTGCGCACCGATGGCAACCGCGCGGCAGCCGCCCGTTTGCTCGGCATCTCCCGTGCAAGCCTCTACGATCGGCTGGGAGAGATGCGTGAAGTGTCTTAATTTCATACAGGTGTTTAAGTTTCAGACGGATTTGATGTCCTGATATGTCTGATTTTCAGTCATATCGATCATCGAACAACTGAAAAAACAAACAAAATCAAACAACTTCCGTGTTGGCACGATGCCTGCATTAGCAAGGGACGGCGCTTCGCGCTGTGCATCCATACCAACAGGAGACAAGACATGACAAATCCCACCCGCCGCCTCGCGGTCATTGCGCTCGCCTGCGCGGCCTCGCTTGCCACTTCCATCGCCTCGGCCCAGGCGAGCAAGGGCGAGATCCGCATCGCCCACGTGTACGACAAGACCGGCCCCCTGGAGGCCTACGCGAAGCAGACGCACACCGGCCTGATGATGGGTTTGAGCTACGCCACGCAGGGCACGATGATGGTCAACGGCAAGAAACTGGTGGTGATCGAGAAGGACAGCCAGTTCAAACCGGACGTGGGCAAGGCCCAGCTGGCTGCGGCCTACGCAGACGACAAGGCCGACATCGCCATTGGCCCGACCGGCTCCGGCGTGGCGCTGGCGATGCTGCCGGTGGCAGAGGAATACAAGAAGATCCTGCTGGTGGAGCCGGCCGTGGCCGATTCCATCACCGGCGACAAGTGGAACAAGTACATCTTTCGCACGGGCCGCAACAGTTCGCAGGACGCCATCTCCAACGCCGTGGCACTCGACAAGCCCGGCACCACTATCGCCACCCTGGCGCAAGACTATGCATTTGGCCGTGACGGCGTGAAGGCCTTCAAGGACGCCATCAAGAACGCGAAGCTGGTCCACGAGGAATACCTGCCCACCAACACCACCGACTTCACCGCCGGTGCACAGCGCCTGATCGACAAGCTCAAGGATCAGCCCGGCCGCAAGGTGATCTTCATCATCTGGGCCGGCGCAGGCAACCCGTTCAAGATCGCTGATCTGGACCTCAAGCGCTACAACATCGAGATCGCCACCGGCGGCAACATCCTGCCTGCCATGACGGCCTACAAACAGTTCCCGGGTATGGAAGGCGCGAGCTACTACTACTTCGGCCTGCCGAAGAACCCGGTCAACGACGCCTTGGTGGCCGAGCACTACAAGCAGTTCAAGTCACCGCCTGACTTCTTCACCGCCGGTGGCTTCTCTGCCGCCATGGCCGTGGTCACGGCGCTGAAGAAGACCGGCGGCGACACCAACACCGACAAGCTCATCCAGACCATGGAAGGCATGAGCTTCGAGACGCCCAAGGGCACCATGACCTTCCGCAAGGAAGACCATCAGGCCATGCAGAGCATGTACCACTTCAAGATCAAGGTCGACCCGGCGTTTGCATGGGGCGTGCCGGAACTGGTGCGCGAGATCAAGCCTGAGGAAATGGACGTTCCTATTAGGAACAAGCGCTGAAAGCGCTTGACCCCCTGCGCAGGGCTTTTTGCCACCCCCTGCGCCGCTGACGCGGCTTCCCCCTGGAAGGGGGACAACACGAGCGGCCCGGCGAAGCCGGTTCCGCCGTGTTTCTGGACAGGTGTTTCGCGCGCCGTCCACTGTCTCTGATAGTTCAAAGAGGAAACCCCGGGGCACACCGGGGTAGGCGATGTTTTGTCTGAAAACACCCCAGGAGACCACTCAATGACGTTCAAACCGGTTCGCACGTTCACCGCCTTCACCGCACTTTCAGTGCTTTCCGCCGGCACCGCGCTGGCAGCCATCAATCTGCCCGCCTACAACGTGGACACCAGCCAGACCACGGTGTCGGGTCTGTCTTCGGGTGGCTTCATGGCCAACCAGCTGGGCATTGCCTATTCGTCGTTGTTCAAAGGCGTGGGCGTGTTTGCGGCTGGCCCCTACATGTGCGCGGGCCTGAGCAACTACACCTCGTGTATGTACAACGCCAGCATTTCCAGCGCGGCATTGGCCAACATGCAGAACCGCATCGACACCTGGAGTGCCAGTGGCGCCATCGACAACAAGGCCAACATCGCCGGGCAGAAGGTGTTCCTGTTCATCGGCACCAGCGACACCACCGTGGGGCAGAACCCCACCACCGCCCTCAAGACGCAATACACCAACAACGGGGTGAGCGCAGCCAACATGGAGCATGTGGTGCGCAGCGGAGCCGCCCACACTTTCCCCACCAACTTTGACAGCACCGGCAACAACAGCTGCAGCAGTGCCGCCTCGCCCTACATCAGCAACTGCAGTTACGACGGTGCCCAGGCCGTGTTGCAGAAGTTCTACGGCAGCCTGAACCCGCGCAATAACGCGCCAGCTGCGGGCAATTACATCGAGTTCAACCAGACGCAGTTCACCAACAACCCCGGCATGGCCGCGACGGGCTGGGCCTATGTGCCGGCCAACTGCGCCAGCGGCAGCCAGTGCAAGGTGCACGTGGCGCTGCACGGCTGCCAGCAGAGCACCGACAAGATCGGCGACAGGTTTGTCAAGAACACGGGCTACAGCCGCTGGGCCGACACCAACAGCATCATCGTGCTGTTCCCTCAGACCAGGACCGACAACACCAGCCGCAGCACTGCAGCCAGCGGCTCGCTGGCCAACCCGAACGCCTGCTGGGACTGGATCGGCTGGTATGGCGGCAACTTCGCGCAGAAGGCCGGCACGCAGATGGCCGCCATCAAGGCCATGGTGGATCGCGTGTCTTCCGGTGCAGGTTCGGGTGGTGGCGGCACACCGGCATTGCCCGCCCCTACTGGCGTGACCACGTCCAACCCCACCAACAGCAGCATGACGGTGAGCTGGAACGCAGTGAGCGGTGCCGACAGCTACAACGTGTACCGCAACGCCAACAAGACCAACGCACTGCCGGTCATGGGCACCAGCTTCACCGACAACGGCCTGACTGCGGCCACGCAGTACAGCTGGACGGTGCGCGCGGCCAATGAGGCAGGCATCGAAGGTGCCGTGTCTGCGGCCGCCACCGGCACCACCACGGGCAGTGCACCACCCCCTGCCACGTGCTTCACGGCCAGCAACTACGCCCACACCACGGCAGGTCGCGCTTACGTGGCCGGGGGGTACACCTACGCCAACGGGTCCAACCAGAACATGGGCCTGTGGAACGTCTTCACGACCCGGACGCTGAAGATGACCGGCACAAACCACTACGTGATTGGCACCTGCCCCTGAGAGGCAGGGGCAACTACCATCCCAAGGAGACCATGAGTTTGTTATCCACCCAGGACCTGACCGTGCGCTTTGGCGGCCACGTGGCGGTCAACAGCGTGACCTGTGCTTTCGAGCCAGGCACGCTCACCGCCATCGTGGGCCCCAACGGTGCGGGCAAGACCACCTATTTCAACCTGATCTCCGGGCAGATCAAGGCCAACGCCGGCAGCGTGATGCTGGGCGGCAAGGACATCTCTGCCCTGGGTGCTCCGGCACGTGCGAAGGCCGGTCTGGGACGGGCGTTCCAGCTGACCAACCTGTTTCCCAATCTCACGGTGCGCGAAAATGTGCGACTGGCGGTACAGGCGAAGGCGGGTGCGGGCTTGAATCTGTGGCGCATCTGGAGCGACCGGCGCGACCTGCTTGAGAAGGCTGACGAGGTACTGGAGGCAGTGGCCTTGTCGGACCGTCGCGATGCCCTGGCCTCCAGCCTGCCGCACGGCGACCAGCGCAAGCTGGAGGTGGGCATTCTGATGGCGCTGGAGCCGCAGGTATTCATGTTCGACGAACCCACGGCCGGCATGAGCGTGGACGAAGCGCCCGTGATCCTGAACCTGATCCGGAACCTCAAGGCCGACAGGACCAAGACCATCCTTCTGGTGGAACACAAGATGGACGTGGTGCGCGAACTGTCGGACCGCATCATCGTTTTGCACAACGGTGAACTCGTGGCCGATGGCGAACCGGCTGCGGTGATCGCATCGCCGGTGGTGCAGCAGGCTTATCTGGGCATCAACCCTGAAGAGGAGGCGACCGCATGAGCAATCTACTGACTCTGAAGGACGTGCATACGCACATTGGCGCGTACCACATCCTCCACGGCGTGGACCTCGTCGTGCCTGCCAACCAGCTCACCCTGCTGCTCGGCCGCAACGGCGCAGGAAAGACCACCACACTGCGCACCATCATGGGTTTGTGGCACGCCAGCCAGGGCAGCGTCACGCTCGACGGGCAGGACATCACGCAGCAACCCACACCGGACATTGCACAGTCGGGCGTGGCCTACGTGCCGGAAAGCATGGGCATCTTCTCGGATTTGTCCGTGCGCGAGAACATGCTGCTGGCGGCGCGTGGCGCGCGCAATCTGGACGACATCGACACCACCCGGCTGGAATGGATCTTCGACCTGTTTCCCGCCATCAAGAAGTTCTGGCTGCACCCGGCCGGCAAGCTCAGCGGGGGGCAGAAGCAGATGCTGGCGGTCTCGCGCGCCATCATCGAACCGCGCAAGCTGCTGCTGATCGACGAGCCCAGCAAGGGCCTGGCCCCGGCCATCATCCAGAACATGATCGAGGCATTTCGCCAGCTCAAGGCGGCGAACACCACCATCCTGCTGGTGGAGCAAAACTTCAATTTCGCGCGCCAGCTGGGCGATACCGTGGCCGTGATGGACGACGGCCGTGTGGTGCACAGCGGCTTGATGGCCGACCTCGCCGCTGACGAAGCGCTGCAGGCCCGGCTGCTCGGCCTGAGCCTGGGAGCGCACCAGTGAACCGCCGCGCTCACCGCACACCACCGATAACCGCAGGGCTGGCCTTCCAGACCGGCCCAGGAAAAACCGCATGATCCAACTCAAAGAACTCGACTGGAAGCCCATGGCGCTGGTGCCGGCGCTGGCACTGATCGCGCTGCCGCTGACCGGCAGTCCCTCCACCTGGCTCACGCTCACGGTGGCAGGGCTGGCCATGGGCATGATCATTTTCATCATTGCCTCGGGCCTCACGCTGGTATTCGGCCTGATGGACGTGCTGAATTTTGGCCACGGGGTGTTCATTGCGCTGGGTGCCTTCGTGGCCACCACCGTGCTGGGCACCATGGGTGGCTTCACCACCAGCGACAGCCTCTGGCTCAACCTCATGGCACTGTTCCCGGCGATGCTGGTGGCCATGGCGGTGGCGGGGGCCATCGGGCTGGTGTTCGAGCGGTTCATCATTCGCCCGGTCTATGGCATGCACCTCAAGCAGATCCTGATCACCATGGGCGGAATGATCATTGGTGAAGAACTCATCAAGGTGTTCTGGGGGCCTGAGCAGATCCCGCTGCCATTGCCCGAAGCGCTGCGCGGCTCCATCCTGCTGGGTGATGCGGCGGTTGCCAAATACCGGCTGCTGGCCGTGATCGTGGGGGCTGCGGTGTTCACCGCCATGGTGTGGACGCTCAACAGCACCAAGGTGGGCCTGCTGATCCGCGCTGGAGTGCAGGATCGCGAGATGGTCGAATCATTGGGCTACCGCATCAAGCGCCTGTTTGTGGGTGTGTTCGTGGTGGGCAGTGCGCTCGCTGGCCTGGGTGGCGTGATGTGGGGCCTGTACCAGGAAAGCGTGGTGCCGCAGATGGGCCACCAGGTCAACGTGCTGATCTTCATTGTCATCATCATCGGCGGACTGGGCTCCACGCTGGGCGCGCTCATTGGCGCGCTGCTGGTGGGGCTGATGGCCAACTACACCGGCTTTCTGGTGCCCAAAGTGGCGCTGTTTTCCAACATCGCGCTGATGGTGGCCATCCTGTTGTGGCGACCGCAGGGTGTGTATCCCATCACGAGTCGATGAAGACCCCCCGCGCCGCCTTCGGCGTCACCCCCCAGGGGGCGCAGCCTTTGGACCGGCGGAGCCGGATCTTCGGCTGCTGCTGGAGGGCGGGTTCGCATTCGATGCGGGTTGGCTTAAATTTCCGAGAGGCTTTTCATGTTGAGTAGATTGCTTTCCAACGACCTTCCGCGCAGCCGCTGGCTGGTGGCGCTGCTGGTGTTGCTGTTCCTGGGGCTGGCGTTCGCACCGTTCCTGTTTCCGGGTGTGAAGGCGCTGAATGTGGCGGCCAAGGTGCTGATCTTCATTGCGCTGGTGGCGAGCTTTGATCTGTTGCTGGGCTACACCGGCATCGTGAGTTTTGCCCACACCATGTTCTTTGGCATTGGCGCCTATGGCGTGGCCATTTCGCTCAGCTCAGCCGATTCGCCGACCTGGACCGCGTTGCTGACCGGGGTGCTCGCCGCGCTGATGGTGTCATTGGTGCTTTCGCTGGTGATCGGACTTTTCTCGTTGAGGGTCAAGGCCATCTTCTTCGCCATGATCACGTTGGCGGTGGCCACCGCTTTTCTCACGCTGGCGTCACAGCTCTCCGAGTTCACCGGTGGTGAAGACGGTCTCACTTTCCGTGTGCCCGAGCTGCTGCAACCCGGTTTCTCCTTGCGCGAGGAGCCACTGGTGACGCCGCTGGGCGAGGTGGACCTGAACGGACGCTTCATCACCTACTACCTCATCTTTTTCTCGGTGACGGCGATCTTCCTCACGCTGCTGCGCATCGTCAACTCACCGTTCGGACGCGTGCTGCAGGCCATTCGCGAAAACGACTTCCGCGCCGAGGCGCTGGGCTACCGCACGGTGATCTACCGCACGCTGTCCAACGTGCTGTCGGCCAGCTTTGCCACGTTGGCGGGCTGTCTGCTGGCCATCTGGCTGCGCTACAACGGGCCGGACACCTCGCTGTCGTTCGAGATCATGCTGGACATCCTGCTCATCGTCGTGATCGGTGGCATGGGGACGATGTACGGCGCGGTGATCGGCAGTGTGCTGTTCGTGCTGGCACAGAGCTACCTGCAGGACCTGCTGCGCGTCGCAGGCAGCGCCACCGAAGGCATTCCCCTGCTGCCCGCGCTGCTCACACCCGACCGCTGGCTCCTGTGGCTGGGGGTGCTGTTCGTGCTGTCGGTCTACCACTTCCCGACCGGCATCGTGGGCAGGTTGCGGGAACGGAGCGCCAGAGCGCTGCGTTCCTTGCAAGCGCCCAGCGGTGGTGGGCCCGGCAGCCCGGCGCAGCCGGTTCCGCGGCGCCCCTGATTGGCTCCCTTCGCTCGCACTGCGCTTGTGAACCCATTTCCACGTTTCTATGAACACCTCACCCATTCCCCAATCGCGCTACCTGGCGTGCGAAGGACGCGAAATCCACTTCATGGACTGGGTGCCCGCCACGCCCAACGGATCGACCGTGGTGGCCTGGCACGGCCTGGCGCGCACTGGTCGCGACATGGATCCTCTGGCGGCCCATCTTGCGTCGCTCGGCTACCGGGTGGTCTGCCCCGACACGATAGGGCGCGGGCTGAGCCAGTGGAGCCCGGACCCCAAAGCCGAATACTGCCTGGACTTCTACGCCCGCATTGCCACCGCGCTGGTCGACCAGTTGAAACTGGAACGTTTCTTCTGGGTTGGTACTTCGATGGGTGGTGCCATCGGCATGGTGTGCGCGGCCGGTCCTTTGCATGGTCGCATTCAGCAACTGGTGCTCAACGACATCGGTCCCAGGCTGGCCGACGCGGCGGTTGAACGCATCCGCAGCTATGCCGGCCATCCGGCGGCTTTTGACACGATCGGGGAGCTGGAAACCTACTTCCGCACCGTGTACAAACCCTACGGCTTCCTCACCGATGCGCAGTGGACCCTGCTCACCGAAAGCTCTGCCCGCCGCCTGCCTGACGGTCGCGTGACGCCTCACTACGACCCGGCCATGGTCCAGCAGTTCGTGCACCACCCCGAAGACTACAGCCTGTGGGACACCTACGACCGCATCGATATACCGGTGCTGTGTCTGCGTGGCGCCGAATCCGATCTGCTGCGGGCAGACACCGCCGAGGCCATGCGAGAGCGTGGCCCACGAGCGCAGGTGGTCACGATTGCCGGCTGTGGCCATGCGCCAGCGCTCAATGTGCCAGAGCAGCTGGGGCTGGTGCAGCGCTTCCTGGCGGATGCAAACGCCTGAAAATCGCTGATCCCTTGAGGCTGAGGTGGCATCAGGTCACTGCCTGAGGGACTTTTCAGTCCTTTGCGCCCAGGGCGAGCGCACGCTCGCGGCTCTCCCTGAGTTCCATCGGGTCATCGGCCTGTTTTGTGGGCCAGCCCTGCAGGTGCCGCTCGGTCAGGTCGGCCAGCGCGCGGATCCAGTCGGGGCTGTCGTTGAGGCAGTCGATGTAGTGGAACTCTTCGCCTCCGGCGTGCAGAAAGGCCTCGCGCGCTTCCATGCTGATCTCTTCCAGTGTTTCCAGGCAGTCGCTGGTGAAGCCCGGGCAGATCACGTCCACGCGCTTGACGCCTTGTTCACCCAGTGCAATCAGCGTGGGCTCGGTGTAGGGCTCCAGCCACTTGGCCTTGCCGAAGCGCGACTGAAACGTGACCTTGTAGCGCTCCTTGGCGAGCCCAAGCCGTTCGGCCAGCAGGCGCGCGGTCTTGTGGCATTCGCAGTGGTAGGGGTCGCCGAGGTCCAGGGTGCGTTCGGGCACACCGTGAAAGCTCATGACCAGTTGCTCGGCCTGACCGTGATGCATCCAGTGCGCGCGGACCCGTTTGGCGAGCGCGTTGATATAGCCGGCGTCGTCGTGATAGCGGTTGACGAACCGGAACTCAGGCAGGTGGCGGCTCTTGATGCCCCACTGGGCGGCCGCGTCGAACACGCTGGCGGTGGTGGTGCCGCTGTACTGCGGGTAGGCCGACAGGATAAGCACGCGCGTCATACCCTCTTTCCTGAGCTCGTCCAGCACCGACGGAATGGAGGGATTGCCGTAGCGCATGGCGTAGCGCACGGTGACCTGGTGGCCTCGTTCGCCCAGGTAGCCGCGCAGCAGCGTGGCCTGTCTTTCGGTCCAGACCTTCAACGGCGAGCCTTCTGGCGTCCAGATGCTGGCGTATTTTTCTGCAGACTTCCTGGGGCGCACGCGAAGGATGATGCCGTGCAGGATCAACCACCAGATCGGTTTCGGAATCTCGACCACCCGATGGTCGCCCAGAAACTCCCCGAGGTACCGGCGCAATGCCGGGGCGGTGGGTTCGTCGGGAGTGCCCAGATTGCAAAGTACGACGGCCGTGCGGGCGGGCTGGCCATGTGAAAAGGTGGGTTCGAGCTGAAACGGCATGCGCTATTCTCGCTGAGTCATGAAGACCCCCTTGTTCGCTTCCCGTCGCGTTGCCAAAGACGCTGGCCTGGACCTCGACCGCATCCGTGCGGTCACGCTCGATCTCGATGACACGCTTTGGCCCATCTGGCCCACCATCGAGCGTGCGGAGGCGGCGCTGCACGCGTGGCTGGCCGAACATGCCCCTGCCACGGCCGCCTGGAGTGCCACGCCGGGGGTGATTCGTTCTGTTCGCAACCACATGGGAGCAACCCGACCGGATCTCGCCCACGACATGAGCGCACTGCGTCTGGAGTCGATCCGCCTGATGCTGCAGTGCGCAGGAGACGACACTGCGCTGGCCGAGCCCGCGTTCGATGTTTTTTTTGCCGAGCGCCAGTGCGTGACCCTGTATGAAGATGCGCTGCCCGCCCTGGAGTGGCTGGCCAGCCGCTATCCGCTGGTGGCGGTGTCCAATGGCAACGCCGATGTGCACCGTGTCGGGCTGGGTGCCCATTTCCGGGCAGCGCTCAGTGCGCGGGAATTTGGTGTGGGCAAGCCCGATGCGCGCATTTTCCAAGCAGCTGCAGAGGCCGCTGAGGTGGATCCCTCAGAGGTGCTGCATGTGGGGGACGATGCTCACCTTGACGGTGTGGGGGCATTGGAGGCGGGCATGCAGATGGCCTGGCTCAATCGCGAGGGGCAGGCATGGAGTCACGCCCCGCTTCAACCGCACCTGACTGTGGCAGACCTGACGGCGCTCTGTCTCGCGCTGGGCAAGTAGCGAATGGGCCTGACCGCATTTCTTGAATCTGCACCCGAACCATGAGCCTGACCATCCACGGCATCCCTGCTTCTCGCGCCAGCAGGCCGCTCTGGGCCGCCACCGAACTCGGGTTGGCCTTCAGGCACGTGGCCACCCCGTATACCGGTGGTGGCACGAGAACCCCCGCGTTCCTGGCCATCAACCCCAATGGCCACATTCCAGTGCTGGTGGACCATCGTTCGACCGAAGAGGGCGGTGAAACCGTGGTCTGGGAGAGCATGGCGTGCGCGCTTTATCTGGCTCGCCACCATGGCCAGCCCGACGGGCTGAGCATCACGCCTGCAAACGCCAGCGAAGATGCCGAGGCGCTTCGCTAGAGCTTCTGGGCCGTGACCGAGGCAGAGGCCGATGCGCTCACGGTGTTGATGCACCGCATGGCGATGCCTGCCGAGCGTCGAAAGCCCGAACTGGCCGAGGCAGCCGAACGTCGACTTGCAGTGCCTTTGAAGGTGATCGAGCAGCACCTGCAGCGTCAGCACGATCGAGGCCAGATTCATCTGGCTGCCGAGCGCTTCACGGTTGCCGACCTGTGCGTGGCCAGTGTCTTGAACTGGGCGCGTCCTGCCAGCGGCCTGTGGGTGGCGCACCCGCTCACTCGCGCCTGGCTGATGCGCTGCGTGCATCGACCGGCCCATCAGGTGGTTCAGGCACTCGACCCTTCGTGACCGCGTAGGGCAGGGCGGAACCGCGCTTGCCGGCGTTGCAAAGTGGGACGGTCTGCATGCGGCAAGTTCAAAAAAGTATAGTAATGGGCTGACTTCAACCCGGCACCCGGTGGTTGAGCGGCTGGTCACCAGGTTTGCAGCAGCGTTCGGTCATTTCCAGGTCGTCGGGTGTGGGTCTGCACACGCAGCCCCTTCACACCAACACGGAGGACCACCATGAATCACCCATCTCGGCTGACACTGGCCACGATCACGGCAGGGCTGTTGCTGGCCGCTTGTGGCAAGACCGAAGACCGGGCGCAGCCCAATACAGCGTCCGAAACAGCGGCCGAGCAAGCTTGCGGCAAGGTGACGGTGGCGAGCATGGGCTGGGAATCGGCCGAGGTGCTTGCCCAGGTGGACCGGTTCGTGCTGACGCATGCCTACGGCTGCGAAGTTGAACTGGTGCCTGGAGACACCATGCCCACCTTGAGCGCCATGATGGAAACCGGAGAGCCCGATGTGGCACCCGAAGGCTGGATCAATGCCGCCCGGCAGCCCTTGGCGACCGCCATGCAGGAAGGGCGGTTGCATTTCGGCGCCAGGGCATTGCTGGACGGCGGAGTGGAAGGTTGGTGGATTCCGAAGTACGTGGCCGACGCACATCCCGAGATCAAGACGATCGACGATGCACTGAAACATCCAGAACTGTTCCCATCTGCCGTCGGTCCGAAGCGCGGCGCTGTGCACAACTGCCCCTCGGGTTGGCACTGCCGGGTTCCCACAGAGCACGCGTTCAAGGCCTGGGGGGCTGCTGAAAAAGGGTTTGAACTCGTTGACGTGAAGTCAGCCAGCGAGCTGGACGAGTCGATTGCCAAGGCCTACGAGAGCGAGGCTGGCTGGCTGGGCTACTACTGGGCACCCACGTCGATGCTGGGTCGGTACGAAATGGTCAAGCTCGATGCTGGCGTGCCTCACGACACCGAAGCATGGGAAACCTGCAACGCCATGGCCAGCTGCGCAAATCCCGTCAGAAACGACTGGGCGCAGTCGGAGGTGTTCACCGTGATGACAGACCGCTTCTACAGGAAGGACGGACCAGCGGTGCGGTATCTGGAAGTGCGCGGCTGGGAGAACCACACGGTCAACGCCTTGCTGGCCTGGATGCGCGGGAACAAAGCATCTGCCGAAGAGGCGGCGAAGCATTTTTTGAAAACCCAGCCGGAGGTGTGGAACGTGTGGGTCACCCACGAGATGGCCGACAAGATCAAGGCAGCACTCTGAGGGGATGAATGAATTGAGGCGCGGCGCAGAGCCGCACCTGCATGGCCCTCAACGTTGATGGGCTTACCAGCCCCAGAGCAGGCTCTTGGCAATCCAACCGTTGGGCTCGCCGGCGCGCTCCACCCGGACCCAGGTACCACGCTTCTCGCGCGTGCGCACCACATCACCATAGTTTGCCTTGCCGACGATGCGATGCTGCGTGCCCGGGCCGCTGCGCACATTGGCTGTGGGGCTCTTGACGATGTGGTGTGGCGTGCTGCTGGTGAGCGAGCTGGCGACCCAGCCGGTGTCGCCTTCGAAGTCTTTGACCTGCAGCCAGTTGTTCTGCCGCCTGACCACCTCCAGTGGGTAGCCCTGCTTGAGCTGCCAGAGCACTTCGGTCTGGGTTCCTGGTCCCGAGCGCATGTTCAACGTGTTGCCCTTGACGCTCACCATGTTCTGGGCCATGGCACTGGAAAGGGTGGCCAGGCAAAGGCCGGCGGCGATCACGAAATGGCGTGCGGTGGGTGCTCCAAGCATGCGTAAAAACTCCTTGTTCGGGTTAAAAGATGTACGACACGGGTCTGAAGGCTGCTGCGCCTGGAGGTTCCCGGGTCGGCACCATTTTGGCAGGTGATTGTTGTCAGTCTCACCTCAACCCGGATCCTGCGGCTTTGTGGGCTGGCCGTGGCATTTCGTTTTCATGCCTTTTGCCAGGTTCAGAGTGCTTTTGCTGCCGCTGTCCCGCTGCGCACCGCGCCTTCCAGAGTGGCAGGGTAGGGGCCCTCGACAAAGTCGCCCGCCGCCCACAGACCAGGTGCGATGAACCGTGGCGGCCGCTGAAGTTGGGGGGTGCAGGCGAACGTGGCCCGCCTTTCAACCACTGTCTGGATTGGTTGCAGCGCATGCAGGTCCAGTTGACGGGCCGCCTGCCGCAGCACCCGCGCCTGCAGGTCGTCGCGTTCCCCGACACTGGCGCTGACCACAAAGGCCAGCACGCCCTGGGCGCCAGCGTCGTGGGGGTGCAACTGGCCCCGGTCGAACACGAACTGCGCCGGGGCGGCGTGGGCGTCTGGTTCGGCCCGCAACGCCAGCATGGGGCCGGACAGCCGTGCCCCTGCGGACCAGGCATAGACCGTGGTGATGGCGGTGAAGTTCAGGGCCCGGCACTTCGTGGCCCATTCACGCACTTGCCGTGCGATGTCACCATGCTCGGCACGGGCCTGTGCCGTGTCTGCCGCCCTGAGCATTGCCTGGGCAGCGGGCGCAGCAGCCGTGGCCCAGATGACCTGATCGAATCGCTCTTCGCGGAGTGCACCCTGCTGCTCAACCTGCAGGTCCCAGCCATCTGCCGACCGATGCAAGGCAACCACCCGGGTCCCGGCATGCACCCGCACCGATGACGGGTGGTGGTGGCCGAGCCATTGTTGTGCTGTCTGCGGGAAAGCGGTGGTCAGGTCCACACGGGGCAGCAGCAGGTTCGATGCACCCAGGCGACCGTGGCCTTTTCCGAAAAGGGCGTCGCGCATGATGCGCAGAAACACCTGAGCGCTGGACTGTGCGGCGGGCGTGTTCAGCGCCGAAACACACAGGGGTTCGATCAGTTCGTCCAGCACCCGGCGCGGCAGATGCGCGCAGAGTTCACTCACGGTTTGTGCAGGTGGACACCGGAAGCTGGCCGCCTGCCAGGCCAGCGAGGTGCGCACCAGCGCCAGGCGTTCTGACCAGCGCCAGCCCCTGGCGGTGGCGATGGCCGTCAGGGTATCCAGCGGTGCCGGCCAGTTTGCCGCCCAGCGCGGGGTCTGCAATCCCTGGCCGTCGGGGTAGGGCAAAGCGAGCGGAAGCGCCCACAGCGCCTCGCCCAGGTTCACGCCCACGCGTTCCATCAGGTCCAGACTGTCGGTGTAGGCACCAATCAGGATGTGCTGGCCGTTGTCCAGCGTCAGAGGAAGGCCGTCTGGCCTCTGGGCGGGCATGGCGCGCGCCCGCCCGCCCAGCGTCCGGGAAGCCTCGAACACGGTGATGTCCATGGGGCGTTCCGCGGCGGTGACAGCCGCAGCCATGCCCGCCCATCCCGCGCCCACGATGGCGACCTTCATGGGTTGGTGTTCTCGGCTTCGAGTCGGCGCCGCCCGCACCACGGCCGCCATGGCTCTGTCTGGGCTGGGCTGCTCGCGTCCGAGACGGCGTTGGGACAACGTGGCATGTGTGGGGGGCGTCCGCTTGGTGTGGGATGTCGGCCGGGCGCTTCAGAGCCGGCCCAGCGCCTGCACCCGCCACGCCAGCCAGAACTTGCGCAGGGGTGTGAGGCTGACCCGTTGCGTCAGCACCAGCAGCGGCTCGCTGGCGATTTCCTTGAGCAGGGTGCGGTAGATGCTGGCCATCATCAGGCCGGGCTTCTGCGTGCGGCGATCGGCTTCCGGCAACAGTGCCAGGGCCTCGTCGTAGGTCTTCAGCGCACGCGCACACTGGAACTGCATGAGCGCGGTGAAGCGGCGCTCGAAATCGGCTGGGTCGGTGCCCGGGGCTGCGCTGCGCTTGAGCAGTTCATGCGCCTTCACGTCAAACTGCTGGAGTTCGTTGACCGGCAGGTAGATGCGCCCGCGTGCGGCGTCCTCGCCCACGTCGCGAATGATGTTGGTCAGCTGGAACGCCAGACCCAGCCGGTGGGCGTACGCGGTGGTCTGTTCCCGGGTCTGGCCAAAAATGCGGGCGGCCACCTCGCCCACCACGCCGGCCACCAGGTGGCAGTACTGCTGCAGGTTGGCGAAGTCCAGGTAGCGGTTCTGCTCCAGGTCCATCTGGCAGCCTTCGATCACGGCCAGCAGGTGGCGAGCTTCAATGCCAAATGCGGTGGCGTGGGGCATGAGTGCCTGCATCACCGGGTGATTGCGTTCACCCGCGTAGGCCGTTGCCACCTCGTGCCGCCACCAGGCCAGCTTGGTCTGGGCCACGTCGGGGTCTTTGACCTCATCGACCACATCGTCCACTTCCCTGCAGAACGCGTAAAAGGCGGTGATGGCGGCGCGACGTTCGGGCGGCAGGAACAGGAACGCGTAATAGAAGCTGCTGCCCGAGGCGGCGGCCTTTTGCTGGACGTAGTCTTGTGGAGTCATGAAGCCGGAATTTTTCCGGCAAGTGTACGCACCGCGGAGAAGCCGCCAACGGCATGGAGATTGCCCCCAATGGATGACTGCGGAAGTCAGGCGCTCGTGGGGGCTTCAGCCGTGCTTAAGCTGGCGGGTGTAGCATGAAATTGCAATATTGCATTTCTCCACGAGGCCCTCCATGAACGGTTCAAATCGTCGTATTTTCTTGATGCAAGTCGCCGCTGGCGGTTCGGTGTTGATGGCGGGTGCTGCGCATGCGCAAGCGGCTCCCGTGGTCGATGAAAACGATGCCCAGGCCAAGGCACTGGGCTATGCGGCCGACAGCACCAAGGTCGACGCCAAAAAGTATCCCAAGCACGCCTCGACGCAACTGTGCTCCAACTGCACGCTCTACTCGGGCAAGGCTGGCGAAGCCAGTGGCCCTTGCGGCATCTTCCCCGGCAAGCATGTGGCCGCCAAGGGTTGGTGCTCGGCCTACGTCAAGAAGGCGTGATGACCCGCTGCTGAAGACGCCAGCGCCGCCAGAGGTCGGCGCTGTGCATCACCCCCGATGCGGCCAGGCACATGACGGGCCAATGCCACGCAGCGCCACCCAGCGTGCTGCGCAGTGCGAGCATCAACAGCAAGCCTGAGCACAGGTTCAGTGCCCAGGCGTTCGGGTGCAGCCCCCGTCTTGTAAAGACATGCAGTGAACCCAGTACCAGCAGTTCCAGCGCGGTGATGGCAATGGCGATGTCGAGCCAGAGCCCGCTTTCCCAGAGTGCTTGCATGAAGCCTGGCCTCAGCGGGCGTTGTCAATGAACCTCACACCCGGGCCATGCCCAGCAGGTGCCCCAGGTCCTTGAAGAAGATGCGCACATGCGCCATGGGCTTCTTGCGCGTGAGTTGCTTGTTCATGTAGGACTCGAAGGTCAGCTGCTGCACGTCCCGGTCCTCGCAGATTTTGACGAAGCGTTCGCGGCGTTTTTCGCTGCGGTACCAGAAGGTCTGCATGATGCCCAGCACCAGAAACACGGTGCCATGCAGCTTCATGAACCGCTTGCGTGCCAGTTTGAGGGCGCGCACGTCGCCCGTGGTCAGCAGTTCGTGTGCTGCCTGCGCCGCGAGTTGCCCGCCCACCATCGCGTAGTAGATACCCTCGCCCGACGCCGGTGCCACCACGCCGGCCGCGTCGCCGGCCAGCACCACGTCACGTCCGTTGTCCCAGCGCTTCAGCGGCTTCATGGGAAGAGGTGCGCCTTCGCGCCTCAAGGTTTCCGTGTCGCTCAGCCCGCTGGCCTCGCGCATGCGCTGCACCGATCCCCTGAGTGAAAAGCCCTTGTCCGCACTGCCGGTGCCGATGCTCAGCGTGTCGCCGTGCGGGAAAACCCAGCCGTAGAAGTCGGGCGAGAAGCGGCCCTGGTAGTAGACGTCGCAACGCGTGCCATCGTAGTCGGCGCTGCGCTGGTCGGCGGTGGGGGCGCGCACGATCTCGTGGTAAGCGAACACGTAGCGGGTGTCCTCCACGCCGGGCACCTTGCCCTGGCGTGCCACCTCAGACCTTGCACCATCGGCCCCCACGATGGTGCGGGCGCGCACGCTGACGGGTACGCCTTCGCCTTTGTGGTGTCGCTCACGGGCCAGGTAGTGCACCACGCTCACGCCGTCATCGTCGCGCGACAGGCTTTTGAACGTGCCGATGCGGCGCTGCGCGCCTGCGGCCTGGGCACGTTCGCGCAGCCATTCGTCGAAAGCGTCGCGGTTGACCATGCCCACAAACCCGTTGTCGATCGGAATGTCGACCCGGTTGTTGGCCGGAGAAATCATGCGCGCGCTCTCTGCGCGGGCAACCAGCAGATGGTCCGGAATGTCGAAGTCCTTGATCAGGCGCGGCGGGATGGCCCCGCCGCAGGGCTTGATGCGGCCAGCCCGGTCCAGCAACAGCACCGAACGGCCTTGCCTGGCCAGCTCATGGGCTGCGGTGGCGCCCGCCGGTCCACCACCGATCACGACAGCGTCAAAGATTTCGTCGGTGTTCATGTGGTTTGCCTCTGTGGAGTGCCTGCGGAAAGACCCGCGCCGGCTGTTGGGTGGGAAAAGGAACGAAGCGCGATTCGGGCGGGTGCGGGCGCACTGATGCGCCAGGCCAGCAAGGCAGCGATCAGGAACACCCCACCTTCCAGCGCAAAGACGAGGGCATAGGCCTCGCCGGGCGACGCAATCAGACTGCGGGCCAGGTCGCTGGCGCCGGTGCCCACCAGTCCGCCCAGGCCGAAGGCAATGGCCTGAGCCGCGCCCCAGAGGCCCATGCGAACACCTTCGCGCTGCTGACGCCCTTCACTGGCAAGGCGCATCATGGAACCGATGGCGCCGATGGAAAACGCGCCGTTGGACACGCCCAGGGCAAACACGATGGTTTTCAGCGGTGCGCCTTCGCCGTGCATGCCAGCCAGACTGAGCGCTGCCAGTGCTGCGCCCGAGGCCAAGCAGCCGCCGATGGTCCACCCTCGCAGCGAGCCGACGTGGCGCCAGGTTCGGTGATGGCTCAGTCGCGCACCGGCGGCACTCGCAAAGGCCACGAGCAGCATGCCCAGCAGCACACCACCGTTTTGCACACCGGAGAGCTGGGTGGAGGCGCCCGGCGAGTAACCGAACACCGTCCCGGCGAACGGTTCAAGGATGAGGTCTTGCGCGCTGAATGCGAGCATCGAAACGAACACAAAAACCGTGAAGCGGCGCGCCAGGGGTTCTGCCCACACCTCACGCAAGGCTTCGCGAAAACGGGGTTTGGCGAGAGGCTCACCATAGGGCCGGTGCGCGGGCTGTTCCCCAGGTGCGATCGCGGGGCCTTCCAGCCCGCGAACGGCCGCCAGCGTGAGCACGAAGGCGAACAGGCACACGACGGATGTCACGGTCACCAGGCGCGCGGGCGAATATGGGTCCAGCCAGTGGCCCGCCAGACCCGCCGTGACGGCGAAGCCGGCAATCATCATCATCCACACCAGCGTGGCAGCGCCGGCCCGCCGGCCATGGGGCACGCGTTTGGCCAGCATCACCAGCAGCGAGGTGCCACTGGCGCTGACGCCCAGGCCGACCAGGGCGTAGCCCAGCAAGGCCAGCACAATGCCGGCCGAGCGGTCGGTGCCCATCCATGCCGTGGCAAGCGCGGCCACCACACCACCCAGACCCAGCACGGCCATGCCGCCGATGATCCAGGGCGTGCGCCTGCCGCCCACGTCGGATCCGAAACCCATGCGCGGCCGCGCCATCTGCACCAGGTAGTGCAAGGCCACCAGCACACCGGGCAACAAAGCGGGCAGGGCGTGTTCGACCACCATCACGCGGTTGAGCGTGGAAGTGGTCATGACCACCACGGCACCCAGCGCGGCCTGGACCAGGCCCACGCGGGCGATGCTTGCCCAGCCAAACACAGTTGGCTGTTCAGTCTGCTGGCACTTTGGCATTTTCATGCCAGCTTTCCATGGCACCGAAGTGCCATGCAGAGGCTTGAAACAGCGCCATCCAGGGCGCCGCCGGGCCGGCTCTGCCGGACGGCCAGCGCCGCCCCCTTGAGGGGGTCGCGTGGAGCGCGGCGGGGGTGTTTCAAACAAGCCCTCGCAGGGCAAAAGCGCTGACCATCATGCCGGCCACGAACAGCGGCACGCCAAAACCGCTGTACCAGAGGGCCCGTTCCGTGGGCGAGGCCAGAAAGCGACGCATCAGCACGAACTGCAGCAGCAACAGCGCCGCCACCGTCGCAGCGTGCCAGGCCTGTCCCCAGGTCAGCAACAGGGCAATCACCACCACCTGCGGCACGGCCATGAACCAGCAGGCCACCTGTGCCGCCCGCTGGATGCCCAGCTGCACCGGCAGCGAACGCACGCCCATCAGGCGGTCGCCGGCCACCGCCTTGAAGTCGTTGAGTGTCATGATGCCGTGGGTGCCTGCGCTGTAGAGTGCTGCGAGCACCAGTGATTCGCCGCCTGGCATGGCACCGCCGGCCATCACGGCCGCGCCGGTGACCCAGGCAATGCCTTCGTAGCTGATGCCACAGGCCGCATTGCCCCACCAGCCGTTTTCCTTCAGTCGCACCGGTGGTGCGCTATAGGCCCAGGCCAGCAGCAGACCGACGGCGGCGGCACCAAAGCCCCAGGGGCCGAGCACCGTGGCCACCAGCAGCGAAACCACCGTCCAGCCGATGGCGAGGTAGAGCCCCCAGCGCCCGGGAATGCGCCCGGAAGGGATCGGACGCTGTGGCTCATTGATGGCGTCCACGTGGCGGTCGTACCAGTCGTTGACGGCCTGGCTGGTGGCGCACACCAGCGGGCCAGCCAAAGCCACCCCAACGATGGCCAGCAGCCAGCGCCCGTCCATTGAAATACCGGATGCCACCACGCCGCAGGCAAACGCCCACATGGGCGGGAACCAGGTGATGGGTTTGAAGAGCTCGGTGATGGCGGAAAGGGCAGGCAGGCTCATGCCGCCAGTTTGTACGCCTTACACATTTAAGTGTCAATAGAGATTGACACTCGGTGATGGGTGGTGGCAGAAGATCTTTTCGAAGACCCTCCACCGCGGCGTCAGACTGAATTTCCACAAAAAAACCGCCTGGGCAGGCGGTTTCCGGGTGGACCATGGAACCCGCGCTCAGTGCACGTCTTCGCCCGCGCTCTCCAGAATGCCGAAGCGGCGCAACTTGATGTAGAGGCTTTGCCTGGAGAGGCCGAGCATTTCGGCCGCAGAAGCCCGGTTGTCGCCAGTGAGTTCCAGCGCGGCTTCGATGCAGAGCTGCTCGATCAGGTCGGTGGTCTCGCGAACGATGTCCTTGAGGGGAAGGCGTCCGACCAGTTCGGTCATCTGGCTGGCCGAACGCGGCAGTTCCTTGTCGCCCCGGGTGGATTCGTTCAGTCGGCGGCCCATGTCGCGGATGGTGAAACCCAGACAGGGCTGGGGGTTGCTCACCGCAACCGCCGAAATCTCCACCTCGGCGGTGGAGCCGTATTCCCCCCGCATCTGGGTGGCAAAAAGCCGGACCGATCCGTGCTGGCGCAAGTTGGAGAGCAGCACGCGAAAGTCCACACCGGTGCGGCCCAGCCATTTGTCGAGCAGTTCACTGCGGGCCTGGTCTTCGCTGCCGAGCTGTCCCAGGTCGAGGAAAGCGCGGTTGGCACTGAGAATGCGGCCATCCAGATCGGTCACGACGAGCGCATCGGGCGCACTCTCCATCACCTGAAGCAGTTGCTGCTTGGCTTGAGAGACGCTGGTCTTTGCCATGTCGGCCGAGCGGACAAAGCGCAGCAGGTAGAACTGCTTGTTTTCCTGCCGGAACTGTGAAGCGGTGAGCTCCAGTTCTTCGGGGTTGACCAATGTGCGCACCTTGCAAGGTTCCGATCGACCGCTGGTGCGAAGACGTTCGAGCATGTCGCGCAGCGCCTGCAGGCTGGGTGCGTCCAGGCTGTCGGACAGCGTCCAGCCGGATTGTTTGGCCGCTTCGCCGAACAGGTCGTGCGCTGCCGGGTTGGCTTCTTCAATCTTGTCGACCGAGCCCTGCAGGATGATGACCGGCTGCGACGCGGTCTGAAACAACAGACGGTAGCGCGTTTCGATCTGGCGCAAACGCCAGTAATCCCGCTCCATGGTCTGTTGGGCGCGAATCAGGCGCTGCTGTACCGCGGCCTGGGGTCGCATGTCCCGCCCGAAGGCAGCGCAGAACGCCGGGCGGCCCACTTCACCCTGGCGGCGCACAGGCACCACGGAGTAGGACAAAGGCAGTTCGGCGCCGTCGCTGAGGGTGTGGTTGACATGCCGCCAGCGCACACCGTCGGCGGTGAGTCCACCTTGGTCTCTCAGCAGGGCTTCGATCTTGGGTTGGCTCTCTGCCGTGACAGTCTGTGCCCATGGCTTGCCGCGCCAGTCCAGCAGCAGGCTGCCTTCGAGGTCGTCGCCGCTGAGCGCCATGTCCCGGATCACACCCTCCTCATCGACGATGAGGACCACGTCGGCGGCCGCCGTGATCAGGTCGGCGGCGGTGTCCAGGTCAAGATTGGCGAGGAACTGCCCGGGCGCCTCGAAGGGCCGAACGACCGTGGCATTTGCTCCCAGCGACATATGGATCTTTCTTGAAAGTGCCCGCAGAAATCAGGGGCTCCAATACGCTGGAGCATGGATTTCATAAGCGCAAACTGCTGGTGGCCACCAGCTTTTCGGCCATGGCCGGCGCTTTGAGACCGTCTGTGATGATGGCGTCGGCCGGCACCTGGGCGCCGATCTCCGGTTGAAGATTGAACAGTGGACCGCCGGCGATTATAGAGACGAGGGGGTTCTGGCTTTGCTCACGAACCTGTCCCATGGCTTCCCGCAGCCGGGTCACGCCGGCCTCATTGCCAAGGGAGAACCCTACCACGTCGTACCACTCTCTCCTGACGATCGCGGCGGCCGTGTCGGTGGGAAGGAAACAGGTGATCACGTCCCAGGATGCCCGGTGGAAAATTTCGGCCACCATCGAGAGCCCGAAGGTGTGCTGTTCGCCCGGGCAGGGCATGAGCAGGATGCGTCTGCCTTCCGAGTTCGGGTGGGTGCCGCTCTGGCGACCGAAGGCGCTGCTGTTGTCACGCAAGACCTTCTGCAGGCGGCCGAGCGCCAGCGTGACTTCGCTGAAGGTGCACAGATCCCGCTCCCACATGTCACCCAGGTGGCGGGCCACCGGCGCCAGCAGGTCCATGAAGATCGATTCGATGGGCACACCACGGTCTCGCAAGATCAGCACGCTGGCGCGGACCTCGGTATCGTCGCTGCGCAGCGCCATGGCGGCGAAGTCGGCGATGTCTCCCAGAGAGATTTTCGAGATTTCGATTTCTGCGAGTGCTTCGCACTCCAGAGGCAAGCGATGGGCCAGCATCAGGCGGGGAATGATCTCGTATTCCACCGCGTTGGCGAGCAACATCGCCTGCAGGGCGGGCCCGCCGGGTGGGGGATCCGAATCCGTCCGCAACAGGTCACCGATTTCCGGCGTTCGGCCAACGGGTCCTTCGTTGGCCGGCCATGCGTCTGGCTGCTGTTGGCCCTGCAGATCGTTCTCCTGCCGGACCTGCTGCCTGGATTGCGAACCCATGTGCTGTCTCCTTGCGCTTGTGCGCTTGTGCCGATTCACGCATGGGTCGCGGTCGTGGTCGCGACTTTCTTACGCCATCAGATTTTGCGTAATGTCATCCCGTGGCGTTGGTTGGGCGCCTTTTCAGCTGTCTTCTCCACCGCCTGCACGGTTTGTACAGCCGGATTCCACACTTCGTCAAAACATTTCGAACTAACCTTCAAACCAACTTTACTTTGTTGGTCATAAATGTCAATAAAAAGATACGTCAATAAAAGTTGACACAAGTCGGCAGAGCGTCTAAATTGGGCTCCAGAGCGATCCATGGAGACAAACCAGATGCATCCAGACACCCAGTGGCCACCCAAAGGCCGCGCCTTGTACACACCCGAGCAGCGCCAGCGGCGCGACGCCTCTGGCTGGACACTGGTGCAAGGAGTGCTGGCGCCGGTGCAGTTCGTGGTGTTCCTGGTCAGCCTGGTGCTGGTGCTGCGCTATCTGGCCACCGGTGAGGGCGAACAGGCCGCCACCGTGTCGGTGGTGGTCAAGACACTCACCCTCTACGCCATCATGGTCACCGGCTGCATATGGGAAAAGGTGGTGTTTGGCCGCTACCTGTTTGCGCCCGCCTTCTACTGGGAAGACGTGTTCAGCATGCTGGTGCTGGCACTGCACACCGCCTACCTGCTGGCTCTGGCCACCGGCTGGCTCGATGCCAGAGGCCTGATGTGGCTGGCTCTGGCGGCCTACGCCACCTATGTGATCAACGCCGGTCAGTTCATCTACAAGCTGCGCATGGCCCGGCTCGAAAGCGGGCGAGTTGATGCTGCCATCAAGGTCGCTGCATGACCGCGGTCATTCCCATTCAAGCGGTGTCCGGCGGTTGTTCTGATGCCCCTGTGCTCAAGGAGCGGGGCCAGCGCGAGGTGTTCTGCGGCCTCACCGGCATCATCTGGCTGCACCGCAAGATACAGGACGCCTTCTTCCTGGTGGTGGGTTCGCGCACCTGTGCGCACCTGATCCAGAGTGCCGCCGGCGTGATGATCTTCGCCGAACCGCGCTTCGCCACCGCCATCATCGACGAGCGCGACCTGGCCGGCCTGGCCGACTGCAACGAAGAGCTGGACCGCGTGGTCACGCGTCTGCTGGAGCGCCGGCCTGAAATCAAGCTGCTGTTCCTGGTGGGATCGTGCCCGTCAGAAGTCATCAAGCTCGATCTGTCGCGCGCCGCCCAGCGCCTGAGCGGGCGCTTCACTCCGAATGTGCGGGTGCTGAACTACTCGGGCAGCGGCATCGAAACCACGTTCACCCAAGGCGAAGACGCCTGCCTGGCCTCAATGGTTCCGAGCCTGCCCGCGACCAGTGCCGATGCACCGGCTTCGTTGTTGGTGGTGGGTGCGCTGGCCGACGTGGTGGAAGACCAGTTTGCCCGCCTCTTTGCCCAGATGGGCCTCGGCCCGGTGAGCTTCTTTCCGCCGCGTCGAGCCACGCAGTTGCCGGCGGTGGGGCCAGACACCCGCTTTCTGCTCGCCCAGCCATTTCTGGCCGACACCGCTGTGGCGCTGGAAGCCAGGGGTGCGCAGCGCCTGCCGGCGCCCTTTCCGCTGGGCGTGGAAGGCACCACGGCCTGGCTGCAGGCAGCGGCCACTGGGTTTGGCGTGAACGCCGATCGTTTTGCTGCGGCGACCGCACCCGGTCGCGAGCGGGCCAGTGGCGCACTGAGCCGCCTGCGCGCGCAGCTGCAGGACAAGCGCATTTTCTTTTTCCCCGATTCGCAACTGGAGATTCCGCTGGCGCGCTTTCTCTCGCGCGAACTGGGCATGGCGCTGGTGGAGGTGGGCACGCCCTACCTGCACCGCAGCCACATGGCCGAAGAACTCGCCTGGTTGCCGGCTGGCACGTTCCTGAGCGAAGGCCAGCACGTGGAGAACCAGCTGGACCGCTGCCGCGCCGCGCAGCCCGACATCGTGGTGTGTGGCCTGGGTCTGGCCAATCCTCTGGAGGCCGAAGGCCTGACCACCAAGTGGGCCATCGAGCTGGTGTTCACGCCGATCCAGGGCTACGAGCAGGCGGCGGATCTGGCCGAGCTGTTTGCCCGGCCCCTGGTGCGCCGTGCCAAGCTGGCAGGTCCGCCGGTCAGGCCATTGGTGCCGAAGCCGTTTGAGCCCGCCCGGCTGGAGGCCGTCTGATGCAGCTCACGCTCTGGACCTACGAAGGCCCACCCCATGTGGGTGCCATGCGGATCGCCACCGCCATGAAGGACGTGCACTACGTGCTGCACGCCCCTCAGGGCGACACCTACGCCGACCTGCTGTTCACCATGATCGAGCGCGATGCCAAGCGCCCCCCGGTGACCTACACCACCTTCCAGGCGCGCGATCTGGGCGGCGACACCGCAGAGCTGTTCAAGAACGCGGCGCGCGAAGCCTTTGCGCGCTTCCAGCCCAAAGCCATGATGGTGGGGTCTTCGTGTACTGCTGAGCTGATTCAGGACGATCCTGGCGGTCTGTGCAAGGCGCTGGACCTGCCGGTGCCGGTGGTGGCGCTGGAACTGCCTTCGTACCAGCGCAAGGAAAACTGGGGTGCCGCTGAAACCTTCTATCAGATGGTGCGCCACCTGGCCGACACGTCGGTGCGCCGCGCGCCCCGAGTGGCCGGTCAACGTGCCCGTTGCAACATCCTCGGCCCGGCCGCGCTGGGCTTTCGCCACCGCGACGACCTGCGCGAGATCAGCGGTCTGCTGACCGATCTGGGCATCGACATCAACGTGACCGCGCCGCTGGGTGCTTCACCTGCCGACATGGCCCGCCTGGGTGATGCCGATTTCAACGTGGTGCTGTACCCCGAAATCGCATCGATTGCCGCAGGCTGGCTCAAACGCACGTTTGGTCAGCCCGCCACGCTGGTGGTGCCCATTGGATCCGGTGCCACGCGCGACTTCATCGCCGAAGTGGCCGCGCTGGCGGGGGTGGACCCAACGGCCGTGGTGGCCAACGCCGAAGCACGCGCCCCCTGGTACGCGAAGTCGGTCGACTCCACTTACCTGACCGGCAAGCGCGTGTTCGTGTTTGGCGATGCCACCCACGTGGTGGCCGCCGCGCGCATCGCGCAAGACGAGATGGGCTTTACCGTGGTCGGCCTGGGCACCTACAGCCGCGAATTTGCCCGCGAGGTGCGCGAAGCCGCTGCGCTCTATGGCGTGGACGCGCTCATCAGCGACGATTACCTGGACGTGGAAGCCCGCATCGCCGAACTGCAGCCCGAACTGGTGCTGGGTTCGCAGATGGAGCGCCACATCGCCAAGCGCCTGGGCGTGCCGTGTGCGGTGATCTCCGCGCCGGTGCATGTGCAGGACTTCCCCGCGCGCTATTCGCCACAAATGGGTTTTGAAGGTGCGAACGTGCTGTTCGACACCTGGGTGCACCCGCTGATGATGGGGCTGGAAGAGCACCTGATCGGCATGTTCCGCGGCGACGCCGAATTCCATGAGGACGCAGCGCCTTCGCACCTGGGTCATGGCGCCCCAAGGGCCATGGTCAAAGAAGCCGAAATGGCTGAGCCGGTCGAACCCATGGGGGCAGAAGCCACCGCCCTGCTGGCCGCCAGTGCCGCTGCCGAACAGGCCATCGCCGTGGCAGCCGGTGGCACAGGACAGGCCGCTGTGGCCACCTGGGGTGCCGAGGCTGAAAAAGAGCTCAAGAAGATTCCATTTTTCGTTCGCGGCAAGGCCCGTCGCAACACCGAACTGTATGCCAGGGACAAAGGCCTGCCCGTGATCACCCTGGAGACGCTCTACGATGCCAAAGCCCATTTCAGCCGCTGAAGGTCAGGTCATGTCACCCGGCCTGCGGGTCGTGCTGGTGACGATGGACAGCCACCTGGCCAGTGCGGCCGAGCGCGCCCACCGCAGCTTGTCGAAGTCGGTGCCGGGGCTTTCGCTCACCGTGCACGCGGCGGCCGAATGGAGCGACGACCCGGCCAAACTGAAGAACTGCATCGACGACATCGGCCGGGGCGACATCGTGATCGGCAGCATGCTGTTCATGGAGGACCACTTTCTGCCGGTGCTGCCCGCGCTGCAGGCCAGGCGCGACCGATGCGACGCCATGGTGTGCCTGATGTCGGCCGCCGAAGTGACCAAGCTCACCCGCATGGGCAAGTTCGACATGAGCGGCCCCACCAGCGGCCCGATGGCCTTCCTGAAAAAGCTGCGTGGCAAGTCCACCGCCGACAGCTCCACATCGCCCGAAGACAAAAGCACCGCCGGCGCGCGCCAGATGAAGATGCTGCGCCGCCTGCCCAAGATCCTGCGCTTCATTCCCGGCACCGCCCAGGACGTGCGTGCGTATTTCCTGACCATGCAGTACTGGCTGGCCGGTTCCGAGCAGAACATGGTGAACCTGGTGCAGTTCCTGGTGGACCGCTACGCCAACGGCCCGCGCCGGGCGCTGCGCGGCGCGCTCAAGGTGGGTGCGCCGCTGGAGTACCCGGAGGTGGGTGTGTACCACCCGCGCATGCCGGCCCGAATGAGCACAACCGTGGCCGACCTGCCCAAGGTGGCGATCACCGGCAAGCGCGGTACCGTGGGTTTGCTGGTGATGCGTTCCTACCTGCTGGCGGGCAACACCGGCCATTACGACGGCGTGATCACCGCCCTGGAAGCGCGCGGCATGCGGGTGGTTCCCGCGTTTGCCACCGGGCTGGACAACCGGCCCGCCATCGACGGCTTTTTCTTCAAGGACGGGCAGCCAGCGATCGACGCGCTGGTGTCGCTCACCGGCTTCTCGCTGATCGGCGGCCCAGCGTACAACGACGCCCACGCGGCCGAGAACATCCTGGCCCGGCTGGACGTGCCCTACCTGGCGGTGACGCCGGTGGAGTTCCAGACGCTGGACCACTGGGGTGCATCGGCCCGTGGCCTGCTGCCGGTGGAATCCACCATGATGGTGGCGATTCCCGAGCTGGACGGTGCCACCGGCTCCATGGTGTACGGCGGTCGCGGCAGCGCGGCGCACGTGAGCTGCACCGGTTGCGACAAGCACTGCAGCTTCGAAGCGCTGGAAGGCGCGCACGACATGCAGACCTGCAGCGAACGCGCCGACGCGCTGGCCGCGCGGGTGGGCAAGCTGATCGACCTGCGCAAGAGCGAACGTGCCCAGCGCAAGGTGGCGGCCGTCATCTTCAACTTCCCGCCCAACGCGGGCAACACCGGCACCGCTGCCTTTCTGGCGGTGTTCGAGTCGCTGTTCAACACCCTGCAGGCCATGAAGGCCCAGGGCTACACGGTGGACATGCCCGGCAGCGTGGACGAACTGCGCGAACGCCTGATCAATGGCAACGCGCAGACCTACGGTGCGGCAGCCAACGTGCATGCCTTCATCGACGCCGACGACCATGTGCGGCGCGAGAAGCACCTCAAGCAGATCGAGGCCCAGTGGGGCACGGCTCCCGGCCAGCAGCAGAGCGACGGCAGCCGCATCTTTGTGCTGGGTGAACGCTTCGGCAACGTGTTCGTGGGCATCCAGCCCGCCTTCGGCTACGAAGGCGACCCGATGCGCCTGCTGTTCGAACACGGCTTTGCGCCCACACACGCGTTCTCAGCCTTCTACCGCTGGATCCGCGAAGACTTTGGCGCCCACGCCGCGCTGCATTTCGGCACCCACGGCGCACTGGAGTTCATGCCCGGCAAGCAGAACGGTCTCACCGCCCACTGCTGGCCAGACCGCCTGATCGGTGACCTGCCGAACATGTACCTGTACGCCTCGAACAACCCGTCCGAAGGCACCATCGCCAAGCGCCGGGCTGCGGCCACGCTCATCAGCTACCTCACGCCGCCGGTGGCGCAGGCCGGTCTGTACAAGGGCCTGATGGAGCTGAAGGACCTGCTGGAGCGTTTTCGCACCCTGGAGCCCGAAGCGCAGGCCGAGCGCGAGGAGATCGCCACCATGGTGCAGGCCCAGGCCATCGAACTGGATCTGTGTGCCGACGAAGCCGCCTGGGGTACTACAGCCGATGCCCGCATCGCCGCGCTGAACGACGCGGTGCTGGAACTCGAATACACGCTCATCCCTTACGGCCTGCACGTGGTGGGACAGGCCCCCACTGTGGCCGAACGGGTGGACCTGTTGTTGTCGTGTGCCGATGCGTCCATGGGTGAACCCGGTGCCGCGCAGCAGCGCCTGCGCCCGGCCATTCAGGCCCTGGTGGACGGCGCACTGCCCGAGGGCGCACTGCTCAGTGTGGCCGGCCAAGCGCCCGACGCCGAGGAAGCTGCCAAGCTGCTGGCCCAGCTTCAGCAACTGGCCGCCACCGATGCGCTGCTGGCAGATGACCATGAAATCGAAGGCATGCTGCGCGCCCTGGATGGCCGCTTCCTGCGCCCGGCACCCGGCGGCGACCTGCTGCGCACGCCGGCCATCCTGCCCACCGGCCGCAATGTGCATGGGTTTGATCCGTTCCGCATTCCCAGCGCCTACGCGGTGAAAGACGGCGCGCGTCAGGCCGAGCGCCTGATCGAGCGGCACATGGCCGACGGCAACGCTTTCCCCGAGTCCATTGCCATGGTGCTCTGGGGCACCGACAACCTCAAGAGCGAAGGCGGGCCCATCGGCCAGGCCCTGGCCCTGATGGGTGCGCGCCCGCGCTTCGACAGCTATGGCCGACTGGCCGGTGCCGAGCTGCTCTCGCTGGTCGAACTGGGCCGGGCTCGGGTGGACGTGGTGATCTCGCTCTCCGGCATCTTTCGCGACTTGCTGCCACTGCAGATTCGCCTGCTGGCCGAAGCCGCCTTCCTGGCCGCCAGCGCCGACGAGCCGCTGGAGCTCAATGCGGTGCGCCGCCACGCGCTGGCCTACCAGACGCTGCATGGGGTGGACCTGGAAACCGCTTCGCTGCGCGTGTTCGGCAACGCCGAAGGCGCCTACGGTTCCAATGTGAACAGCCTGGTCGACAACAGCCGCTGGGAAGACCCCGATGAGCTGGCCGAAACCTACAGCCGTCGCAAGGGGTTTGCCTACGGCCGCGCCGGGCAGCCGGTGCAGCACGCGCAGCTGCTCAGCAGCGTGCTGGCCGATGTGCAACTGGCCTACCAGAACCTGGATTCGGTGGAGCTGGGCGTGACCACGGTGGACACCTATTTCGACACCCTTGGTGGCGTGAGCCGCGCCATCCAGAGTGCCAAGACCAAGCGCGACGGGCAGGGTGCCCAGGTGGCCCCGGTCTACATCGGCGATCAGACGCGCGACGCCCACGGCGGCGGCGCGGTGCGCACGCTCACCGAACAGGTGGCCCTGGAAACCCGCACCCGCATGCTCAACCCCAAGTGGACCGAAGGCATGCTCAAGCACGGCTACGAAGGCGTGCGCCAGATCGAGGTGCACCTCACCAACACCATGGGCTGGTCGGCCACCACAGGGCAGGTGCAGCCTTGGGTGTACGAGCAGCTCACCCAGGCGTTCATGCTCGATCCCGAGATGCGTGCCCGGCTGGCACAGCTCAATCCCACCGCATCGGCAAGGGTGGCCAGCCGGCTGCTTGAAGCCAGCGATCGCCAATTCTGGCAACCCGACCCCCATGTTCTGCAGGCGCTCCGACAGGCCAGCGAAGAGCTGGAAGACCGGCTCGAAGGCGTATTTGAAGGAGTCCCCGCATGATGGAAACCACCATTCCCCTGACCGACCTGAGGCGCGCCAGTGGCCGTGGCCGCGAAGACGGCGAGGGCAGCCTGCAGGTGCAGCTCGACCCGTCGCTGAAGATCGGCAACGCCAAGGTATTTGCCATTTATGGCAAGGGCGGCATCGGCAAGAGCACCACCAGCTCCAACCTGTCGGCCGCGTTTTCGCACCTGGGCAAACGTGTGCTGCAGATCGGCTGCGACCCCAAGCACGACAGCACTTTCACCCTGACCAAGAAGATGCTGCCCACCGTGATCGACGTGCTGGAAACGGTGGACTTCCACGCCGAGGAACTGCGCGTGGAAGACTTTGTGTTTCCCGGCTACAACGGCGTGATGTGCGTGGAAGCCGGTGGCCCGCCAGCCGGTACCGGTTGCGGCGGCTATGTGGTGGGGCAGACCGTGAAGCTGCTGAAAGAGCACCACCTTCTGGAAGACACCGACGTGGTGATCTTCGACGTACTCGGTGACGTGGTGTGCGGTGGTTTTGCCGCCCCGCTGCAGCACGCCGACCGCGCGCTCATCGTCACCGCCAACGACTTCGATTCCATCTTCGCGATGAACCGCATCGTGCAGGCGATCGGCGCCAAGGCGAAGAACTACAACGTGCGCCTGGGCGGGGTGATCGCCAACCGCAGCGCCGCCACCGACCAGATCGACAAGTACAACAACCAGATCGGCCTGAAGCTGGCCGCGCACTTCCCCGACCTGGACGTGATTCGCCGCAGCCGGCTCAAGAAGTGCACGCTGTTCGAGATGGAAACCTCGCCCGAGCTGGAAGCGGTGAAGGCCGAATACATGCGACTGGCGGCGTCGCTGTGGCTGGGCGTGGAGCCGCTGGCGGCGGTGCCCATGAAGGACCGCGACATCTTTGACCTGCTCGGGTTCGACTGAATCGAGGTACCCCCATGAAAACCTCCAACGCCAACTACATCGAACGCCGGTCCGAGATTGAAAACTACTTCGATCGCAAGGCTGCCAAGGCCTGGGAACGCCTGACCTCCACCGCACCTGTGGGACGCATCCGCGCGTCGGTGCGTGCCGGGCGCGACCAGATGCGCCACACGCTGCTGAGCTGGTTGCCAGCGGACATGCAGGGTCTGCGCCTGCTCGATGCCGGTTGCGGCACCGGAGCGCTGGCCCTGGAAGCCATGCAGCGCGGCGCCGAGGTGGTGGCCATCGACCTGTCACCCACGCTGGTGCAACTGGGCCGGGAACGCAATGCCACGCTGCAACCCAACGGGCGCGGCGGCAGCATCGAATACCGCTCGGGCGACATGCTCGATGACGCGCTGGGCCAGTTCGACCATGTGGTGGCGATGGACTCCGTCATCCACTACGACACGCCCGACATTGCCCACGCGATCCAGCGCCTGGCCGCGCGTACCCGCGGCAGCGTGCTCTTCACCATTGCGCCCAGCAGCCCGCTGCTGAGCGTGGCCCACACCATGGGCCGCTTCTTCCCGAGCAGCGACCGCTCGCCCGCGCTCACCCCCGTGTCGCAGGCCAGGCTGCGCACGCTGCTGGTGAAGGGCATCGGCGACACCGGCTGGATCGAGGGGCGCACCCAGCGCGTGTCCGGCGGCTTCTACACTTCACAAGCCTGGGAGTGGACGCGGTGAACCTGAACCGGCTGCTGTCTCCTGCCTGGGCCATGCGGCTCACGCAGAAGTACGTGCCGTTCGCCGACGCAGCGTCGGCCGACCTGCCGCTGGCGCGGCTGTTCCGCCTCTCGCTGTTCCAGCTCTCCATCGGCATGACCTTGGCGCTGCTGGTGGGCACGCTGAACCGGGTGATGATCGTGGAACTCGGCGTGCCGGCGTGGTGGGTCGCGTTCTCGGTGGCGCTGCCGCTGGTGTTTGCACCGCTGCGCGCGCTCATTGGCTACCGCAGCGACACGCATCCTTCGGCGCTCGGCCTCAAGCGCCTGCCGTACATGTGGATCGGCACCATCCTGATGTTTGGCGGGCTGGCCATCATGCCGTTCGCCCTGTTGCTGCTGTCGGTCGACGCCACGTTATGGAAAGAGGTGTGGGCCGGTCGCATTGGCGCGGCGCTGGCCTTCCTGCTGGTGGGCGCGGGCATGCAGATCTCGCAGACCGCCGGTCTGGCACTGGCCAGCGACATCGCCCCTGAAGACAAGCGCCCCCGTGTGGTGGCGTTGCTGTACAGCATGCTGCTGGTGGGCATGATCCTGGGCAGCGGCCTGCTGGGCTGGGTGCTGACCGACTTCAGCCCCACACGCCTGGTGCAGGTGGTGCAGGGCGCGGCGGTGCTGGTGGCGGTGCTGAACATCATCTCGCTATGGAAGCAGGAGCCGCGTTCGGCGCGCCGTGGCGCGCGAGAGGCCGATGGTTTCTCGCGCAGCTGGAAGCGCCTCATGGCGATCCCGAAGATCCGCCGCTTCCTGTGGACCGTGGGCCTCGGTACCGTGGCCTTCAGCATGCAGGACATCGTGCTCGAACCCTTTGGCGGCGAGGTGCTGGGCATGGATGTGAGCCTGACCAGCACGCTCACCGCCATGAGTGCCGGTGGTGCCTTGCTGGCTTTTGTTTTGTCGGCCCGGTTCATGAAGCGCGGGCTGGACACCATCCGCATGTCGGCCCTGGGTGCCTTGCTGGGCTTGCCGGCATTCGCCTGCGTGATCTTTTCTGCCCCGATGGAATCCCCGTTGCTGTTCCAGGTGGGCGCCGCGCTCATCGGGTTTTCCGGTGGCTTGTTCTCGGTGGGCATGTTGCTCACCGCCATGGACCTGCCCGAGCGTGAACTCACTGGCCTGGTGCTGGGCGCCTGGGGTGCCGTGCAGGCCACGGCGGCCGGTGTGTCCATGGCCATTGGTGGCGTGTTGCGCGACGTGGTTTCCAGCCTGGCCAGCAGCGGCTGGCTGGGTACCGCCCTCAACACGCCGGCCACCGGCTACAGCTTCGTCTTCCATCTGGAAATCTATCTGCTCTTCGTGGTCCTGATCGCACTGGGCCCGCTGGTCCGGCGCAGTGGCCAGCAGAACCACACCCCACGTCCCATTGGCCTGGCAGAAATGCCCAGCTGAACTGCACCCGCACACCCGAGCCCGCACCCACCGAAGGAGATCCACCATGGAAACAGGCGCCATTACCCAGTACGTTGACGTTGCACAACTCGTGCTTTACGCCTTCTGGCTGTTTTTCTTCGGGCTGGTTTATTACCTGCTGCGAGAAAGCCACCGCGAGGGCTACCCGATGGACCCCGGTCGAGAGAACGGTCCGGTCACCGGTGGCTGGCCCAAGGTGCCGCCATCCAAGACCTACAAGCTCGCCGACGGCCGTGAATTCCTCAGCCCCGACCACAACCGGCCAGATGGCGCCTACAGTGCCCAGCCCAGCCGCCGGGGCATTGGTGCACCGCTTGAGCCGGTGGGAGATCCGCTGCTGGCGGGTGTGGGTCCGGGCGCCTGGGCTGCACGCGCCGACCACCCCGACATGACCTTCGAAGGCCACGTGAAGATCGTGCCCCTGCGCGTGGCCGATGACCACGGCGTGGCGATCCAGGACACCGACCCGCGCGGGCTGCCCGTGTTCGGTGCCGACGGCGAGCAGGCCGGAACAGTCAAGGACATGTGGGTGGACCGCTCCGAAATGATGTTCCGCTACATCGAAGTGCAACTGCCTTCAGGCAACACGGTGCTGTTGCCCATGACCTTCTCGCGCATCCGACGCGATGGCGTGTACGTGCATGCGCTGCTGGCCGAACAGTTCGTCAATGTGCCCACCACGAAGGTGCCAGACCAGATCACCTTGCTGGAAGAAGAAAAGATCACCGCCTACTATGGCGCGGGCACCCTGTACGCCACGCCTGATCGCCAGGAGCCGCTGCTGTGAACGCGCACCACGAACACGAATTCGAGGCCGCGCCGGGCCTGCCTGAGCCTTTGCCCCGCGGTGAGCAACTGCTGTGGCAGGGCAGCCCGGACTGGCGCACGCTGGCCATCCACGCCTTCCATGTGCGCAAGCTGGCCATCTATTTCACTGCCATGCTCCTGTTGCAGGCCCTGTACCTGACGGGCCAGCCCGGTGCCGCCGTGCTGCAGCCGCTGCTCATGAGTGGCGGCCTGGCCGCACTGGCGTTGACCTTGCTGGCTGCGATCGCCTGGTTTTCGGCCCGTACCACGCTGTACACATTGACCGACCGGCGCGTGATCATGCGCGTTGGCATTGTGCTCACACTCACCTTCAATCTGCCGCTGAAGCAGATCAGCGCAGCCGCGCTGCGTCCGCAGGCCAAGGGCCACGGCGACATCGCACTCAGCCTCAAGGGACCGGACCGCATTGCCTACCTGAACCTGTGGCCACACGCACGCGCCTGGCAACTCAAGCAGCCGCAGCCCAGCCTGCGTTGCCTGCCGCAGGCGCAGCAGGTGAGCGAACGCGTCTTGCGCGCCTGGCGCGCCGCCAATCCGGAAGCACAGGCTGTGGTGGGTGCCGCAGACAGCCCTGTGGCCATGCCGCAACCGGTCCAGCCCCCTCAGTACCCAGCGCCATCGGGCCGCTCGCGCGATCGCGCTTTGTCGCCCACGGTGGTTGCATGAGAGTTGTCGCCCCATCCCCGCTGGGCACATCGCCCTGGCCGCTCTGGCTGCTGGGTGCGGTGCTGCTGGGCACCCTGATGTGGGTGGCCAGCACCAAGGTGGACCGCTCCGGCATCACGGTGGAAGACCTGCCCGCCGTGCAGTGGGAGCGCGAACTGCGCTTTGAAGACCGCCCCAATGGCGACATTGCCGTGCTCGACGCCAGCACCCAGAAAGAAGTGGCGCGCTTCCAGGGCGAACAAGGCTTCCTGCGCGGCAGCCTGCGCGCCCTGGCCCGCGAACGCAAGCTGAGTGGCCTGGGTCCACAAGCACCGTTTCACCTGCTTGGCCATGTGGACGGGCGCCTCACCTTGCTGGACCGGGCCACCGGTCAGCGCATCAGCCTCGAATCTTTCGGTCCCACCAACTCGGGCGTGTTTTCGCAGTTGCAGTGGGCCAAGCCCGTTCTTTGAAATTTTCCCGATCCCCAGGAGCAACCCATGAACACCCAGACCGCCAGCGCCGACATCGACCATGTGGCCCTCCTGATGGACAACGTGGAGAGCGCCGAAGACGCCAACGCCAAGGCCGTGAAAAGCACCGTGCTGTCGCCACGCTTCTACACCACCGACTTCAAGG
Organism: Hydrogenophaga sp.; assembly: GCF_030651625.1. Taxonomy (GTDB): domain Bacteria; phylum Pseudomonadota; class Gammaproteobacteria; order Burkholderiales; family Burkholderiaceae_C; genus Hydrogenophaga. Next base: position 284,916 of record NZ_JAUSCF010000039.1, on the reverse strand, counting down.
CCATGGACGCCCTGGATGTGTCCAGCGTGCGCACGGAATGGGACGTGATGATGAAGGAGTACGAAGGCGACAACAACCACGACCACTTCCAGCGCGATGCCGCCTTTGTCGAAGAAGTGCGCACCCTCATGCCGCAGCTCTCGCCCGCCATGCGCCAGGAATTTCTGGACTTTCTCATCAGTTCGCTCACGTCGGAGTTTTCCGGCTGCATCCTGTACAACGAGATCCGCAAGAACGTCAGCAACCCCGACATCAAGCAGTTGATGACCTACATGGCGCGCGACGAATCGCGCCACGCCGGCTTCATCAACCAGTCGCTCAAGGACTTCAACCTGGGCATTGATCTGGGCAGCTTGAAGCGCACCAAGGCCTACACCTACTTCAAGCCCAAGTACATCTTCTACGCCACCTACCTGAGCGAGAAGATCGGTTACGCGCGCTACATCACCATCTTCCGCCAGCTTGAACGCAACCCCGACAAGCGCTTTCACCCCATCTTTCGCTGGTTCGAACGCTGGTGCAACGACGAATTCCGCCACGGCGAATCCTTCGCGCTCATCATGCGTTCGCAGCCTGAACTGCTCAAGGGCGTGAACAAGCTCTGGATCCGCTTCTTCATCCTGGCCGTCTACGCCACCATGTACGTGCGCGACCACACGCGCCCGCTGCTGCACGAAGCCATGGGTCTCGAGTCCACCACCTACGACTACGAGGTGTTCCGCATCACCAACGACATTTGCCGCCAGGTGTTCCCGGTGGAGGTGGACATCGATAACCCGGTGTTCCGCCAATGCATGGAGCGGATGCTGGCGATTTCGCTGGCGGCTGATCGCGCCAGGAAGCGCGGTGGTCTGGTGGGTAAATTGCAGGTGGGGCTCTGTGGTGCCAAGGCCGCGCTCACCTTCGGTCGCCTGTTCCTGTTGCCCGTGATCAAGCGCGAGCTGCCCAAAGACATCCGTATGCAGCCGGTGTGGTGACCAGCATAAAAATCACACAGGCAAACACCATGTCGCGAACCCCGTTCCCGTTCGGGCTGAGCTTGTCGAAGCCTTCACCTGAGACTACGCATGAGCCCTTCGACAGGCTCAGGGCGAACGGAGGGGGGTGGTTCGCGCACACGAAATCCCCGTTCGGGCTGAGCTCGTCGAAGCCTTCACCCAGAACCCGGCCAGAACCCATTCACGGACCCTGGGTGCACGGATGAGCGAACTGCTCGCACCCGCCCTGTTTGCCTTGTTGTGCTGGTGGTTCGGCACGGGTGCCATTTTGTGGCTGGTGCGGCGCGCGCCCCGCACCTTCCCATGGAGCATGGGTGCGCTCAGTCTGCTGCTGCTGGGCAGCCTGTGGACCACCTGGCTCAGCATGCAGGACCACACCGTTGGCAGCGCCTACCTGGCGTTCGCCAGCGTGATCGTGATGTGGAGCTGGCACGAGATGGCGTTTCTCACCGGCTGGCTCGCCGGCCCGCGCCGCGTGCCGCTGCAGCCCGGGGCCAGAGGCTGGCTGCGTTTTCGGCAGTCGCTGGGCGCGGTGCTATGGCACGAACTGGCCCTGCTGGCCAACTTCGGCGTGCTGATGTGGATGCAGCAAGGGCAACCCGGTCATGTGGCCATCTGCACTTACGCCTTGCTGTGGTGCATGCGGGCCTCCGCCAAGCTCAACCTGTTTTTTGGCGTCCCCGAAACCGGCGAGCAGTACCTGCCGCGCCACCTCGTCTACCTGGGCAGCTATTTCAAGCGCGGTCCACTCACGGCCTTCTTCTACGTCACCGTGGCGCTGGCCTGTGCCACCTGGGGTTGGCTGGTGTGGCAGGTGGCTGCTGGCAGCACCGCCATTTCCACCGGCTGGGTGCTGCTGGCGGCCCTGCTGGGTCTGGCCATCGTGGAGCACGTGATCATGGCGTTTCCCACCCCCATGCAGAAGCTCTGGGGCTGGGCCATGTCGCAAGGAAAAACCGATGTTCACCGGGACGTTCCGGTCATGCCTGGTCGCACCCCTTCAGCCCTGGGTGCGGCCATCAAACCGGACAGCCCATGAACGCCTTCCGCACCCCTGAAGACCGGTGGCAACTGCCGCCTTCCAGCCAGCCACCCAGCGAGCGCCACCCGCCCGGCACACCGCACGCGGTGATCATCGGCAGCGGTTTTGGCGGGCTGGCGTCGGCCGTTCGCCTGAGCGCCAAAGGCTGGCGCGTGACCGTGCTGGAAAAGCTGGACGCACCGGGTGGCCGCGCCTATGTGCACCACCAGAACGGGCACGTGTTCGACGCTGGCCCCACCATCATCACGGTGCCCTTCCTGTTTGAAGAGTTGTGGGCGCTGGCCGGGCAGAAGCTGTCGAACGACATCGAATTGAAGTCGCTCGACCCGTTCTACCGCATCCGTTTCAACGACGGTGACCACTTCAACTACAGCGGCGACCCCGACAAGCAACGTGCCGAAGTGCGCCGCATCAGTCCTGGCGACGCGGCCGGCTACGAGCGCTTCATGGCCGAGGCCGACCGTTGCTACCAGCTGGGCTTCGAGGCCCTGGGTGCCCAGGCCTTTGATACCGTGGGTGACCTCATCAAAGCCAGCCCAGCCATCTTCAAGATGCGGGGCTGGCGCAGCCTGCACCAGATGGTGGCCAGCCACCTCAAGCACCCCAAGCTGCGCACCGCCATGAGCCTGCAGAGCCTGCTCATCGGCGGCAACCCGTTTTCAGTCACATGCATCTACAGCCTCATCAACGCGCTGGAACGCCAGTGGGGCGTGCACTGGGCCGTGGGCGGTACCGGGCAGCTGGTGCAGGGCCTGGTGAAGCTGTTGACCGGGCAGGGCGGCCAACTGCGCTGCCGCGCCGAGGTGCGCCGCATTGAAATCAGCAACGGCCGCACCGAAGGGGTGACGCTGGCCAGCGGCGAATTCGTTCCCGCCGACATCGTGGTCTCCAACGCCGACACCGCCTGGACCTACCGCCACCTGGTGGAGCCGCAACACCGCCGCCACTGGACCGATCGTCGCATTGACAACGGCCGCTATTCCATGAGCCTGTTCGTCTGGTACTTCGGCACCAACCGGCAGTACAACGATGTGCCGCACCACACCATGCTGCTGGGCCCACGCTACAAGGAACTGCTGAAAGATATCTTCAAGCGCCACAAGCTGGCCGAAGATTTCAGCCTCTACCTGCACCGGCCCACCGCGACCGACGCTTCCATGGCGCCCGAAGGTCACGACACGTTCTATGCCCTGGCCCCGGTGAGCCACCTGGACAGCGGCACCGACTGGCGCGCCCAGGCCGAACCCATGCGCCGCGCTGTGGCCGAGGTGCTGGAACGCACCCTGCTGCCCGGCTTCCAGAAGCACATCAGTGCGTCGCTCATCACCACCCCGCAAGACTTTCACGATCGCCTGCTCAGCTTCAAGGGTGCGGCCTTCGGGCTGGAGCCGCTGCTGTTGCAGAGCGCCTGGTTCCGCCCGCACAACCGCAGCGAAGACGTGGAATGCCTCTACATGGTGGGCGCCAGCACGCACCCGGGCGCGGGTGTGCCGGGTGTGCTCATGTCGGCCAAGGCGCTGGATTCGGTGGTGCCCCACGCGAACCAGTTCGTTGCCAGATCTGCCCGTCATGCCTGAAGCCCTTACCGCCGCCCGCCCTCAGGTCGCTACCCGTGCGGCCAAGCCTGTCGTTGCGTCATTGCCCAGCGCCTCGCCCTCGTTTCCCGCCAAGCCAACACGGCAGCCGCCGCACCGACAGCACGATCTCGACGCTTGCGTGGCGCTCATGCGCACCGGCTCCAAAACCTTCTTTGCTGCCAGCCGCCTGCTGCCCGCGCGGGTGCGCGCGTCCAGCATCGCGCTGTACGCCTTCTGCCGCGTGGCCGACGACCTGGTGGACGACGGCGGCATGTGCATCACCGAGGCCATGGCCCTGCTGCACCACCGGCTGGACCGCATCTACGCAGGCCAGCCGCTGCCCCACGTGGAGGACCGGGCCCTGGCCATCGTGGTGCAGCAGCATGAACTGCCCCGCGCCTTGCTGGACGCCTTGCTTGACGGCTTCGCCTGGGACGCCCAGGGCCGCCGCTACGAGACCCTGGAAGTCCTGCACGACTATGGCGCTCGCGTGGCCGGCAGTGTGGGGGCCATGATGTGCTGGATCATGGGCGTGCGTCACCCCCAGGCCCTGGCGCGTGCCTGCGAGCTGGGCGTGGCCATGCAGCTCACCAACATCGCCCGCGACGTGGGCGAAGATGCCCGCAACGGCCGCCTGTACCTGCCGCGCCAGTGGCTGCTGGCCGCCGGCATGGAGCCCGAAGCCTGGTTGCGCAACCCGCAATGCACCCCTGCACTGCAAACCGTGGTGGCCCGCCTGCTGGCAGAGGCCGACCGCCTCTACGCCCGCTCCACCGAAGGCGTGGCCATGCTGCCGCGGGACTGCCGCTCGGCCATCCTGGCCGCCCGCCACATTTACGCCGAAATCGGCCAGCAACTGCGCCGCGATGGTCTGGACCCGGTGAACCGGCGCGCCGTGGTACCCACATCACGCAAGCTGGTGCTGCTGGCCTGTGCCGGGGTGCAGTCGGCCTGGGTAGGAAAACCATTGGGACACACACCGCCATTGGCCGCCGTGGCCTACCTGGTGGCGCACTGCGGGGGAAAATGCCCGGAGCTGTCGGCTACCAGTGAGGTTGAAGAAGATTCCACCCCCCGCAGTGTCACCCAGCGGGTGGAGTGGATGCTCGAGCTCATTGAACGGTTGGAGATGCAGAAGGCGGAACAGAAGGCGCGGGGGCGGGTGGCGCATTGAAGAAGCTGGACCCTCGCAGGTTCCAGGCGGTTCATTGCGATGGCAGCCCTTGATCCAGAGTCGAGCTGATCGCCACGAAGGCGGCGACGCTCATGACCCGTGTGACCCGGGCGGGCATCGCCACTTCCACATGCTTCGCCCGCTTTTTCCCTCCTCCGCAGGCTTTGGCCGGGGAGGGCCAGCAAGACAAGCCCCGGCACCATCGCTTCTGAATGGAGACACTCGCTCGCCATAACGAAGCCAAGGTTGTTCGGTGGTCGGGCGAACCGAGCGACGCAATTGCACCGATGGCGGTGTCCCGCTGTGTCAGGCCCCCCTGGCAGGGCACGAGCCCGAAGCGGGTTCGCTGCTTTCAAACACCGCGATGTAATTCACCTTCGTGTCGCTGCACCACGCGGCTGTGTGCCGGAACGGGTTGTAGCGCATGCCCCTCAGGTCAACCTGCTGCAGGCCGGATCGGCTCACGGCCATCGCCAGCTCGGCCGGCCGCACGAACTGCCGCCATTGGTGCGTGCCGCGCGGCAATACGCGCAGCACGTATTCGGCGCCCACAATCGCGAAGACGAAGCTCTTCCAGGTGCGGTCGATGGTGGATGCGAACAGCAATCCGCCGGGCGCGACGCCACGCGCCACGGTGTCCATGAACGCGGGCACATCACTCACGTGCTCCACCACTTCCAGCGCCAGCACCACATCGAATTGCTCATCGCTGCCCATCACTTCGCCCGGCTCGCCCAGCCGGTAGTCCACCTCCACGCCGTGGGTGGCTGCGTGCAGGCGCGCAGCGGCCACGTTGCCGGGCGATGCGTCCACCCCCACCACGTGAGCACCCATGCGCGCCAGTGGCTCGGCCAGCAGGCCACCGCCGCAGCCCACGTCCAGAATGCGCAGGCCTGCCAGCGGTTGTGGGTCGGCATCGAGCCCGAAGTGCAGCGTGATTTGTTCGACGACGTGGTCCAGTCGCAGGGCGTTCACCACGTGCAGCGGTCGCATGGGCCCTTTGCTGTTCCACCAGGTGGCGCTGAGCTGGTTGAAGCGTTCGATCTCGGATGCAATGGCGGTCATGGCAAAGCCCATCAGATGTGGCGGCAAACGGCCACGGCCCCGCGCGAGCCGGCGTCCACCACCCGGCACCAGGCGCGCAGCAGCAGGCCCGGTGGGGTTGCGCCGCGCGCGGCGGCGGCTTCGTTTCGATGGGCCACTTCGTCGCCCTGACATTCCAGCAAGGTCAGTTGCAAGGGGCGCAGGGCAGGGTGTGCGTCGAGCCACTGAATCTGTTCCTGGTAGTGCTGGTCCACGAACTGCTCGACCGCTTCGATGGTGGCGTAGACCGTACGTGGCCCCACAAGGGCTGGCAGGGCGCCGGTGAGCCAGCCGGCCAGTCGCCACAAAGGCAGAAGGCGGCTGCGGTCGGCCTGCGGTAACCACGATTCGATCTGTTGCAGGTGCGCCCGCTCTGTGGCCATGTGCCGCTCGGCAAAAGCGCGCAGGGCGGGTTCGCGGGCGAAGCGCAGTACCCCCCGGTAGATGCAAACCGCGCCGGTTTCGCCGGCGTGATCGGTGCGCAGATCGGCCACCACCGCGGCCGGCAAGGTGTGCCCTGACGCCGCAGCCGAACCGGTGGGGCTGCCAGGGTGCGCAGGGCCACTGCCTGCCTGGGTGGCAGCCGCCAGGTCGGACACCATCAGCCTTTCTTGACCCAGGCGTTGCACCAGCCCTTGCCGGCCACCTGCTTGCCTGCAAACAGCGGGCAGCCGCCCCATGCGTCGGTTTCTTTGCCCTGGTACAGGGCGCAGTTGTTGCAGAGCTGCCCGGCGGCGTACTTGGGAAATTTCTTGGCGTCGGTCTTGGTGGCGTCTTCAAAATAGCCCAGCGCAACCGCCTGGGGGCTTTTTTCGTCGAGTCTTGCGGCCTGGGCCTGCACCTGGGTGGCGGTGGAGAGGGCGGCGCTACCGGCGGCCAGGGTCATCAGGAAGGTGCGGCGGGTGTTGGGGGTCTGGTTCATGGGGTGGTCGTCTGGTTCTTGCAAGCCGTTGAAGGAATGGGTTCACGGCCGAGGGCTTGCGGTCGCGGCGTGATCGGTGGGGGAAATGGTTGTGGTTCGGTGCGGATCGCGATCAAGCCCTGCGCCAGCCTCGGCGCACCAGCAGGAAAAACCGGTAGCCGCCTTCCAGCAGCCACAGCGTGGGGCGGTTGCTGAGCAAACGGCCCAGCCAGGCCCAGCGCGGGAGCGCCCGCCACATGCTGGTGAAGGCTTCAGCGCCGCTGACCAGGCTGCCGTCGGCGCGGCGCAGGTGCAGGCGTGCCATCGCGGCGTCGCGCGAAAGATCGGTGCCCAGTTCGGCAGCGTCGCAGTGGGCCACGTCCACCCAGCGCACGTTGTCCGCGCCGGGCTGGCGCTGGTACATCGCGATCTCGCGTGAGCACACCGGGCAGCCGCCGTCAAAATACACGGTTGCGTTGCATTGAGTTGTGTTTTGCATGGGCAAATGATAGGATGAAACGATTCATAAGCAACTCATCTACTGAATACCCGTCAAATACTCCAGACAAAGCAACTCAAAAACGACTCAAAAGCGATTCAGCAGCTCCAGCAATGCCCATCTCCACGCAATTCGAACCAGCGTCCCAGCCCAGTTTCCGCAGCAGCGCCGTGGCACGCATGGTGGGCATGCCCGTGTCCACGCTGCGCATCTGGGAACAGCGTCATCAGGCGGTGGACCCCACCACCTCGCCGTCGGGGCACCGGCTGTACTCCACTGCCGACGTGGAGCGCGTGATGCTGTTGCGCCAACTCACCGCGCACGGTCACGCCATTGGCTCGCTGGCGGCGCTGCGCATGGAGCAGTTGCGCAACCTGGCCGTCACGCCGGCCCCTGGTGAAGCGCCCACGGGCACGGCGGTTTCACCCCGCCGAGCGCCCATGCGGATCGTCGTGGTCGGGCAAGCCATGGCACGCAGGCTGCAGCGCGCCGCGGTGTTTCGGCGCTGGGCGACTCCGCCGCAGGTGGTGGGTGTGTTCGATTCGCTGGCCGATGCCGCTCGAGCCGCTGCCGGGCAGAGCACCGCGCCGGTGGACCTGCTGCTTTGGCAGACCGCGAGCTTGCAGGAAGCAACTGCGATGCCTCAGCTGACGGCCGCGCGGGATGCGTGGAGCCCCGGTGCCGTGGCGGTGGTCTACCGGTTTGCGGGTGTCGCTGCGCGCGACGCGCTGGTGGGTGCCGGCGCTGCAATGACACGCGAACCGGCCGACGACGAGGCGCTGGGGGCATGGCTGTGGTCGCTGGAGTCGACCCTTTTCGGTGACTCCGAGGCGCTTGGTCCGTTGAGGGCTGACGTGGGCGCCGCCGAGCCTTCAGGGACTCAGCCCTGGTCACCCGATACGCTGGGCCTGACCGAACATGCCCCGCCGCCGCGCCGGTTCGACGATGCGACGCTGACGGACTTCGCCGGCATGTCGTCAGACATGGCCTGCGAATGCCCCAGCCACGTGGCAGAGCTGCTGATGCAGATCGCCAGCTTCGAGGCCTACAGCGCCGACTGCAGCCATCGCAGTCCGGCCGATGCCGAACTGCACGCCTACCTGCACCGTGTGGCGGGGGCTGCGCGGGTGCTGTTCGAAGCGGCGCTGGAGCGCGTGGCCATCGCAGAGGGCCGGGTGCTGCCCTGATATCCACCAGGATTCAACCCACAGGTCATCGCCATGATTCACGCTCTTGCCATTCTGAGCACCGCTCTGCTGTTTGGCGGCATGACGCTGTATTCGTTCGGCTTTGCCGCGTTCGTGTTCAACGCGCTGCCGGCGCCCACCGCAGGCGCCACACTGCGGCGGGCATTTCCCTGGTTTTACGCGTTCGTGATCGCCACGTCGGCCATGGCCGCTTTGTTCTGGTGGCCGAACGACCCTGGGGCTGCTTTGATCATGCTGGCCGTGACTGTCTCCACCGGGCTGGTGCGGCAGTTGCTGATGCCGGCGATCAATCGCGCCACCGACGCGGGTCAGCGCAAGCGCTTCAAGTGGCTGCACGGCTTGTCGGTCCTGGTGACGCTCTCACACATTGCGGGTGCGGGGTGGTTGCTGGCCACCCTTGCCTGACACCGACGCGTCGCTGACCTACCGGGGCGCCTTCAACGCGGTCACCTCCACCTCGATCTTCATGCGCGGATCCGCCAGCCCGGCGGAAATCATCATGGCTGCCGGGCGAACTTCGTCCAGGTACTTGCGCAGCACCGGCCAGCAGGCTTCGAACTCGCCCGCGTCGGGCAGCACGTAGGTCACGCGCACCACATCGGCCCAGCATGCGCCGGCCTGGGTGAGGGCGGTCCCGATGTTTTGCATGCACTGTTCGGCCTGCTCGACGATGTCGGCCGAGATCGTCATCGTCGAATAGTCGAATCCGGTCGTGCCGGAAACGAACACCCAGGGGTCGGCAACCATGGCGCGGCTGTAGCCAATTTGTGTTTCGAAAGTGGAGCCTGAGCTGATACGTTGGCGGTTCATTTGTGTGAGGCTGGTGAGGGTTGGCGTGTGTTCGAAAGGACCTCGGGTACCACGCACTCTACGACCAACCTTGTGTGGCAAGCCGACTTTGGTTTTTCTGTGCGGCTGCATCGTTCCACTGGTGGAACGCAGCGTGTGAAATTCGCCCACTACCGGATTTTTGGGCATCCCCATATCCTCTATGTTCGGCCTGTCGACTGTCTGGCCCATCAAAGGAGACCCCATGAAAAAAGTGCTCGGCGTTCACAGTGCGCCACCCCGCCACTGGGTGGGGGATGGCTTTCCGGTTCGTTCGCTGTTCAGCTACACCGGCCTGGGCCTCCGGCTCAGTCCGTTCCTCATGCTCGACCACGCGGCACCCACGCACTTTGATCCGGCACCCAGGCCACGCGGAGTGGGGCAGCACCCGCACCGCGGGTTCGAGACCGTGACCATCGTCTACCAGGGTGAGCTGGCACACCGCGATTCCACTGGCGCGGGCGGCAAGATCGGCCCCGGCGACGTGCAGTGGATGACCGCAGCCGGCGGCATCGTGCACGAAGAATTCCATTCGCAAGCCTTCACCGAAACCGGCGGCACCATGGAGATGGTGCAGTTGTGGGTGAACCTGCCCGCGAAAGACAAACTGGCCGCGCCGGGTTACCAGACGCTGCTCGATGCACAGATTCCTTCGGTGGACCTGGCCAGCGGAGCGGGGCGGGTGCGGGTGATCGCTGGTGCGTTCGCCGGGCATCAGGGACCGGCGCGCACGTTCACACCCATTGACGTGTGGGACATCCGCCTGCAGCAGAATGGCCGCGCCGAGCTGAAGTCACCCGAGGGCCACACGCTGGTGCTGGTGGTGCTCAAGGGCACGGTCATGGTGAACGCAGAGCATGTGGTGCGCGAGGGGCAACTGGTGCACCTGGACCGATCGGGCAGCGATGTGCGCATCGAAGCCAATGGCGACGCTACTGTGCTCTGGCTCTCGGGCGAACCCATCGACGAACCGGTGGTGGGCTACGGACCGTTCGTGATGAACAGCGAAGCCGAGATTCACCAGGCGATTGCAGATTTCAACAGCGGGAAATTTGGGCAGGTGCCGGCTTGAGTCAAGCCTCCGTTCGCACCGAACGCTTCAAAGGGCCTGCTTGACAGCCCTGTCGGCCGGGCAGATGGCAAGGTGGCCAGACCTGCCATGGGCCACAATCGCGCATGAGCAAAAAACTCGCTGCCTCTCTGCCATCCGCACGTCAGCCCGCCGCCGCGTTGTCTTGCGCCCAGTGCGATTTGCGGCCGCTGGAGCTGTTTCAGGCGCTTGAGCCTGCCGAGTTGGAGCTTGTTCAGTCGCTCAAGCGGCGCGACATGATGCTGGCAGCGGGCAAAGCCTTGATCCAGGAAGGTCAGGTTGACGCGCCGCTGTACACCCTGCAAAGAGGCTGGGCGTTTCGCTTCAAGACGCTGAGCGACGGTCGCCGGCAGATTCTGAACTTCCTGCTCGCGGGCGACTTCATCGGGGTACAGCAAAAGATGGGCGACGCTGCTCCCCATGGCGTGGAAACGCTGACCGATTCGGTGTTTTGTGTGTTCCAGCGCGATTCGTTGTGGGAAATTCACCGCCGGTCCCCATCCATGGGATTCAATGTCACCTGGCTCACCGCCCACGAAGAGTCGCTGGTGGATGACACGCTGCTGTCGGTGGGACGGCGCAGTGCCGAAGAGCGCATCGCCACGCTGCTGATCCTGCTGTACAAGCGAGCAGCGGCGCTGCAGCAAGACGCGGCCACCAAAGGCGTTCCTTTTCCCCTGACACAGCAACACGTGGCCGACGCACTGGGCCTCTCACTGGTGCACACCAACAAGACGCTGCGCAAGCTGGAGAAGCGCGGCTTGCACCACCTCGAAGACGGCCGATTGTTCATGCGCGATGTAAAGGCGCTGGCCCGTCTGGCCGACCTTTACGGTGACGGTCGACCACCCATCCGCCCTCTGGTGTGAGGCTTTCCTGCCCTTGGGCGGCTGCGCGCCACCCGATTACCCGACCATTCTCGTAAAGCAGTATTGACAAACCGATACATATTTGTTCGGTTTCATGTCTTAGTACATACCTGCAGGCTCAGCCGCGACCTACATTGCGTCATCCCTGCTTTCTGGCCCTCAAGGCCCGCAGGGTAGTCATCTGCCTCAAGGCCCGTTAGATCGGCCGGGGCAGCGACACAACGCAATGCCGATAAAGGCCGCCATGACTACTTCCGTTTCACGGTTCCAGACGAACCAGCTGCTGGCCCATGTGTCCAGCGCCGAATCGCTGTGGCTCGAGCAAGACCTCGAGCAGGTCGAGCTGGCGGTCGGCTCTGTGCTGCACGCCAGCGGATCGACGCTGAGGCATGTGTACTTTCCGGGCACCGCCACGGTGTCACTGGTTTCCTCTCTGGCCGACGGCTCTGCCTCCGAAGTGGCGGTGGTGGGTTGTGAGGGTATGGTGGGTGTCTGCGCGTTCATGGGCGACACCAGTGCATTGAACGATGCCGTGGTGCAGCGCCCTGGCCACGCCTGGCGCATGAGCACCGCCGCCGTGCTGCACCATACCCGCCGCTCGCCCGATTTCATGCAGCAGTTGCTGGGCTATACCCAGGCCCTGTTCACCCAGGTCGCTCAGGCCACCGCCTGCAACCGTCACCATGCGCTGGACGAGCAGGTTTGCCGCTGGATGCTGCAGCATCTGGATCGCCAGGAGGGCAACGAGCTGCAGATCACCCAGGAGCGCATGTCCCGCTTGCTGGGCGTGCGGCGCGAAGGTGTCACCTGTGCCGCGCTCAAGCTGCAGAAGGCCGGCCTGATCGCTTACCGGCGTGGCCGAATCACGGTGCTTGACCGCCCGGCGCTGGAAGCACGAAGCTGCGAGTGCTACGGCGTGGTTCGCAAGGCCTACGACCGCTTGTCCTGTTCACACAGCGCGCGCCACCGATTGCTGTCGATGCCCGATCTGGGCATGTCCACGGTGGTGGTGCATCGACAGCCCATGGCAGCCGTCTATTGAATTTTGCGCGGTCGGCGCCTGCTGTGCCCAACGGCACCGTGCGCCACCCGCATCCCCCCTGCACACGCCAGCTGTTCACAAGACACGCTGTCGCTCGCAGAAACCGTCCCTCCATTCAATCCTCACTATCTGGGAGCCACCTCATGAACTATGAAGAACGCGATTCTTTTGGCATTTACGCCACCAATCCCACCATCGCCGCGGTCGATGACACCGTCCCTGAGCGCAACCGCGGACCTGGCCCCTACCTGATGGGTGCCGACACCTTGTTGGGCAACGACGTCGTGAACACCAGCAACGAAAACCTGGGCGACATCAAGGAAATCATGCTCGACATGCGCACCGGCCATGTGAGCTACGCCGTGCTGTCGTTTGGTGGCTTCCTGGGCATGGGTGAAAAGCTGTTTGCCGTACCGTGGGACGCACTGAAGCTGGACACCGTGAACAAGAACTTCGTGCTCGATGCCAGCAAGGACCGCCTGGAAAACGCACCCGGCTTCGACAAGAACGACTGGCCCGACATGGCCGACACGACCTGGGAAAAGGGTGTGCACGAGTTCTACGGCACGCAGCCGTACGTGGGTCAGCGCGGTAACTGAGTGGGCACCTGTGCGTCACGGCTTTGACGCGCAGCGAACGAAAACCCAGCATCGCAGGGTGCAATCCACCAGGGCCTGTTGACACCATTTTTCCAAGTGCGAATGGGTTGCGGATAGCGCCAATCTAAAGCCAGCTGCACGGCAGTTGGCGGTGGTCTCACAAGGTTGGTCCGCGCAGGCATCTCGCTGCGCGGATTTTTTTCGCTCAAGGCGCTGAACTGATCACCTCGGGCGCTGAACTGAACACCTCCGCCAATGTCATTTTTTCGGGCAGCACATAGATGGCTGCCGACATATGGGAGAACACGGGAAGGACGTGGGTTTCGAAAAATGCGACTGGCACGTTGATGCACCCATAGGAAATGCGGTTGTCTTCAACCGTTTCAGAAGCCAGCCTTTCCAGCCGCCGTTCGCTGGCACGGTGTGGGCGCACGCGGTGCATGGAGACAGCGGCGTCGTAGTCCACCCAGACCACGTCTTCGCCTGAAAGGTTTTCACCTACCAGGCCGTTGAAACGTCCCGCTGGCGTGGTGCGCTCGTGTGGCAGCACATCTGCGATGGCTTTTTCGCCAATACCGGGCACAGTGTGGTCGCCAATCGCCAGGCCCAGCAGCACGGCCGTGTCGGCCACCAGACGGGCAGATGAGTCAAACACGTAAAGGCGCGCTGACTCCTTGTCGACGACGAAAAAAGGCATGCCGGCGTGGTCCTGCGTGGCGGCACTCCAGTTCGCGATCTTTCTGACGGGGTCTGAAACTTCTGTGTCGCCCCACGCAGCACGTGGTAGCGACGGAATGTGAAACGATGAGGTGCCGGGGGCAGCCTCCTGGAGGGAACTTGCATGCGGCAGCGATCCACCGGGCAGGGTCAGCGCCAGGGCACCCAGACCTGCAACGAGGCCGATGCGCATGTCGCGGATCAGGCGTGGAATGGCTTTACCCGACGAGGGAAAAGGCGTCGCTGCACCCGCGCAGCGAGGATCGTTCGCTTGGCTGGAAGGGGATCTCATGATGAGTGCAGCTCGTTTGAACAAAAAAGAAAAAACGGCCCGACCCCGACCCTTCGCTTGCACGATGGGGAAGGGTCAGGCCGTGAGGGCGTGCCGATCAGTTGCGGTCAGCGCGACGGGCCAGGCGTTCGTCTGCCGAACGGTCCTGGTTCATGTTGCCGCTGCCCATGGTGGTGCGGTCCTGACCCAGGGTGCCGGTGCTGCGCTGGTTGGAGGAGTCGGTGCCTTGACCCAGCGTGCTGCGGTCCTGGCTCGGGGTGCCGGTACTTTGACCCAGCGTGCTGCTGCCGGTGCCAGAGGTTGTACCTGTGCCCGTGCCCGTGCCCTGGTTGAGGGTGCCGGTGCCGGTGCCGGTGCCGGTGCCTTGATTCAGGGTATCTGTGCTGCGGTTCTGGCTGTTGACATCGCCCGGGCCTGGGCTGGTGGAAGACGTCTGAGCGTAGACGAGGCTGGCAGAACCAACCACGGCAAGTGCTGTCAATGAAGCGGTGAGAATTTTAGAAACGGTCATGGGATTTTCCTTTCAGCTGCAAGCAGCATGGGTTCGAACACAGTCGGAAACCCCGACTGAGTTGCAGCGTAAGTCCGGGGTCAGTCAGGGTCTGTTCGCAGGCGAACACAGTTCGTCCCGCAGGTGTAAGACTTTGCGTTTACAGGGGGCTCTGGGTGCATTAGCGCACCAGCTCGCTTATGCTGGAGCGTCAAGCTCGCGTTTCATGGAAAAGGACCCTGATGGCTCAAACCGCACACATCGTTGGCAATGTCGAATACCGGGTCGGTGATGGTCCCGTCGCCGAAATTCCTGAAGGCCCCGTCGAAGTGACGATCACGGAAGCCGACGTCACCCTCAGCTGGGTGGACGAAGACGCCCATGGCCTGGCTGCCATTCCCATTGACGATTTCCATCGCTTTGTAAACGAGGGAAAAATCAAACTCGATGGGCCCGAGAAGATCGAGTCCTGAAAGCCGTGCCAGGGCGGGGCGCACCACGGTGCGCCCCGCCCGCTAGTCAGAAGGCCCAGCTCATTCGAACAGAAGCGGTCTGATCACGCAGGCCCTTGCGCAGGCGCAGGTCGTAGCGTGCGACCAGTTCCATGCTGTCGCTGGCCTGGTGGTGAATGCCCACGCCCAGTTCACCCATTGATCTTGATTGCGGCAGGCCTTCGGTGGTGAAGGCCACACCGCCGCCAGTGAAACGGGCGGTCACTGCATTGCGCTGGTTGCGCAGGTCGTGGCCCAGCGCGGCACTGGCCACCCATTGGGTTTGAGGCGTGATCTGCTGCTGCAACAGTGCACCCACTTTCAGAACCGCTTCTTGCGCGGTCTGTGCATTCACCTGCAGGTTCAGCGCACCAGCGCCGGTTTCGGTGTAGCCCTTGGCCTTGAAGCTGCGCCAGTCGAGCGCCACCATCGGCTGGATGGTGGTCTCTGCGCTCACGGCGTAAGCCTTGCTCACGCCCACACCCAGGTGCCATGCGTCGCCGTTGTATCTGGCCTTTGCGGTGCGGCCAATGAAACCCAGATGGCGCTCTGACTCCACCCGGCTGCGCGTGAAGTCGCCCTGCCAGTTGAACTGCCAGCCGGCGCTGCCCAGCGCATACTGACCGTAGCCCACCACCTGCACGCTCTCGATGTCGCTGCCATGGCTGGCGGCAAAGTCCTGCCCTTTCACCTCGCTGCTGAGGTACCCCAGACCAAGGCCCAGCGTGGTGGTTGCGTTCAGCTCAGACTGCACACCGCCGATGAGGCCGTAGGTGGCCAGCTTGTAGCCGCTGGCTCCGTCCACCTCGTCTTGATTGACCCGGTTGCCCAGGGTCTTCACCCACAGGCCTTTGCCACTGGTGCCCACGCCACCCGCGCCACCACCGCCGCCGCCGTTGGGCGACTGCAGGCTGGCCACAGGACCGCCCTGAAGTTGCTGCTGGATGACCGCCCCGGTGCTGCCGCCCAGCGCCATCAGCGTGGCCGGTGCATTGCCGTGCATGGACGGCATGCTCTGGCCCACCGCCAGCGCCACGGAGCGGCTGTTGGGCAGACGGCCCAGGGCGGTGACCACATTGTCGAAGTCGGTGCCGGTGGCGCCACCGCGGATGAAGCTGTTGAGCACGCCGGCGGCAGGCGCTCCGCTGGGCAGACTGTTCTGCATGACTGCGGGCACGATACCGATGGGGGGCGGCGGTGCTGGCGCCGGAACAGGTGCCGGTGCTGGGGAAGGCGCGGGAGCCGGCGCAGGCGAGGGTGCTGGAGCTGGAGCTGGAGCTGGAGCTGGAGCTGCGGCCACGATCTGCAGGTCCACCGCGTTGCCATGGGTCACCGATTCAAAGTCGAACAGGTAGCTGTTGTCGCTGACGTTGGTGCTGGGGGCGTTGTTGGTTAACGTGTGGCCCGAGCTTGCCGTGATCACGCCCGCCAGCGTCTGGCCCACGGCCAGGGTGTTGGTGCTGTTCACGTCCACATCAAACGCTGCTGTGTTGGTCAATGTGACGTGGCCATTCACTGCCACACGCCCAAAGCTGGAGGCGCTGCTCGCGGCTATGCGCAAGGTGCCGCTTTGGGTGTAGTTGCCCTGAATATTGGCCACCAGGCCTTCGGCCACGTCCAGGGTACCGGCGTTGTGGAAAGCATCTGGGGCTGAGCTGCGCGCTCGCAGCGCATAGGAGGTTTCCCTGACCCGCAAAGTGCCGCCGTCTTCGATCAGGAAGGTGCTCGAATCAAATGTATTTTGTGGCGTGAACCTTGCGCCATTGCGAACGTTCACGGACCCGCTTTGGTTGTCTACGGCTCCGGCTATGCGCGATTGATCGCCCAGGATGTTGATGGGTGTGACGGAGCTTATATAAATACTGCCTAAGATTTCACCCGAATTGTTCAATTCACCGAGCGTACCGTGGCTGGAGATAGCAGCGATTGAGCCTTGAATGGTTGCGCCTGATTCATTGGTGATGGTTGTCAGGGTGCCATCATTCATAATTGCCGTAGAGGCCGAAGAGTCACCAATAATGCCGCCAGGTCTGTTGCGGATCAACCCAATATTGCCTTGCACTCCATTGCGAATGACGTCAACTATGGCACTGATGGATCCAGCGTTGTCAAGGGTGGTCAGAGTCCCAAGGTTTTCAACTCCAGCAAAATAGGTGGAGCTATCGCCAATCCGTCCATCAGATCTGTTCTGAATTAATCCAATGGTGCGTAGTTCGCCATTGTAAATGGCGTAGCCAAAAGCATTTATTGATCCAGTGTTGTCAAGGGTCGTCAATGTCCCTTCGTTGATGATTCCGTAGTAGGTGGAAGGGCTTCCAATCTGGCCGGTGATGCTGTTTGTTATATTTGAAATGCTGCCAAGGTTATAGATTACATTTTCATTAGAATGTAGCGTGCCTGCGTTTTGAATTGAAACGCCTGTTATCCCGCTGCTTACTTGAACAGTGTTTTGAAAACCTGTGGCAATGCTCCCGCCAGAATCGATGGAGAGTTCATCGCCATTTCCTGGATAGCAGGTACCCGTTCTGCTGTTGGAAACATTGAGTCCGCCATTCGCTTCTGAACAGGAACCTGTACCCGCGTACGCTGACACCATGTGCCCCCCCATCAGTGCCACGACCGCCGCCACCGCAGCTGAAACGGCGTGCAGTTTGGTGCGCTGGCCCACGGCAACGCCGCTCTTGCCTCGCCGCTTGGCCGTTTCAGGTGCCACTTGACTGGCGCTTTGTGGATGGGCGCACACAATCGAATAGATGTGGTTCATGGAGTACAGATTTCCAGTGGAAGGCGTTTTGGAACCTGTCACGCGTGCACTGCTGCAACCCCATCTACAGAGGACTTGCACTCCCATCGTGAGCGCCGCAACCCAATGACCTGACGCCTCCGAGGCTACACGGTCGACGAAGACCGAAGCCCCGGAACTGGAGGGGCATCCACAGGCAGTTGTCGCTTGCGCAGATCCCGGATGCGCTGTCCCGCGATCATTGTGGAAGCGCAAGGCAGCTTGCCAGCCAGGCAAGTGCCTGTGTCGGCCGGGATACCGACATTCGAACAGGATGAATAAACGGCGGTCCAGGAAGCGAGGCCGCCTCAGTCCGCCTGGGCGACACACCGAAACCCGATGTACACCGCGTAGAAGTCGGCCGCCTTCCAGGCGTTCACCTCAGCCCGCATCTGCTCGGCTCCGTACCACCACGAACCACCCATGGTTCGGCGGTCGCCGCCTTGGGCGTCGCTCACCCATTCCCATACGTTGGCGCCCATGTCGTACAGGCCGTTCACGCCTGCGGCCGTGGCACCAGCGGGGGCGGCACGCGGCCAGGGGTCGGTGCCACTGGTGTTGGCGCCTTGCGTGCTGAGTCCGGTGGGGTAGGGGTAGGTGGTGCCGCGCGCAAAAGGGGCGGGTGGTGCGGCGCGCTGTTCGGTGTAGGCCGCGCTGATCCATTCGGCGGCGGTGGGCAGGCGGCCACCGGCCCAGCGGCAATAGGCTTCGGCCTCTGCGTGGGTGAGGTGCACGGCGGGCAACTGGGCCGAAGCGGGGGCCGCACCGTCGGGCGTGCGCCAGGTCCAGCCGGGGCGGCGCTGCCAGCCGCCAGCGTATTCAAACCCGCCGCCTTCGCGCTCGGCGCGCGTCACTGTGCCGGTGGCATCAGCAAAACGGGCGAACTGCGCGATGGTGACTTCGGTGCGGTCGAACAGCAGCGAGCCCACCCGCACGCGCTGCGGCTCAGACGTGGGCGTCTGGGCATGGGCAGCAGGAATTTCTGCCAGAAGGCCAAGGCCTGCGGTAACGGCAAGGGTTGCGGCACCGGCCAGTGCGGTTCGTGCAGGGAACGGGGTCGGGCAGCGATCAGGCATGCGTGGATGATCGCAGTGCCACCATGACCGAGTGGCGCGCAGGGACTCAGAACCCCAGTCGTTCCCCTGCACCCCACAAGGTGGCCACGCCCAGCAACGCAAAGATGGCGGCGGCCACGCCGTGCACCAGCTTCATGGGGATCTTTTCGGCCAGCTTGTTACCCACGAACACCGCGGGTACGTCGGCAATGAGCATGCCCAGCGTGGTCCCCACCACCACCAGCAGCGGGGCGGCGTAGTGCGCGGCCAGTGCCACGGTGGCGATCTGGGTCTTGTCGCCCATCTCGGCCAGGAAAAAGGTGATGAGCGTGGCGCCGAACACGCCAAAACGCGTGGCCACGTGGGTTTCGTCCTCTTCGATCTTGTCGGGAATCAGCGTCCACACCGCCATGGCCAGAAACGACAGGCCCAGCACCCAGCGCAGCACCTCGGGCGTGAGCACGGTGGTGATCCACACACCCAGCGCACCCGCCAGGCCATGGTTGACCAGGGTGGCCACCAGAATGCCGGCAATGATGGGCAGGGGTTTCTTGAAGCGTGCGGCCAGGATGAAGGCGAGCAGCTGGGTCTTGTCGCCAATTTCGGCAAGGGCAACGACGCCGGTGGAGACGAACAGGGCTTCCATGAGAGGGGAGATCCTTGAGGCCGGAGCAAAAGACGGATGACCACCACGCTTCCCCGGCCAACGCGGAGGCATGGTGGTCAAAGGTCTTGCCAGGCGGTGAGCTGCTGGCGCCATGGCCGGATGGTGATTTCCCGGCCAAGTGTGTTGACGCAAGCCTCTTGCAGGTGCCGCCGTGAAGCGGTGAAGAGCGGCTACTCCCCAATGACGCTCAAGAGTTTAGCAGTCATCGCTGACAAGGTGCGACACCGCACAGACATTCGAGCAGCGCAGGCCTAATCTCGCGGGCAAGGCGCTGATGGTGCTTGAGGTTTTCGTTCCGAACACCCCGCACCTCCGCACCTGCTAACCATCCTTAAAGGAGCCCCAATGAAAACCATCCAACGCCTTTCCGTCCTCGTGCTCGCCGCAGCCGCCTTCACCACCATGGTGGGCTGTGCTGCCACCTCCACCAAGGAGAGCACAGGCCAGTATCTGGACGACACCGCCATCACCGCCAAGGTGAAGGCAGCGATCTTCAACGAGCCAACGTTGAAGTCGGCCGAAGTCAACGTGGAAACCTTCAAACGCGTGGTCCAGCTCAGCGGCTTCGTGAGCTCGCAGGCCGACATCCAGAAGGCAACCTCTGTTGCCCGCAGCGTGGATGGCGTGGCCTCGGTCAAGAACGACATGCGTTTGAAGTAAACGCAGCTCCTGCGCCGCTGCGCGGCTTCCCTCTCTCGCCTTGTACGGTAGGGAGTCGGCACCTGAGGTCCGGCATTGCCGGTTCCTTGGTGTCGCTGGTTGTTGCGCAGCTGCAGAAGTGATGGATCGTGTTTTCACGTCATCACCAGCTTCACCCGGTTTCCTCCCCCATCACCGAAAGGATCACATGAACACCGCAGTCAACGAACTTGGCAAAGACGTCTCCGCCCTGGCCAACACCGCCTCGCAAACCGCAGAGGGCGCCATGCGTCTGGCGCAGCAAGGCGCAAACCGCGTGGCCGATGGCGTGAACGAGGTGCGGGCGCAGTCCGGCGCTGCCTTCAAGCACCTGGCCCGCGACACCGAAATGCTTGCCCAGCACAGCAAGGAAGCCCTGCGTGAAGGCGTGGACCACCTGCGTGAGCGCTCATTGCGCACCCGTGATTCGGCTGCTGCCTACATCGAACACGAGCCGATCAAATCGGTGCTGATCGCCGCTGCCGTGGGCGCTGCGGTCATGGGCTTGCTGACGATGTTCAGCCGCCCCCGTCACCACTGATCTGATCTGACCAGATCGGCTTGGGGGCGTTTGTGCCCCCGGCTGTGGGTGAGAGGGCAGGGACCACATCGGTCGTTTGCACTGCCTCTCTTCAACTTCTCCCTTTCCATACAAGGAGATTTCCATGCTTTACACCATCGCTGTTGTCCTGCTCGTTCTCTGGCTCCTGGGTCTGGTGACCTCCACCACCATGGGCGGTCTGATCCATGTGCTGCTGGTGGTGGCTGTGATCATGGTGCTGTTGCGCGTGATCACGGGGCGCAGCCCGTTGTGATGCAGACGGCCTGAAACCCGCGAACCGGCTCGCACAGTTGCGAACCGGAAGGGGAAGCAGGCCGTGGTCGCATCTGGCAACTGGCCCTTGCAGGTTGCCTGAGCCTGGGATCCCTACAGGGGATGCCAGGCTTTTGGTCGTCTGCGTGACAGGCTGACTGGCTGCTTTCCTTCATCGGGTCGTTCAAACCGATGTTCGCAAGCCACCCGGAGCCTTTCTGTCCGACACCCCCCGATTGGATGCAAAAAAAGACCTGCATCGCAGGTCCAAAGGGGGGGTGGAGATCCGTTTCGGTCAAGCCGAAGTGTTCTGAAAAGTGCCGCGTGTCAGATCCGTGGCTCGCCTTCGTCGTTCACTGTGATGGTGCGTCCGGGTGGTTCGGTCATCTGCACGCGGTGTTCAACGCCGCGGAAGATGTAGGTCACGTCCCAGTAGTCCGGCGTGTTGCGGCTGTGGTCGGCGGTGCAGCGCTGCACGTCCTGGGTCTGTTGGCCGCCAAAGGCGCCACCACGGCCCACGTTGGAACCGATCACCGCACCCGCCACCACGCCGCCAGCGGTGGCGATGTCACGGCCACTGCCGCCGCCGACCTGGTGACCCAGAATGCCGCCAATCACTCCGCCCACGATGGCGCCAGGCATGTTGGCCGGTCCACGGGATGTGGGCACGTTTTCGCGTTCGATCCAGCAGCGCTGGCCTCTTTCGCCCATGACGGCGCGCACCGATGTCACGGGCACGTCAAACAGGCGCTCGCGGTCGCGGCGCCGGAAGTCGCGTCGGGTTTCCTGTGGTTGTTGCACCTGCGGCGCCTGCGGTGCCGGATAGGTGTAGACCCGCGGAGGTGGCTGGGCCGCTGGCTGTTCGTACACCGGGTAGGGGTAGGGCGCGGCGCAGCCGGCCAGTGCCAGCACGGCCACGGCGGTGAGTGCGCCAGGCAACCAAGCCTTCAGGCTGCGTGGGGTCGATGTTTTCATGGAGAACTCCTGAGTGTCAGCAAGATGCTGCTTGTTCAAGATAGGCCCAATCTGTCTGGCCGTCTGTGCGCCACCGCACCAGCCGGTGGCGCAAGTGGCTCCCTGACCGGAACGTGCCCTCACGTCCCGGCATGGCGAGCGTGTCTGGAGCAAGGGCCCCGTTCGGATGGCGCTTCAGGCCAGCAGGCGGACCGAAGGTTCGCGTGCCCACTGGCGCGTGCATGCGGCATCGACAAATGCCTTGGGATCGTCGGCGCCCAGCACGCCAGCGTCGGGCTTGATGCCCGCTGCCATCAGCAGTGCCTGTGCGCCCGCATCGGTGGCGATGGCCTTGAGATGGCCGAAGGCATCACGAACGAAGTCCACCGCCGCCGCCTCGCGGCACAAGGCCTTGCCGGCAGACTCTGAGAGCACCAGCGCCACCGCATCGAACAGCACCGAAGGCGTACCCGCAAGCTGTCCGTCGGCCGCCAGCTTTTTGCCACTGGCCAATGTGACGCCGCCCACCTTGGGCGCAACGATCTTCACGCGGGCACCTGCCGCCATCGCGGCTTTCTTCAGTGCTGCAACGGTGGCGCCGTCTGAGCCGTTGTCCACCAGAATACCCACGCATCGGCCTTCCAGTGTGTGCGTGGCATTGGCGATGATGCTCAAGGCGGCCGATGGTGGCAGTTCCTTCAACGGCTGCACGGTTGCTGCCATGGCCGGCAGCGCCTCCATGCCCAGACCATCGGCCACGCGCTGCCCCAGCATCTGGTCAATCACCAGCAGGTGCGACACCATGGCTTCGCGAACGTGCGGGTGTTCAACCTTGGACAGCTCGAACACCAGCGCCGACGCCATGTGGGCCTGTTCGGTGGGCGTCTGGCTGATGAAGAACTGGCGGGCCTGGCTGTAGTGGTCGGCAAAGCTGGCGTCGCGCACGCGGCCACGCTCGCCACCCTCGTCAAGCGCCACGCTCACAAAACCATTTGCGCGGTCGCTGCGTGGGGAGTCAGGCGACAGCGTGTTCGGCTCGTAGGCCACGCGCCCGGGGGGTTGTGCCATCTGCATGTGACCGTCGCGCTGATGGTTCGCGAACGGGCACTTGGGCGCATTGATCGGGATCTGCTCGAAGTTCACCGATCCGAGGCGCGAGAGCTGCGTGTCCCGGTACGAGAACAGGCGGCCCTGCAGCAGCGGGTCGTTTGAAAAGTCGATTCCGGGCACCAGGTGCGTGGGGCAGAACGCCACCTGCTCGGTCTCTGCGAAGAAATTGTCTGGCCAGCGGTCCAGCACCAGGCGGCCGATCACTTGCAGGGGCACCAGCTCTTCGGGAATGAGCTTGGTCGCATCCAGGTGGTTGAAGGGGAACTGGTCGGCCTCGGCCTGCGTGAACAGCTGCACCGCGAACTCCCATTCGGCCACTTCACCCGCACCCAGCACGTCGAACAGTTCGCGGCGGTGGAAGTCCGGGTCGGCGCCCGCGATCTTCACCGTTTCATCCCACACGGTGGACTGCATGCCCAGCTTGGGGCGCCAGTGGAATTTCACGAAAGTCGAATCGCCGGCAGCGTTGATCAGCCGGAAGCTGTGCACACCGAAACCTTCGATCATGCGCAGCGAACGTGGCAGCGTGCGGTCCGACATGATCCACATCACCATGTGCATGGACTCAGGTGTGAGCGAGATGAAGTCCCAGAACGTGTCGTGGGCTGTGGCAGCCTGCGGAAAGCCCCGATCAGGTTCCATTTTCACGGCGTGCACCAGATCGGGAAACTTGATCGCGTCCTGAATGAAAAAGACCGGAATGTTGTTGCCCACCAGATCCCAGTTGCCCTCCTTGGTGTAGAGCTTCACCGCGAATCCCCGCACGTCGCGCGGTGTGTCGGAGGAGCCCGAACCACCGGCCACCGTTGAGATGCGTGAGAACACGGGCGTCTTTTCGCCGACTTCTGTCAGCACCTTGGCCGTGGTGTAAGCCTCCAGCGAACGGGTGAGTTCAAAGAACCCATGTGCGCCCGAGCCGCGTGCGTGCACCACCCGCTCGGGAATGCGTTCGTGGTCGAAGTGTGTGATCTTCTCGCGCAGCACGAAGTCTTCCAGCAGGGTGGGGCCCTGCGGGTGGGCGCGCAGTGAGTTCTGGTTGTCCGAGATCACCATGCCCTGCTGCGTGGTCAGTGGTGGATGTTCGGCATTCGCCTGCTGGTGCAGTTCGCCGCCAGTGCCCAAGAGTGCGTCGTGGGGTTGCTTTTTTTTCATGTTGGGTCCCTTTCAGTTGGATTTGGCGGGCACTTGCGTCAACAGATCGGCCAGTTCGTCGGCGTGCTCTTCTTCCACTGCGAGGATGGATTCGAAAAGGCGGCGCGTGGTCGGGTCATCGGCACCCACGGACTCGATCGCATGGCGGTAGCTGTCGATGGCGATGCGCTCGGCCACCAGGTTCTCGCGGATCATTTCGGTCAGCGTGGCGCCTTCCACGTACTCGGCATGGCTGCGCTGGGTGAGCGAGTCGGGAGAAAAATCCGGTTCACCACCCAGTTGCACGATGCGCTCGGCCAACTGGTCGGCGTGGGCGAGTTCTTCATTGGAATGCACCAGGAACTCGGCCGCCGTGGCGTGTGAATGAATGCCGCTGGCCATGAAATGGTGGCGGCGGTAGCGGAGCACGCACACCAGTTCGGTGGCCAGGGCTTCGTTCAGCAGGGCAATGACGCCCTCGCGGTCTGCGCTGTAGCCTGCGGTGACGGCGCCTTCCTCGATGCGCTGGCGTGCGCTGTTGCGCAAGGCCTTGATGTCGAGTGGTTTGACAGGTTCGTTCATGGGGTTCTCCAGGCGGATGGTGGGTATGCGGAACGCGAACGTGAAGTTCGTTGAAGGGAGCTTCTGGTTGATGGGTGCCACGTTGGGGTACCACGTTGGTCCACGGATCGAGCATGGGGCTGGCGGCCTGCGCTCGTCGGTGCTGTGGCGTACATACGAAGACCAGTCTTCACCCGAAATCTGGCCTGTCAGCCTGACGGATCAACCGTCGTTGGTCCGGCGCCGTGGGAGTCATGCAATGCAGTCACCACAAGGTTCGGTGACGCACAGACGCTCCATTCGACGCCTGTCCCAATGTATGAACACAGCGTCGTTGGCAAGCGCGCTCGCTTTGCTTCCTGAACCTTGCCGAACGGAGTTCCCATGAACCATCTGATGAGCAAGCCCAGCATTTCCACCAGGGGGTCGTCTGCCTTCCAGTTCCTCGACTCGGTTGGCGACAACGAGCCCGGTTCGCGCAAGCAGGATCGCGACGAATTGTTCCTTCACATGCTGGAGGCCTACCGTGGAAGCGGGGGGCTGTATCGGGGGGGCGATGTCAACGCCTTGCTCGAAGGCCGCGGCCGTCACACCGCAGGCACCGTGGACAAGTGGATGGACAGGAACGAGGTGATTCACTTCGAATGGCAATGCCTGACCTGGCTGCCAAGATTCCAGTTCGACATGGTCACCAAAGCGCCACTGGCAGAGGTGGGCCTCGTGGCCACAGAACTGGCGGGTGTTTACGACAAATGGGAAACGGCGCTGTGGTTTGCCCATCCGAGTTCTGCTCTGGAGGGCCGGGTACCGGCCGATGCCATGCGTTCGGATCCCGATCTGGTCATCCAGGCGGCCCGCCGAGACAGACGCCTTGCCATTGCCTGAAAGGGAGCGGGGCTGCGGCCCCCTGCGTCAGCCTACCGACCCTCCCTTGCAAAGCCGGAGTGGTCTCGGTACCAGAAAGATCAGAACTTGACGGCCATCATTTCGGTGTAGAGCAACTTGTCGGCCTCATAGCAGCTGCAGGCTTCTTCCTCGAGTCCAGCCCGGTCCAATACCTTCAGTTCGCCCCGCCGGTACTCGATGAGGCCATTTTTCTGGAAGTCGCTCGCCGACTGGGTCACACCCACGCGCCGAACGCCCAGCATCAGCGAAATGAATTCCTGCGTCACGTGGAACTGGTCGGAATCCGCTCGGTCCTGGCTCATGAGCAACCAGCGCGCCAGCCTGGGGCCGATGGGGTGGAAACGTTCACACGCCGATGCCAACGACTGCTGATGCAGACGTGTCATGAGTGACCGTTGCACCACTGCCTGCAGCGCTGGCATGTCTTCCATGGCCTTCTGAAAGGTCTTGACGGCGATGCGCAAGCAGGAGCCAGCACCCTGTACCACGGCGCGCCAGGGAGTCTTGGTGAGCCCAAGGATGAGTTCAGAGCCCAGCATGCCCTCACGACCGATCATGCCGACCTCCAGCGGGGGGTGGCTGTCGATGTCAACCACCAGGGAGATGAAGCCGGTGCGAGGAAAGTAGGCGTGCGTCAACTCTTTGCCACTTTCGATGAGATCTGCCGAAAGCACCAGTTCA
Organism: Hydrogenophaga sp.; assembly: GCF_030651625.1. Lineage (GTDB taxonomy): Bacteria > Pseudomonadota > Gammaproteobacteria > Burkholderiales > Burkholderiaceae_C > Hydrogenophaga. Next base: position 258,677 of record NZ_JAUSCF010000039.1, on the reverse strand, counting down.
AACGGCTCGCAGAGTGCGATGAACTGCTTTTTGACTGTCTGTGGGAGCAGATCGATGAGGTGGTTTTCGATGTCTGACATGGTGTTCGTCCGATGCACAAGCACCGCCCGTTTAGGGTCCACATGCGGGTCGCTCGAACACAGTGCCCGGCAATCCCTGTCGCACTATGCGATACATGAAGGTTTCCCACCGTCTGATAGCGAACAAAAGAGGGCAAACCATGCAATCAGAACACGGGGTGTGAAACAGGCATCGGGTCAAGCTCTCGGATTTCACTGCGCCAGGTCCTTGCAAACCCGCCGCAGTCGTTGCTCGGCATCTGCTGCGACAGCCTGAACATCGCGCGTTTCAACCATCGCCATCATCACCAAGGGGTCGATGAAAGCCACAGTGACCCGGCCTTCGTCTTCCTGGCGGACGACCACGTTGCACGGCAGCAGCAAGCCGATGTCGGGCTCCGCCTGCAAGGCCGTGTACGCCAGCGGAGGATTGCACGCACCCAGAATACGGTAGGGCGGCATATCGGTACCGAGCTTTTCCTTCATCGTGCCCTGCACGTCGATATCGCTGAGCACACCGAAGCCCTCCTTTTTGAGCGCAGCCGTGACGCGCTCAATGGCCTCTCCGAACGAAAAATGGAGGGTGACATTGAATTTGTACATTGGGGTTCCTTTAAGGTGCCAGTTGCGCCGTGACGATCAGGCACAGAATGAGAAGGGGGACGAACAACGCGATGAAACCCACCAGCCGCATGCCCAGCAGATCCGGCAACATGATGCGTCCGCGGCTGCCGATTTTCGCCATCCTCGAACCGACGGAGGCAGAGGTTTCGGCATAGAGGTAGCTGCCGACCAACAGGCCGACGATGCCGGCAATCGCGTCAAGATTTCCCTGCCCCAGCGCAGCGATGCCGGTACCAGGGCAGTAGCCGAGCAGCCCGAGACCGACGCCGAAAAGCAGGCCGCCTGCAATGTTGCTGGCATAGCGCGTGGGCTTCACGTGCAACTTGACCAGGCCCAGGCCGCGCATCGCAAAAATGCCCGCCATGCCAACGATGATCGCGGTGAGCATGACCTTGATGACTGTGAAATCGGTGAGAAAGAATTGCCCCATCAGCACTTCGTAGCGGGCCACCCCGCTCTTCTGCAGAAGGAAGCCGAAAGCGACACCGAACAGGAGACCGAGTGCAAGCTGGCGCACTGAATCTGGCTTGTCAAGGTCGTGAGCCTCATCGCTTTCGAGCGCCTGCGGCGGGAGAACGAGCACGGGTGGCGCGTTGTCAGGCAGGGGGTTCGCACGTGCATGCATCGCGTTCTTCATAGCCGGTACAGCAGGTGGGAGGTGGCGACGGCACCGACGAAGAAACACACCAGCGCTACCCACGAGCCGACCGAAAGTTGCAGTGCGCCACTGATGCCATGGCCGCTCGTGCAGCCGCCCGCGAGCCTGGCCCCGTAGGCCGAGATCGCGCCGCCCAGGAACGCGACACCGAGGCGCAATATGACATCAGGTCCGAACCGCTGTTCCCACAGAGCGGGCACCCAGGTTGAAGAGAATTCGCCGCCGGTGACGGCGGAGATGAAGGCACCCAGGAGCATGCCGAACACCAGCATCACCCCCCATTCGATTTTTGGCCTGGTGTCCTGGTAGTACTTCAGGTTTTCCGTATGGCCCTTGGAAAACAGCGTTCCGACCATGCCAGCCAGCCGGGCGTAAGCGGTCGACACGCTCAGCGGCTTGTTGGAAAAATAAAATGTCGCCATCGACAGCAGTCCGATCAAAGTGCCGACGAGGTAGGGCGACCATGCACCCGATTCGAGTTGCATGATCAGTCTGCCTTTTTCGATGTGCCGGGCCCCTCAAGCGGAAGACCCAGCTTTTCCCACGCAGTGATGCCACCGAGCATGTTGTGGATATACGTGAAACCGTTGCGCTTCAGGATGCTCGCGGCAAGGCCCGAGCGGTGCCCCACGTTGCAATGCACGACGATCTTGCTGTCTTTGGGGAGCGACGGAAGCTGCTCCTCCAGATGGCCGACATAGGCATGCACTGCGCCCGGTATGCGCTTCTCGTCCCACTCGTATTCGTCCCGTACGTCGAGGATGTGGACAAGGCCCTGCTGCATCCAGCTTGCCGTTTCTGCGGCATTTGTGGTCGTGATGGATTCCAATGGCAGCCCCTTGTCGCGCCAGCTCTCCATCCCGTTGGCCAGAATGCCATCCACCGTATCGATGCCAATGCGCGCCAGAGACAGCACCGCGGTTTTCGAATCTTCCGGTCCGTGCGTGACAAGGAATATCCGGGTGTTTTCGTTGCAGACCCAGCCGCCGAAAGCGGGCAACCCTTCAAGCCAGATGTTGTAGGCGCAGGGAATGTGTGCCGCAGCGAAGGCCTCCGGTGAGCGTGAGTCGATCACCAAACCTTCTTTCATTCGGGAATTGAATTCAGCGGGCTGCAGCACCCTGACGGTGGACGGCCACTTGAGCGGCCTTCCGGGGAGCAAGTTCACTTTTTCCATGTGCTGGAAATAGGGTGGCCGCGCCATTTTTTCGGTCAGCTTTGTTTCCACGAAGTCCTGGCGGCTTTTGCTGAAAACAGGGTTCGTCTCCTTTTCAATCCCCAGGGTCGAGTCGTCGCGCTCCGAGATGTTGCCACCGCAGGCAGAGCCTGCACCGTGCGCCGGAAAGAGCAGTGTCTGGTCGCCCAGCGGCGCAATTTTGCGGTGGATGGCGTCGTACAGGATGCCCGCGTTCTCGCCGGTTTTTCCTGGATCGGGGAGGTCGGTGCGGCCGGTGTCGCCGACGAACAGTGCATCGCCGGTGAACACGCCCCAGCATTTGTCGCCGGCATCCTTCACATAAACCGCATAGGACATGCTTTCAGGTGTGTGGCCAGGTGTCTCGAGCCCGACGATACGGGTGGTGCTCACCAGAAATTCTTCGCCGTCGCCGAGTTTCACGTCGGTCTCGCCGAACAACGCGTGGCTGCCGCTGACAATCTGGGCACCCGTCATCTGGGACAGGGTGCGCGACCCGAATTCGAAGTCCTCCTGCCGATGTGTTTCCAGCACGTAGGCAATGGACAGGTTGTTTTCCCGGGCCAGACACAGATACTCGTCCACATCGCGTCGCGGATCGATCACGATGGCAAGACCGTCTCCGCACCCCAGCAGGTAGGCGTTGTGCCCCAGGCCGGGTGTCTTCACACGCTGAAAAAACATGGTGGTCCTTCAAAAATGAATGGGTGGTCCTGGCCAGCACAACATCCGTGCTTCAGCACACATTGCCAGGTGGCCATTGGAGGCCACCAGACGGGGTGAGCAGAACGTGCCGAATACTAGAAATCTGTGGGCGACCAGTCTGTTCGGCGCCGTACATCATGTGTTCTGCATGACCCCCGCGTTCCGGGATCTGCAAGCATGCAACGATGGCCTGAAGACGCAGCAAGCGCCCCATTACTGGAACTTCAGCATCAGCAGGTCGCCTTGTTGTGACGCGTGCCACTGCCTTGTTGGGACAGGCCCGTCAGGCGGGTGCGTCTGCGGCGTCTACGGCGTGTGGGGGGTCGATGGCGTCAAAGCGCCCGTCCCAGCTGGGGTCGATGGCCCGGATACGTTCGGCCAGCGGCGGGTGGGTGGCCAACCAGCCGAAGACCGGCTTGCCCAGGCCGTTTTCGAAGAACATGTGGCTGGCCTCTCCGGCATGGGGGGAATCGATGCGTGCGCCGACGCTGCCAATCTTGCGCAGCGCGCCGGCCAGCCCGGCCGGGTTGCGCGTGAACTGCACCGCTGATGCATCGGCCAGCATCTCGCGCTGACGGCTCAGGGCGGCCTGGATCAGGCGGCCGAACAGAACCCCCAGCGCACCAATGGCCAGCAGCGCCACGCCCAGCAGCATCATGGGCGCGCGGCCCCGGTTGCCGCCGCCACGCGAGTACAGCAACACCCGCCCGATCACGGTCAGGCACACGATGCCGAACAGCACGCCCATGATGCGGATGTTCAGGCGCATGTCGCCATTGAGCAGGTGGCTGAACTCGTGCCCGATGACACCTTGCAACTCGTCTCGCGTGAGCAGGGTCATGCCACCGCGGGTGATGCCGATGGCGGCGTCCTTGGCGCTGTGACCGGCGGCAAAGGCGTTGATGCCCGCATCGTTGTCCAGCACGTACACCTTGGGTACGGGCACATTGGCGGCCAGCGCCATTTCCTCGACGACGTTGCGCAGCCTGCGCTCGTCAGCATCGGTCGGTTCGGCGGCCAGCAGCCGCCCGCCCAGTTCTTCTGCCACCTCGCTGCCGCCGCGCGACAGGCGTAGAAATTTGTAGGCTGCGCCCACCGTCACCACACCCAGTGTCCCGGCAACGACCCAGCCAAACAGCTGCAGGTCCCAGGGCGCAATGCTGCCCCACGACGCCAGGGCCACAGGAGTTCCCGGGTCTGTCTGTACCTGCGTGAAGTGCAGGATCAGCAGGCTGGCTGCATACACCGAGCCGATGATGAACACGATCGCCAGCACGAAGTAAAGCACCAGAGCGGTGGTCTTGGTACGTGCCCGGTCTTGCTGGCCGAAGAAGTCCATGGCGATGTTCAGGTACGCTGCAGCGGCTTCAGGCGAAGGCCACCTGCGGCGGCTCGCGCTGCGCGGGTTCCTCGATCACAAACAGCTCGGCGGCGGAGAAGTTGAACCCACTGCTGACGATGCTGCTCGGAAAGACTTCGCGCTGCGTGTTGTAGGCCATCACCGCGTCGTTGTAGGCCTGGCGCGAGAACGCCACCTTGTTTTCGGTCGAGCTCAGCTCTTCCATCAGCCCTTGCATGGTGGTGTTGGCCTTCAGGTCGGGATAGGCTTCAGACAGTGCAAACAGGCGGCCCAGCGTGCCGGACAGCGCGCCTTCGGCGCCGGACAGCGCCTTCATCGCCGTGGGGTCGCCGGGCTGGGTGGCCGCTGTCGTGCGGGCCGTGGATGCGGTGTTGCGCGCAGCGATCACGGCCTCCAGGGTGCCGCGTTCGTGCTGCAGGTAAGCCCGGGCGGTCTCTACCAGGTTCGGAATCAGGTCGTAGCGCCGTTTGAGCTGCACGTCGATCTGCGCATAGGCGTTCCTGAAGCGGTTGCGCAGCGTCACCAGCTTGTTGTACAAGGCAACGACAAAGAACCCAGCCAGCAAAAGCAGGCCAGCCAGGATAAGCAAAGTTGTGGTGGTATTCATGGCGTCCCGATACAGAAAGATTGCGGTTCAGTCTGGTTTGTGCAGGCGTGTGTGGTCTGTTCGGCTACGTACATAGCTCACATCACAGCGTCCATCGGGGTGCGCTCGGCCTGTTGCTCGGCAACTTCGCTGGTGAAGGATGTGCCGTTCCATGTTCGACACCGCACAGAAATATCCACCGGCGGCAGGTTAGGCTTGGTCCGACGGCAGCGATGCGGTCCTGCTGGCATCATGATCCGTTCACCGCTCTCGCAAAGCTCCGCTCGACGCCGGTGCCTTTGGCCCCTTTTGAAATGCTGCCCATGCCACCGATTCCCCTTGCTTGCGGGCGCCGCCTGCTGCCCCTTGAAAAGCTGTCGACCTTGCGAGTGCCCCGCGTGCGGGAGTCTGCATGAGCGACGCACGGCCGCTCCGAAGGCGCTCAGCCCCGCAGTGCGCAGCACGGAGGGTAGTCCAGTGAGCGCCGCACGGCCGCTCCGAAGGCGCTCAGCCCCGCAGTGCGCAGCACGGAGGGTGGTCCAGTGAGCCAGCCGCATCAGGACGCCACACGGCCGAGACCCCGCCACACACCGGCGGCCTGGTGGCGCCTGGCCAAGCAGGTGGTCAACTCGTCTCTAGAAGATTACGTGCCGAGCATGGGCGCGGCGCTGGCGTACTACACCGTGTTCTCGATGGCGCCGTTGTTGCTGATCGTGATTTCAGTGGCTGGGCTGGTTTTCGGAGCCGAGGCCGCCCGCGGCGAAATCCAGGCCCAGTTGCAGGGCCTGATGGGCGAAAGTGCCGCCGGCGTGGTGCAGGGCCTGCTGGTCAGCGCTAGCGAGCCTGCCCAGAGCTTGTCGGCCACGGTCCTGGGTGTTGTGCTGCTGCTGGTCGGCGCAACGACGGTGTTCGCAGAACTGCAGGGCGCGCTGGACCGGATCTGGCGTGTCGGCCGGCGCAATGAAAAAAGCGGCTTCTACTGGCTCATGCGCGCACGTCTGCTGTCGTTCGGGATGATCATGGCGGTGGGCTTCCTGCTCGTCGTCTCCCTGCTCGCCAGCGCGATCCTGGGTGCGATCAGCCGGCGCTGGGAATCGGCCTTTGGCGCGTGGCAGACGGTCGTCGACCTGGCCAACGCCGTCGGCGGGTTCCTTCTGGTCGCGCTCATGTTCGGCCTGATTTACAAGGTCATGCCACGTGCGCGTGTGGCCTGGGGCGACGTCTGGCTGGGGGCCTTGCTGGCTGCGCTGCTGTTCACACTCGGCAAGGTATTGATCGGCATCTACATTGGCCGCAGCGGCATGGCGTCGGCCTATGGCGCGGCGGGCTCGCTGGTGGTGGTCTTGCTGTGGGTGTATTTCTCGGCGCAGATCCTGCTGGTGGGTGCCGAGTTCACCCATGCCTATGCAGGCATCTTCGGGTCGCGCTGGGGTCGCCGCGCCCGTCCCCGCCTGCCTGCCGTGCCTGTCGAAACAGACGCAGAACCCCAGGCGCCTGTGGGGTAGATCAACGCGGCAGCGCGTAGACCACGACGCTGTCGCCGAGCGTGGTCTTCAGCCGGGCGTGGCCGCCGGCGGCGATGGCCACGTATTGCCGGCCGTCGTGCATGTAGGTCATGGGCGAGGCCTGCCCGCCGGCAGGCAGCCGCGCCTCCCACAGCAGCTCGCCATTTCGGGTGTCGAAGGCGCGCAGGAAGTCGTCCTGCGCGGCAGCAATGAAGGTCAGTCCGCTGGCGGTATTGACGGCCCCACCGATGTTGGTCGTGCCCATTGTGATTTTCAGCCGCGTGGGAATCCCCAGCGGCCCTGAGTCGTAGCCCGTGCCCAGTGGCTGGCTCCACAGCAACTGGCCGGTGCGCAGATCGGTGGCGGCAAGGTACCCCCAGGGCGGCGCGATGCAGGGCACATCGAGCATCGACAGCCAGATGGGCCGCGTCACGCCATAGGGTGAGCCCGCCTGCGGCGCGACATCCTGGTCCACACGCTGGCCACCGCTGCCCACGGGCTGGTCGGTCACCTGCGCCCGCGGAATCAGGGTGACCACGTTGGGCAGGCGGCTGTGGTTGGTGACGAGTATCTGCAGATCGGGGTTGACTGCGAGTCCGCCCCAGTTCAGTCCGCCAATGGTGCCCGGGAACAGCAGCATGCCGCCAGGCTCTTCGGTGGGCGGGGTGTAGATACCCTCGTAGCGCATCTGGCGGAACCTGATGCGGCACATCAGCGCGTCGATCGGTGTCATGCCGAACAGGTGCGCTTCGGTGAGCCGTTCTGGCTCTGCGCCGGGGGGCTGGGGCGCGCCGGCGAAGTTCGGCAGCGCCACCGATTGCGGTTGCGTCGGCGCAGTGCGATCGCCCGGGGTGGCGCCCTGTGGTGCGCTGCGTTGCTCGACCGGGCGCAGTGGCTCGCCTGTGGCCGCATCGAGCACGAAGATCGAGCCGGTCTTGGTGCCCTGCAGCAGCACACGCCGCATGCGCCCGTCGATTTCCATGTCCATCAGCGTGGGCTGTGCGCCCAGGTCATAGTCCCAGAGGTCGTGGTCCACCGTGCGGTAGTGCCATCGCGCCTGGCCTGTGGCGGCGTCCACGGCCACCACCGCCGAGGTGTAGCGGTCCTCCTCGGCGTTGCGGTCGGCACCGTAGTGGTCGTTGGCCGAGTTGCCGGTGGGCAGGTAGACAAGGCCCAGCGATTCGTCGGCCGAGATCACCGTCCACACGTTGGGTGTGCCGCGCGGCCAGATCTCGCCCGCCGCCAGGGCCTGCTGGGGGCGGTCGGTGCGGGTGGCATCCCATGCCCAGACCAGGGCGCCTGTCTGCACGTCGTAGGCCCGCACCACGCCCGAGGGGGCGTCGCGGCGCTGGTTGTCGCTGACCTGCTGGCCCACGATCACACGGTTGCCCACGACGACAGGGCCTGAAGTGTTGGACGACAGACCGGGTGCCTGATTGCCCATGCCTTCGCCCAGGTCCACCGTGCCCGCCATGCCGAAGCTGGGGCAGGTTTGGCCGGTGGCGGCGTCCAGCGCGATCAGCCGGCTATCCACAGTGGCCAGCAGGATGCGGCGCGGGCATTCGGGCGGCGGTGCCGTATCCGTCGCCATCCCCTGGCCCGCGGCCGCAGGCGGTGTTTCATGGTAGGCCACGGCTCGGCAGGCCACGCTGAACAACGGTCCCATTGCCTCCAGAGGCACGGCAGGATCAAAGTGCCACTGCTGCGTGCCGGTGGCCGGGTGAAGCGCAAACACCTGCCCGCTGCTCGAACAGACGTACAGGCTGTCCCCGATCTTCAGCGGCGTGTTCTGAAAGGCAAAGAACACGCGCTCGTTCGGTGCCATGTCACCCGTGCGGAAGGTCCATGCAGGCTCGAGCTGGCCCACGTTGTCGCGCGTGATCTGTGAGGCCTGCGCGAAACGCTGGCCCAGGTTGGAGCCTCCATAAGCCGTCCATTCTTCGGCACCCGGAGCTGAAGCGGCTCGACCGAATGTGGTCGTGGCCACGGCATCGGGGGCGACGGCCGGCGGTGGTGCCTGGGTCAGGTGTATTGCCGGTTGGGCAAAGGCCGGCGCCCACCGCGTCAGGCCCATCGGTACGGCCACCGCCAGGCCGAGCAGGGCCAGGCCGACCATCACCGGGCCACGTTGGCTGCGGGGCACGTGCCCGGTGCGGGTCGGGTGGGGCGGGCGCGGCATCAGTGCCAGCGCCACGGCCATCAGTGCCAGCAGACCGAGCAACACCCCCGAGCGGCTGGCGAGGTCCACACCCCAGACCGGCATCCAGCCCTTGGACGCGATTTCCCAAAGTGCCCAGGCCACCGTGCCAGCGACGACCGCAGCGAACAGCGCCACACCGGCCACGGCGCGTCCACCCAGCACCAGAGCGGCCGCTGCCACCATCGCGATTCCGGCCAGCACAAAGTACAGCGAGCCGCCCAGCGTGACCAGCCAGGCTCCCAGTCCCGCCATCACCAGTCCCAGCAGGAGCAGAACGGCAGCCAGCACCTGCAACAGGCGCCAGGCCATGCCACGCAGCGCTGGTGAGGGGTTGTGTTCTTTTGGCAGCGGTGCGGGTGAGGTGTACATGCGGCCAGAGCATCGGCGCTGCGGCCGGGGTGGGTCTGTACGCCAGCAGACAGAAGCGATCGGGTCGCGGCAGCGCACCGGTTTCATGAACCCGAGACCACGCCGGCGTGCAACGGCGGGTCATCAGGCTCTGTGCGGCCTCAAGTCGTCTGACGATGCGTCACTGCACACAAATGGAGAAGTTGCGGATCAGACCGCTTCCAGGGCGGGCAGAAGGCGGTCGTATTCATCCTTCACGATCTGGTAGCACTCGCACGTGTGGCGCTCCAGGCCGGGTCGGTCCAGCACCCAGATGTGGCCACGCGCATAGCGGATCAGGCCGGCGGCCTGCAGTTTGTGCGCTGCCTCGGTGACGCCCTCGCGGCGCACGCCCAGCATGTCGGCAATCAGCTTCTGCGTCACCACCAACTCGTCGGTGATCGAGCGGTCCAGGCAGAGCAGCAGCCATCGGCTCAGCTGATTTTCCAGCTTGTGGTGGCGGTTGCACACCGCCGTCTGGCTCATTTGCGTGATAAGTGCTTGCGAGTAACGCAACATCAGGTGTCGGACCGCGCAAGACCTTTCAAATTCAGCCTTGAGCAATTCGGCTGGTAGCCGGTAAGCCATGCCGGCACTCAGCACCACGGCGCTGGTGGGTGTGGTCCCGTCGCCCAGAAAAGTACAGCCGCCCAGCAGGCCCTCGAAGCCGACCACCGCGATCTCCACCGAAGAACCGTCGGACAGCACGTAGAGCATCGAGAAGATCGCACTGGTGGGGAAGTAAACGAAGCTCCGCTTCGCACCGGCTTCGTGGACCACCGTGCCTTGCGGCAGGTCCACCGGCTCCAGCCGGGATTTCCAGCGTTGCCACTCGGCATCTGGCAAGGACGCCAGCAGCCTGTTCTGGCGTGCATCGTATGGTTCCATGAATCGGCCCTCCACCAAACCGTTTCCCGTCGCGACTCTTTGTTCGATACCGCACTTTATGCCCAAAGAAGACCGTACAAGCGACCGTCTGTCAGCAAGAGTGGCAGGCAACGCACAGCCATTCCCCGCGTTTCTTGTGCTGGCCCGGTGCTGGGTCGGAGAGACCCATCCTCGCTGCGGCCTCAGCGAGCGCCTGCCGGGCCTTGGCCCCCTCGGCCTGTTGCAGCCGGCGGGGCTGCCTCTGGCGCTGAAAAACGGACACATTCGAAACCAGAGCAACACCTTGCTGGAGCGGATGATGTCGCTGTTGCAGCGGGACGATGGGGTTGTGAGCACCTGGGCGAACGACGGGCAACCCGGTCACGACACCGCCGGGCACCTGGTCCGCCAGGCCTGCACCGCCGTTGTCTGATTGGCACACAGACGGTCCACAGACTTCTCGATGCGCTGTTTCACGTCAGGGCTTATCCGTTCGAAATCGCACAGACTTTCAGCCGCGGCGCCTTTACGGTCACCCCTCTACGAGCTTTTCCGATGACCGAATTTCCGGTCCTGGGTGTGGTTCGACAACAGGAGTGAACATGGCAAATCCAGGCGCATTGAGCCTTGAACAGGCAGCGTACGGTCGCGTACCTGGCGGCAACTTGATCGAACGTTCCACCGGCACCATGAGTGCGGTTTCGTGGGGTGCCATTGCAGCGGGGGCGGCGGCTGCGGCGGCACTTTCGCTGATCTTGCTTATTCTGGGCCTGGGTCTGGGTTTGTCGTCGGTTTCCCCGTGGTCCCATGCGGGCGTGGGTGCGGCAACCTTGGGCATATCCACCATCGTGTGGTTGACGGTGACCCAGTTGCTGGCTTCCGGCATGGGCGGCTATCTGGCAGGCCGTTTGCGCACCAAGTGGACGGAAGTGCATCCCGACGAGGTCTTCTTCCGTGACACCGCGCACGGCTTTCTCGCCTGGGCCGTGGCTTCGCTGGCCACCGCTGCAATGCTCTCTTCGGTGATCGGATCCATCGTGGGCGGTGGCATTCAGGCCGGTTCCACTGTCGCGGCCGGTGCGGCCACCACCGCCACGGCAGGTATGGCGAAGGACGACGAGAGCGGGTCGATGGCGTACTTTGTCGACTCGCTGTTTCGCCGTGATGCTGCCCAGGCCGGTATGCCGGCGACCACCAACGGACCGTTTGTCGGCAGCGCCGACCAGGAACGCAGCAGCGTACGCGAGGCCGCAGAAATCGGTCGCATTTTCACGAATCTCAGCCTGACCGAACCCCTGCCAGTGGATGACGTGCGCCATGTCGGACAACTGATCGCCCAGCGCACCGGCCTGTCGCAGGCAGACGCAGAGAAGCGGGTCACAGACACCTACGCGCGGGCACAGGCCCAGTTCCTTGAGGCAGAAACCGCCACACGGGAGGCGGCAGACGCGGCGCGCAAGGCTTCTGCCTACACCGCGCTCTGGATCTTCATTTCGCTGCTGATCGGCGCCTTCGTCGCCAGTCTCGCTGCCACCGTTGGTGGGCGTCAGCGCGACACCTGAAAACCTCCCACAACCCCATCAACGAAAGCCCGACATGCGCTCACTGCTTCTCCTTTTTCTTGGTATCCCTATCCCGGTGATCATCCTGATCGCCCTGATTTTCTGAACGTCTCGCATCAGAGGGCACCCGACCCGGGTTCCCTTTGTGACACCTCGAGGGCTTCGGGTCAAAAGCAATGCCTTGCGTACGCAAGCGCACAGACTTCGAACGGCCCAGACGGTAAAAAGGCATTCAGTTTCATGAAGGCACTCGCCTTCGCCCTTTTCAGGAGAGTCCCATGCCCAAGAACAGTGCTGTCACACCCTCGTGGACCACATCGTCGTTCGGCCACCCCGCCGAATGGCTCTCGTCCGAACGTTCCGAGCTGAGCGCCCACCTCGCGCACTGCGGTGAGCAGCGAAGGCCCCTGCACGTGTTGCGCAGCGGTGCCGACCGGCTCCAGGGGATGATGGTGTCCCGCGTGGTCACATCGGCCGTCGTGCTCGGCTTTCTCATCGGTGGTTCCTGGCTGGCCCTTTGAGTCGGTCGGTGCGTTCCGGCGGCCGGCTCGGGTCCGGCGGCGCCCGCGGGGGTGCCTGAGTGCCCACGACCATCACACAAGCCCCGCCGGCCTGGGCACCTGCGGACATTGTGCGCAGGATGCGCGTGGGCGAGGGCCCGCTGCTGGCGCCCATACGGTCAGAGATTTTCGGGCTGACGCGTTTTGAAGAGCATGGGCGCGGGCTGGGTGCATCGCACCGCGCCGAACGGGCCGCTTTCGGGCAGACCACGTTCTACCCGCGCCTGCACAACAACATCGGCTGCCTGCGCCAAGCCTATCGCGACATCGCAGCCCAGGCGCACGAGGGCCACGACATCAGCCCATCGGCCGAATGGCTGTTCGACAACTTCCACCTGATTGAAGACCAGCTGCGGGAGATCCGCGAGGGTTTGCCCGGGCGCTACTACCGGTCTTTGCCCGTGCTGCTGGATGCACCCCTGAGCGGCCTGCCGCGCGTCTATGGCCTGGCCTGGGCGTTTGTGGCCCACACCGACAGTGCCTTCGACGCCAGCATGCTCGTGGCCTTTCTCAATGCCTACCAGGACAGCCGCGAACTCAGCCAGGGCGAACTCTGGGCGCTGCCCACCACGCTGCGCGTGGTGCTGATTGAAAACCTGCGCCGTCTCTCGGACCGCATCGCCGGGCACCGCGCCGCCCGTGAACTGGCCAGCCAGTGTGGCAGCCGGCTGGACACCCTGTCGCTGGGTGAAGTGGAAATCCTGCGGGCCCAAGCCGCCCAGCGCGGGCTCGACGGGGTGTTCCTGTTCCACCTGGCCCAGCAGATCGCCGGGCATCGACCCTCCAGCCAGTCCAAGGCGCTGCCCCTGCTGCGGCAGTGGATGGCGCTGACATTGCCCGATCTGGCCGCGCTGCAGGCCCAGCACCATGCCGATCAGGCGGCCGACCAGATCAGCATGGGCAACGCTGTGACCGCGCTGCGGTTGATCGGCGGTGCCGACTGGTCGGGCATTGTGGCTCAGACCAGCCGGGTGATGCGGGTGATGCTCAGCTCGCCCGTGTTCCAGGCAGAAGACAGTGCCAGCCGCACCATCACCCTGCATGGGATTGAACGACTCTCGGCCCGCAGTGGGCGCAGCGAGGCCGCCGTGGCCCTGGCGCTGTTGAGCGCCATGTCATCTGGCAAGGGCGACACCGCGCTGGCCAGGCACTGGCTCCAGGGTGCCGGCCAGCCGGCATTGGCCCAGGCGCTTGGGATGAACCGTTCGCTGTTTCAGGGTGCGCCACGTGCCCTGCGCAGCGCACGCCTCCCTTTGTATTTCGGTGCCTTGCTCTGCGGCACGCTGGCGCTGGTGGGCCTGCTGGTGTGGCCGCCGGCCTGGCAGACAGAGGATGGGATGGCGATGTCCACCGTGTGGTGGGCGCTGGCGGCGTTGCTGGCCGTTCTGCCCGCGTCCGAAGCGGTGGTGGCCCTGGTCAACCGGCTCATCAGCGAATCGATCCAGCCTGTGCAGTTGCCGCGCTACCTGCTCGCCGGTGGCATTCCGGCCAGCGCGCGCGTGATGGTCGTGGTGCCGGCGCTGCTCAGCCATGCCGACGTCATTGCGCCGCTGGTGCACCGCCTTTTGCTGCACCACCTGGCCAACCCGGAGCCCATGGCCCAGTTCGCGTTGCTCACCGACTGGGCCGACGCCGACGAGCCCGAACAGGCCGACGACACGGCGCTGCTGACCATGGCCACGCAGCAGGTGGCCTTGTTGAACCTGAGGTACCCGGCTGCGCCGGGCGCGGCGCCGCGCTTTCTGTTGCTGCACCGGGCGCGCAGCCACTGCGCCACACAGGGCCAGTGGATTGGCTGGGAGCGCAAGCGCGGCAAGCTGGAGCAGCTGGTGGCTGCACTGGCCACCGACACGCCCGGACCGTTTCTCCCGCTGGGCGAGCTCTCCCGCATCGAACCCGGTACCCGCTACCTGCTCACGCTCGACAGCGACACCCACCTGCCACCCGGGCGACTGCGGGCGCTGGTGGGCGTGGCCGAGCACCCGGAGAACACACCCGTGCTGGACGCCAGCGGTCAACGCGTGAGCCGTGGTTACGGGATTCTCCAGCCCCAGGTGGTGCCGCCCCTGTCCGAGCGTGAAACCGTGACCCCCTACGAATGGTTGCACCACGGCCAGCGCGGGCTTGACCCCTACAGCGCCATGAGTTCCGATGTGTACCAGGACCTGTTCGGCGAAGGCAGCTTCACCGGCAAGGGCTTGTTGCACGTGGCCACGGTGCATGCCGTGCTGGGCGGTCGCCTTCCTGCCGGCCAGGTGCTCAGCCACGATCTGATCGAAGGCTCGCTGGCGCGCTGCGCCGTGGTCACCGACATCACCGTGCTGGAAGCCGATCCCACCCACGCCGACGTGGTCGCCACCCGCCTGCACCGCTGGACCCGCGGTGACTGGCAGTTGCTGCCCTTTCTGTTGCAGCCCAGGCGCTGGCCGATGGAGGCCATCAACCGCTGGAAGCTGTTTGACAACCTGCGCCGTTCGCTGGTGGCGCCGGCCTCGCTGGCCCTGATTGGCCTGTCCATGCTCGGCCACGGCGTTTCGCTGCCGGTGGCCTTGCTTCTCGGCATCGCCGCACAGGCGGCCGCACCCCTGATGGGCGCGTTGGCCGGGGCGGTGCCGCAGCGCATCGGGCTGGTGGGTCTGCGCTTCGGGCGCGCGGTGCTGGTGGATGTGCTGCGGGCCGTGGGGGGTGGCCTTTGGCATCTGGCCACCCTGTTGCAGCAGACGCTGCTGCTCGTGGATGCGCTGGTGCGTACGCTGCACCGGTTGCTGGTGAGCCAGCGCCGCCTCCTGGAATGGACCACCGCCGAAGCGGTGACCGCGAGCCAGCACCGCGGCATGCAAGGCGCCGTGCGTCGCCATGGCGGGAGTTCTGCGGTGGCCCTGCTGATGTTGGCGTTCCTTTGGTGGTGGGTGCCACAGCCGCAGGCCCTCGCGGTGGCGGTGCTGGTGCTCTGGGCGCTGGGGCCGCTGGTGTCGTGGGTGGCCAACCAGCCCTGGCGATTGCCGGTGCGTGAATCGCTGCGGCCGGCGGACCGGGCCTGGCTCGACGGTGTGGCCCGCGACACCTGGCGGCTGTTCGAACGCTGCGTGGACGCGCAGAACCATTTTCTGCCGCCCGACAACCTGCAGACACAGCCTTTCGATGCCGTGGCACATCGCACCTCGCCCACCAACATCGGCCTGTACCTGTTGAGCACCGCCTGTGCGCGGCAGATGG
Source organism: Hydrogenophaga sp. (assembly GCF_030651625.1). Taxonomy (GTDB): domain Bacteria; phylum Pseudomonadota; class Gammaproteobacteria; order Burkholderiales; family Burkholderiaceae_C; genus Hydrogenophaga. The sequence continues at coordinate 243,193 of NZ_JAUSCF010000039.1, read as the reverse complement.
GCTGGATCGGTACCCAGGACCTGCTCGCACGGCTCGAAGCCACACTGGACACGCTGCACGCCATGGAGCGCCATCGGGGCCATTTCCTGAACTGGTACGACACCCTGACCCTGGCGCCCCTGTTGCCACGTTATGTCTCCACCGTGGACAGTGGCAACCTGTGCGCCCACCTGCTGGCGACCGCACAGGCTTGCCGGGACTTTGCATTTCATCCGCACCAAGGGGTGTCTTCGGTGCAGGCCATCGAGCGCTCGTTTGCTCGCATCCAGCCGCACCTGCCCGCGCTGCAGAAGGTGGCCCGCCGGCCCTGGCGCGACACCGCGCTGGGTCAGTTGCTCCAGGCGGCCCCGGTCGGCACGCTGAACATCGAAGCACTGGCCACACAGCACCTGATGCTCTATGACGCCACGCGCGAGTTTCAGGCCCTGTGGCCAGAACCCCCCGGCGACCACCTTGCCAGCGACGAACTGCGTTGGCTGCTGGCCGACCACCTGGCCACCTGGCGCGGGGCCGAGCAGGACGCCGTGGCCGCCATGGAAGGCCGCGGCGAACGCGACAGCACCCGGCTGAAAAGCCTGGCGTGTGCGTTCGAACAGATGGCCTGGTCCGCCGAATTCGGGTTTCTGTACCACCCGCAGCGTGAGCTGCTGCACATCGGCTACCGCCTGGACGAACAGCAGCTGGACGGGTCGTTTTACGATCTGCTGGCATCGGAATCACGCACCACCAGCCTGCTGGCCATTGCCAAGGGCGATGTGCCGGTGCGCCACTGGGCCGCGCTGGGGCGGCCGTTTTTTGCCAGTGGCGTGCACGCCGTGCTGCGGTCATGGTCGGGCTCAATGTTTGAATACCTGATGCCCTCGCTGGTGCTGGCGGAGCCGCGCGGCAGCGTGCTGTTTGACGCCGCCGCCGCCGCCGTGCGCGAGCAGATCGCCTTCGGGCACCACCTGCATCTGCCCTGGGGGGTGTCCGAAAGCGCGTACGCCGGGCGGGACCACACCCTGGCCTACCAGTATTCGCCGCAAGGCGTGCCACGGCTGGCGCTGCGCCGCACGCCGCTGAATGAACGCGTGGTCGCACCGTACGCCACCGCGCTGGCCACCCAGGTGGATGCCACCGCCGCCTGCCGCAACCTGCGCCGGCTGGAATCGTTGTCGGCCCGCGGGCCCTACGGCTTCATGGAGGCGCTGGACTACACCCCGGGTCGACCGGCGCAAGTCGGCGGTGTGGCCCTGGTCAGCACCTACATGGCGCACCACCAGGGCATGACCATCGTGGCTCTGTGCAATGTGCTGCAGGGCAATGTGGCCCGCCGCTGGGGCATGGCCCATCCGCGCATCGAAGCCATGCTCTCGCTGTTGCACGAACGCACACCGCGCGTGGTGCCGCCGCCGGCGCCGCTGCTGGCACAGCGCTTGCCGTTGCAGGCGCTGCAACCGCGAGCCCCCGATCTCATTCACACCGTGCGCCCGGGCGAACAGGCGCTGGAGCCCACCCACATGCTGGCCAATGGCCGCTACGGCGTGACGTTGCGATCCAACGGTGCGGGCTGGAGTCGCTGGGCCGGCATTGGCATCACCCGCTGGCGCGACGATGCGCTGCGTGACGCCAGCGGCCACTTCATCTACTTGCGCCTGGGGTCCAAGGGGCCTCCCGTTTCGGTCACGCGGCACCCGGCGCCAGACCCATCAGCCCGTTATCAGAGCACTTTCCACGCCGACCGCATGGAGTTCGAGGCTTTGTGGCCGGAGCTGCGCATCACCACCACCGTCTGGGTCAGTCCTGAAGACGACATCGAGCTGCGCAAGGTGGTGCTGGTCAACCTGAGCGACCAGCCCATGGATGTGGAGCTGATCTCGGCTCTGGACGTGACCCTGGCCACGCCGGCGGCCGACGAAGCCCATCCAGCTTTCTCCAACCTGTTCGTCAAGGCACGCTGGCTGGCCGAGCACCAGGCCCTGCAACTGGAGCGCACGCCACGCCTGGCGACCGAGCGCACGGTGCAGGCCGCGCATTTCGTGGCGGCCGTGGAGGGGCAAATGCTGGGGCTGAACTGCCAGACCGACCGGCATCAGTGGCTGGGCCGCAACCACACGCCCAGCCAGCCCCTGGCGCGGCTGCGCCGGGCGCCCGAGGCCTCGCAAGCACTCGACACCGGGCTGGACCCCGTGGCCGTGCTGGGCGTGCGCCTGCGACTGCCACCGGGCCGCACCAGCAGTGTCACCTTCGGAACGGCCGCCAGCGACGATGCGGCCACCCTGCTTGCGGTGATCGACAAGTACCGGCAGCCCGTCTACGCGGAGCGGGCGTCCGTGATGTCGGCCACGCTGGCGGGCATCCAGTCGGTGTCGCACCGGCCGCGCCCGGAATACCTGCCGGCGTTGCAGGCCATCACCACCGCGCTGGTCATGACGCTGCCGTGGATCGATCCGGACACCACCGACAGCGGCCGCACCGGTGCCTGGGTCTGCGACCGGCGTTTGCTGTGGCCGCTGGGCATTTCGGGCGACCGGCCGCTGCTGCTGGTCAGCGCGGGCACCGTGCAAGGCATGGGCCTGCTGCGCATCCTGGCGCAGGCTTTGCGGGAGTGGTCGCGCTGCGGTGTGACCTGCGACGTGGTGGTGATCAGCAACGAAGCCCATTCGTACCACATGCCATTGCAAAGCGAGCTCGCGCACCTGCAGGAACAGCAGACGGCCCACCATCGCTCGGAACCTTCTCCCGCCACCGCTGAATTGCACCTGCTGCGCGCGGAAGTCTTGTCAGAAGAGCAACTGCACACGCTGGAGCACCTGGCCCGCCTGCACCTGCATGCGGACGGCAGAGCCTGGCTGCATCAGGTGAGGGACTGGCGCGCGCGCTTTGAAGCCCTGCGGCCTGACGCGGCCGCCGCTGCCAGCGACCCGGTGCCAACGCGCGAGGCGGTGCTGCCCGCACTGGGTTCCCGGGGCGAGTTTTCGCCAGACGGATCGGTGTTTTCGTTTGAAGTGGGCAGCGCGCTGCGGCCGGCGCGGCCCTGGGTCAATGTGCTGGCCAACCCGGGTTTCGGCGCCATGCTGTCTGAAAGCGGTGGCGGCAACACCTGGGCCCTGAACAGCCGCCTGAACCAGCTCACGGCCTGGGCCAACGACCCGGTGGGCGACCCGCCGGGCGAATGGTTCCTGCTGCAGGACCGGCGCACCCGGGAAGTGTGGAGCGTGAGCCCTTCAGCCTGGGGCGAGGACCGCTTGAACTACCGGGTCGAGCATGGCCAGGGCCTCACCACGATCAGCCATCGCCGCGGTCCGCTGGAGGTGTCTGTCAACTGGTGCGTGGACGCCGACACGTCGGTCAAGCAGGTGCGCATCACCCTGGTCAACCGGGGCACGGCCATGGCCCATCTGCGCCTGGTGGGCATGGTGGAGTGGGTCATGGGCGAAAAGCGCACCGACCGCGCCACCCTGGAAACGCGTGCCTGCTTTGAAGCCGGCGGCACCGACGTGCTCACCGGCCTGCTGTGTACCCAGCGCGAAGCGGCGGCGGGTTTTGGCGGTGGCACGGCCTTCTTTTGCGAGGCCGATACCGGGCACGTCGTGCACGACAGCCCGGCGGGACTCGACTGGACCTGCGACCGCAGTGCCTTCTTCGGCGAGGAAGGCGAACTGGTGCTGCCCCGGCAACTGGGGCAGCGCAGCGGTTATGGCCTGGATCCCTGCGCGGCATTGTCCCGCATGGTGACCTTGCGCCCGGGTGCGACGCTGGAACAGGTCTATCTCATCGGCTACGCCGCTTCCGCCGGCTCGGCGCGGTCGCTCATGCGCCAAAGCAGGGCACAGCCGGCGCTGGCGCGCGAAGAGACCAACGCCGCGCGCTGGGACGACCTGCTCGGTGCCACCGAGGTGCACACACCCGACCCGCTGTTCGACGCCATGGTCAACCGCTGGCTGCTGTACCAGACCGTGTCGTCGCGCCTGTGGGCCAAGGCCGGCTACTACCAGGCAGGCGGCGCCACTGGCTACCGCGACCAGCTGCAGGACACCATGGCACTGAGCTGGGCGCGTCCCGCCTGGCTGCGCGAACAGATCGTGCTGTGTGCTTCGCGCCAGTTTGAAGCGGGCGATGTGCAGCATTGGTGGCACAGCCCCGGCGGCGCCGGCGTGCGCACCCATTTTTCCGACGACCTGCTCTGGCTGCCTTACGCCTGCGCCCACTACCTGAAGACCACGCAGGACCGCAGCGTGCTTGATGAAACGGTGCCCTTCCTGCAGGCCGAGCCGATTCCCGAAGGCGCCGAAGACGCCTACACCACACCAGCGGTGGGCACCGACTGCGCATCGGTGTTCGAACACGCAGCACGCACCATTGATCGCAGCCTGAAGGTGGGCGAACACGGCCTGCCGCTCATGGGCGGTGGCGACTGGAACGACGGCATGAACCGTGTGGGCCACGAAGGGCGGGGCGAGTCGGTCTGGCTGGGTTGGTTCCTGTGCACCATCGTGCGCGAGTGGATTCCGCTCGCCATCGAGCGCGGCGAAACCGCGCGTGCCGACCGCTGGACCCAAGCCTTGCACGGCTGGCTGGGGGCGCTGCACGGCCCGGCCTGGGATGGTCGCTGGTACCGGCGCGCCTTTTTTGACGACGGCAGTGCGCTGGGTTCGGCGTTCATGTCGGAGGGGCGCATCGACCTGATCGCGCAGGCCTGGTCGGTGTTGTCGGGCGAAACCCCGCTTTCCCGACAGCGCATGGCCATGGAGGCGGTGGAAACCCATCTGGTGAACCGCGAGGCCGGCCTGATCCAACTGCTGGCGCCGCCGCTGGTGAGCGCCGAACCGAGCGCCGGCTACATCCAGGCCTATCCGCCGGGCGTGCGCGAGAACGGTGGTCAGTACGCCCACGCGGGGGTGTGGGCGCTGATGGCCGCCGCCGCACTGGCGGCGCGGGAACCGCCCGGTTCGCCGCATGCCGACACCGCCTACCGCTACTTCACCTTTCTGAGCCCGGCGCACCGTGCACAACACAAGCAGTGGGGCCTTGTCTATGGCACCGAACCCTACGCCGTGGCCGCCGATGTGTACAGCCAGCCGCCGTATGAGGGCCGCGGCGGCTGGAGCTGGTACACCGGTGCGGCGGGCTGGCTGCACCGCGCCGCCGTGGGGTCGCTGCTCGGGCTGCAGGTGGAGGGTGATGAGGTGTTTTTCACGCCTTGTCTGCCGTCGCATTGGCCTGGGGCCGAAATCACCCTGCGCCGCGACCAGCGCCAGCTGCGCGTGCTGCTGGTGCGCGCGGGGCAGGATGGCGGTTCAGCCATTGCCCTGCCGGTGCCCGAGGGGGCGCAGGCACTGGCCGTGGGCGAGCGCCTGCATTGGCCCTCGCTGGCGCCAGAAAGCTGTCTGGTGGTGACATTGCCTGAAATTTGAAGAAAGCCGGACAAGACCAGTGCAAGGGCGTAAGCTATGTTCGGTTCCGAACATACAAGCTCGCAGAATCCGGCGAGCATGTCACTTTGCCTTGCATAGGCATGTCACGGCCAAGATTCCATGAAAAGGATTCATGGCCCCTAAGGAGCAACGAGACCATGCCCCACGCACCCAGCATGCCCGCACCCTTGGCCACCGTGGAGACAGATCTCAAACCCGATCCGAGGCAGAACCAGTTGCTGGCCGCCTTGCCCCCCGCTGAGTGGGACCGCTGGTCGTCCCAACTGGAGCTGATCGACCTGCCGCTGGGCAAGGTGCTGCACGAGTCCGGCGCATCCATGTCTTACGTGTATTTTCCCACCAGCGCAATTGTTTCCCTCCTGTACGTGCTGGAAGACGGCGCCTCGGCGGAAATCGCTGTGGTCGGCTTTGAAGGGGTGGTGGGCATATCCATCATGATGGGTGGCGGCACCACACCCACCCGGGCGGTGGTGCAAAGCGCCGGCAAGGGCTACCGCCTGCGGGCCGAGGCCATGAAAGGCGAGTTCGATCGTTCCGGACCGGTGATGCACCTCATGCTGCGCTTCATCCAGGCGCTCATCACCCAGATGAGCCAGACCGCCGTGTGCAACCGCCACCACACGCTGGACCAGCAACTCTGCCGCTGGCTGCTGCTGAGCCTGGACCGAATGTACGGCGTCGAGCTGGTGATGACGCAGGAACTGATTTCCAACATGCTCGGCGTGCGCCGAGAAGGCGTCACCGAGGCCGCGCTCAAGCTGCAAAACACCGGCCTGATCAAGTACGCGCGAGGCCACATCACCGTACTGGACCGCGCGGGCCTTGAAAGTCGGACCTGCGAGTGTTACCAGGTTGTGAAAAACGAGTACGACAGGCTGCTGCCTGACTTGCAGGCCACGTGAAGGCCGAACGCCATGTTGCTTTGTGCGAAAACGAACAGACCAGCAGGCGGGAGGCGGTTACACATAGAGGCGCTGGCGCTGTGCCGCCACAAGTCCCAAGGAAAACGACCATGATCGAACTCGCCAACGCCCCAAAACCAAAACCTCTTTCTGATGTCAAGCCGCCGCCCTTGGATGGCCAGACTGCCGTGGTGCCCGAGCGCAACGTTCCGGTCGCCCCGGCGCGTGCGCCTTTGCGGGTGCAGTCCAAGCCGCTGACCTCCTTCGGATGCCGGTCCTGAACGCGCAGCCACAACAGAGGACATTGACATGAGATGCATTTCCGTGGCCCGTCTGCGCGACGGGCTCGACCAGCTCCACGGCGAACACCGGTCCATCAAGCAGTTGTTGCGCGCATTCGAGCGGGCGCGTGCGCTAGGGACCAGAGGGTATGGCGAAAAGGCGGCCATTGTGGACAGCCTTTGCGACACACTCACGCTGCATGCCCGCCTGGAAGAAGAGATCTTTTACCCGCTGGTGCGCTCGGTGATTCCACAAGACACCGACGCCAGTGCGGCGTTCTGCAACCACAAACGCCTGCTTGACCTGATTTCCTGGCTGGACGAGCTGGAACCCGACCACCCCGACTACGACCGACTGGTGCGCCTGATCGGTGACTGCGTGTTGCCCAGCATGGACCAGGAGCAGGCGGTGCTGTTTGAAGCGGCGCGCTCTGCCGGCCTGGACACCCTGGCCCTGGGGCAGCGCATGGCGATGTACCGCAAGACCCACCGCCGCGACCTGACTCTGGTGGAAGTGCCCGAACGCATGGCGTGATCACGCTTGCGGGCGGGTGCGGAGGGCAGACTTTTTTTTGCTGAACAGCGCTTTTTTTTGGTGTTGTGTGGGTTGGCAGACTGTGCGAGCGGTGAGGGCTGCCCACACTGGCTTGCTTCCCCCTTTGACGCTGCAGTGGGTGGAATGACGAAGACCAGATTCCGCACTTCACCAACCTTGAACCCCCCGTGTCCACCCGCGAAAACCACCTGCTGCTGCAACTGCCCCAATCTGCTCGCAAGCACTTCATGGCGCAGTGCGAACCGTTCGATCTGGTGTTGTCTGCTCAACTGAGCGAGAGAGAGACGACGCTCACCCATGCCTACTTTCCGCGCGATGGTTTCATTTCACAGGTGATTGACGTGCCCAGCCATCCCACCCTGGAGGTGGGTATGGTTGGGTATGAGTCCATGCTGGGCGCTGAACTGATTCTGGGGCTGTCCAAGACCCCCTGGCGCGCCGTGGTGCAAGGGCATGGCACCTGCTGGCGCATGGCGGCTGACACCCTGCGCACTTGCAGCGAAGCCATTCCCGAATTGCATGACCTGCTCAATCGCACGCTGCTGGTGCGGCTGCACCAGCAGTCACTGGCGACCGTGTGCGAACGCTTTCACATGATTGGTCCACGATTGGCGCGCTGGATGCTGATGAGCCAGGACCGTGCCGAGTCAGATTCGTTTGACGTGACCCAGGAATTCATGGCCATGATGCTGGGCGTGCGCCGAGTGGGCGTGACCCTGGCTGCAGGCGAGTTGCAGGACGGTGGTCTGATCGAGTACCACCGCGGCCACCTGACCGTGCTTGACAGAACACAACTCGAAAGCCGGGCCTGCAACTGCTACGCCGCAGACAAGTTGATTTACCGCGATCTCATGGGTGGGCCGATGCCCGAACGCAGGGGGTAGAGAGGCACCCCCGCCGCGCTTTGCGCGACCCCCTCGAGGGGGCGATACCAGTCGTCCGGCGGAGCCGGCCCGGCGGTATCTCTGGAAGGAGACATCTCACTCTGTAACTGCTCATGGAGCATTCAATGTGAGGAGTGGGGAAATCTGGATGGCGTGTCCGGCGTGCAGTGCCTCAAATCCAGCGATACCCAGGCTCCTAGTCCGAAGGTGTGCCCCCTGGAGGGGGGCGCGCAAAGCGCGGCGGGGGTGTCCTTAATACAACCAGCTGCTGTGCGCCGAGTCTTCCCAGTTTTGTACCTGGGCGTGCGCCTCTTCAGACGACACGCCATAGCGCTCCTGAATGCGCGCGGAGAGTTCGCCACGGTCACCTGCCACGTTGCGGATGTCGGCACCCGAGAGCATGCCCCAGCGGAACTTGGCTTGACCGGCCAGATGGGGCCAGTGACGCTGAATGGTTTCCCAGGTCATGATCGGTCCTTGGTGGCGTGGCGGTTTGTCACTTCAACCAGTCGTCGCTGGACTTGGATTCCCAGTCCTTGATCTGTGCTTCGGCTTCGTCTTTGGCGATGCCATAACGCTCCTGAATCTTGCCGGCGAGCTGGTCACGGTGGCCGGCCACCACTTGCAGGTCGTCATCGGTGAGCTTGCCCCACTTCTGTTTGGCCTGGCCGGTGAGTTGCTTCCAGTTGCCTTGTATCGTGTCCCAGTTCATGAGTGACTCCTTGAATTGACTGCGCATGACGTATGCGCATTCGCATATCTTCTCTTTCTGGCGAGGCGATGTCTGTGCGGTTCCGCACCTGACGGGATGCAGGCCCTCTATGTAGCGCGGCCATACTGTGGCAGCTGCGCGGGGCCAAGGGTGAGGCTTGATCAGCGACAACTCGAGGGGCGGCACGGAATGCGTGGACAATGGCTCTTCTCGCGGCTGAGACAGCGCCTTCATGCACAACCAGTCGTTCGCCACCACCAGCTCCCATGCTTCGTCCGTGAGCCGCATGGTGGCCACCTTGGGGGGTCAATGGCTCCACTGCGCAGCGAGGGCGCGCAAGGCGCTTTCCTGGCCCTTGCCCTGGAAGTGATCTGACCTGTCAGCAAAGGGGTAACGAGTGAAATTCAAGGACTACTACGCGACGCTGGGGGTGGCACGCGACGCCAGTGCCGAGGACATCAAGAAGGCCTATCGAAAACTGGCTCGAAAGTACCATCCGGACGTGAGCAAGGAGCCGGATGCTTCCGACCGCATGAGTGAGGTCAACGAGGCCAACGACGTGCTGTCCGATGTTGAAAAGCGCGCCGCTTACGACGCCATCGGCACAGGCCACCATGCCGGTGAAAACTTCACACCGCCACCCGACTGGGACGCAGGCTTCGAGTTCAGGGGCCGAAGCGCAGATGGCGCGGGCGGTGCCGACCACAGCGACTTTTTTGAAGAACTGTTCGGTCGGATGGGACGACAGGCTCGACAGCAAGGCCGTGGCGCCCAGGGATCGGCCGGGTTCAAGGCTCGCGGTGAGGATCACCACGCCAAGATTTTGCTCGACATCGAAGACGCCTGGCGGGGCGCGAAGCGCCTGCTGACGCTCAAGTCGCCACAGATCGATGCACAAGGCCGCGTGGAGCTGGTTGAACGAACCCTTGAGGTCGCCATACCGCCGGGTGTGAAGGCGGGGCAGTTGATTCGCCTGGCGGGACAGGGATCACCCGGGCACGGGGGTGCGCCAGCAGGCGATCTGTTTCTGGAGGTGCATTTCCAGCCGCATCCGCGCTTTCAGGTCGAGGGTGCTGACCTGGTCATGACGCTGCCGCTGGCGCCATGGGAGGCCGCGCTGGGTGCGGTGGTGGCGGTGGGCTTGCCCGATGGCAGCTCGCTCAAGGTCCGGGTGCCGGCCGGGACACAGAGCGGGCAGACGATCACGGTGCGTGGCAAGGGGCTGCCAGCGAAGGCGCCGGGCGATCTGGACCTGAAGGTGCGGGTGGTTCTGCCCAGCGCGTACGACCCCCGCGCCAAGGACTTCTACGAACAGATGGCCAGCACCCTGTCCGACTTTGACGCCCGCAAAGTTCACGCAGCGGAGCAGGAGCGACAGTCTGAAGGAGCTTCAAGATGAAACAGGAAATCTGTCGTGTGGAAGTGGTTCTGGACGAAACCTGGCTGGATCTGGATCAGCTGTGCCGCATGACCGGCGTGAGCGAGGTGTGGGTGTGCCAGCGCATGGAGGAAGGGCTGCTGGCACCGGAGATGCCGGCGTCTGGCGAAACACCGCACTTCAATGCCAGTGACATTCGACGGGTGAGACGCATGGCCAGTCTGGAACGCGATTTTGACGCGGTGCCGGAACTGGCATCACTGGTTGCCGAACTGGAGCAGGAGCTTGCCATCGCGCGCGAAAAGCTTCGCAGACTGGGAGGTTGATGACGACGTAAGGACCGGAATGGAGACCAGTCCTGGCTGATGTGGGGCCTGGCCGGTTGTTCTCATCCTCGCCAGCATCTGTCCTCGGGCAATTCGTGCCGTCTTGCCCTGGTGCCGTGTTCCAGGGCTCAGGAGGCTTCGTTCGAACAGTCGCCTGGCACGAATATGGCTAAATCAGGCCATGACCTACCCGACCTGGATCGACCCTGCGTGGCAGGCCTGGCTGCCCACACTGGGGGCCTCACTGCTGGCCCTGCTGATCGCCGATCTGGCGTACCGCTTCGGCAAGCGCGTCTACCTGCGCGCCACACGCAAGGCGCCCGTGGCCGCTGCCGTGGGTTCTGCCATCCGTGCGCCGGCCCGGCTGGCTCTGCTGCTTCTGGCGCTGAATTTCGTGTGGCACCCGGTATCGGCCGACGTGAGCTGGGTGGCCACCCTGCAACACTGGATTGGGCTGTTCCTGATGGCCACGCTGACCTGGCTGCTGGCGCGTGTGGTGCACGGGGCGGCCCGTGGCGTGATGGACGCGAACCCGGTGTCGGTGGCCGACAACCTGGCCGCGCGCCGCATCCGCACCCAGACTCTGGTGCTCTCGCGGGTGCTGCAGGGCCTGGTGGTGTTGATCGGCGTGTCGCTGATGCTCATGACCTTCCCGGCGGTGCGGCAGGTGGGAACGAGCCTGCTGGCTTCGGCCGGGGTGCTGGGGCTGGTGGCGGGCTTTGCCGCGCGGCCTGTGCTGGGCAACCTGATCGCGGGCCTGCAGATCGGCATCAGCCAGCCCATCCGCATCGACGACGTGGTGATCGTGGAAGGCGAATGGGGTGTGATCGAGGAAATCACCGGCACCTATGTGGTGGTGCGCATCTGGGACCAGCGCCGGCTGGTGGTGCCGCTGCAATACTGGATCGAGAAGCCCTTCCAGAACTGGACCCGCAACACCTCCGAACTCATCGGCACCGTGTTCCTCTGGGTGGACTACCGCATGCCGCTGGCGCCGCTTCGCGAAGCCTTGCAACGCGCCTGCGAAACGTCTGAACACTGGGACAAGCGCTTTGCCCTGCTGCAGGTGACAGAGGCCGGCGAGCGCGCCATGCAACTGCGCTGCCTGGTCACCTCGGCATCCGCGCCGGCCGGCTGGGACCTGCGCTGCCACGTGCGCGAATACCTGGTGGATTTCATGCAGCGGGAGTACCCGCAGTTTCTGCCGCGCCAGCGGGCCGAGGTGGCGCTGGAGGGGGCGTCCGGTGCCGGGGCCGGAGACGGCCGCACCGGGGAGGCCGCCAGCCCTGCTTGAACCGGCGGCGAAGAGCAGGTTCAGTCGCCGCTCTGATCCGCGTTGCGGATGGTGTCGCGACCGTTGCGGTCTTTGACGCGGCCCAGTTCGGTGTCCAGGGCGCGGATGAGCTTGTCCACCGCATCGACAAAGGCAGCAGCCATCTTGTCGGCGTCGGCGGTGACGTTGACCGGCTGGCGGTTGGCCACGCGGGCTTCGAGGCGGCAGCGTTTGTCTTTCACGCCCGATTTGCTGCCGTCGAGGTCGGTCATGAACACCTCCACGCGGGTGATGTGATCACGGAACCGGCTCAGGCGGCTGATGGCTTCGTCGTTGACCCATTTGGCCAGAGACTCGCCGCCGTGGATGTGGTCGTCGGTGTTCACTTGTACTTGCATGTTCTGCCTTTCTGTTGATGTACCGGCGCGGGGGCCGGGGGAAGTGGGTGCGCCACTGGTCGGTGGTCAGCATACCCGTTGCTCTCGATGTCTCAGCGTAACACCGGGCGGTGCGGTGTTCTGTTCGTTTCAGGCTGGCGATACCTGCGCTTACATCCTCGTTGATCTGCGTCAGTTCTCAGCGCGTCTGAGCGCAGGCGGACAATACAGCCTGTCCATCCGCTCGCTCACGCACCATGCCCAACGCACCACTCTCGCTCGAACCCGTCAACGAAGGCGTTTGCCGCGTGGTGGATGCAAAGGCACAGCACGTTGGCAATCTGAAACTCATCGGCGGGCGGTGGAAGTTCAAGGCGGTGGGCTATACCTGTCATGGAGCAGTCATCCCGGGTGGAGGGCCACTCACCGCGCGGCACAACCAGATGTTTGACACCCCGGATCAGTTCCGGGAGTCGGGTTGGGCGGGCTGACCTTGCTGGACTGGCGCAGCGGGTGGCGGTGTTGAAGGCGGGGCAGGCGCAGGCGGCGACGGCTGGGCGCCGGGCGACGCGCTGGCCAGGTTCGGGTTGCAAGGGTCGGCACCCTTCTCGCTGCCCTGTTCAATCAGCGGCAGGATGGCGGCGACCGGTCCGGCCACCGCGCCCAGCGCCAGCGCGCCCAGCGCACGCGCGATCAATCGCTGGGGTTCGATCCCCACGGCGGGCTTGGCCAGCGTGCCGGTCACGGTGATGGGGGTGCGCAGCGACAGCAGAGAGAAGTCCTTGGGCCGGGTGATCAAGTGCAGGTCCAGCGATTCGTCGACGAAGCTCACCTGGCCCGTGATCCAGATCGTGCTGTCTTCGTTGTCCACCACCGCCAGTGTCGGCTTGACCACGCCGTCGCGGGCGAACAGATCGAAGCGGGCACAGCGCAGCGGCAGCGGGCGGTCGCCGGTGATCAACGCGCCCAGGGCTTGTGCCACATCGAGCCCCATGAGTTCGGTGGTCAGGTAGGACATGCTGCCGTCCCTGAGGTTCAGCCGCACCGGACCGTACGCCGTGCTGAGGATTTCTGCAGTGGAGTAGCCCTGGCCTTGCAGGTGCAGGCTGCCAGACAGCGCACCTGTGAGGTACGACTGCACCGCCTGGTCGCCTCCCTGTCGGGCCTGGTCGCGCTCGCGCTTGAGGGCCGCTGTCTGGGTGGCGGCGGGTGCGGTACCCTCGGCCGAACCGGCCCTCAGGCCGCGCAACCAGCCGGCGAGGTCGATGCCGGTGAACTCCAGCCGTGCTTCCCATTTCGCCGGGTCGGCCTTGCTGTCCAGCGTGGTCATGCCCTTGACCTGGCCGCCAGACACCGCCGCGCTCAGGTCCTCCAGCCGCAAGGTTCCGGCGTCCAGCTTCAGCCGGGTCTGCAGGTTGCGCAGTGGCGCCATGGCGGTGGTGCCGAAGTCCAGTGTGTCGATGGCCACCTGCACATCGGCGTCCATCGCCTTGAGCGAAGGCAGATCGAAGCGCCGCTGAGGCAGCACACGTCCGGCCTGGGCTTTGTCGTCGCCCTTGTCTGTTGCTCCCCCGCCGCGCGTGCCGATCGCTGGGCCCAGGTCGGCCAGTGCGAGCTTGGGTCCGGTGAGCTTGCCCGTGAGGCGCGGTGGCTGGGTAAGCTGTTCAAAGCGCAGGTCTCCCTTGAGCTGGCTGCTGCCCACATGGGCCCGAGTGGTCTGCAAATGCCACACGCCGCCGTCCTGCTGCAGCTCGCCGCGCATATCGAAAGGGGGTGTCTGTGGCAGCGTCAGGCCCAGGGGTTCGCCCACGTTCGCCAGCGAGGGCCCTGCCACTTCCACCTTGCCCTGGAGGCGCGGTGTGCCCAGCAGGGCGGCCGCGTCGCCATCGAACAGCACGCGGGTGGAGGCGACCGTGCCTTTGACCCGCACCGGCACCCAGGGGGCGTTGGCGGAGGCGTCGGCGTCGTGCAGCAAGGGCAGGGTGCTGCCCGCCAGTACCTGCAGGTCCAGGGGCAGGGCACGGTAGCGCCCGGTGAGGGTGGCTTCGTAGCCAGGCCGTGGCTCGGCCGCGGTGGTTTCGCCTTCGCTGCCGCGCAGCCGAACCGCCAGGTCCACGTCCTGCAGGGCATCGACCCAGGTGATGTCCCCCTGGCCCACGGTCAGTGATCCCAGCCGGGGCAGGCCTGCAAAGGCCGGGTTCTCGGGGTCCGGCTCGGTGGCGCCCAGTTGCCAGTTGGCGTTGCCGTCGGCGTCTCGCACCAGATGGGCATCCAGCACCTCTGCGCCCAGCGCCCGCAGCCGCAGGGGGCCGCCACGCTGCCAGCGCCAGATGTCGGACCAGCGCCATGCCAGCGCAACCCGTCCGGCCTTCAGAAGGTGCGGCACCTCGAAGCGCGGATCGGATGCAACGTGCAGGCTTTCGACGAGCAAGCGCGGGCGCCAGATCAGGTGCAGCTTCACATCGCCCTGCAGTTGCACCTGTGCCGCTGCGCTGCGGGCGAGTGATCGTTCAAGGGGCTGACGCAGGAAAGGCCAGCCGGCCGCCTCGCTGATCAGCACCAGCGCGAGCACCACCGCCACTCCGCCGCCGGCCACCCAGACGCCACGCCGCCGGGCGAAGGCTTTCCATGCCGGGGGTGCCTGTGCAGGGGGGGGAGTGTCGGGCCGTGTGGTCACGCCCCATTGGAACAGGCATGGGCAAACGGAGTTCCACTCCTGAAAAAGAAGTGCAGCTTTTCTACCCAGCGTGCGACATCGAACAGACGGAGCGGTCGATAGAATCCAAATTCCGAGGATGAATGGGTTCTTCCATGCGCGATGCTTCGAGTGGAAATGCCTTGTCGGACACGATGGGGCCGAGTGATGGGACACAGACCCCGGATGCCAGCTGGATGCCCGACGACGGTGGCTGGGTGCTTCGGCTCAGCGGTGCCTGGCGCGGTCACGCCCGCGCGCTGCCTGACTTTCCTGCACAAGACTTTGACGGCACCGTGGTGGTGCAGGCCCAGGCCCTGGCGTCCTGGGACGCTGGCCTGGCCGCACAGCTGTGGCAACAGCTCGATCCGCTCGCCCGCCGTTCGGTGACACTGAACCTGCAAGGCTTGCCACAGGGCCTGCAGGAGGTGCTGGCCCTGGCGCTGCCTGCCGCTCCACCTGCCGCAGAATCTGCCCCCGCACCTGCACCCGGCCCGCTCGAGCGCCTGGGGGAGCGCACCCAGGCGTGGTGGTCCGAGCACCGCAAGACGCTGACCTTCGTGGGCGAGGTGTTGCTTTCGCTGGGCCGATGGCTGCGTGGCAAGAGCGACATGCGAACCCAGGACCTGATGTGGCAGATCGAGCAGACCGGGCCGCGCAGCCTGCCCATCGTGGCGCTGGTGAGCTTTCTGGTGGGCCTGATCGTGGCCTACATGGGTGCGGCGCAGCTGCAGCGCTTTGGCGCACAGAACTTCATTGCCGACCTGGTCACGGTGGGTGTGGTGCGGGAGGTGGCTGCGCTGCTGGTGGGCATCGTGCTGGCTGGCCGCGTGGGTGCGGCTTTTGCGGCGCAGATCGGCAGCATGCGCGCCAACGAAGAAGTCGATGCCCTGACCACCATGGGGGTGAACCCGTTTGACTTTCTGGTGCTGCCGCGCGTGCTGGCGCTGCTGATCGTGGGGCCCATGCTCACCGCCTTTGGTGCCCTGGTGGGCATGGGTGTGGGCTGGCTGGTGGCTGTGGGCATTTATGGTGTCACACCGCTGGAGTATGTGTACGCCAGTGTGAAGGCATTGACCCTGCCGCACGTGCTGGTGGGGCTGATCAAGGGCACGGTGTACTCGGTGCTGGTGGCGCTGGCGGGTTGCCTGCAGGGCATGGCCGCAGGCCGCAGCGCGCAGGCGGTGGGCGACGCCACCACCGCATCGGTGGTACAAGCCATTGTCTGGATCGTCGTGGCCGCTTCCGTGCTCACGGTGATGTTCCAACGCCTGAATTTCTGATGACCGAACTGATGGATTCCCCCCCAACCGCAGAGCGCACATCGAGCCCGGCTGTCCATGCACCCGCGCCGCTGGTGCAGGTGCGCGACCTCACCATGGCGTTTGGCGACAACGTCGTTCAACGCGATCTCAGCTTCGACGTGCTGTCCGGCGAGGTGCTGGCCGTTGCGGGTGGCAGTGGTTGTGGCAAGAGCACGCTGCTGCGCCACCTCATTGGCCTGCAGGTGCCAGCCAAAGGGCAGGTGCTGTATGGCGAACACGATCTTTACGCCGCGCAGCCCGATGTGCGGCGCACCCTGATGCAGACCTTTGGTGTGGCCTTTCAGGCCGGGGCCTTGTGGAGCAGCATGACGGTGGGCGAAAACCTGATGCTGCCGATGCAGGTGTTCACCGACATGAGCCCGCAGCAGTGCGAACAGGAAGCGCGCTTCAAGCTGGCGCTGGTGGGCCTGGCTGGCAGTTTCGATGCGGAGCCCGCTGCGCTGAGCGGTGGCATGAAGAAGCGGGCTGCGATCGCGCGGGCGCTGGCCTTGAACCCGGCGCTGGTGTTCCTTGACGAACCGTCGGCCGGTCTGGACCCCCTGTCATCGGCCAACCTGGACGATCTGATCATGCACCTGCGTGACGACCTGGGCACCAGCGTGGTGATGGTCAGCCACGAGCTGGCCAGCATTTTTGCGCTGGCCGACCGGTTGCTGTTTCTGGATGCGCAGACCAAGACCATGACCGCGCTGGGGCCGCCGCAAGATCTGCTGAGCGATGGGCCCGAAGGTGTACAGAACTTTCTGCGGCGTGGCGTTGCGCCTGGCATGGAGGTGCACACATGAAACGAAAAGCCAGCGCCACACTGATCGGCGTTTTTGTCATGGCGGGCGCGGCCTTGATCGCTGTTGCCATCATTGCCTTGGCGGGCAACACCCTATTCACCAGCAAGGAGCGTGCGGTCATGCATTTCAGTGGTTCGGTCTATGGCCTGCAGGTGGGGGCGCCGGTGGTGTTCCGGGGCGTTCGGGTGGGCAGCGTGGAGTCCGTGGAAGTGTTCTACGACCGCGCCACAGACGATTTTTCCATTCCTGTGGTGGTGGGGCTCGACAGCAACGTGGTGAGCGGTCTCGATGGCAAGCGCGCCAACATGGACGTGGGGCTGGCCCTGCCCGCGCTGATCGAGCGCGGTCTGAGCGGGCAACTGGCGACACAGAGCCTGCTCACGGGCATGCTTTACGTGGACATTGATCTGCGGCCTCAGCGCGAGAGCAGTGTCCGTGGGACCTACGAGGGCATGATCGAAATCCCCACAACGGTCACTGCGATACAGAACCTCAGGGACCAGTTCGAGGGCATGGATTTCCGTGCGATTGCCGACGACCTCTCGGCCATCGCTGCCTCTGCCCGCGCCGTGGTGTCGGGCCCGCAGCTCAAGCAGGCCATGGATGACCTGGTTGCCATCACGGCTTCGGTCAAGCGCATGTCGGACCGCCTGGACAAGCGGGTCGACCCGCTCGCAGATGAACTGCAGCGATCGCTGCAAGCCACGCGCGAAGCCATGGAAGGCATGCAGCAGGCGGCGAAGTCGGTCAACCAGACGGCCGATGGCGTGGGTCGCACATCGGACCAGGTGGGCAAGCTGCTGGCGCCGGACGCGCCGCTGGTGCAGAACCTGCAGCGCGCAGCTGCTGAGGTGGGGCACACCGCCGCCGCCTTGCGCGAAGCCACCTCGGGCGATTCCAACCTCATGCAGGGGGCCGACCGTGCGTTGGAAGATCTGTCGCGCGCGGCGCGCTCGCTGCGCGACCTGGCCGAGACGCTGGAGCAACAGCCCGATGCGCTGCTGCGCGGCCGGGAGGCCAGGCCATGAAGCGCAGGCTCACACTGGCAGGCCTGGTGGCCGCGCCCTGGTTGTTGTCTGCCTGTGCGCGACCTCAGGTGGCCACGCGGTGGTACGAATTGCGCAGCCCGCCGCCGGCAGCAGTGCCGCCCGTGCGCCCGGGCGACGGCGCCCTGTGGGAAGTGGCCAGCGCCGTGGGCCTGCCCGGTGCGCTGGAGCGCGAAACCCTGGTGGTGGCCAGTGGCGCGGCCAGTCTTGAACCGCTACCGGGCCACCGCTGGGTGGAACCGTTGCGCGACGCCATTCCGCGCCTGCTCGTGGCCGACCTGGCTGCGTTGCGCGGGCCAGGCCTGGTCTGGCGGGCACCCGTACCGTCCGGCGTGGAGGTGACACGGCGCTTGCGGGTGGAGATCGTTACATTGATTGCCGACGCAGGGCGCCAGAAACTTCGCCTGCAGGCGCGCTGGTGGCTGGGCGACACGCGCGCTGGTGGCGCCGCCCCCGCACTGGGGCAGGCCGATGTCGACATTGCGCTCACCGATACCTCTGTGGATGCGCTGGCCGCTGCACACCGTCAGGCCCTGTGGCAACTGGCTGTGCGCATCGTCGAATCCGGCCCTGCATAGGACACTGCCGACCAGGACACGCGTGGCGCGCGCATCCCCAAGGGTCTGGGCTTGCCCCGGAATGGCGGGTCAGGGCAGTGGAACTTCGCCTCGTGGTGTTGAGTGATCAGCGCCGAAGGAGGCGGGTGGTGGGCGGCAACGTGCTGCGACCGACACGCTGCGGTTTTCATTCGGTGGCATCGCAGGCTCCTAGGGCGTGAACAGGCCCTGGTGCTTGTCGAGAAAGTTTTGAACGGCGAGCAGCTCGATCTTGAAACCGGCCATCAGGGGTTCCAGCGTTGCGGCATGTGGCTTGCAGGCGGCATTCTCTTCTATGTCGGCGCAGAGCTGTGCAAGACGCGCTGCACCGATTGATCTGGCCGCCGACTTCAACTTGTGGGCGACATCGGACATGGCCTGCACCCCGCCTTCTTCATGGGCTTTTTCCATTGCCAGCGCTGATCTTCGGGTGCTTGCGCGAAAGGCCGTCAACACTTCCTGCATCACCTGCGCGTCGTCACCGAGCAGATCGGCGAGCACGCTGAGATTCACCGGTGGCATCGCACCGGATGCGACATCGTTGAGCTCGACCATGCTCGACTGCGTTGGCGTGGGTCGCAGCCACGCATCGATGGCCGACTTGAGCTGTGCCAGACGCACCGGTTTGGTCAGGTAGGCGTCCATGCCAGCTTGTCGGCAACGGATTTCCTCGTCTCGCAAAGCGTTGGCAGTCAACGCGATGATGGGCAGGCGAGGTCCCTTTCCCTCCTCGCGGCGCACCGCTGCGGCCAGCGTGTAGCCGTCCATGTTCGGCATGTGCAGATCGGTCAACAGCAAGGCGTGCCCACCGCAGCGCCAGCGGGCCAGGGCCTGCATGCCGTCTCCGACCATCTCGGCGCGGTAGCCGAGCAACCCGAGCTGTTTCGCGAGCACCTGCTGATTGATTTCATTGTCTTCTGCCACCAGGATCGTCAGGCCTGCATCCGTCAGTCGCTCTGTCAAGGGCAGTACGGCAGCAGCGTTGACTGGCGCAGGGATTTCCGCAGTTTCCTGGGTCAGCATGAGTCTGGCCGCGAGTGCGACGCTGTGAAGGAAGGCTGCACGGTGCAGGTAGTCGCCGTCGATGTCCACCTGGTCTGGTTGCAGCCGTCGCGGCTGGCGGCGCCGCCCCGCTTTGATCACGACGAAGCCCAGCCGCATCCCGGGACGTTGCATTGCGACGGCTCGGCAGGCTGTGAGAACCGGTTCAATGCCCTCGGGCGGTCCTGCCACAACGGCGACACATCGGCCCAGGGTGACGCCTTGCAGCCAAGTCAATCCCTCGCTCAGGGTCGGCTCACATTGCGCCTTGCAGCCGGCGTGTGCAAGGTAGTCGGCCAGATCGGGAACCAGGTCGCCCGCACCCAGCAGCAGGCAGGGCAGTCCAGACAGCGGCTGCTCCGGGCGTGCCACGTCGGCCGCAGCGGCTATCGGGAGTCGCACCGTGAATGTCGAACCCTGATCGACCACGCTGCTGACGGTGATCTCGCCGCCCATCATTGCCACGAGGCGATGCGAGATGCTGAGACCCAGCCCGGTGCCGCCGAATCGGCGCGTCGTGCTGGCGTCGGCCTGCGTGAAAGGTGAGAAGAGGCGGTCCAGTGTGTCGGCGTCCATGCCGACACCGTTGTCGGTCACCACCAGTGCCAGGGTGTCAACGCCGGCATCGGTGACGACGCGTTGAGCCCGCAACGACACCGAGCCCTGGTACCCCTGGCCGCTGCTGAACTTGATTGCGTTGCCGACCAGGTTCATGAGCACCTGCCGCAGCCGTCCCGCATCGCCCAGTGTGTGAGCAGGCAGCCGTGGATCCGTGTACAGACGCAACCCGACGCCCTTGTTCTTGGCGACCTGGCGCAATGCGTCGCCAACGCCTTCGACCACCGCCGTGACATCCATCGGTGCATGATCGACCATGAACTGCCCGGCCTCGATCTTGGAGAAGTCGAGCACGTCGTCGACAACGCTCAGCAAGGCATAGGCAGATTCGCGCACGGTCTTTGCCATGTCGCGCTGGTCTTCCCGGAGATGGCTTTCCTCCAGCACCTCGATCATGCCGATAACGCCATTCATCGGCGTGCGGATCTCGTGGCTCATCGTTGCCAGGAACGAGGACTTTGCGCGGTTGGCTTGCTCCGCGAGTTCACGCGCACGTTCCAGTTCTTCGGTGCGTTGGCGCACCCGTTCCTCAAGTCCGGCATTCAGTTCGCGCAAAGCCTGCACATTGCGGCGTCGCTCGCTGATGTCGCGTATGACGACAACGCCGTGTGTGACGCCCTCGCCGGCTGCGGCAATGGGCGTGATGTCGATTTCGATCGGGTACTGCCGGCCGCCCTTCGCGCAAGCCGTCAACTCGGCGTGCACCGGCTCGAAGCGCTCGACCGCGAAGCGGATACGGTCCAGTTCGGCGGCATCCATCACGGGGCCGACAAACAGCGCGGGTGATCGACCCAGCACCTCCGCACGTGCGTAGCCGGTCAGACGCTCGAAGGCGTCGTTGACGAACACGATGCGCCTGCCGTGCGCCAGCTCTGGCGCCGGCTCGGTGATGATGACGATGTCGGTCAGCTGGGCCACGCTGGCCTCGAGCAGCTTCAACTGCTGACGCGCCGCGCGTGCTTCGGTGACGGTTCGAAAATACACCGACAGCCCATCATCTGATGGATGGCAGTCAACCCCGAACCATTCGTTCAAGGGCGCGTAGAAGGCCTCGAACGTGACGCCAGTTTCGCCGTCCATGGCGCGCTGGTAGGCGGTGTGGAAGACCGTTCCCACCGCCTCGGGGAAGATCTCCCAGAGCACGCACCCCAACGCCGTGTCGCGCGTGCGCCCCAACAGCCGCTCGGCTTCGCGGTTGAAGTAGGTGATCCGCCAGTCGTGGCCGAGTGCGAAGAAGGCGTCGCTGATGCTCTCCAGCGTGTTGCTGAGTTGCTGAGCCAGCTTTTGCGTCTGCAGCGCTGCCAGCTTGCGTTCGGTGATGTCCTGCAGTGCGCCCTGGATGCGCACGATCCGGCCATCAACGTCGCGCACCGCTTCGCCGATGGTGCGCACCCAGAAGCGCCGCCCCGTGGCTGAAATTTTCTCTGCTTCCACGTCGTAAGACACGCCGAACTGGGCGCAGCATTCGACAGCTTCCTGGATGGCTGCGCGGTACTCCGTAACAAAGGATGCGAGGCCCTGCTCCATCGAGGGTGAGTAGCCAGCCGGTTCGTCGTGCAAGGAGGTCACCATGTCGGACCAATTGAGTCTGCGATGTTCCAGATCGAAGGTCCAGCCGCCGACCTTGGCGCTGCGGCCCGCCATGTCGAGCATGGCCTTGCTGTCGCGAAGCGACTGCTCGGCCCGCGCTCGTGCACTGATATCGATGTGCATCACCACAGCACCGGCCAGAGGCCCGGTCGCCAGCGGTGTCACCATCAGCATGAACCACCGCTGCTCTGTGGACGAATCACAGGGGTATTCGATCGAGAAATTGGCTCGCTCTCCCGCCAGCACAGCGCGCAGGCCTGCAGCCACGACCCCTTTTTCGGAATCGGTCTCGGTGTCAGATGCGCCGCCGCCGTCTTCTTGGCCGCAGGCGTCAAGGTATTTCAAACCGACGCAGTGGTTCACGTTGCGCAGGCCGTTCTCGTTGCCAAAGCGGCGCCAGGCCGCGTTCACGGCGATGATCACGCCATCGGCGTCCAGCACGGCAATGTGCGCGGGCAACGCATTGAGCAGCGCCATCTGCTTGCTGGCTTCGTGCTGATGCAGTCGATCCTCGGTGCTTTTCAGAGGGAAGATGTGGTCGGCCTGGTTGGCCACGGTGTCGACTTGACCGACGTTGAGTGCTTCGAGCGCTCGTTCGGTCTCGTGCAGGGTTTTGATCAGCGCATCGATGCGTATCTGACGGCTGAGTTCATTCACGGATGGCATCGATTTCACGACTCTTGTCTTTCTGTTCCACCGGGAGCCGGCAGTGCGCCATGAACCAGGCATGGCATGAAGCGACTTCCCGGCACCCGGCCTGCCCACGGGCAGCGTCGCCCGCCCCGTAGGCAGACTGCCACCGCTGATGTCGTCGAAACCGGTGATGCCAGTATTTGTCTGCTCGAAAGGGGCGAAAGCATGGCGAAAGGCAACTCTTGCGAGCCTATGGGACGAAGCGTTGACTCGTCTGTGCGACAGCACACCCCTGGGATCTGGGCCGGGCGGGGCGCTTCTGTGCGTTCGTGGTGCACCATCCGTCAGCACGGTGAAACCGCTCTCTGGCCTGCTTGACATGGATCAACGGACGCGGGCGGTGCGCCAGGAAAAATCTCATTGATATACATGAAGCCGCGCGCTGGACACAGGCAGGCATGAGGATGAGCATGCGCGGATCCTCGCCCCCGCTCGTCGCTCATCATGTGATGAAAAAAAAGAACTGTTCGGAGAAAGCGATGGTGAACAAGCTGACGCGCAGAAAATGGTTGGCGGCTGCACCTGGGATGCTCGGTGGTGCCGCAGCGTTCAGTGCAAGCCCGTCGGCCTGGGCCGCCGAGAGCTACGAAGCGGCCACCGCACGCATCTGGCGCGCGGGCCCTTTGAAGGGCCTGTCGGGCGCAGCCCTGAGCCAGGAGCTGGTGCGCTACGCGACCCTGGCGCCTTCGAGCCACAACACGCAGTGCTGGAAGTTCGCGCTGGACGGACAGAGCATCACCATCCTGCCCGACTTTGCACGCCGATGCCCGGTGGTGGACCCGGACGACCACCATCTCTACGTATCGCTGGGTTGTGCGGCCGAGAACCTGGTGCTTGCGGCGCAGGCATGGGGCCTGGGCAGCGAGGTTCGCTTTGATTCGGCGCACGACGCGGTCGTGGTCACGCTGTCGACCGCACCCGCCGTTGCGACCCCGCTGTTCAATGCCATCCCCGAGCGCCAGTGCACACGCGGGGACTACGACGGCAAACCCCTGAGCGCCCAGGACCTGAACCTGCTTGAACGCGCAGGCAGCAACGACCGGGTGCGCCTGCTCCTGCTCACTGAAAAGTCGGCCATCGAAAGGGTGCTGGACTTCGTGGTGCAGGGCAACACAGCACAACTGAATGACAAGGCCTTCATCAACGAACTGAAATCGTGGATACGCTACAGCGCCTCGGATGCGGTGGCGCGCGGCGACGGCCTGTTTGGGAAGTCGTCGGGCAACCCCACGATTCCGTCCTGGCTGGGCGATCTGATGTTTGATTTCGTGGTCACGGCCAAGTCAGAGAACCAGAAGTACACCCGGCAACTGCGCAACTCGGCCGGCGTCGCGGTGTTCGTGGCCGCCCAGGAGGACAAGTCGCACTGGGTGGACGTGGGCCGGGCCTATGAACGCTTCGCCTTGCAGGGCACCGTGATGGGCGTTCGCCATGCCCACCTCAACATGCCGGTCGAGCTCGCGTCGCTGCGCCCGCGGTTCGCCAGCGCCATCGGCCTGGGCAACCAGCGGCCGGACCTCGTGATCCGGTTCGGACGAGGACCCACCATGCCACCTTCGTTGCGCCGGCCGGTACAGGCGGTGCTGGTGTGAGAGCCATGCCGGTCTGGCTGGGGGGCCACCGTACCGACTGCAAGAAGAGAGCCCCATGAAGCCCACCGCCTGGATCGCGCCCATCGCCCTGGCTCTGCTGGTTACGGCCTTGTGGACCGGCACGCGTTTCCGGCACGACATCGAAAGGGCCACCACATTGGCTGCAACCGGCAGCGAGATGGTGGACACCCGATGCGGACCAATCGAAGTGCAGCAGGCGGGGCAGGGCATTCCGTTGCTGATGATCCACGGCAGCGGAGGGGGTCATGACCAGGGCATGGCGTGGGCGCAGCCGCTGACGCAACAGGGTGTGCGCGTGATCGCGATGTCGCGTTTCGGTTATCTGCGCACGCCTCGGCCGGCCGACGCTTCGCCCGAAGCGCAGGCCGATGCCCATGTGTGCCTGATCGACGCACTGGGCATCCAGCGCGCGGCCGTGATGGGCGTATCGGCCGGAGGG
Source organism: Hydrogenophaga sp. (assembly GCF_030651625.1). GTDB lineage: Bacteria > Pseudomonadota > Gammaproteobacteria > Burkholderiales > Burkholderiaceae_C > Hydrogenophaga. The sequence continues at coordinate 218,646 of NZ_JAUSCF010000039.1, read as the reverse complement.
CCCTCGGCGATGCAGATCGCCATCCGCCACCCGGATCGCGTGGCTGCGCTGGTGCTGGCGGTGCCGATCGCATGGAAGCCCGGCGACCTTGCAACCACAGCGCCGGCCATTTCAGACCGCAAAGACGCGATGCTGCTGCGCCTGCTGGGATCGGACTTTCTGTTCTGGGCCGGCCTGCAGCTGGCACGCGACAAGGTCTTCCGCCATGTGCTGGCCACGCCACCCGAGTTGGTGGCCGCAGCCAGCGCAGCCGAGCGCACCCGTGTGAACGAACTGGCCGACCGCATCCTGCCGGTGTCTGCCCGCGCTGCAGGGTTGCGCGACGACACGAAGCTGGGCAAGGGGCTCAGGCCCTATGCGCTGGCGTCCATCCAGGCGCCCACGCTGGTGGTGAGTGCGCGCGATGACGGCTTTGGTACCTTCGCCCCCGCCGCGTACACAGCCAGCCAGATTGCTGGTGCGAAGTTCCTCGGTTTCGAGCGGGGTGGCCACCTGCTGGTGGGGCATGACGATACCGTGCGCGACGCCGTTCTTACCCTGCTCAGATCGATGGACCCACGATGAACCTGTCTCGCGACCCTGTCTTCCCGGCTCTGACTGCCAGCGGATCACATGAAGAGGCACATCCATCGGCTTCCTGTAGATCACACTGGCCATCTTGTTGGTCGTGGCATTGTTGTCGTTCGCAGTGCTCACCTCCTTTGGCGACTAGAAATGGCGGGGCCTCATCCAGGCCCTTGAGCAGCGGAGCGAGCAGGCGTTGAGAGGTCGCGGCGCCTGAATGTCAACACAGATGAAGGTTTTCCACATCCCATCTTTTGCGCGGCCAGTGCGGTTTTCTGCACACGAACTGGTGGTGTTGGTCTTTGCCGACAGGTTGCATTGACATGGGTGCAATCGTGCGACAAAGGAGCCATCGGTGCATTTGAGGCATCGCTGGAGCGCCAGAATAGAAAACATGGCCCATTCGATATGAGCGTTTAGAGACCTGGACCGGCCGTGGTGGCCATGCATACATGAATCATCAGAAACACCGTGGACGCAGCAATACCGAGCCGTCTCGCAACCGACCGAGGGAGGCCATGGGGGAGCCGCGGTATCAGGATCTCATTCGCAGCTTGAATCACTTGTTCCTGGAAACTGAACGCGATACGGAAGCACTCACGGCCGCCCAACGTCAGCGGGTGATCGAGGAGATCAAAGTCTTGATGAATCAACATGGGGTGACGATTGAGGACTTGAGTGATTGATTGAATCTGGAACCGGCACCCAGCCTGGGTGGGCCAGGACTGCCGGCGCGGGCCCGTCCAGCCAGAAGTGCAGCGAACCTCGAACCCGGTGTATCGTCACAGGTGTGACGGCGCGGCAGGGTGTCCTGCAACCTTCACCCAGGTCATAGCCATCAACGCCGCTGAAACCTTGGGTGGGCTCGGACAATGGCTTCCGCTGTGGATATCCCGAGCAATCATCAAAGCGTTCACATGACCCCCAGACAGATAGCCCCTGCAATGATGCGCTACTCAACATGAAGGTCTTCAAGTGGCGTCACTGGGTCGAGTCGATCAAAAGGCATTGGATTGCCTCAAGCTTTGCTGCTGCCCACCTGCTGGGACTATTTTCTTCCGTTGATGCATTGATGGATACGCGCACGGCGCCTGGCGCTGTCGCGTGGATCATTTCGCTGAACACCTTTCCTGTGGTGTCGGTTCCAGCGTACTGGGTGTTTGGTCGTGCGAAGTTCAATGGATATGTCATAGGCCGGCGGGACACTGACAGTCAACTTCATCATGCCCTCGCAAAGAAGATGGCGCTGGTGGAGTCTTTTTCTGTCAAGGATTTTTCATCGCATCTGGATATGACGGCGATGGAGCGTCTGGCCAAGCTCCCCACCCTCGAAGGGAACGATGTTGAATTGCTGACAGACGGAGAGGCCACCTTTCAAAGCATCTTCGACGGCATTCAAAGCGCCAACGAGTACCTGCTGGTTCAGTTCTACATCGTCCGCGACGATGTTGTCGGTGCAGAGCTCAGCAAACATCTGCAAGCGCGTGCCCGCGCCGGCGTGGCGGTGCACTTCCTGTACGACGAGATCGGAAGCTACCAGTTGCCGCAGAGCTACCTGAACGAGCTTCGCTCCGCCGGTGTTCACGTCAGGCCTTTTCATTCCACGCGTGGCAGCGGAAACCGGTTTCAGATGAACTTTCGCAACCACCGCAAGATCGTGATCGCAGACGGCAGGGTTGGATGGGTGGGCGGCCACAATGTGGGAGACGAGTACCTTGGTAAGGATCCCAAAATCGGTGCGTGGCGCGATACGCACCTGAAGCTGATGGGTCCGGCCGTGTTTGGCCTGCAGTTGTCTTTTCTGGAGGACTGGCATTGGGCCACCGGCGAAGCCCTTGAATACGACTGGAAACCAGCAGAGGCCAACGGGCGCAACCTCCCTGTTCTCGTGTTGCCCAGTGGGCCAGCGGACCGCTTCGAAACCGCCAGTCTGATGGTGCAGCTGGCGCTGTCCAACGCCCAGAGCCGCATCTGGATTGCAAGCCCTTATTTCGTGCCTGACGAGGGTGTTCAGGCTGCGATGAAACTGGCAGCGTTACGCGGTGTGGATGTGCGAATCCTCATTCCAGAAAAACCGGACAACCCGCTGCTGTATTTTGCGGCGTACGCATTCCTGGGGCCCCTTCTGGAAGCCGGTGTCAATGTCTACCGGTACCATGGTGGATTCCTGCATTGTAAGACCATTCTGGTGGACGACAAGGCGGCAGCGGTAGGCACAGTCAACCTGGACAACCGTTCTTTCAGGCTCAACTTTGAAATCACCACGTGGGTGTACGACCGTGGCTTTGCTGAAGAGATGGCGGCGAAATACCAGCACGACTTTTCCAGCGCTCACCTCATGACCGCCAGTGATGTCCATGACCGCCCTTGGTGGTTCCGTTTGGCGTCGCGAGCCGCTTACCTCCTGGCACCTGTTCTTTAAATTTCTTGCATGCTGCTGGCCTACACGTCGTGAGGGCCAACGACACGTTCCTATCGAAGGTTCTTTCGGTAGCTCCGCTTCATCAGCAAAGAGTTGCCGATCACGGACAAAGAGCTGGCGGTCATCGCAATGACGCCGATCATGGGGTGCAACAGCCCGGCGGCAGCGATGGGGATGGCGATGATGTTGTAACCACTGGCCCACAGCAGGTTCTGCACGATCTTGCTGAACGTGGCGCGCGACAGTTGCATGGCTTCCACCACCCCGGTCAGTTCACCGCGCACCAGCGTGACGTCTGCGGCTTCAATGGCCACATCGGCGCCAGCGCCAATGGCGATACCCACATTGGCCTGCTTCAGGGCGGGTGCGTCGTTGATGCCATCGCCCACCATGGCCACGTGATTGCCGTACTTTTCCTGCAGGGCACGAATGGCATCGACCTTGCCCTCAGGCAGCACGCCAGCCTGCACTTCATCAATGCCCACTTCGGCCGCCACCGCCTGCGCTGCACGCGGGTTGTCGCCAGTCACCATCACCACATGCAGACCCAGTTCATGCATGGCCTTGATGGCGGCCACCGACTCCTCTTTGATGGTGTCGGCCACGGCAACAATGCCCAGTGCATGATTGTTTTCAGCCACGATCACGGCTGTGCGCCCCTTGCCCTCCAGCTCAGCCAGCGCCGTCTGCAGCGATGCCAGCCCTTCCACACCGGCTTCTTCCAGCAGACGGTAGTTGCCAATCAGCACCCGCCTGTTGTCGGCAACACCTGACACGCCACGCGCACCGGTGGATTGAAATTCGGTGACTTCCAGGGGGTCTATCCCCTGGGCGCGGGCGCCGTCCACAATCGCACGGGCAATCGGGTGTTCAGAGGCGTTTTCAATGCTGGCAGCCATCAGCAGCAAATGGGCTTCATCCACACCGGACGCCGCCACCACTTCCGTCATCTTCGGCTCGCCCTTGGTGATCGTGCCGGTTTTGTCCAGCACCATGACCTTGATGTCCTTGAAGGTCTGAATCGCCTCCCCGGAGCGGATCAGAATGCCGCGCTCTGCGCCAATGCCGGAGCCCACCATCAGTGCCGTGGGCGTTGCCAGTCCCAGTGCGCAAGGGCAGGCAATGACCAGCACGGCGATCGCGGCCAGTATGGCCAATACGCCGGTGTCTGCAGCCGGGTTGACCCAGGGTAGAAAGCCGGCACCCCAGACCAGAATTGGTCGCAGGCTTTCACCAAACAGCAGCCACGCGAAAAGGCTCGCCAGGGAAATCAGAATCACGACCGGAACAAACCGGCCCGTCATGCGATCAGCGAATTCCTGAATGGGAACGCGGGAACCCTGTGCCTGGTCAATCAGGCGGATCACCTGAGCAAGAAACGTATCGCTGCCGACCCGTGATGCTCTGACCCGCAAGCGCCCTTCCTTGTTGATGGTCGCACCAATGACCGCGTCACCTGCGGCCTTGAACACCGGCACAGACTCACCGGTCGCCAGCGATTCATCCACATGGCTTTCACCATCGATCACCTCGCCATCGGTGGGGATCTTGTCGCCGGGTCGCAGCACCATCACATCGCCTGGCTGCAATTCCTTCACCGGGATTTCCACTTCAGCACCGTCACGTTCAATCCGGGCGGTTTTGGCGCCCAGGGTCAGCAAACGGCGAATGGCTTCGGATGCACGGCCCTTGGCTTTTGCCTCCAGAAAACGACCCAGCAGATGAAACGTGGTGATCGTGGCGGCCATTTCAACAAAGGAGGTCATTGGGTAGACAAAGCCAGCCAGGCCGATCAGATACGGCGGAATGCTTCCCAACGAGATCAACACATCCATGTTGAACGTTCGATTCTTCAGTGAACGCCACGACGCCCGGTGCGTGGCTGCACCGCCATAGAGAAACACCACGGGAAATGCCAGCAGAACAACGATGGCCAGGTAGCCAGGCACGGGCTGCCAGAACATGTGGGGAATCATCAGCAACATGATCAGCGTGGTGGGCACACCCGCGATCCAGAGGCGTTGGCGTGCCTGTGACAGGTAGTTCTGCTCTGCCACAGTCTCTGCTTCGCCATCCGAACCCGGCGCTTGTGAGACCGATGCCACCTCGTATCCCGCGCCTTCCACCGCGCGCCGTAGCGCTTCGGCGTCCGGACCGCCATCGGACGTGCTCACGTTCACGCGATGGTTGGCGATGTTGGTGGTGATTTCAAGAATGCCATCCAGCCGCTGCAGAGTGGTCCGGATGATCCCGGCGCAATGGTCTGAACCCATGCCCGGGACGATCAGTTCAGTGATTGAACCCGGTGAGGCGGATTTTTCATTGGTCATGAGCGGACCTCTTGTGGCTGCGGATGGTCTGTGAACTTGTCCGGGTGCTTCGCATGGCATCCAAGCGAAGCCGCCCATGTCAAGGCGCGATGCTGATGCCGTTGGGCTCCTTGCCCACCGGGATGGTCTTCGTGACGCTGCGGTCTTTGAGGTCCACCACGGAAACCGAGTTGGCGTAGATGTTGGTCACATAGGCCAGGCGCCCGTCGCGATCCACCACCACGCCATGGGCGCCGTTACCGGTTTCAAGGGTCTTGACGACCTTGAAAGACGCCAGGTCAATCAGACTGACCGTCTTGCCAGGCGCCTTGCGCGTGCCCTGGTTGGCCACCAGCAGCGTGCGCGAGTCCGGTGTGGCATACAGCTGGATGGGCACGGTTCCCACAGCGATCTTGCGAATGACTTTGCGCGTGGTTGGGTCGATCAGAGCGACGGCGTTTTCCTGCGACAGCGAAACAAACGCGAAGCGACCATCTGGCGTAAAACCCGTCTGCGCCGGCCCCTTGCCAACCGGCACCTGTGCCACCTCCTTCTGGCTGGCCGTGTCGATGACCGACACCGTACCCCCCTTCAGGTTGGCCACATAGACCTCTTTGCCATCCGGGCTGACGCGAAGGCCATGGGGAAACTGGCCCACCGGAATGGTCACCACGAGGGTTCGCGCTGAGGTGTCGATCACACTGACCGAGTTGCCACCGCCGTTGGTGACGTAGGCAAGGCGGCCGTCTGGTGTCACCACCACATGGGCCGGGTGCGCTCCGACCGGCACCTTGTCGACGACTGCGTGGGTGCTGGTGTCGATGACCCAGACAGCCCCAGGTTGTGCCCCGTGTGCACCATGAGCCGCACCCTTGTGCGCAGCTTGGCCGGCCACCGGACCAGGCTCACCATTGTTGGTCACCCATGCGAACTTGCCGTCGGGGGATACCTGCACGTTGTGCGGCGCCTGGCCGACGGGCACGCTTGCCAGCTTCTCGAAAGAAACGGCGTCGTGCACGCTGACCAGGTCAGCGCCCTCGTTGGCCACATAGACCTTGTCCGCGGCGAAGGTGGTGCCGGACCAGACCAGAAGGGCCATCTGCACTCCGGTCAAAAGCCACTTGTTTTTTCTTGCAATCATGAGACATCCTTGTTGAGAAATACGGTTGAAAAAAGTCGAACTGCGGCGTGATGGCCAGTCGCGTCGCAAAGGCAACTCATGGCCCAGGTCATTTCCTTGACTCAGCATTCGCCATCGGCTGTGTCTTGCGCAGGCGCGGGAAGAATCGGGGTATGGACTGGGCGTACGCGTCTTAGTCCGCGCCGAACTGCTGGCGCATTTCGTTTTCTTCGGTGATGGCGAGCCGCCCGTACATCAGGAGCAAGACTGGAAACATGAGCAAGGTCAGCAGGGTCGGCCACTGCTGCGCCAGTTGCGCGTGTTGACCGGCTTGAAGAAGCTGAAGGCGAACAGGAAAAGGACGGCTGAATTGAGGGCCACCAGATACCAGAGGCCATAGGCCGTTTCACCGTGATTCATGGCCGTTCCCCTGGTTTGTCTTCTCTGACTCATGCGCCCCGGTCCGCGGTCGATCCGCACCCTTGTGATGACCATGAGCACCATGGCCTCGGTGCATGAACAGATGCATCAACGGACAGGCCAGGATCAACAGAAATGACAGTGCGCCAAAGATGTGTGCCCGGTGCTCGACCAACAGAAAGAATGCCGCGACCGCACCCATCACCATCAGGCCGACGCCATAGCGTGTGCGCCAGAGGTTCATGGGTGGGGTCGCTTTGGGGGAAGTAGTGTTTTTCATCCTGGTTACTCCAACGCGCAGCGCGCGACCCACGACGCATGAAACGGTCCGATCCAGAGGCACCGCCGGGCCGGCGTTGCCGGACGGCCAGTGCCGCCCCCTCGAGGGGGTGACGCGAAGCGGCGCGGGGGTGTTTCATTTCATGCTTTCACGGTGTAGCGCAGCATCATTCCCGCTTCCGCATGTTCCAGCGTGTGGCAGTGAAAGACGTAGTCCTGATCGCCCGCGTGCGGGTGAGCGAAGTCGATGGCGATCCGCACCGATTCACCGGGCCAGACGTGCACGGTATCGATGACGCCCAGGTCCTGCGGCAGCAGCCCCTTTGCGCCCGCCAGCTCGCGCACGGTTGCAGGGCTGCCCAGACGCTCGATCACCCGGAACAGAAAGCCGTGAAGGTGCATGGGGTGGGGCATGCTGCGTTCGGCGTTTTCGATCAGCCAGTTCTCGCGGGCGCCGCGCTGCACGCTCAGCGCCGCGACTTTCGGATCGAAGACTTGACCATTGATCGTCCAGTTGCCTTTGTCGTTGTGCCCGAGTTGCATGCGCCGAGGCGGGTTCGCAGAGGCCGTGACAGCGGGCAGGCTGGACAGCGCCGTGGGCATGCGCCGCTCGTATTTGGCGGACGGTTTCAGGTCGATGCGCATCAGGGCGCGCGCGTCGCCCTCCATGGCCATCGGGTGAGACGGTTCTGCCGCGCGCGCGGCGCCGTGCTGGCCATGGCCCATGTGGGCCATGGGTGGTGCAGCATGGCCAGTGTGGCCCATGCCATGCCCCCCCTCGTTGTGCATCGGGTCGAAGGTGAGCGAGGCCAGCGTCACAGGCAGGCCAGGGTCGGCTTCCCGCAGGTCCACCAGCACGTCCAGGCGCTGGCCGGGGGCGATGAAGGTCTGGTCGATGCGCAGCGGTTGGGCCAGCAAGCCACCGTCGGTGCCTGCCAGAAAGAAGCCAAGAGGGCGGCCGCCCTGCACGAAGGCCAACCGGTAGTTGCGTGCGTTGCTACCGTTGAGAATGCGAAAGCGCACGATGCGGCGCCCGGCCTCGATGAAGGGCTGCTCCGTCAGATTGACCAGCAAACGGTCCCCCACCCAGCCACCAAAGGACTGGGCAGCCGTGGGCGCATAGCGCAACCGCCCCTGTGCGTCGAACTCGCGGTCCTGCAGCACCAGGGGAATTTCTGTGTCGCCCAGGGCCAGGTCCAGTTCCTTGCGAAGCGCGCTCTCGTCGTCGTCCTCCACAAACAGCAGACTGGCCAGGCCGTGGTAGGCCTGCTGCGGGATGTAGCCGTGCGCATGGGGGTGGTACCAGTACATGGACGAACGGTCGCGCAGGGTGAAGTCGTAGTCCATGCTGCGCCCGGGTGGCACCACCTTGAGACCGTTGCCGTCGTTGCGCGAATCCACACTCAGGCCGTGCCAGTGGATGACGGTCGGTTGATCGATGCGGTTGATCATCCGCACCCGCATCTCGTCGCCGCGACGGGCCAGAATCGCCGGGTTCAGGAATTTCTTGCCGCCCGATTCGACGACATAGGCCAGAAACGGTGTGCGCCGACCGGGGAGCACCTCGATCTCGCTGCGCACCACCTGCACTTCCCGGAACTCGGACACCGGGAGCACGCCGAAGAGGCCGCTGCTCCCCGGCAGCCGCAGCGGGTTGGCAAAGCTCGCCGCCTCTTTTTCGATGCCGGTGATCTCTTTGGTCATGGCGCCCGTCGCGCGGGGGTTTGCCGCCAGAACACCCGGTACAGAACCGGCCGCACCCAGCGCGCCGATGCTGCCGATGAAGTGCCGTCGCGTGAATATGGACATTCAGAACTCCTGTTGTGGGTTGTGAAGTGGGCGGTGATGGCCCGTCACCTGCCCGCAGGAGGCGTGGCAGCACCCGGCATGCGCTGCATCATCATTTCCATCATGGTCTGCATCATTTCCATGCGCATCTCCATCATCTGATGGTGCTTGGCCATGTCCTTCATGGGCATGTCCTTCATTCCCGACATGCCCCCCATGCCTTGCATGCCTTGCATGCCTTGCATGCCTTTCATGTTCCCCATGCCCTTCATGCCCTTCATCATCGCCATGCCTTCGTGCATGGATTTCATGTGCTCATCCATCAGGGCCTGCCGTTCGGCCGGCGTCTTGGCGTTCATCATCTTGTCGCGCATGGCCTGCATGTTCTTCATGCGTTCGTCCATGGCGGCAGGTGCTGCGGGTGCTGATGCTGAAGGTGCAGCTGCCGCTGCAGTGGCTGGATGGTGCTCGGCGTGCGCATCGGCGTTTGCCGCCGGCGCGGAGCCCGCGCCCGGTGGGGTCGGGTTCGCGCATGCGGTCAGAAAAGCAGTGGTGGAGAGCGCAACGAGGGTGATGATTTTTTTCATGGTGGTGTCCTGTGAATGAATACGGGTGCCGCCAGCGATGGCGTCACGATGGGGAGGCTCGGAAAGGGGTGGGCCGCTGGGGCCGGCCAGAACGCGGGAGCGCAGATCGCGGTTGCCCGCGATGCTTCCTATAACGTCAGGCGGTGGGGTCGCGCAGCAATGGGCAAGGCCAGGTGCGCGGGTCGGTGGCTGAGCACCGGAAGTTGATCGGCAGTGGCCGAAGCCGATGCAGGCGCCAGTGCCCGGGTCAGCGTGCCGACCATGACCGCACCACCATCGCTGATGGGCTGGTCCAGCTTCGTGATGGCCAGCCTGGGTTCATCGCAGAACTTGAGGCATCCAGCGGTGCCGGGGTCGGGCAGTTCTTTCTGGTGAGCGTGGGCGCCAGGGGCGCCAGGCGATGCCACAGAGAACGATGACTGATTGCTGTCGTTTGTCGTGTTCAGCAGGCAGGCGTTGGCCACACCTGCGCCCAACGCAAACAGCCACATCGCCAGGATCATCCTGGTGATGTGTCGCAGTGAGCGGCGGGACAGGTGCATGTTCGTTCAGGGTTGGGAAGGCTATCGTCCAAGGCTAAACCTTGGCGCTCTTGTCGAATTGACACAGATCAAGAAAGGCAACCATGGCACAAAGCCCGGTAAAAGCAGTTTGCGACCAGGCTCTGCCACGGTCGGTGGGCCACCGTACAGATCGAGCCGAAGCCTGGGGCATGACGGGCTTGGTGATTTCAGTGTGCGCCATGGTGTACCTGAACGCCACGCATCCTGGCCATCAGATCTGGGTGACTGGCGGCGACAGGGATGGACGCTTCTGACTCACCTCTTGCCTTCTTGACTCCTCCGGTTGATTGGTGGGGGTTGATTCCCGTGAACCCCCTGTAGGATCTCAAGCTACTTGAGATGCAAGGACTTGCGTGAAAAGACCGACAACGCGTGAGCTGGTTGCCCTGCCCACCAGCAGCAAACGCGACTGCGTGGAGGCACGCACGATTGCACAGGCGCACCGGACTGCTGTGCGGGCCTGCAGCGAGGGCTGTGCCGGTGGTCCTTCGCCCGACACTTCAGGGGACTGTTCGTGAGCCGTTTCGCGCTGGAACGCCATCAGGTCTGGGCTTATCTGGTTGCCATCGGCTTGGGCCTGGCTGCGGGCACCGCATGGCCGGAGGTCGGCCCGGCCATGGAGGCCCTGTTGTGGCCCGTCCTGGCGGCGCTCCTGTTTGCCACCTTCCTCCAGGTACCACTGCTGCATGTGCGAGCTGCGTTGCGCGACCGGCGCTTCGCAACCGCCGTGCTGCTGGGCAACTTCGTCGCAATTCCTTTGCTGGCATGGGTGCTGGTAGAGCTGTTCGGTTTCGATCCCGTTTTGCGATTGGGTGTGCTGCTGGTTCTGCTGGTACCGTGCACCGACTGGTTCATCACGTTCAGCCAACTGGGCAAGGGGGACGTGCCCCGAGCCATTGCCATCACGCCGCTGAATCTGGTGTTGCAGTTGATCCTGCTCCCGCTGTACCTGTGGCTGATGGCCGACGCTCAGAGCCTGGGCTCATGGGACTGGGTCACGCTGGCACCCGCCGTGCTGATCGTGCTCGTGCCCCTGACAGGAGCAGCATTGGCCGAGCGTTGGGTGGAAACGCATCCCGGAGCCCAGGGGCTGCGCGAAGCCCTGGCCTGGTGGTCGGTGCCGCTGCTCGCGCTCGTGGTGTTCCTGATTGCGGGCGCACAGGTGGGCACGGTGCTGGATGCCATGGGCGAACTCCAAAAGGTGTTGCCTGTGTTCGTGGTGTTTCTGGTCGCAGCCGCGTTGCTGTCCAAGGGCATTGCGGTTCAACTGCACTTGCCCACCCCTCAGGGGCGAACGCTGGCATTCAGCATGGGCACACGCAATTCTTTCGTGGTGCTGCCCCTGGCCCTGTTGCTTCCTGCGGGCTGGGAGGTGGCGGCGGTGGTGATTGTGGTCCAGTCCCTGGTGGAACTGTTCGGCATGGTGGCTTATGTCTGGTTGATACCCCGGTACCTGTTCAGGTGAACTGTATCGACGGCTCGCCCCAAGGAGGTCACAGCGTCTTTGCACTTCGCTCAGTTTCGTACCCGCAGCATGGCCATCGTGCCCACCAGCATGAATCCCGAAGCCATGGAGGTTGGAAAGCATTCAAACGTCTACGCCCGCCTTGGCATCCGCCAAGGCAACATCCCCTGCACCATGGGCGATACCAGCCGCGGTACGTGCAAGGTCTCGTGAAAACTCGTCACCTGCTCACCAAGCAGACTGCTCTGCAGGATGGCGCGCTGGTAGAACGGCGTGTCTTCCAGTTGTTGAACCATGCACACTGGGGCATCGCTGCGCATGCGTCGCTGCAAGCGCCAGGCAGTGCGGGGTAGCCCTTGGAGCGGCGGTGCTTCAAACGGCTTCACGTGACCATCGGTTCCAAATCTAAGCGCCAGCAACGTGCCTGTGGCCTTCCCGGGTTCCACGTCATAAATCACCGCCGTGCTGCCGTCTTTCATCTGGCTGCGTGACCAGTCCCACTCGGTGAAGGCGCGCTCCACCGGTTCGTCGCCCTCATTGCTGTCCAGATAGCCGTGCCCTTGCCATTTTTGAGCCGGGTGTTGGAGGTTCACCTCCACCCGCGCGTGCGGCCCCAGCGGGCCCCAGCGGTGGCGACCGGTTGCGTCCAGCGGTGTGCTGAAGTTGAACAGCTGGCTGGGGTGCAGCGTCACGGTGCCACGGATGCGGCGGGGCAGGGGGGCACACACCTCGTCGATGTGGATGGTGAGTGCGTCGTTGTGCCAGACCAGTTCGCTGGGGCCGATCTGGAAGTGGTGGCGGTTGCGGTGGTTGTGCGATGCGCCGCGTTCGGTCATGGACCAGCGCTTCGCGCCCGCGCTGTACAGCGCCACGTTGAGTGCGCAGTGGTTGTCCGGGTTGATGGGGTGCTTCGGGGTGCCTCGCCTCGCCCAGGCATAGTAGGGCGAAAACACGCTGCCCACAAAAGCGATGATCGACAGACCGAATGCGCCGTCGTCGCTCAGGGCGTCGATGTACCACCAGAGGTAGCCACCGGCGGGCACCACCTGGTCAAAGCGGGGTTCGCCATCACGGCCTCGACCGCCCGCAGGCCTGAAAGCGCCGCCATCGGCACGCCCGGCCCCGGGTGCACGCTGCCCCCCGCCAGGTACAGGCCCGGCACCGGCGTTCTCGCCCCTGACCTCGCGAAGGCCGATGTCCACCCGTGGCTCGCCTGTCCGTAGAGCGCGCCGCCTGTTGCCGGGAACAGGTGGTGAAAGTCCGTCGGTGTGGTGCGCACCACCTGCCGCTGCGTGGGTTGCATGTTCAGGCCACAGCGCCGCAGCAGGGCCCATGTGTTGTTCTCGCATTGTTCGATCGCCTCGGGTGAGATGCTGTCGCAGTCACCTGCGGCGGGTGCGTTCACCAGGCAGAGCAGGCGCTCGGCCCCGGTGGGAACGTCGGGGATGCCACGGTCTTGCGCGCACACATAGACCGTGGGTTGCCGGGGCAGGCGCCCGGCGCGAAAGATGTCGTCGAACTCGTTGGCGTAGTTGCGCTGGAAGAACACGTTGTGACGGTCCAGTGCCAAGCCGCTGGTGGGGGCGTTGATGGACCAGGTGATGGCCGAGAGCGAGCGGGGAGGGGCCTTGCGCTGCACCGCGCGGCGCGGGCCCTTGCCCAGCAGGCCGGCGCGCAGTGCAGCGGCATCGCCGTTGAAGACCACGCTGTCGGCTGTCAGTGTTTCGCCGCTGGTCAGGCGCACCGCTGCCACGCGGCCACGTCGGAGTTCGATCTGCTCGCAAGGGCTCTGGTAGCGGAAGGTGGCGCCGCGCTCGCGCGCCAGGCGTTCGAGGCAGCGCGCAAGGGCGTGCATGCCGCCGTCCACCGACCACACCCCGTCCAGCTCCACCTGGGCAATGAGCATCAAGGTGGCCGGGGCCTGCCAGGGTGACGAGCCGGTGTAGGTGGCGTAGCGCGCAAACAGCTGTCGCATGCGCGGGTCGTGGAAATGGCGGCCCAGTGTGTGCCACAGGCTGCGCAGCGGCCCCAGTGCGCTGAGGGTGGCCAGGCCGCGCAGGCCCAGGTTCATGGTGAGGGCGAGCGGGCCGGTGGATGCGCGCTGAATGTAGGGGGCCTCCAGCGCCTGGTACACCCTGCGCGCCTCCGCGCAAAAGGCCTGGAAGCGGCGTGCTTCATCAGGCCCGGCAAAGCGGGCCACGGCGTCGAAAGCCTGGGCGGGGTCGGCCAGCAGGTCCAGCTGGCTACCCTCGCCTTGTCCGTCACCAGCCCACCAGTGCCGCGCCAGCACCGGCAGCGGCTGTATGCGCAGTTCATTCTCAAGCCGCGTGCCCACAGAGGCCAGCAGTTGGTCGAACACCCAACGCATGGTGAACACGGTGGGGCCGCTGTCGATGGGCTGGCCGTCCACCATCACCTGGCGCAGTTTGCCGCCGGGCGTGGCTGCGGCTTCCACCACGGTCACGTCCAGACCCTGGTGCGCCAGTTGAAGGGCGGCCACCAGACCGCCCATGCCGGCGCCCACGACCACCACCCTGTGTGCGTTCATGAAGCCGTGCCTTTGCCATGCATGGGCTCGTGCAGGTGTTCAGCTTCGACTGTGGCCCGATCCTGTGTGTCTGACTTGTCGGTGGTGTCGGCCTCATCCGCAGCGTCTTCGTTGAGGTTGGATGTGGCTATCTGGGACGGTGCGGGCCAGTGCCCATCTTGCTGCAGCAGGCGCATGCGCACAAACAGCGATTCGGAGAAATAGCGGTGTTTGTAGGCGGCTTCGATGGCCTGCTGGTGTGCCCCCTGGTGCGCATATTCAAGCATGGAAGGGGTATCTTTCCAGAGACTGAAGGTGCACTGGCGCACCAGCGGCGCCTCACCCAGGCCCATGGCCAGCGTGCAGCCACTGGCCTGCTGCATGGCGGCTTGTGTGGCGGGCGCGTTGCGCCAGAAGGCCATGGCTTTGGCCGGACGGATGCTGGCGCGGGTCAGGGCGGCCAGCGGGCGCGGGTCGCTGGGGTCGTTGGCCGCATCGCTCTCAAAACCCAGCTGGGTGGATGAGGTGGCGCCCCAGGCCTGGCCGTCCCATTGCCCGCGCGCGGTCAGCACTTCGAGCGTGCCGGTCCAGAAGTCCCCCGCGCGCTCGCGGTAGCCTTGCACCACCGGGCCGGCCAGAAAGGCCTTGGCATGGTCGGCGTGGTCAAACATGGTGATGAGCCCCTGGTGGGTGGCACTGGGGCGTATGCCAAAGCCACCCCCATGGCCGCTGCCCATGACCTTGGCGAAGCACATGCCTGGGATGTCTTTCAGCACAGCGGGACCCTGCACCATGCGCATCCAGGCCCAGGTCTTGTGCTCGCTCAGGGTGTTGACGAGGACTACAACGACCACGCCAGACAGGGTGATGAGTTCGGGGGTGTGTTCCGGCATTGGTCTATGCGGTTTCGTCTGCCACTTCGGCAGGCATACGGAACATCACGTTTTCGCGCACGCCTGGCAGCTGCACCACCGGCCCTGCGTGGCTGGCCTGCAGCGCCTGCACCACCTGCTGCACCAGCAACTCCGGGGTGGAGGCACCCGACGTCACGCCCACGCGATCGTTCTTGCCCAGCCAGTCGGGTTGGATCTCGCTGGCTTCCTGCACCAGATGGGCCGGCACGCCAGCGCGGGCCGCCACTTCACGCAGGCGGTTGGAGTTGGAGCTGTTGCGTGCGCCGACCACCAGCACGATGTCCACCTGCGCGGCCAGTGCGCGCACCGCCACCTGGCGGTTCTGCGTGGCGTAGCAGATGTCGTTCACGTCGGGTCCCACGATGAAGGGGAATCGCTGCTTCAGGGCGGCAATCACGTCGCGGGTGTCTTCCAGGCTCAGGGTGGTTTGCGTCACATAGGCGATGCGCACATCGGAGGGCAGGTTCAGCGCCGCCACGTCGCTCTCCTGGCTTATCAGGTGCATGGACCCTCTGACCCGGCCCATGGTGCCACGCACCTCCTGGTGCCCGGCGTGACCGATCATCAGCAGGGTGTAGCCCAGGCGTTCAAAGCGCTGGGCCTGCTGGTGCACCTTGCTCACAAGCGGGCAGGTGGCGTCTACCGTGTGCAGGAAGAAGGCACGGGCCTGGGTCTCCACATCGGCAGAAACCCCGTGCGCGCTGAAGACCACATGAGCGCCCGGAGGCACCAGGCGCAGCGAATCCACGAACACCGCGCCCCGAGAGCGCAGGTCGTTCACCACCCACTGGTTGTGAACGATCTCGTGAAAGACATAGACGGGTGCGCCGTGCCGGGCCAGCGCGCGATCGACGATGTCTATCGCGCGCGTGACACCGGCGCAGAAACCACGGGGTTGTGCCAGCAGAATTTGCATGTGGCAGGTGCTCCCATGGTGTGTATTGCAGCGGCGTAACTCGCGATCACTGGGTAGGTGCAGCAGCGGGTGCTGCGGTGGCTGGTGCCGGTTCCGTGGCAGCGGGCGCCTCGGTGCTGGCCGCTGCGGGCGCATCGTCTGGGCTGGCTGCTGCCGGCTCCATGGCGGTGGCGGCCACCGCTGCGCGCAAGGCCTGCAGTTCCGGGTGGTCCTTGGCCATGGGTGCGCCAAACAGTGGTTTGTAGGCGCCCTGGTGGCAGGTGGCGCAGTTCAGCTTGGGCACGTCGCCCAGTTCACCTTTTCTGTTGCTCGGGAAGGTGTCGGTCAGTGGCTCCATGTAAGACAGATTCAGGTCGCGCGACATCTGGATGCCGTGGTAGGCCGTCACACGCTGGGGCGGTGCGCCTTCCCATTTGGCGAAGTTCTGTGTGTTGTGGCAGTAGGTGCAGTTCACGCCCAGCGAGGCCGACATGTGGGTCATGAGCGCATAGGTCTTCTCGGTGCGCTGAATGCTCTCACCCTTGGCGCCCTTGACTGGCAGCGCGGTGGTGGCGCCCACCCGGATCGGCTCGTTGCCCAGCAGGTAGGCGGTGAACGGGTCGTAGGGCAGCGAACCCAGCTTCTGGTTGATGTGCGGCGAGTTCTGCCCGGCCTTGTCGCCGATGAAGTTCGAACCCTGTGGCTGTGAGTCTGCTGTGAACCAGATTTCCTTGGGCACTGGCTGACCGCGGTGGCAGGTGTAGCAGGTCACGCCTGTCTCGGCCACGTGGGTTTTCCAGTTGCTGTTGATGTGCTGGGTCATCTCCACCATCTTGCGCGACACCACCTTGGTGTAGAGGCTGTCGTCGGCGAAGTTGGCCGGGTTGTGGCAGTAGTTGCAGCCTTGTTCTGGTGACACCCATGCGGTCATGGCCACCATGAGCCGCGTGAACTCGCCGATGCTGAGATCGCCCAGCACCTGCACGTTCTGGTAGATCTGACCGGCCTTGGGGCCTTCCGCCGAAGCCGGCTCCAGAGCAGCGGGCACCTGGTTGGCGGCCACCACGTCTTCCAGGATGCGAGGGTTGTAGACCTGAACCATGCCGGTGCCGCGGTAGCCGTGTTGCACGCTTTCCATGGGCGGGCGCTCGCAGGCGGTCAGCAACACCAGGGAGCCGAGCGCGATCGCCTTGAGCCAGGCCGATGAGGTGGAGAAGAGGGCGGTGTTCATCAGTTGCCTCCTGGGGTCAGGGCCGGGTCCATCACGGCGGGGAACACGGCGGGATAGGGCGGCGCCACACCGTGCTTGATGGCCCACAGATACCAGTTGTCCACCACGGTGCCGGTGAGCAGAATACCGATGCCACCCACCAGTGGGCACAGCACGGCGAACCACCAGGCCCAGCGGTGAATGGATTCCATGGTGGCGTTGAAGCCCATGGTCCAACGCCAGAACAGGGCAGCACGTTCGCTGGCGGTGCCACGGTCCACGATCTGTTCAATCTCGCGTTCACCGCCAAAGCGGCTCACCGCCAGAATCGTGGCGCCGTGCATGGCGAACAACAACGTGGCGCCATACAGGAAGGCGATGGACAGGGCGTGGAACGGGTTGTAGAACAGGTTGCCGTAGCGCAGCGAGAAGGCCGCCGTCCAGTCCAGGTGCGGGAAGATGCCAAAAGGAACCGCTTCACTGAACGAACCCATCAGCACAGGGCGAATGAAGCCCAGCACCAGGAACAGCCAGATGGCGGCCGCGAATGCCCAGGCCACGTGGGTGCCCATGCCCAGCTGTCGTGCCCGTCGGTAGGTGCGTGCCCACCAGAGCATCACGGAAATGGTGAGGAACAGGCCTGCAATCTGCCACCAGCCGCCCTGGTTGAGCGGGGCGAGACCCAGACCGTGTTCCGGGCCGGGTGGCTCCAGCGACAACCAGAACAGCTGGCGCAGGAACTGGATGGGGTCCCAGTTCACCGAAGCCAGCATGTTGAAGCCCATGATGTTGAAGGCCAGCACGCCAAAGATCAGGGAGGCAATGCCCAGGCCGCCCAGGTAGATGGGACCGATCTGCGCATTGCCCAGCCTGCCGAGCAAATGAAACGATGCGGGCGTTTCGCCGGTGCGAGGGCTGTCGCCGTGCGGCAGCGGCACACCATGGTGCAGCGGACCGATGGCCTGCACGGTGGTGAATAGGTTTTGGTATTGAGCCATGGGGTACTCCTCGGCTTATTGGGTGTTTCGGATGGCCAGGGGCCCGGAGCGCAGTCCGCACCGACTGACACAGACCAGACCAGAGGCACCGCCGGGCTGGCTTTGCCAGACGGCCAGTGCCGCCCCCCTGGAGGGGGGTGACGCGAAGCGGCGCGGGGGGTGCTTCATGTTCAGCTCCAGATGGGCATGTTCAGCCACCAGCCCCACCACTCGGGCCAGCCGCGGCTCCAGAACGGACCGCTGATCACGATGCACAGGGCGCTGAACAGCACCGCAGCCAGCGCCAGGAACAGGCCCAGGCGGTGGATGCCCAGGGTGCCAATGGAGTAGCCGATGGTGTCGCGGAAGAAGGTGTCTTCGTGCTCGGGTGTCTTCACCGTTTCCCCCTTGGCGGGGTTGGTGGCCGACAAGATGAGCGAGCCGTGCAGCGAGAGCGCAAACACCGTGGCAAAGAAGAAGCTCACCGCAATCATGTGTGCGGGGTTGTAGTGGAAGTGCAGGTACTGGTAGCCCACGTTGGAAACCCAGTCGAGGTGGCTGAAGATGCCGTAGGGGAAGCCGTGTCCCCAGGCCCCCATGAGCACAGGGCGAATCACCACCAGCGTCACGTAGGCCAGGATGGCCACCGCGAATGCGGCAGGCACGTGGTAGCCCATGCCCAGTTTTCGGCAGATCTCCACTTCTCGCAGTGCCCAGGACACGAATGAGCCGATGGCGCACACCGTGATGAGCTGCCACAGGCCGCCTTCCATCAGCGGCGCAAAGCGCAGGCCGTAGGCAAGGTCAGGGGGCGCGATGCTGATCTGCCAGAGGTTCCAGGTCGGCCCTTGCGAGGCGCCCCAGAGAATCATGGCGGTGCCCAGGAACGCAAAGAAGAGCGTCGTGACACCAAAAAAACCGACGTAGAACGGACCCACCCAGAAATCGAACAGGTCGCCTCCAACCAGGGTGCCGCCTCGGACCCGGTATTTCTTTTCAAAGTTGAGCATGGCCATGGATCGGCCCTCCTGTCTCAGGTGGATGGACTGCGTGTATTTATTGAATGCCTTGAAGGAGGCAGATGCTGCGCGGGCCCGCGCTCATCAACAGCACCTGCACGCCTCTTGCGAAGTCAGGACTTCGCTGCTGGCGTGGCCGCCGGCATCGCTGCCGTTGGCATGGCCGCTGCGGGGCCGTCGAGCCAGTTGAACTTGTTCGTGCTGAGCAGGATGAGGTGAATCATCACAGCGATCGCGAACAGAAAAACCGCTTGGGCCACCATGGTCCGAAGGGGGTCGAAAAGTCGCCAAATTCTCCACATGATGTGTTCTCCTTAGATGAGTTGAGACATGAAGGTGTAGACCGCCGCGTGCACGCCACCGAAGATGCTGGTCTTGTGCTCAGCGCCTGGAAGCCACTCCTGCCAATGCATCCCGACCAGCTGGCCAAGAAGTGCAAGCGACAGCAACAGCACGAAGCACGGTGCAAAAATCAGCACAAACGAAAGCTTGTCGCCCTTGCTCGAAGGCTTGTGGGCTTCAAAAGATGCGTCATGCATGGCGGTTTCTCCAATCAAAAAAAGCAGGGGGCCGGGTGTGACTTAGAGCCAGGGCCGCCAGAACCAAACCAGGATGTGGGCCACCACGGCGATTGCCGTGAACCCGATGAATCCTTGGATGTAGTACTGGTGGAACTCCTGAGCTTCCTCGTCGGTCAGTCCGGAAATCGATGTCCGCGTTGCCATACGAATGCTCCTTTTCAGTAAGGCCTGTCGGCCTGTGTTGCGCCCGACCCGCGCAACCTGGGTGTCCGCAGCAAGACGCCACGACATGGGGGTGGTCCGGCCAGCTGGCCGCAACCGAGAAGGGGTGTGAGTCGCACGGGGGCAAGGGCGTTGGTCTCGGCGGTCATGCCGGCTCTCCCAGTCCCAGGCCCTGGCCTGCTGCGCTCACATGGGTTTCGTTCACGGCAGCCTCGCCGCTTTCGCGCGCATGCCGTTCGGATTCGTCGCGCAGCCGCTTGGCTGCCGAAATCTGAACCAGCACCGGCTGGCTGGAAATGAGCGCATGCAGCCGGGCCTGCGCCTTGTCGTCCCAAGGGGTCGACAGGCCGGCGACTTCGCCGCGTGCCAGCGTGGGGTCGACCTTGTCCATGTCGGTGCCCAGCGGCAGGATGTGGAACAGCGCGTCGAACAGCGAGTTGCACACCTCCTGGATCAGGTAGGTGGCACCGCTGTAGCCCATGAAGGGGGTGCCGGTGTGGCGGCGGATGATGGCGCCCGGAAAAGACGCCGGGATATAGGTCGCCTTCATCGGACCCTGGCTTCCGGCTTCGGCAAGGTACATGCGTTCGTTGTAGCTGCCGAAGAGAATCAGCGGCATCTGGGTGCGCACCAGTTCGCGTACTGCGGCGTTGTCGGTCTTTTCGCCCGCCTTGCGCGACACCGCGAACTTGCAGGGCATGCCCATTTCGGTTTCCAGGAAGTGCTGGATGCCGCGCGCATACGTTTCGCCGGCCACCACCGCAAAGCTGGCGGTGGCAAAGAAATCTTGGGTCACACTGCGCCACAGGTCCCACACGGGCTTGATGGTGGTGTGCTTCTCGCGCTCGATGAAGGGCTCCGGGTCCAGGCCCAGCAGTTCGCCCAGCGTGCGCAGGAACTTGGTGGTGCTGTGCAGGCCGATGGGGGCCTGCAGGTAGGGCCGGTCGAGTGCTTCGCAGAGCATGCGACCGAACTCGCGGTACATGCAGATGTTCACGTCGGCTTCCACCAGTCGCGACACCTCCGAGAGGTGGCTGCCCAGCGGGAAGACCATGTTGATCTCGGCACCGATGCCCTGCACCAGGCGGCGGATCTCGGCCAGGTCGCTGGGCGAATTGAAGGTGCCGTAGCTGGGGCCGATGATGTTCACGCGAGGTTTCTCGCCGGCCGGGCGATCGGCAAACGGCTTGCGGGCCGGCACCTTCTTCATGCCGAACTCGCTCCAGAGCCAGAACATCGCGCGGTTGGCGCACTGCCACTGGTCTTCGTCGATGGTGCGCGGCAGGAAGCGCATCAGGTTGGTGCCCTCGGGCGTCACGCCGCCGCCGATCATTTCGGCAATCGATCCCGTGACCACCACGGCAGGCAGTTCGGGGTCGAGCACCGCGTGCGCCCGCTTCATCGAGCCCTCTGTGCCTTCGCGGCCCAGTTGCTCCTCGGCCAGACCGGTCACCACGATCGGCAGTTCATGCGGGGGCAGGGCGTCGGTGTAATGCAGCACCGAAGTCACCGGCAGGTTCTCGCAGCCCACCGGGCCGTCGATCACCACCTGCAGGCCCTTGATGGCGGTGAAGACATACACGGCACCCCAGTAGCCGCCCGCGCGATCGTGGTCGAGGACTAGCATGTGCGGCTCCCCAGAGAAGCTCGTTCGGGATGAGGAGACCACATGCGCTTTGACTGTGACCACATCCGTTCAGGCTGAGCCCACATCCGTTCGGGCTGAGCTTGTCGAAGCCAGGCCGACGTGTGGGTGAGCCCTTCGACAAGCTCAGGGCGAACGGATGTGTGTGCCTGATGTGTGTCGTGTGAGGGTGTCACCAACTCCGTTCGGGTTGAGTCACCACCCGTTCGGACGGAGCCTCCACCCTTTCGGGCTGAGCCTGTCGAAGCCTTCACCCAGGTGTTGGTGAGCCCTTCGACAGGCTCAGTCCGAACGGGGATTTGTGGTGTGCCGTGCATTTGAATCACCCCATCTCTTCCGCTTTGCGCTTCTTCGCCTGCTTGTCCAGCTGGCGCCGCTGTTCCTTTCGGAAGTTCGGGAATTCCTGCGGAACGCCTTCCCAGACCCCGGCCTTGTCGCCGTGGCCCACGCTGCCGAAGAAGTCCTTCATCTGGTCAAAACGGTGCTGGTTACCCATGGCTGCGTTGATCACCTGGATCAGCGAGCCGGCACCGGCCACGCCCATCAGGGGCCGGGCGGAAATCAGGTTGGTGTAGTACAGCGACGGGATGCTGGCTTCCTTGGCTGCCTGCACCACTGGCGTGGTGCCGATGGCCAGTTGCGGCTGGTATTCACGCATCGCGTCAAGGTCGTTTTCCAGCGAGGCGCGGAACTGCACCTGCACACCTTTGGACTTGAGCCAGGCGGCGTCATGCGCATTCCACGGTGTGGCCGGGCAGGCCGAGCCTACGTAGCGCAGGTCGGCGCCGCATTCCACCAGCAGGCGGCCCACCAGCAGCTCGGAGCCTTCGTAGCCACTGAGGGTGATGCGACCGTTGATCTTCTGTTGCGACAGCACGCCGCGAATCGCCGCCAGTGTGGCGTTGCGCGCTGCGTCGATCTGCGCTTGGGCCACACCCGTGGCCTGGCCGATGGCGCCGAGCCAGTCGTGCGTGCCGTCCACGCCCACCGGGGCCGAGCCGACGATCGGGCGGCCAGCGGCTTCGAACTCACGAATGCTGGCGGTGTAGAACGGGTGGATGGCGGCCACGGCCACGCTGTCGAGCGCGGTGTACAGCTCGCGCCATTCTCGGGTGGGGGCCACGGTGCCCACAGCCAGGCCCATGGGCGCGATCATCTGGGCGATCAGCATCGGATCGGCCGGGAACATCTCGCCCAGCAGCGTGATGGTGGGCTTGTCGCTGCGCGCCTGGCGAGGCGCGGGCACCGGGCCGGCCATGATCTCGCTGCGGGCGTACTTCAGCATGGCGCCGGTGAGCACGTCCTTGGCTTCGGCATGGGTGGGCACGCCAAAGCCGGGCACGTCGATGCCGATGATGCGCACGCCGTTGATGGCCTTGGGCAGGATCTGCAGCGGCACACCGCTGGCGGTGGGCACGCACAGGTTGATGATGACGATGGCGTCGAGCTTCTCGGGATCGGCCTGGGCGTGCACCGCTTCGCTGATGTCTTCGAACAGCTTGCCGGTCACCAGCGATTCGCTGTTGAAGGGCACATAACCCACGCTGCGGCGTGCGCCGTAGAAGTGGCTGGTGAAGGTGAGGCCGTACACGCAGCAGGCCGAGCCGCTCAAGATGGTGGCGGTGCGGCGCATGCGCAGGCCCACCCGCAGCGAGCCGAAGGCCGGGCACATGCTCTGCGGCTGGTCGTGCGGACCGGCGTTGTCGCGTTTCGGATAGTCGGCGGCGTACTGCGCCAGCACTTCGCTTTTGCCAGCTTGCTTGGCGGCGGCCAGCAGCGTTTCGCCGCCGCCGTGGCAACCCATGCCATCACCCTCGATGGCGGTGGTGGCCCCGCTCGACTGAATGGGGATGATGGGAATGGTGCCGCTGCTCATGGTGTCAGACCTCGTCGTAGACGACTTCCAGGGTGGGCCTGGTGTTTTCGGTCTTGCCGCACATGTCGAACTGCGTGGCGGGTTCCAGCACCACGTCGCGACCGACGGATGCGGCTGAAAAAAGACCCAGCAGGCCGTCTTGCGTCATGGGCTTGGGACGCACTGGGCTGGAGGAACCCACGTTTTCGGCCAGCTGGGCAAACATGGGGCCCCAGACGGAATCTGGTCGGCCAATGATTTCGTAGCTCGCGCTCTTGCGCCGGATGTCGTCGTCGGCCGGGATGACCGAGAGCACCGGGATGCCCACCGCTTCGGCGAAGGCCATGGCCTCGCCGGTGCCGTCGTCGCGGTTGATGACCATGCCGGCCACACCCACATTGCCGCCGAGCTTGCGGAAGTACTCCACCGCGCTGCACACGTTGTTGGCCACGTAGAGCGATTGCAGGTCGTTGCTGGCCACCACGATGACCTTCTGGCACATGTCGCGCGCAATCGGCAGGCCAAAGCCGCCGCACACCACGTCGCCCAGGAAGTCGAGCAGCACGTAGTCGAAGCCCCACTCGTGAAAGCCCAGCTTCTCCAGCAGCTCGAAGCCGTGGATGATGCCGCGCCCGCCGCAGCCGCGACCCACTTCGGGGCCACCCAGCTCCATGGCGTAGACACCGTCGCGCTTGAAGCACACGTCGCCGATGGCCACCGCTTCACCGGCCAGTTTTTTCTTCGATGAGGTTTCGATGATGGTGGGGCAGGCCCGGCCACCGAACAGCAGGCTGGTGGTGTCGCTCTTGGGATCGCATCCGATCAGCAGCACCTTCTTGCCCTGCTGGGCCATCATGTAGCTCAGGTTGGCCAGGGTGAAGCTCTTGCCGATGCCACCCTTGCCGTAGATGGCGATGATCTGGGTTTCCTTTTTCACCTCGCCGGTGTGCACCGGAGAGGGTTCAATGGCCGCTTCGGCGCGCAATTGCGCCATGAACTGGGCCGGTTGCACGTTGACAGGTAGTGCGCTCATCAGTTTCTCCAGTCCAGGACCATCTTCAAACATTGGGGGTCGCCGAACGCCGCTTCGTACGCCTGTGTGGCGTGCGCGGGGGATTCGGTGTGTGTGATCAGGCCGTCCAGGTTCAGGCGGCCGGTGTTCATGAGCTCGGTCACGGCCAGCAGGTCGGCGTGCTTCCATTCGGCGGCGATGCGGATCTGTGCTTCGCGCATGAAGGCCGGCGTGTAGGCGAAAGAAATGTCTTTCTTGTAGAAACCGGCCAGCACCACTTCGCCGCCCTTGGCCAGGCGGGGAATCACGCGGTGCAGGATGTCGGCATCGCCGCTCACGTCGTAGATGGCCCGGTAGTCCTTGCGCTCGTCGGCGTCGGGGTGAATCACGCTGTAGCCCATCCCACCTGTGCGACGCTGTTCCTGCGTTTCCCACACCACCGGTGCAGGTGCGCCTGCAGCGACCGTGAGGCGGGCCAGCAGGCGACCCATCACACCGTGGCCAATGATCAGTTCGGGTGGGGTGGCTGGCTCGCGGGTGCCGCCACAAGACACGGTGTGGTAGGCCGTGGCGGCCAGCGCCAGCAGCACCGCATCAGGTCCTTGCTGTTCGTCGAGCTTGACCACACGGCCATGGGGCACCACCAGTTGCGAGCCGGCACCACCGAAGAGGTTGTGCACGCCCTCGAAGCTGTATGAGCCCGGCACGAACACACGGTCGCCCAGCGCCAGCGCATGCTTGCCAAGGCCACACTGGCCCTGGGTGCGCACCACGCGGCCCACGGTTTCGTAGCCAGGCACCAGGGGGTAACCCATGCCGGGGAAGGGTGGCATGCTGCCGTCCCACAACATGCGTTCGGTACCGGTGCTGATGCCGCTGTATTCCACGTCCACCTCGACATCGCCTTCGGCCATGTCCCGCAGGTCCAGGGACCGCACCGCCAGTTGGCAGGGGCTGTTGAAAACGATGGCTGAAGCTTTCATGATGTGTATTAAGAACGTGACAGATTAAAGTGTCAATCTAAATGGACGCATCGGGTCGAATCTGAGGGAAAACACTTAGTTTTCCGGCCCACCAGGAGCTGCGCATGCAGCGGCATGGGGTTGGGCGCGAGCTCGATGTGGTTGAAGCCGGCACGGGTCATCAGGGCGCCCAAGGCTTGCGGCGTGCGCAGCCGCCCCGAGCCCATGGCCATCAGGTAAAAATGGAAGTACGGGTCGGTGCTGGATGCCTGGCCGTCGCCTTGCGCCATGGGTTCGGCCAGCAGCAGGGTCCCACCCATCGGCAGCGCCGTCTGGATCGCGCGCAGCAAGGCGAGCACGGTGGCGTCGTCGTGATCGTGCGCCACGCGCACCAGCGTGACCAGATCGGCGCCTGTGGGCAGTGGATCTTCGGTGAAGCTGCCGCCAAACGCAGTGATGCGTGCAGCCAGTCCCTGGCGTCGTATTTGTTCGCGCGCCAGGTCCGCCACGGGTGGCAGGTCAAACAACTGCAACTGCAAGCCGGGCTGATGCCGTGCCAGGGCCGTGACCCAGCCGCCCATGCCACCGCCCACATCCAGCACACAGCGGTGTTCAGAGAACGGATAGGCGGCGAGCAGTTCATCGATCACGAACCGTTGCGATGTGGCCATGAGCGCCGAGTAGCGCGCGAACTGCGCTTCAGGTGCCTTGGGTTGGGGCGCACCGGCCTGGTGGTCTGTGTAAGGCCAGTAAGCGTGCATGCGGGCCTGGTCCGGGTCGCGCAGCAGAGCCAGCGGGTCGCGCAGGTCCTCGTACAGGGTGGCGTTGTGTTCCACCATGTCTCGAATGCCTGGGTGCGCCACCACCGGCGCACCCAGACTGCCCAGGCCGTAGCGGTCGCCACCACGCAATGCCAGCAGCCGCATGGAAACCGCCGAGTCCAGCAGGCGCTGCAAACCGGCCGCTGGCAGTTGGGTGAGGGACGAGAGTTCAACCAGCGTTCGCGGCTGCGCCAGCACCAGTTCCAGCAGACGCAAACGCACACAGGCCAGCAGCACCTGCGAATGCACAAAGCCCGCCATTACCTCGAACAACTGCTTCGAGCGGCGCCGCACCATCCAGCGCGTCAGCGGGTTGGTCAATACCCACTGGTACAGCGCCGGGCTGGTCATCCAGCGGTCGATGCGTGTCGCAAGGCGATCACGCCACGAGGCGCTGCTTTCCAGAGGCAGCAAGGGTTTGCTGGAGTGCAGGGTGGTCATGAGCGTTTTTTGGTTCAGGCCACCACGCGGTGAGCCGGGGTGCGCGCGGGCGCCCAGAGGTGGCGTTCGCCGGTGATGCGGTCGCAGGTGGTTCGCGGAATGAGTCGCTCTGACTCGTGCAGCACGATCTGTCGCATGGCAGCACGGCTCGCGCAGGGGGGCACCGAATCCACGGCCGCGTCCATCAAGCGGCGGAAATGCCGCACGGCACCCACCAGGCCCAGGTCGGCGGCGGCGCTGGGGCGGCCATGGCTGGCGTCCTGACCGGCGGGCTTGCCCAGTTCTTCGGCCTGCAGCATCACGTCGCGAATGTCGTCGGCCACCTGGTAGGCCTCGCCCAGGCATTCACCAAGGGAGCGCCAGCCTGCCGGGTCGGCGCCCGCTGCCTGTGCGCCGGCGCAGGTGGATGCCACGAAGAGCGCGCCGGTTTTGGCGCGCTGGTACTGGCCCAGGTCGGCGTGTGTCTCGCATTCCCAGGCCTGTCCTGCCACGATGCCGTCGGGTGCGCCGGTGCCGGTGCATACGGTGTCGATCAGGCCTGCCAACCTTTCCGGGTGGTGTACGCCGGCCCGTGCCAGTGCGTGATAGGCCATCACGATCAAGGCATCGCCGGTCAGCAGCGCCAGTGGTTCGCCGTACGCCTTGTGCACGGTGGGCTGGCCACGCCGGATGTCGGCATCATCGAAGCAGGGCATGTCGTCGTGGACGAGCGACGCACAATGCAGCAACTCGATCGCCACGGCCACCGCATCGGTGAGGGCGGGGGCGTCTTCTCCGCATGCATGGGCGACGGCAAGACACAGTTGGGGGCGGATGCGTGCGCCACCGGGGAACACGGCGTGGCGCATGGCGGCCAGCAGGCGGGGCGGGGCGCTGGGACGGTGGGCTTGAGCCAGTTGATGGTCAAGTGCGCTCTGGATGCGTGACATCAGGTCCATGGAAGCCCCTCAGTGAACCCGTTGACGTCATCAAAATGTGACATCAACATGTGTCAATTTAACATGACACATGAATTTGTCAAAAGGTATTTGCTTGTGCGCTGCAGCACGAGGAAGCGGCCCTGCCTTGACACGCCCGCTCCCGTATGACCGTCAGCAGGAGGACTCTTGTGTGGTGTGTGGACAACCGCCGGGTTCGGGTTTCCCGGTTTGTGTCAATCAAAGTCTGGTGATATAAGTGTCACAGTAAGTTGACATATGCAGTTGACAGCCGCCCCGTATGTTCCCTCGACACAGCCCTTGAATACGCAGACGCCGCACTTCATGAATGCCCTCCACAGCGCTCCCAGTTTGTTTGACGGAGCCCAGAAGACATGACCGCCGCCCTCACGCTCCACGGCGTGAGCTGCGTGCGCGGCGAGCGCACCCTGTTCAGCGGACTCGACCTTCAGCTGCCTGGTGGCCATTTGCTGCGCGTGGCGGGTGCCAATGGCGCGGGCAAAACCAGTCTGCTGCGCATGGTGTGTGGCCTGCTGGCGCCCAGCAGCGGCGAAGTACGCTGGCGCGGCCAGCCGCTGGCGGAGCAGCGCGAGCGCTGGGGCCGTGAACTGGTGTACCTGGGCCATTCCGCTGCGCTGAAAGACGATCTCTCGCCCACCGACAACCTGCTTGTCGCCTGCAGCCTGGGTGGTCAACACGCACCACGCGCCGCCGTGCTTCATGCGCTGGGCGATGCGGGACTGCGGGGTTTTGAACGCACCCCGGTGCGCCGCCTCTCCCAGGGTCAGCGCCGGCGCTGTGGCCTGGCGCGGCTGGTGCTCGTACGGGCCGCACCGCTGTGGGTGCTCGACGAACCCTTCAACTCGCTCGACACCGCCGCCACCACCTGGCTCGAAAGCCTGATCCGCTCGCAGCTGATGCGCGGTGGTTCGGTGGTGCTCACCAGCCACCAGGGCGTGGCGCTGGACGACGCACCTCAACAGGTGCTGCAGCTGTGAACACCACCGTGGCCACACACGCACCGCTGCAGGGCAAGTCCCCCGGCTGGTTCGACGGTTTTCGCTGCATCTTCCAGCGCGACCTGCGCATCGCCTTGCGCCGCCGCACCGATTCGCTGGCCGCACTGGTGTTTTTCGTGATGGTGGTCAGCCTGTTCCCGCTGGCCGTGGGCCCGGAACCCGCACTGCTGCGCACCATGGCGCCCGGCGTGGTGTGGGTCGCAGCGCTGCTGGCCTGCACGCTGCCGCTGGCCCGCTTGTTTTCCGATGACCATGCCGACGGCACGCTGGAGCAACTGCTGCTCTCTTCGCATCCATTGCCTGTGCTGGTGTTGGGCAAAATCGCCGCGCATTGGTGCGGTTCGGTGCTGCTGCTGGTGCTGGTCTCGCCGCTGCTGGCCTTGCAGTTCGACCTGTCTGCTTCTGCCACCGGCGTGCTGTTCCTCACCCTGCTGGTGGGCTCACCGGTGCTCAGTCTGGTGGGTGCCATTGGCGCCGCGCTCACGCTGGGCCTGCGTGGCGGCGGTGTGCTGATGTCATTGCTCACGCTGCCGCTGGTGATTCCGGTGCTCATTTTTGGCGCGGGTGCCGTGCAGGCTCATGACGCCGGGCTGGACGTGGTTGGACATTTTTCGTTGCTGGGCGCCTTGCTGTTGCTCAGCCTCTTCGCCGCGCCGCTGCTCACCAGCGCCGCCTTGCGCATATCCCTTGAGTGACCCATGGAGTGACCATGCCGCAAATCAACTGGTTTCATTACGCGGCCCCGCAGCGCTTCTACCCACTGGCCGGCCGCCTCATTCCGTGGTTTGGTGCGCTGGCCGTTGTGCTCACCGTGTACGGCCTGTACCTGGGGCTGTGGTTGGCGCCCACCGACGCGCAACAGGGCGAGGCCTACCGCATCATCTTCGTGCACGTGCCCACAGCCTGGATGTCGATGGTGGTGTACCTGGCCATGGCGCTGTGGGCTGCGGCCGGGCTGGTGTTCAACTCGCGCCTGTCCAGCATGATGGCCTGCGCACTGGCACCCACCGGTGCGCTCATGACCTTTCTGGCGCTGTGGACCGGCGCGCTCTGGGGCAAACCCACCTGGGGCACCTGGTGGGTGTGGGACGCGCGGCTGACGTCCGAGCTGGTGTTGCTGTTCCTCTACATCGGCTTCATGGCCTTGCACGCCGCCATTGACGACCCGCGCCGCGCCGACCGCGCCGCCGGCCTGCTGGCCATCGTGGGCGTGGTCAACCTGCCCATCATCTATTTCTCTGTGCAGTGGTGGAACACGCTGCACCAGGGCGCGTCGGTCAGCCTCACCAAGGCGCCCAGCATGGCCACACCCATGCTCATGGGCATGCTGGTGATGGCGCTGGCGTGCTGGATGTATTGCATTGCCATCGCACTGGCCCGGGTGCGGGTGATCATGCTGGAACGCGAGCGCCACACGCCCTGGGCGCGGCAGGCACTGGAGGCTTCATGAACTGGATCGACCTGCAAGACTTTTTGTCCATGGGCGGCTATGGCCTGTACGTGTGGGGCTCACTGGGCATGACCGCTGCCGTGGTGGTGGCCGAAGTGGGGATGGTGCGCATGCGCCGGCGCCTGCTGGTGCAGGAAGCGGGCGATGAACGCGCCATGACATCGCACGACGCCGGGGAGCACGCCGCATGAAAGCACGCAACCGCCGCGCCGTTGCCCTGCTGGTGGGGCTGCTCACCGTGGGCGCCGCCAGTGCCCTGGTGCTCAATGCGTTCCGCAGCAACCTGGTGTTCTTTTTCAGCCCCACGCAGGTCATGGCCAACGAAGCCCCGCGCGAGCGCAGCTTCCGGGTGGGTGGCCTGGTGGAAGAGGGCAGCGTGCAGCGCGACCCGCAAAGCCTCACCGTGCACTTTCGCGTGACCGACACCGCCCAGGCCATCCCGGTGAGCTACACCGGCCTGCTGCCCGATCTGTTCCAGGAAGGCAAGGGCGTGGTCGCGCAGGGCAAGCTTGGCGCGGACGGTCTGTTCCGTGCCGACCAGGTGCTTGCCAAACACGACGAAAACTACATGGCGCCCGAAGCGGCCGAAGCGCTGGAGCGCGCCCGGGCGAGCCAAGCAATGGCACCCACATCCCAGGTGGCCCGGCCATGATCCCTGAACTCGGGCATTTTGCGACCGTGCTTGCACTGGTGATGGCGCTGGTGCAGAGCGTGCTGCCGCTGGCGGGCGCGCAGACCGGCCGCACCCACTGGATGGCGCTGGCCAGGCCGGCCGCCACCGCACAGTTTGCGCTGCTGCTGTTCGCCTATGTGTGCCTCACCCACGCTTTCATCACCAGCGATTTTTCGGTGCTTCTGGCGGCCGAGCATTCACACACCGCGCTGCCCCTGCTGTACCGCTTCAGTGCGGTGTGGGGCAACCACGAAGGTTCCATCCTGCTGTGGTCGCTCATCCTGTCTGGGTGGACTTTTGCCGTGGCGCATCTCTCGAGCCAGCTGGACCGGCCCATGCTGGCCCGCGTGCTGGGTGTGATGGGCCTGGTCAGTGTCGGCTTCCTGCTGTTCACGCTGCTCACGTCCAACCCGTTCGAACGTGTGTTCCCGGTGCCGCTGGACGGCAAAGACCTCAACCCCCTGTTGCAAGATCCGGGGATGGCGATTCACCCGCCCATGCTCTACATGGGCTATGTGGGCTTCGTGGTGGCGTTTGCCTTTGCGGTGGCAGCCTTGCTGGCCGGTCGGCTGGATGCCGCCTGGGCACACTGGTCGCGCCCGTGGACCACGCTGGCCTGGTGCTTTCTCACCGCCGGCATTGCGCTGGGAAGTTTCTGGGCCTACTACGAACTCGGCTGGGGCGGCTGGTGGTTCTGGGATCCGGTGGAAAACGCCTCGTTCATGCCCTGGCTGGTGGGCACAGCGCTGATGCATTCGCTGGCAGTCACTGAAAAGCGCGGCGGATTCAAGCTCTGGACCGCGCTGCTGGCGATCCTTGCGTTCTCGCTATCGCTGTTGGGCACGTTCATCGTGCGCTCCGGTGTGCTGAGCTCGGTGCACGCCTTCGCCACCGACCCGGCGCGGGGGGTGTTCATCCTGGTGTTCTTTGCCATCGTGGTGGGCGGCTCGCTCACGCTGTTTGCGTGGCGCGCTCCCAAGGTTGGGGCCGGTGGACAGTTCGAGCTGCTCTCGCGCGAGAGTCTGCTCCTGGCCAACAACGTGCTGCTGGTGGTGGCCGCTGCCGCGGTGCTGCTGGGCACGCTGTACCCGCTGCTGATCGACGCGCTGGGCATGGGCAAGCTCTCGGTAGGACCACCGTATTTCAACGCCGTCTTCGTTCCTTTGATTGCACCGGCCCTGTTCCTCATGGGCGTGGGGCCGCTGGCGCGCTGGCGCAAGGCAGAGGCAGGCGATCTGGCCCGGCAGTTGCGCTGGGCGGTGGGCGTGAGCGTGGCCAGCGCCCTCATCGCTCCCCTGTTGCTGCGGGCCTGGACGCCACTGACGGGTCTGGGCTTGCTGCTGGCTGTGTGGGTGGGCGCCACGGCGGTGCTCAACCTGGTGCAGCGCTTGCGGGCACACCCGGCCCCGTGGTGGGTGGCCCTGCGCGCGCAGCCGGGCAGCTACGCTGGCATGCTGCTGGCGCACTTTGGCGTGGCGGTGTTCATTGCCGGCGTCACCGTGGTGAGCAGCTTCGAAAGCGAGAACGATGTGCGCATGGAAGTGGGGCAGAGTGCCGAAGTGGGCGGCCACAGCTTCCGCCTGGACGACATGGACCTGGTGCAGGGACCGAACTACACCTCGGCCCGCGCCACCATCAGCGTCACCCGCAACGGCAAGCCGGTCGCCACACTTCACCCCGAGCGGCGCATCTACACCGTGAGCCGTATGCCCATGACCGAGGTTGCCATCGACCGCAGCGTCATGCGTGATCTGTACGTGGCCCTGGGCGAACCGGTCAGCGAAATCGCCTGGAGCGTGCGCCTGCACCACAAGCCGCTGGTCAACTGGATCTGGGGCGGCTGTCTGCTCATGTCGCTGGGCGGCTTGCTGGCCGTGGCCGACCGGCGCTATCGTGTTCGGCGCTCTCGCAAGGAGGCGGCCGCCGCCGCACCGGCAAGTGGTGCGGTGCTGCCCGCGCTGGCCACGGGAAAGCTACGCTCATGAAGCGCTACCTGTTGCCCCTGGGCGTGTTCGTGGTGATGCTGGGGTTCCTGTTCACCGGCTTGCGGCTGGACCCACGCGATGTGCCGTCGCCGCTGGTGAACCAGCCGGTGCCCGCCTTCAACCTGCCCACCCTGGCCGCACCTGATCGGCGCATCGCACCCGAGCAGCTGCAGGGCCAGGTGTGGATGCTCAATGTGTGGGCCTCGTGGTGTGTGGCCTGCCAGCTGGAACATCCGGTGCTGGTGGATCTGGCCCGCACGGGCGCTGTCACCGTCATCGGCCTGAACTACAAGGACCGGCGCGACCTGGCCTTGAACTGGTTGCGCCAGCACGGCGACCCTTATCAGGCGACGCTCTCGGACACGGATGGCCGGGTTGGCCTCGATTTCGGCGTCTATGGCGTGCCTGAAACCTATGTGATCGACCGACAGGGCGTGATTCGCCACAAGCACACCGGGCCGGTCACGCCCGAGGTGGTGCGCGACACCTTGTTGCCGATGATTGCCAGACTATGAGTACCCCCCGCAGCCAAACCCGCAACGCCTTGCGCTACCCCCCAGGGGGCGGCACTGGTCGTCCGGCAGAGCTGGCCCGACGGCGCCCTGGACGGGGCTCCCCCTCGTATCCATGCGTTTACTTTGCTGGCATCCGTCAAATGCTGCTCGGCTTGCTTTTGGCCTTGTTTCCCTTCGTGGTATCGGCGCAGATGGCCACCGGGGATCGTGCCACACCCACCGCGGCCGATCCCGCGCTTGAAAAACGCGTCTTGGCCATTGCCCACGAACTGCGCTGCCTGGTCTGCCAGAACGAAACCATCGCCGCATCCAACGCCGAACTGGCGGTGGACTTGCGCCAGCAGATCCGCGAGCAGCTCAGCGAAGGTCGCAGCCAAAGCCAGATTCTCGATTTCATGAAGCAACGATATGGCGACTTTGTGCTCTACCGGCCACCGCTCAAGGCCAGCACGGTGACGCTGTGGCTGGGGCCGTTT
Source organism: Hydrogenophaga sp. (assembly GCF_030651625.1). GTDB lineage: Bacteria > Pseudomonadota > Gammaproteobacteria > Burkholderiales > Burkholderiaceae_C > Hydrogenophaga. The sequence continues at coordinate 185,052 of NZ_JAUSCF010000039.1, read as the reverse complement.
GCCCTGCTGCTGCTGGCGTTTTATCTGCTTTTGCAAAACATCCGCCGGCGCGATCCGCAGGCAGCGCCTGCACCACTCAATGCTGCGGATCTGCAGCGTGCCCAGCGGCTGCTGGACGAAGCAGGAGGCCGTTCATGACGTTGTTCGTTGTACTTGCAGTGTCACTGGTGCTGATCACCCTCTGGCCTCTGGCGAGGGTGCTGCTGCGCCAGCCTGCACCGGGTACCACAGCCGGCCACGGTAGCGTCGGCAACCTGACCCTGCTGCATGCGCAGCGCGCGCAAAACGACGCCGACCGGGCCGCCGGCCGCATCGGTACCGCCGAACATGCGCAGGCGCAGACCGAACTTGCCCGGCGCGTGCTGGAAGAATCCGCCGCCATCGAACCCGTGGGCCAGTCCACCCACCGCACAGCCACGCTGACCCTGCTGTTGCTCATCGTGCCCGCGTTCAGCGTGGGCCTGTACGCCCGCCTGGGTGAGCCGGGCGCCATCCGCATGGCCGCAGACAACCGGCAAGCCACCACCGGTGCCACGCTTGCCGATGTGGATGCCATGGTGCGGCAGATGGCCCAGCAGCTGGAGAACCGCCCGGCGGATCAACCCGCCGACGCCGCGGCCTGGGAAATGCTGGCGCGCTCACAAGCAGGCCTGCAACGCTACGCCGACGCCGACCGCGCCTACCAGCGCGCCATCGAACTGGCCCCAGACAACCCGCGCCTGCTGGCCGACCGCGCAGATCTGCTCACCATGCTGCAGGGACAAAACGCCGAAGGCGAACCCATGCAACTGATCACCCGGGCACTGGCCATCGACCCCAACCACCCCAAAGCCCTGGCGCTGGCCGGCAGCGCGGCCTACGGCCGCGAAGACTTTGCCGCCGCTCAGACCTACTGGCAACGCGCCCGTCAGCGCGCTACACCCGGCAGCGACTTCGCAAACGGCCTGGACCGCAGTCTGGAAGCGGCCCGCAGCGGGATGCAGGCCAGTGGGGCAGAGACTGGCACCATTGCACCCGCATTTGCAGGCATTCAGGGCAGGGTAGAGGTGGCACCCGCCTTGCGTGATCAACTGCGCGAAGGCGACACCCTTTACATCACCGCACGCACGCCGCAGGGTCCTCGACTGCCACTTGCGGTGCTGCGCATGACCGCCAGCGCCAAGCCCACCGAATTCACCCTCACCGATCAACAGGCCATGTCGGACCAGCACAAACTGTCTGGCGAGCCCGAGGTGGTGGTGGAAGCCCGCATCAGCCGCAGCGGCAACGCCTTGCCGCAAGGTGGCGACCTGTCCGGTCGTACGCAGGTGGTTGCGCACAACACGCAGGGACTGCGTGTGCTCATCGATCAGGTGCTTCCATAAGCCCCTGGGCAATGTAGGCTTGGCGCCGAAGGTCTTTTTATGTGAGGTCAGCACCGTGGTGCAATACCCTGGAGATGTGCTGAGTCATTTCGCGTGTTCACGCGCTCCGCAAACCGCTTGAGACCACAGACCAACACCAGACAGGACATTCGCCAGCCCTATGAAAGCCGCCTACTACGAAAGCCTCGGTCCCGCCCGCGAAGTCCTGCAAATCGGTGAACTCCCAGATCCCCAACCCACCACTGGCGAGGTTCGCGTGCGGGTTCAGTGGTCGGGCGTCAATCCGTCGGACGTGAAGTCGCGCATGGGCCTGCGCAGCAAGCTCATGCCGTTCCCGCGCATCATCCCGCACAGCGACGGCATGGGCGTGATCGATGCGGTGGGTGAGGGCGTGAGCGCCAGCCGGGTGGGCGAGCGCGTGTGGCTGTGGAACGCGGCCTGGGGCCGCCCCCACGGCACCGCCTGCGAGCTGGTGTGCCTGCCCCAGCAGCAGGCTGTGCCGCTTCCCGACAACGTGAGTGGCGAGGTGGGCGCCTGCCTGGGCATCCCGGCGCTCACCGCGCTGCATGCCGTGTCCATGGATGGTGGCGTGTCTGGCAAGACCGTGCTGGTGGCCGGAGGTGCGGGAGCCGTGGGGCATTACGCGGTGCAGATGGCGAGCCTGATGGGAGCCGCGCGCGTCATCACCACGGTGAGCACCACGCAAAAAGCCGAACTGGCCCGAGCCGCCGGCGCTGATGACGTGGTGAACTACAAGACGGAACCCCTGGTGGAACGCGTGGCCGAGATCACCCAGGGACAGGGCGTGGACCGCATCATCGAACTCGACTTTGCCACCAACGCCGCCGCCAATCTGGAGATGCTCAAGCCCAACAGCGAGTGCGTGGTCTACGGCAGCGGCCCCAACCCCATCCAGTTGCCGTTCTTCCCGCTCATCGGCAAGAACCTGCAACTCAAGTTCTTCATCGTCTACCACCTCACCCCCAGCGACCGTGCTCGCACAGAAGCCACGCTCACGCGCTTCTTGCGTCGGGATGTGCTGCAACACAACATCGCCGAGCGGTTGCCTTTGTCAGACATTGCGGAGGCACATGAAAAAGTGGAAAGCGGTCAAACCGTGGGAAACGTCGTGCTGCGCATCGACACCGCTCAGTGAAGCGTTGACGAAACACCACTCACGGGAATTCAAGCCCACCACGTGCGCGTCAAGTCACCCGTGTTGCACGCCGGTATCGGCTTGTGCGTTGCGTTTTCCGTGATTTTTGCGCCCAGGCAAGCAAAACAGCCTGAACTTTGGAGCGGATTGGCCTGCCCGGAGGGACTCGAACCCCCGACCTGCTGCTTAGAAGGCAGCTGCTCTATCCAGTTGAGCTACGGGCAGACAGGGTGAAATCGATACAAAAAAGGCCCACACTGTGGGCCTTTTTGTTTTTATAAATGGTCGGAGCGGCGGGATTCGAACTCGCGACCCTCTGCTCCCAAAGCAGATGCGCTACCAGGCTGCGCTACGCTCCGACTAAGCTGTGAATTGTACCCTGTGATTCACCCGGTTCCGGGCAGGTCAGATTTTGGTTAGCGTTTTTTGTATTGGGTTTGCCCAAACAGTGTGTCGCGGGCCTTGTCGTCGGTCAGCGGTTTACGCGCATCGGCCAGCACGGCCACGCCCCGCTGTACCGCCGGGCGCGCCGCAATGCGGTCGAACCAGGTTTTCAGGTGCGGGTAGTCCGCCCAGTCGATGCCCTGGTTTTGCCAGCTTCTGAGCCAGGGGAAGATGGCGATGTCGGCAATCGAATACTGCTTGCCCGCAATGAAGGGTTGTTTGGCCACCTGTGCGTTCATCACGCCATACAGACGCCTGGCTTCGTTGGTGTAGCGGTTGTAGGCGTATTCGATTTTCTCTGGCGCATAAATGCGGAAATGGTGCGCCTGTCCGAGCATGGGTCCGACCCCGCCCATCTGGAACATCAACCACTGCAGCACCTCGAACTTCTGTCGATCAGACTTTGGCAGAAACCTGCCGGCCTTCGCCGCCAGGTACAGCAGGATCGCACCCGACTCGAACAGGCTGATCGGCTTGCCATCGGGCCCGTTGGGGTCTACCAGCGCAGGGATCTTGTTGTTCGGGCTGATCTTGAGAAAAGCCGGTTGAAACTGGTCGCCCTGGCCGATGTTGATGGCGTGGACTTGCCAGTCGCGCCCCAGCCGCCAGCCGCATTCTTCAAGCATGATGTGCACTTTGTGGCCGTTGGGCGTGGGCCAGGAGTAGACGTCAATCATGGTGGCAACGGCTCAAAAGGGTAGGAATGTTCATAATGGTCGAACTCTACGAGATTTCATTGAGACATGTTTGAACGCCTGAAGAACGCCTGGTCAGCACGTCCGTCCTCCCCAGCGGCCAACGAGGGGATGAACCACTGGGCCATGGAACGAATGCTGGCCCACGTGCCGCGCAAACATGGTGGATATGCCATTGCGGGCCAATGGCTGGATCGGCAGTTCCGGGCCGAATGCGCTCCTTCAGCACGCAGCTACATCGAGGGTTTCGAGTTGAAGGCCAAGGCCGAACTTGGACTCACGCACGAGGTGCATCTGATCCTGATGAACCGGGCGCTCAAGCGCACGTTTGAAGCTCAGGCCAACAGCCTTTACGAAAACGTCACCGACGCGTTGCAGACCAGCGCGAAACAACTGCCGGAAGAGGTGCGGTGGTTGTCCATGTACCGCGACGCCGGCTGGCCCGGACCGGACGACAGCTTCTGGGCGCGCTACGCTGTGCTCACCGATGCGCCGGAAATCGCACGGGATTGCCTCGATGAGCCGATCATCGAGTTGCTCATGGACTGGCCAGAAGGCGTGAGCGATCGCACGCCCATGCTGTTCATGCTGGCGCGGGGCAATACCTATTTGCGACTGCAGGTTGACCACCCGGCAGACAGCGACGCCGTGCTGCACGCTCTGGACGTTTTTGAACACTTCAGCGCCCGGGCCATCAAGAAGCTCGAGCGCTGAAGCTCTGGTGCTGCGGGTTCAGCAGCCCCGGGTGACGGGCATGTCCACGTCGGTCTTCACGACCATGTGCCGCGCCAGTTCAAGTTTGGCAATGGACTGGCGATGCACTTCGTCCGGGCCGTCGGCCAGGCGCAGGGTGCGCTGATTGGCGTAGGCGTAGGCCAGCGGGAAATCGTCGCTCACACCACCGCCGCCATGGGCCTGGATGGCCATGTCGATCACATCACAAGCCATGTTGGGCGCCACCACCTTGATCATGGCGATCTCAGCCTTGGCCACCTTGTTGCCCACGGTGTCCATCATGTAGGCGGCCTTGAGCGTGAGCAGGCGGGCCATTTCGATACGACAGCGCGCATCGGCAATGCGCTCATGCCAGACCGACTGGGCCGACACCGGTTTGCCAAAGGCTACACGGCTGTTGAGGCGCTGGCACATGAGTTCCATTGCGCGTTCTGCTGAGCCAATGGAGCGCATGCAGTGGTGGATGCGACCAGGGCCAAGCCGGCCTTGTGCAATCTCGAAACCACGGCCTTCGCCGAGCAGCAGATTGCCCACCGGCACCCGCACGTCCTCCAGGATCACCTCCATGTGGCCGTGGGGCGCATCGTCGTAGCCGAACACCGACAGCGGGCGCACGATGGTGATGCCCTTGCTGTTGGCCGGCACGATGATCATCGATTGTTGTGAATGCCGGGGTGCATCGGGGTTGCTCTTGCCCATCACGATGTAGACAGCGCAGCGTGGATCGCCGGCGCCGGACGACCACCACTTGCGGCCGTTGATCACATATTCGTCCCCGTCGCGTTCGATGCGGCACTGGATGTTGGTGGCGTCGCTGGAGGCCACTTCAGGCTCCGTCATCAGAAAAGCCGAACGGATCTCGCCGCGCAGCAGCGGCTCCAGCCACTGGTCTTTCAGTTCCTCGCTGGCGTAGCGCTCGAACGTTTCCATGTTGCCGGTGTCGGGAGCCGAGCAGTTGAACACCTCGGCCGCAAACGGTACACGACCCATGATTTCACACATGGGCGCGTATTCCAGGTTGGACAAACCCTGGGGCGCACGCACGCTGCGCGGCAAGAACAGATTCCACAAACCGGCAGCTTGCGCCTTGGGTTTGAGTTCTTCGATCAGGGTGGTGGGCACCCAGGCATTGCCATTGGCACGGTTGGCGGCGATTTCGGCGAAGAATCGTGCTTCGTTGGGGTAGACGTGCTCATCCATGAACGCGAGAAGGCGTTCACGCATGGCCTTGACTTTGTCGGTGTAATCGAAGTTCATCGGGTCTCCTGTGGGTGTGTGTATCAATGTTTGGATTGGCCGTCAGGCGGCGCTTGCAAAGCGCCAGGCCAGCTCTGCCATGGGACGGGCGCCAGCCGCAGAGCTGACGGCCTGCGGGCTTGATGCGGTGCCGGTTTCGACCCGCTTGGCAATGCCTTGCAGGATCGCCGCCAGGCGGAACATGTTGTAGGCCAGATAAAAGTTCCAGTCGGCCTTGAGCTGATCAGGGGTGGCAAACCCGGTGCGCTCACAGTAGCGGGAGATGTAGGCGTCTTCGCGGGGAATGCCCAGGGCATCCACATCGAGTCCGCCAATGCCTCTGAATGAGCCGGGTGGAATGTGCCAGGACATGCAGTGGTAGCTGAAGTCGGCCAGCGGGTGCCCGAGCGTGGACAGTTCCCAGTCGAGCACGGCCAGCACGCGCGGCTCTGTCTTGTGAAACATCAGGTTGTCGAGCCGGTAGTCGCCGTGCACGATCGACACCATGTTTTCATCGCGCGCCATGGCCGGAATGTTCTGTGGCAGCCATTCCATGAGTCGGTCCATTTCGGGAATGGGCTGGGTCACGGATGCCACGTACTGCTTGCTCCAGCGCCCGATCTGGCGTTCGAAGTAGTTGCCCGGCTTGCCATAGCCGTCCAGCCCGACGGCGGATGGCTTCACCGTGTGCAGCGCAGCCATCACTCGGTTCATTTCGTCGTAGATCGCAGCGCGCTGGTCGCGGGCCAGTTCCGGCAGCGACTGATCCCACATCACCCGACCGTCAACGCACTCCATGATGTAGAAAGCGCGCCCGATGATCGATTCGTCTTCACAGAGCACATGCATCCTGGCCACTGGAACGTCGGTGTCCTGCAGCGCGCTCATGACCCGAAATTCGCGCTCGATGGCGTGTGCCGAAGGCAGCAGTTTGGCCACGGGCCCTGGTTTGGCGCGCATCACATAGGCGCTTCCGGGTGTGATGAGTTTGTAGGTCGGGTTCGACTGTCCGCCCTTGAACATCTCCACCTGCATGGGGCCTGCAAAGCCTGGCAAGTGTGGCGTCAGCCAGTCTTGCAACGCGGCTTCATTGAAGGCGTGCTGATCTGAAACGGGCCGGGTGCCCACGAAATTTTTGTTGATGCTCATTCTGGATACCCGCAGATGACGGACAGGTCGGTAGCGCCTGACCGGGCCCAAGTGCCGTGGCACCTGGCGCCCCACGTTGTACAGCTCAGGATTCGGCTTCCGCGATGCGCATGAGCATTTCCCGGTTGCGAACCACCAGCCCGCCTTGTTCGATGCGGATCGCATCCTCGCGCTCCATCGACTTGAGTTCCTGATTCACGCGTTGCCGTGAGGCGCCGAGCAATTGCGCCAGTTCTTCCTGGGCCAGTTGCAGACCGATGCGTGTCTCGTTGCCGTCGCTCAGACACGGCACGCCGTAGCTGCGCGCCAGATGCAGAAGCTGCTTGGCCAGCCGAGCGCGCAGGGGCAGGGTGTTGAGATCTTCCACCAGCCCGAAGAGTGTGCGAATGCGCCGCGCCTGCAGTCGCATCAAGGCTTCGTACAGCTCCACGTGCGAGTTGAGAATCTTCTGAAAATCGGTACGGGCCACGCAGAGCAGGGTGGTGGGTCCATGTGCGTATGCGTCGTGTGTGCGCTGATCGCCGTCGAACATCGCCACGTCGCCAAACCATACGCCTGGCTCCACATAGGTGAGTGTGATCTGCTTGCCCGAAAGTGAAGTGGAGCTGACACGCACCGCGCCTTTGGCCACTGCCGACCATTCGGTGGGCGGATCGCCTCTGGCGACGATGAGGTCGCCATCCTTGAATCGCTTGACGTGGGCGCATCGGAGTATGTCGTGTCGCAGGGACGGTGAAAGAGAACTGAACCAGCGACCACTGTTGATCGCTTCGCGTTCTTCCATTGTCAGAATCGGTTCGTCCATTGGCTGTCTTATGAGTGACTGGAAATGATGGGATTGTCGCCACAGGGACCCGGGCCGCGCATCAGGGAATGCGCGAGCCACTGTCCCCCAGGTGTCGTGATGGCGGTCTTGACGGCCCCTGAGCACTCTCAAGCGGGTGTCAGCGGTAGCGGGCAGGGCGCTTTTCCAGGAATGCGGTAATCCCTTCACCAGCATTGGCATGGTGCAGGTTGCGCACGAAATGGTCGCGCTCGGCACCCAACTGGGCATGCAGCGAACCTGTGGGGGCTTCGTTGGCCAGTTCTTTGATGCTGGCCAGTGCATTGGGGGCCTTGGCATTGAGCTTGTCGGCCATGGCCAACGCTTCGTTCAATGCATCTCCCTGACTGCACACCTGTGTGATCACCCCCAGCGCATGAAGGCGTGGGGCATCGATGCGTTCCCCTGCGAGCATCAGTTGCATGGCGGTTGCCCGGGGCATCGAGCGCATCAGGCTCCAGGTGGCACCACCGTCGGGCGACAGGCCCACGTTGCAGTAGGCCATCACGAACACGCTGTTGTTCGCAGAGACGATCAGGTCACAGGCCAGCGCCAGCGAAAAGCCCGCACCGGCACACGAACCTTCCACGGCAGCGATCACAGGCTTGGAGAAGGCGCGGATGGTCTCGATCCAGTTGTGCAGGCCTTCGATGCTCTGGGCCTGCACTTCGGGTGCATGTTGTCGGTTGGACAGCAGGCGCTGAAGATTGCCGCCCGCGCAGAAATGGCTGCCCTCGCCCGTGATGACCACGCTGCGTATGTCCGCGTTGCCCTCGGCCACATTCAGCGCCTCGACCCCCGCAGCGTAAATCTCCGGACCCAGCGCATTGCGGTGTTCCGGGTTGCTCAGCGTAAGCACCATGGTCTGGCCATGGCTGTGACTTTTCAGGATGGCGGTCATGTGTGTAGTCGTTCAGTGGCTCAGGCTTCAGATTTCTTCGTGCGTCAGGCTCAGTCCCAATGCGCCACGCCGGCGCAACCAGGGTGAGGGGCGGTAGCGCGGATCGCCGTACACCGTCTGGAGGTTGAACAGAATTTCCAGCAAGTTGGTGGGGCCGATCCGGTCGCCCATGGCCAGGGGCCCCATCGGGTACCCCAGCCCGAGAGTAACGGCCACATCCAGATCGGCCGGCGTGCAAATGCCTTGCTGGCACATGTCGGCCGCGATGTTGACGATGGTGGCGACCACACGCTGCGAGACAAATCCACCACTGTCGCGTATCACACTCACGGCTTTGCCATCCCGGGCAAACAGGGCGTGTGCGGCGTCGCGCATGTCGGGACGGGTGGCCGGGTTGGTTGCCAGAACACGCCGTTTGGTTGCAGTGTCTTCCAGCATCATGTCGATGCCCATGGTGCGGGTGGCGTCAAGCCGCTCGACTGCTGCGAGTGTGGTGACGTCCAGGCCCAGCGGAGCGACCAGAATCAGGGCAGCCTCGGACGGTGTCGCGCCGGTTTCGATGCCTGCACCCAGCGCCTTGAGCAACTGGTAGAGCTCTGGCCGGCGAGCCGCTTTGGGCGACACCCACACGGGCGGCAACGGATCTGCTGCAGGGGCGGGAGGGTCTGCGGGCACCTGCGCCACGCCATTCTGATAGGCGTAAAAGCCTGCGCCCACCTTCTTGCCCACCATGCCGCCGGCCAAGCGCTGCGCGGTGATCACACTCGGGCGGTAGCGGGGTTCTTCAAAGTACTGGTGGTAGATGGACTCCATCACCGGGTGCGACACATCCAGCGCGGTCAGGTCCATGAGTTCGAACGGGCCGAGCTTGAATCCCATCTGATCCTTCAGGATGCGATCGATGGTTGCGAAGTCGGCCACCTTTTCGCCGACCACTCGCAACGCCTCTGTTCCGTAGCCCCGCCCCGCATGGTTGACAATAAATCCCGGTGTATCTTGCGCCGACACCGGGGTGTGTCCGAATTGACGTGCAAAATCGGAAAGTTGTTTGCAAACAACGGGGTCGGTTTTCAGCCCGGAGATGACTTCGACCACACGCATCAGCGGAACAGGATTGAAAAAGTGATAGCCCGCGAATTGCGCCGGACGGCTAAGGCCCGCACCAATTGCCGTCACCGAAAGGGAAGACGTATTGGTTGCGAGCACCGCTTCGGCGCCCACGATGGCTTCCAGGTCGCGGAACAAACGTTGTTTGACATCCAGCTTTTCCACGATGGCCTCAATGACCAGGGAGCAGGGGGCCAGATCGGCGAGGTCTTCAGCCACCGTCAGCCGTTCCACACATGCCTGCATCCGGTCAGCGTCCAGCTTTCCTTTTTCCACCAGTTTCTGCCATGTCGCACGGAGCGCGTCCCTAGCCGATTCCGCGGCACCAGGTTGAACGTCAAACAGAATCACCCGGCTTCCTGCCTGTGCCGCCATCTGTGCAATGCCTCTGCCCATGGCGCCTGTGCCAACTATTCCCGTTGTTTCAAAAATGGCTTGCATATCAAGGTATTAACTCAAGAAGTTCGGTGAGAACCTATGACAGAATGATTCACCGAATAACAAAGGAAAACTGACGTGCGCCAGTTCTGGTTGGGCTGTATTTTGCTATCAACTGTGCTGAGCAGTGCCGCTGCGTCTTTGGGGCGGCAGAGTGGCGCTGCGGTGATCGGTCGTCCACTGGATGTGCGGATCCAGGTTTTGCTGGCGCCGGGCGAAGAATTGAATGCACTTTGCCTGTCTGCCGACGTGCGCTATGGTGACACCCTGTTGCCCTCCACCGTCGTGAGCCTGATTCCTCAAAGGACGGCCCCCGACGCCGAGGCCTCCATTCGCGTTCAGGCCGCCAGGGTCATTGATGAACCCATTGTCATGGTCGACCTGCGAGCCGGGTGCAACGCCTCTCACGCCCGGCAGTATGTGTTCCTTGCCGACCTGGTTACTGAAACCCAGTCGGCGCGGCAGCCCGCCGCACCTCCCCTGCCCGTCGCTGTTGCTCCCTTGCCTACGGCAGGCGCGTCCCAGGCAGCCCCGGCGGTGGCGTCGCCTGATGCTTCCGCAGCAGCCGGGGGAACGCAAGCCTCGCGTCCGCGTACCACGCCGCCCGTGGCCTCTGCTGTACGAGCGCCTGCTCAGGCCTCCACCCCACCCAGCGTGGTGCGACGTCCTGCCGCCCCACAACCTCCCGCGTCAGCGCCGCGTCTGCAGCTGGAGCCCGTCGATCTCAGCTTGAACATAGAGCGCGATCCCACGCTCAGGTTGTCCATGACCATGCTCAGTGAGCCAACCGATTCAGAGGAAGTTCGTGCGTCCGCCGCCCGTCTGTGGGCGGCCATCAACGCGTCGCCCGATGACATCTTGCGTGACGCACAAAAGCTCGCGGTGCTGGAAGCGGAGGCCCAGGGCCTCAGGAGCGAAGAAGCGCGCAACCAGGCCACCATCGCCCAGATGAAGTCAAGCCTGGACCGTTCGCGCTACATGAGCTGGCTGGTCTATCTGCTTGCGGCCTTGCTGCTGATGGCATTGTTGGCATTGATCGTGGTCTGGCGCCGAAAAGGGGAGGCGCAGGACGGCGAAGCATCGAAGGCATGGTGGTCCGAAGACTCCAAGGCCGAACTGGCCCAAAAGACCAAGGAACCATCTGTCCCCGCAAAAGGCGGTGACGTTGATCTGGATCTGGATTTTGATCTGGGGGAAGACTCCGGTTTCGGCGGACCACGGCAGGGCGACGCATTGGCTTCCAGGTTGAGCTCTCGGGAGAGCGACAGCATCCCTTCCATCCCATCACGCGACAAGCGGGACTTTTCTGCCAGCGCGATCGGGGGGGGACGCTCCGTGGCCACGGAAGAACTGTTCGATGTCCAGCAACAGGCAGATTTTTTCGTTTCGCTGGGTGAAGATGAGCAAGCCATCCAGGTGCTGGTGAACCACCTGGCAGACAGCCATGAGCCGAGTCCTCTGGCCTACCTTGACTTGTTCAAGCTCTACCACCGGCTGGACCGTCGCGACGATTACGACCGCCTTCGCACCGAGTTCAACGAGGTGTTCAATGCGGGCGCGCCACCGTTTGAGCACTATTCCGATCAAAGCCGCGGACTCGAATCCTACGAGACCGCCTTCACACGAATTCAAGCGCTGTGGGGCGATGCTCGCGTGCTGGACGTGATCGAACAGTCGATATTTCGCGAAGCTGGCGATGGCGAAGGTGAGGTGTTTGATCTTGAAGCGTATCGGGAATTGCTTCTTCTTCACACCATCGCCAAAGACATCGTCAAGCGCGAAGCCGCACCCGACGCGCTCACCAACTTTCAGCACACCAAGGTACAGCCTCTCAAAGCCGCCGGGGTCGCTGGAACATCGGTGGCGGCAACCACCATCGCTGCCGCTGATGCGGCAGAACCCATGGAGCGCCACACCGAACCGATGGAGTCCATGCCGCCAGCCTCCCCCCGTCTGGGTCTGGACCTGGATCTCACCGAGCTGGATGCCTATTCGGAGTTTGAAGCTTCGCTGCCCGAAGTGGCCGCGCCGGTCGAGCCCACGTCAAAACCCGTCAAGCCCGGGGAATCATCGACACAAGGACCAGCGAGCAACCTGATTGATTTCGAGGTGCTCGATTTCGTGCCACCGTCGGAGGACGACGCGCCATCCGATCGCGGCAACAGTGGGAAGAACTGATTTGTTCCGAAAACCAACGCCAGGTGAAATCTGGCGTTGGTTTTCCTCGCATTGCCGGCTCAGCGCCTAACCTGAAGCGCGCCTGGGTTCACGATGTTCGTCGGTGTGCCCTTGATGAAGTTCACCACGTTGTCAAAGGCCGCAGAGAAATAGGATTCGTAGCTGTCCTGCTCGACGTAGCCGATATGGGGCGTGCAGATGCAGTTCTCCAGCCTGAGCAGGGCATGCCCCTGAAGAATAGGCTCCGATTCAAACACGTCCACTGCGGCCATGCCCGGTCTGCCCCGGTTCAGCGCTGCCAGCAGTGCCTCTGGCTCGAGCAGTTCGGCGCGAGAGGTGTTCACCAGCAGCGAGGTGGGCTTCATGCGCCCAAGATCATCCAGCGTGATGCAGCCAGCGCTGGTTTCGCTCAGGCGGAGATGCACCGACAACACGTCGGCAGATTCAAAAAAATCTTCTTTGCAGGTTGCGACATCGAAGCCATCGGCTGCCGCACGGGCGCGAGACGCTTCGCTGCCCCAGATGACCACGCGCATACCGAAGGCCCGACCGTAGCCCGCCACAAGCTGACCGATCTTTCCGTAGCTCCAGACACCCAGTGTCTTGCCCCGCAACACCATGCCAATACCGAAGTTGGTGGGCATGGCCGAGGATTTGAGCCCGGACTGCTGCCAGGCGCCGTGCTTCAGACTGGACACATATTGGGGGATGCGGCGCATGGAGGCCATGATCAGCGCCCAGGTCAGCTCGGCCGTCGAGAATGGGGCGCCCACGCCTTCGGCCACCGCAATGCCTCGTTCCGTGCAGGCATTCACATCGAGATGGGCACCCACGCGACCCGTCTGGACAACGAGCTTGAGCTTTGGCAGCTTCTCGATCAATTGCCGGGTGATGTGGGTGCGCTCTCGAATCAACACCAGCACGTCGGCATCCCTCAAGCGCACAGCAAGCTGGCCCACGCCTTTGACGGTGTTGGTGAAAACCTTGGCCGGATAGGGTTCCAGCTTTTCGGCGCAGCGCAGCTTGCGCACGGCGTCCTGATAGTCATCGAGGATCACAATATTCATGCCGCTATTGTGCCCGCACGAAATTCCATAACGACACTGGGCTTGCGCACAACCGACCCGACTTGTTTCGATTCGTGACCTGAAGCGCGCCCTTGACCCGCACAGCGCCCCGGGACCATGCGAAACGAAACCACAACGGCTGCAATGCGTGGAGAGCAGTGCCGCGCGACAAGTGCCACTCCGGCCACTTCCTCTCGCCGGCAGCGAGAGAACCCTATCTGAAATCGGGCACCAGGTCGTACGCTGTTCACACGCGCATCGCCTCGAGGCCGTCTGGCGTGCAACCTCCGGGTTGTTACATCTGCCGCATCAGCGAAGCCTGTTCCTGCGCGGCCATGCGGTCCAGCTCCGCGCAGACATCGCCAATTCGGCCAGATATCACCATGCGCATGTCGCGCCTGCCGCCAACGCCCACATGGGTGGATCGCAGCACGCGAACACCACAGACCAGGGGACCTGAAACTGGATCCGCCGCAGGAGGGGAAGGGCGCTCCCGAGACCCTGAGCTCGGGTTGAGCCAGCCCGCGCGGGCGAACAGTTGAAGCGCGCGGTTGGGTTGGAGAGGCCTGGCGGTTTGTGCCGTTGACCACAAAGGCAGCAAGTTGTCGATCAGCCGCAATGGCGCGCGCCATGTGCTGGATTTGAAGCGGATTCCCATGCGAAACTCCTTGGAGGGGTTGAACACAGGCAGGATTGAAATGAAGTCGCCAACGCAGGGATGTGCCAGAAGGCCTTGCGGACCCCCAGGCCAAACGCCCGCCACCTGCTGAGGCGACGCCAGTTTCGTCAGAACTGGAAACTGTTGCGTATCAGGCCCACTGCGAGGCCCTCAATCTCAAAAGGCTCACCCGGTTCGACCACGATGGTTTTGTAGTCTGGGTTTTCAGCGTGCAATTCAATCGAACGCTCGCGCCGCATGAAGCGCTTGACGGTGACGTCGTCACCCAGGCGCGCAACGACGATCTGGCCATTTTTGGCGTCTTTGCTGGCCTGGACCGCAAGCAGGTCGCCGTCCATGATGCCGATGTCGCGCATGGACATGCCTCTGACCTTCAGCAGGTAGTCAGGCGTGCGCTGAAACAGGCTGCGTTCGACCTGATAGGTCTGGTCCACATGCTCTTGCGCAAGGATGGGTGAACCGGCCGCCACGCGACCGATCAATGGCAGCATGAGCTGGGTCAGGCTGGGCAGCGGCAGTGTAAGCTGGCGACCCCGCGATGCATTGATGGACTGAAGGTCTTCGCTACGCAAACGGATGCCGCGTGATGTGCCGCTCACCAGCTCGATGACGCCTTTGCGAGCGAGGGCCTGCAAGTGTTCTTCTGCCGCGTTCGCCGACTTGAAGCCCAGTTCACTGGCAATTTCAGCCCGAGTGGGTGGTGCCCCGGTTCGCGCAATGGCGGACTGGATGAGCTCCAGAATTTGTTGCTGGCGGGCGGTCAGCTTGGGCGCAAAGGGCTGTGACTCGATCATGGCGTTCTCAGGAGATGGACGGTGTGCAACCGGGTGGATGGTGAAACACTGTTTTCCTATCCAGTAACTGTATTTTTTATCAGTTTTTGGGATTTGGCAAGTGACCGAAGCAGATTTGTTGTCGAAGATGGACGGATGTGTGGTGGTGCTGGGCACAGGGGGCACCATAGCGGGAAGGGCTTCCCGCCCCGACGACCTGAGCGGTTACGTGGCTGGCCAGGTGGCTGTGGCCGATCTGGTGAGGGACATTCCTGCATTGGCCAGCGGCTTGTTCGAGGTGGAGCAGGTGGCACAGGTCGACAGCAAGGACATGGACCTGGTTGTGTGGCAGGCGTTGGTCGCGCGTGTCGCCCATCATCTGGCGCGGCCTGAGGTGGTCGGTGTGGTGGTCACCCATGGAACCGACACGCTGGAAGAAACCGCCTACCTCCTTCAGTCCGTGCTCAAGCCCCGCAAGCCCGTGGTGCTGACATGCGCCATGCGTCCGGCCACTGCGCTGGTGCCCGATGGTCCGCAGAACCTGAGCGATGCGGTGTTGCTGGCCCGGCGCGCGGGCGCAAAAGGCGTGGTGGCAGTGTGTGCGGCCAAGGTGCACAGCGCGTTTGATGTTGTCAAGGCTCATACCTATCAGGTGGATGCGTTTGACTCAGGCGACGCAGGGCCGATCGGAGTTGTCGAGCATGGGCAGGTTCGTCTGTTTCGGGCGTGGCCAGCATTCGCCGATACAGCGGATCGGGAAACGGGGGTGTTCGATGCATCGTCCGTGAAGCGATTTTTGAAGGCGACCCGACTCCCCCGGGTCGAAATCGTGTTGAGCCATGCGGCCGCAGATGGCCTGATGGTGCGTTGCCTGCTGGATCATGGCCTCAACCAGTCCCCGGCACCTCTTCAGGGAATCGTCGTGGCCGGGACGGGCAATGGCACGATCCATCGATCGCTGCTGTCGGCACTGGAAGACGCCATGGCTGCGGGGGTGCGTGTGGTCAGAAGCACGCGCTGCGCGCGGGGGTGGGTGTCTACCGATCCAACCGGAATCCCGGATTCGGATGGGCTCCCCCCCCTCAAAGCCCGTCTTGCCCTGATGCTGAACCTGCTGCCGGGTTGAAATGAGACTCCCTCGCGTCGCTTTGCGTCACCTCCTCAATGGAGCGGCACTGGACGTCCGTCCTGAGCTTGTCGACGGGCGGCCCGGCGGTGCCCCTGGAGTGGGCCGTTTCATGCGTGGTCGGTCGCGCGCTTCGCGGTGGGGCAACTGACATGTTTGCCGCACTGGGCGCTCATCCCTGGGCCTATCCCATGCTGGAGGTGGTCCACATACTGGGCATCGGGCTGTTGCTGGGGAATCTCGTCTTGCTGGAGCTGCGGGTGTTTGGCTTTGCGTCAGATCTGCCGGTGGCGAGCCTGGCACGACTCAGTCTGGCGATTGCAGGCCTGGGCTTCGCAATGGCTACGGCATCGGGATTGTTGATGTTTGCGACCCAGGCTGAGGAACTGTTGGCGAACAGGGCATTCACAGCGAAGATGCTGCTGCTGATGCTGGCCGGATGCAACGCAGGCTGGTTCCATGGGCGTCGATCGCTGCAGCGGCTGGACGGCGGGGCGAAAGCCCTGATGGTTGCTTCCACCGTGATCTGGTTGCTGGTATTGACCTGCGGGCGCTGGATTGCCTACGTGTGAGCCAAAGGTCACACTCAACAGGAGAGACAGGTGAAAAGACGAGTATTTCTGCATGCTGGCGCCTTGGCTGGCCTTTCTGCTGCAGGCAGCACAGCGTGGGCTCACCATGGCTGGAGCAGTTTTGACCAGAACCGGCCCATCTATCTTGAAGGCAAGGTCGTCGAGGTGAAATGGCGCAATCCGCACGTTGAACTGATTCTTGAGCTGCCTGAATCGCTTGCTTTGCCTGCTGATCTCGCTCAGCGACCGGTGCCTGCCCAAAGCGCCAACGTCGATGGGACGGCTCTGTTGAGTAAAGCAGTGCTGCCGACGCGCCGGGATCGGCGCTGGGAAATCGAGCTGGCGCCGCTGTTCCGGATCAACCAGTGGAAAATGCCCGAGGTGGCTGTGGGCACGGAAATGTCTGTGGTCGGCTTCACTTTCATCGATGAAGCAGGCGCGGCTCTGGTGCGCGCCGAGTACGTGTTCTTCGACGGCAAGGCTTATGGATTGCGGTCTGGTCCCGCTTGAGCGCTGTGGGCGTTCAGTTCGGCCGCAAAGTTGCCAGGAGCGGCACAAAAAAACCCGGCATTGCCGGGTTCGGTAGAGGCGAGGTGCTGCCTGGGTTCAGTGGCCAAGCGCCTCGAACACGCGAGCGGTGATCTCTTCAACATTTCCGATGCCGCTGATGGCGCGGTATTTTGGTGCGGCCGCTGCGTCCTGCTTGGCCCACTCGCTGTAGTAATCCACCAGTGGTCGCGTCTGGGCGCTGTACACCTCCAGGCGCTTTTTCACTGTTTCTTCCTTGTCGTCATCGCGTTGAATCAGCGGCTCGCCGGTGATGTCGTCCACGCCTTCCGATTTGGGCGGGTTGAAGGTGACGTGGTAAGTGCGCCCGGAAGCGGGGTGAGACCTGCGCCCGCTCATGCGATTGATGATGGCTTCGAAGGGGACGTCTATCTCCAGCACATAGTCGAGCTTGACGCCGGCCGCCTTCAGGGCGTCTGCTTGGGGGATGGTGCGTGGAAAGCCGTCGAACAGGAAGCCGTTGGCGCAGTCGGCCTGACTGATGCGTTCCTTGACGAGATTGATGATGAGTTCGTCGCTGACCAGAGCACCCGATTCCATCACGGACTTGGCTTGCACGCCAAGCGGCGTTCCAGCCTTGACGGCAGCGCGCAGCATGTCGCCCGTAGAAATCTGGGGGATGCCGTACTTCTGGCAAATGAACGTGGCTTGCGTACCCTTTCCGGCGCCGGGTGCACCCAACAGAATCAGTCTCATCGCTTTCCTTTATCTGAGTTTCAATGGAATGGCACGCAGTCTCTGGCGTGCCTGCCCAGCAGGCAGGGCCCCCGGGGCAACCGATCGAGGATAGCATGTGCTTCCCGGCCGCTGCCTTACAGGGTCAGCGCCATGGAATCACTCATTATTCAGAGCGGGGATGAGGTGGATTGGAGCAACTCGCGAACCCGCTCAAGGTCGCCAGGCGTGTCCACGCCTGGACCGGGTTCGTTGTCACTGATGTACACCGCAATGCGATGACCATGCCAGAGCACCCGCAGCTGTTCCAGTGCCTCAACCTGCTCAATGGCGGCAGGTTCCAGTTTCGGAAATGAGCGCAGAAACGCCGAGCGGTAGCCGTAGATGCCAATGTGGCGCAGTGGCGCTGGCCCGGCCAGCCCCTTCAGGGCGTCAAGGGGAGGGGAGCCGTTCAGTCCCTCGCTGTTTCGCCACCAGGGGATGGGCGCGCGGCTGAAATAGAGAGCGATGCCCGAGCGGTCCAGCACGACCTTGACCACGTTGGGGTTGGCGAACTGATCAAGGCTGTCAACGGCATGGGCGGCGGTGCTCATGACGCAATCGGGTCTGCGGGTGAGTTCGCGCGCGACCGCGTTGATCAGATCAGGGTCCATCAAAGGCTCGTCACCTTGCACGTTCACAACCAATGCGTCGTCTGGCAGGCCGAGCAGATCGCAAGCCTCGGCCAGTCGGTCGCTGCCCGACTGGTGATCTGTTCTCGTGAGCAAGGCCTCTACCCCATGCGCTTTGCAGGTTGCCACGATTCGCTCGTCATCAGCGGCAACGACACAACGGCAGGCCCGGCTGAGGTTCGCCTGGCGTGCCACGCGCACAATCATGGGCAAACCTGCGATGTCGGCCAACGGCTTGCCCGGCAGCCGGCTGGAGGCCATCCTTGCGGGAATCAGAACGGTGAAGCCGGCGCCTTCATGGGCATGCAGGCTCATGGTTGTGGTGTCGGTGCGGGAGGTCTCGCTGCCTCTTCCTCCGTGATCGGGCGCGCAAGATGTTCGAGCAGGATCGGAATGCCGTCCCGGATCGGGTACGCCAGACGGGCGCTGCGGGAAAGCAGCTCCTGCTTTTCACGGTTGTAAATCAACGGCCCCTTGGTGACAGGGCAGACCAGCAGATCGAGCAGTTTGGTGTCCATGGGCATCTCCGGCGGAAGTCAGCGCGGTCAACTGCCGCTTTCCGGATCATAGCTGCGGCATGTGGATCGACGGGATTCAGTCCTCAGCTTTCCATGCAGAAGCTCGCTTCTCGATGGCATTGAAAAAAGCGGGATCGATATCGACTTCGAGGGGGGCCGACCACACGGCCGAGCCGGCAGGGATGGCCTGCTGAAACAGTTTGACCGCGTCCTTTTCGGTGCAGATCAGTGTCGCGGGCCCGGCCGACAGCAGCGCCGCGTAGTCGGCCAGCTCTGCATGGTCGGGCAGGGCCACTTCGTTCAGCAGCGTGAGACCGCGCGCTCGCAACATGTCAAAGAAAACATCAGGCCGTGCAATGCCGGCCACAGCGCTCAAGGAAGTGCCCTGAAGCGCTTGCATGGTCAGCCGCTCGCCTTGTGCGCCAATCACCTCGTTTGAGAGGTGTCTGGTGGCATTGAAGGCCGCCGTGCCCGGTGGCAAGGGCACGGCGGTTGGCTGCCGGTCGTCGCGATGCTGGTGCAGCACGAAATCGGGCTTGCCCAACTCGCCATGGGGCGGCCATGGTTCACGCAGCAGCCCGGCTGGCAACAGCCATCCGTTGCCAGTGCCCCGGTCGTCGAACACCACAATCGACACATCGCGCGCCAGTGCCAGATGCTGAAGACCGTCGTCGCAGATCAGTACATCTGTGTTCGGGCAGGTCTCAAGCAGCGCACGGGCCGCGTCCACGCGGCGTTTCGCAACGAACACCGGCGCGCCCGTGTTTCGATGGATCAAGGCGGGTTCGTCGCCACTGATTGTGAGCGGCGTGTCTGCCTTGACCTGTATCGGCCTGGTGTGGGTGCCGCCGTGACCGCGAGACACCACGCCCGGTCGCCAGCCTCTGGATTGAAGATGCTTCACCAGCGCGATCACGGTGGGCGTCTTGCCCGCACCGCCGACCACGACGTTGCCCACCACAATGACTGGGACGGGCAACCGGTGGGTGGTCAGGCGGCCGGTCGCGTAGAGCCAGCGGCGCAGTGCCATCAGGGTGCCGTAGACCACCGAGACTGGCCACAAGGCCCTCGCCAGAACGCCCTTCGTCTGCGCGAGCGCCTGCCATCGGGCTTCGCGTGTTGCCTGTGTGGCGCTCAATGGGGAACGCCCCCGTTCAGGGGCGGGTGCGGGCGGCCGGACCGCTGCTGGACTGCTGGGTGGCGAAGGTGATTTGAACGAGGTTGGCCCGTCGCGCGGCGTCCATGACGTTGATGACCGATTGGTGCGTGGCGGCGGCATCGGCGCTTATGACGATCACGACATCGCCTTCGCTCGGCTTGGCCGACGACAGTGCTCTGGTCAGCGCTTCGACGCCGGTTTCAGTGAGCACCTGGCGGTCGATGGCGTAGCGACCATCGCTGCTGATGGATACGATCACTTCCCTGGGTTTGTCCCGGGATGACTCGGCGTCAGCCGTTGGCAGGTTCACCTGCAGCTCGGTGTACTTGCTGTAGGTGGTGGTCAACATCAGGAAGATCAGAACCACCAGAAGAATGTCGATGAACGGGATCAGATTGATCTCAGGCTCATCCCGGCTGGTCGTCTGGAAGTTCATTTGCGGACCCTGATCAGGTGGCGAACGAATCGTTCGGAGGCCACTTCCATGACCAGCAGGTAGGCATCCACCCGCGCCCGGAAGTACCGCCAGAAGATCAGCGCCGGAATGGCAATCATCAAGCCGAAAGCGGTGTTGTACAGCGCGATCGAAATGCCGCGTGCCAGTTGGGTGGGGTCGCCGCCACCCGGCGAAGTACCCATGCCGCCCGCGCTCCCCTGGGAGGCAAAAATCTCGATCATGCCGATCACGGTGCCGAGCAGGCCAAGCAGGGGCGCCGCCGATGCAATCGTGGCCAGTGCACCCAGGTAGCGTTGCAGCTTGGCTGCGGCCTGACGCCCCGCACCTTCAAGGCTCGATCGCAAATCGCTCTCGCTGACCTTCGGGTTGCTGTTGAGTGTGCGAAATCCGCTGGCAAGTACCTCGCCCAGCACCGAGTTCTGCTCGAGTTGGGCCACCACGTCGGGGCCGGGAATGCTCGCATTGGAAACCATGATCGCCTCGTCCAGGAGCTTTGGCGGGACAATCCGGTCGGTTTTCAGGCTGATGAAGCGCTCGATGATGAGGGCCAGACCCAGGATGGAACAGGCGATCAGAGGCCAGATGGGCCAGCCAGCGGCTTGTATGATGGAAAACAAAACAGGGCTCCAAGCGGTCGCCGCCGCAACTGGCGGACTGATTTCGATCGATGGGATTATGGCGTACGAGCACCGCCTTCCCCATTTGGCTTTTCTCCACGGGCTTGCACCCCGAAAGCGCACCCATGAGGGTTTGTCCAGCGTACCCCGCGGCCCCGATCGGTCTGTGGATAACTTTGTGAAAAACATGGTGTGGACGGGCCCGACTTCAATGCAAGCCAGACTGCGCTGCTTCAGGATTTGAAGCAGCACCACGCAAAACACCATGAAATCAATGACTTGTACTTGTTTTCACCCTGCTGATGGCTCTTGTATGCCGAACGCTCGGAACAGCGCGGCCTGTGGACACCTTTTGGCTTGGAGGCCCTGTGTCTGAAGGTTTTTTTTCTGTATCAGCTGATGCTGCGGGCCGGGTGTGGGCGGTTGGGCCTCTCATGCGAGCGGTTGCGGACACTTTGTCGGCCCGGTTCAACCCTGTCGCCGTCCGCGGCGAGCTTTCAGCCTTTTCCAGGGCGGCCAGCGGTCATTGCTATTTCTCACTCAAGGACGAAACGGGCCAGGTGCGTTGCGCCATGTTCCGGCGGGCGGCCGACCAGTTGAAGTTCCAGCCTCAAGACGGGCAACTGGTCGAGGTGCGCGGCAAGCTGGACGTGTACGGCCCGAGGGGCGATCTTCAATTGATCGTCGAAAGCCTGCAGCCCGTGGGGCAGGGTGCCCTGTTTGAACAATTTCTGTTGCTCAAGGCAAAGCTCGAAGCCGAGGGATTGTTCGACGCAGGGAGAAAACGGCCCCTGCCGGACCAACCCAGGAGCATCGGTGTCGTGACATCACTGGGCGCTGCGGCCTTGCGAGATGTCGTGACAACGCTTCGCAGACGTGTCCCGCATCTGCCGGTGGTGGTCTATCCGGCGGCTGTGCAGGGCAATCAGGCGCCTGCCGAGCTTTGTGCTGCCCTGCGAACCGCGTTCAGGCGTTTCGAAGAGCGCGGCGAAAGCGATGTGTTGCTGCTGGTGCGTGGCGGCGGCTCGCTGGAAGATCTTTGGTCGTTCAATGATGCCAGCGTGGTACGAACCATTGCGCAGGCACCCATGCCGGTGGTCTGTGGCGTGGGCCATGAAACGGACTTCACCCTGGCCGACTTTGTCGCGGACTTGCGTGCACCCACGCCAACGGCCGCGGCAGAGCTGTGTTCCCCGGCCAGGGAGCAGCGCCTGGGCGAGTTGACCTATCTGGGGGAGCGCCTGCGAGATGAGATGGTGAGTGGCCTGGATCGCCGTGCGCAGCGTATCGATTACATCGCCCAGCGCCTGGGACGGCCCTCAACCCGTTTGCATGAGAGCGCTCAGCGGCTGTCTGCTCTTCAACACAGAATGCACAGCGGTGTGATGCATGTCGCCCAGCGACACCGGATACAGATCGAGGCCGTAGGGGCTTCGCTTCCGAAGGCGCTGAGTCGCGCTGTCGAGTTGCAATACAGACGCCTGCAGACCTGTGAAACATCGCTGGGAATGCTGGATCCGCAACTGGTGCTGCAACGTGGCTATGCCTATCTGAGCGATGAGCAGGGGGTGGCCATCACGCGCGCAGACCAGAGCCATCCCGGTCAGGCCGTTGTGGCCACACTCGCCGATGGGCAGATTGGAATGACGGTGGACACTCGGTAAAACCCTGTTGCGGTTGCTTGCATCGGGGTTTCCTACAATGGTGTGCTGGGACGGTGGTGCGGTTTTCGCAGTTGGATCATCGTTCGTTGTTTTCAAAACTTCAATCACACGAGGAAAACCCATGGAACATACCCTACCCACATTGCCTTACGGCCTGGACGATCTGGCTCCGCATTACAGCCGCGAGACGCTAGAGTTCCATCACGGGAAGCACCACAACGCCTATGTGGTGAACCTGAACAACCTTCAAAAGGGGACCGAATTCGAGAACCTCGATCTTGAGTCCATCATCAAGAAGGCCAGCGGTGGTGTGTACAACAACGCCGCCCAGATCTGGAACCACACCTTTTTCTGGAACTGCATGAAGCCCAATGGCGGTGGCGAGCCATCGGGCGCGCTGGCGACCGCCATCAATGCCAAATGGGGTAGCTACGCCGCTTTCAAGGAAGCTTTCGTGAAGAGTGCGGTGGGCAACTTCGGTTCCGGCTGGACCTGGCTGGTCAAGAAGGCAGACGGAACGGTGGATATCGTGAACATGGGTGCCGCCGGAACGCCGCTTACCACGGGCGACAAGGCCTTGTTGACGGTGGATGTATGGGAGCATGCCTACTACATCGACTACCGTAACGCGCGCCCGAAGTTCGTTGAAACGTACCTCGACAAACTGGTCAACTGGTCGTTTGCCGAATCGAATTTCGCCTGAACCTGACGGGCCAGGAAGCACAAAAAAGCGGCCGACAGGCCGCTTTTTTGCGCCCGGATGCAACAACCTACCGGGTTTGGAAGACCGGACCCGTCAGCCGGTAGCCTGGCGCAATGCGGCGTTTGTCAAACCAGCCCTGGTTCATCTCAAGGACGAAGCGCACCGGTCGGTCCGAGCAATGACTCTTTTCGGACAGCGGCTGCATGTCCGCCAGATTCACGATGCTTCCGTCGTCGGCCACGAAAGCGGCCGTCAGGGGAATCAGGGTGTTTTTCATCCAGAAGCATTGAACGCTTGGCTGTTCAAAGATGAACAGCATGCCTTCATGTTGTGGCATCTCGCGCCGGTGCATGAGGCCGATCTGGCGTTGACCGGGCGTCTGGGCGACCTGGGCGTCGATCTGGTGCATGCCTGCACTCAATCGGGTACGGGGCAGGTCCAGTTGAGGCTGGTCGGTCCGTTGGTCGGCGAGGGCCACCCAAGGTGCTGCAGAGGCAAGGGTCAGCAACACTATCCAGCGCATGGTCCGGGCTGGCTTTCGAATCTGGGATGATGCGGCGCGAGCTTTCATGGCGGCATCTTAACGTCGCATGGGCGGGTCCAACGCAGCAGGGAAAGGGTGACCGGCCGAGCGCGGGGTGACACCCGGTGTCAGGCCCGGTACAGTCGGAGGGGATAAAATCGCCGAATGCATCATGTGAAATGATGTTTCAGTCGATGCAGCCTCAGTTGCCAATTTGCTGCGTCGCTTTCCAAGCTCTTACCGGAGACCCGATTCCATGTACCAGCACATCAAAGTGCCCGCCGAAGGCCAAAAGATCACCGTCAATGCCGACATGTCACTCAACGTGCCTGACGAGCCCATCATTCCCTACATCGAGGGCGACGGCACTGGGTTGGACATCACCCCCGTGATGCTCAAGGTGGTGGACGCTGCTGTGGCCAAAGCCTACGGCGGCAAGAAAAAAATCCACTGGATGGAGGTGTACGCCGGCGAGAAGTCAACCAAGGTCTACGGTCCTGACGTCTGGCTGCCGGAAGAAACGCTGGCTGCGCTGAAGGAGTACGTGGTTTCCATCAAGGGTCCGCTGACCACACCGGTGGGCGGCGGCATTCGCTCGCTCAACGTGGCGCTCCGCCAGGAACTCGACCTCTACGTTTGCCTGCGCCCCGTGCAGTACTTCAAGGGTGTGCCTTCTCCACTGAAGGAACCCGAGAAGACCAACATGGTGATCTTCCGTGAGAACTCTGAAGACATCTATGCCGGCATTGAGTACGAAGCGGAATCCGACAAGGCCAAGAAGCTGATCAAGTTCCTCATGGAAGAGATGGGCGTGACCAAGATCCGGTTCCCGAACACCTCGGGTATCGGCATCAAGCCCGTGTCCCGCGAAGGCACCGAGCGTCTGGTGCGCAAGGCGATCCAGTACGCCATTGACAACGACAAGCCCAACGTGACCATCGTGCACAAGGGCAACATCATGAAGTACACCGAGGGTGGCTTCCGCGATTGGTCGTATGCCTTGGCCCAAAAGGAGTTTGGCGCTGAATTGATCGACGGCGGCCCATGGTGCAAGTTCAAAAACCCGAAGACGGGCAAGGAAATCATCGTCAAGGACAGCATCGCCGATGCCTTCCTGCAGCAGATCCTGCTGCGCCCTGCGGAGTATTCCGTGGTGGCCACGCTCAACCTGAACGGCGACTACATCTCCGACGCCCTGGCCGCTCAGGTCGGTGGCATTGGCATAGCCCCCGGCGCGAACCTGTCTGACACGGTGGCCTGCTTCGAAGCCACTCACGGAACGGCACCCAAGTACGCCGGCAAGGACTACGTGAACCCCGGTTCCGAAATCCTGTCTGCCGAAATGATGTTGCGCCACATGGGCTGGACAGAAGCCGCAGACCTCATCATCAGCTCGATCGAAAAGTCGATTGCCAGCAAGAAGGTGACCTACGATTTCGCCCGCCTGATGGAAGGGGCCACCCAAGTCAGCTGCTCTGGCTTTGGCCAGGTCATGATCGAAAACATGTGAGAGCTTGAGTTTGCGGCTTCATCCGCTTGTCGGATGAAGTCCTGGCTGAAGCAAATGCCTCAAATAGCCGCCGGGAAGCATGGCTCCTCGGCGGTTTTGTTTTGGGTGCGCGCTGCACAATGGTGCATGAATCGCTGTGCCATCTTTTACCTGGCTACCTGCCCCGGAGCGGAATCACGGTTGCTATGCCCAGCATTCGTTGGGGATGTGTGCGCACCGCTAGAATGGATTTCATGGCCACCCAGAATCCAAAAAAACCGGAAACACCAGTCACCCCGCCCAGCGTGGGCAGTGACGACGCAGTGGTGCTTGAGCGCCGAACCCAGCGCACCAAGCCGCCGCAAATGTTTCAGGTCGTGCTGCTCAATGACGACTTCACGCCCATGGAGTTCGTGGTGCACGTCATTCAAGAGTATTTTGGCAAGGATCGGGAAACAGCCACGCAGATCATGCTCAAGATTCACCTGGAAGGCAAAGGTATTTGCGGGGTTTATTCTCGCGATGTGGCCAGTACCAAGGTCGACCAAGTCTCGCAGGCAGCCAGAGGTGCAGGGCACCCACTGCAATGCTTGAGTGAACCTGTTGAATAAGAACGAACCTGCCCCAGATGTGAACGTATTCACCCATTCACTGCTCTCACCGTTTGCGATTCAGATCACCCACAGCCAAAGGACGTGTCCATGATTGCCCAAGAACTTGAAGTCAGCTTGCATATGGCCTTCGTTGAGGCCAGGCAACAGCGACACGAATTCATCACCGTGGAGCACCTTTTGCTTGCCCTGCTGGACAATCCCAGCGCGGCGGAGGTGCTTCGGGCCTGTTCGGCCAATATCGACGACCTGCGCAAGTCTTTGACCAATTTCATCAAAGACAACACCCCGCAGGTGGCTGGCTCCGACGAAGTGGACACACAACCCACGCTGGGCTTCCAGCGGGTGATCCAGCGCGCCATCATGCATGTGCAAAGCACCGGCAATGGCAAGAAGGAAGTCACTGGTGCCAACGTGTTGGTCGCCATCTTTGGCGAGAAGGATTCGCACGCCGTGTACTACCTGCACCAGCAGGGCGTCACCCGACTGGACGTGGTGAACTTCATTGCGCATGGCATTCGCAAAAGCGACCCGCCAGACACCGGCAAGCCCGGCGATAGCGCCGCTGAAAACGAAGAAGCTGCCGAGCCCAAGGGCAATGAGAAAGCCTCACCACTGGAACAGTTCACCCAGAACCTGAACCAGCTTGCCAAAGACGGCAAGATCGATCCATTGATCGGACGCGAATACGAGGTCGAACGTGTCATCCAGATCCTGTGCCGCCGCCGCAAGAACAACCCGCTGCTGGTGGGTGAAGCCGGCGTGGGCAAGACGGCCATTGCCGAAGGTCTGGCATGGCGCATCACGCAAGGCGACGTCCCGGAAATCCTGGCCGAATCCAGCGTGTTTTCCTTGGACATGGGCGCGCTGCTGGCCGGCACCAAGTACCGCGGTGATTTTGAGCAGCGTTTGAAGGGTGTGCTCAAGTCGCTCAAGGACAAGCCAAATGCGATCCTGTTCATTGACGAGATCCATACCCTTATTGGCGCCGGAGCAGCTTCGGGTGGCACACTGGACGCCTCCAATCTGCTCAAGCCGGCGCTCTCCAGTGGCCAGCTCAAGTGCATTGGTGCAACCACGTTCACCGAGTACCGTGGCATCTTCGAAAAAGATGCGGCGCTCAGCCGCCGATTCCAAAAGGTTGATGTGGTCGAGCCTACCGTGGAGCAGACCGTGGACATCCTCAAGGGCCTCAAGTCCCGCTTCGAGGAACACCACAACGTGAAGTACGCACTGGCCGCGCTGCAGGCCGCTGCCGAACTGAGCGCCAAGTACATCAACGACCGCCACCTGCCCGACAAGGCCATCGACGTGATCGACGAGGCCGGTGCTGCGCAACGCATCTTGCCGGTGTCCAAGCGCAAGAAGACGATCAGCAAGACCGAGGTCGAGGAGATCGTGGCGAAGATTGCGCGCATTCCGCCCGCCAACGTGTCCAATGACGACCGTGGCAAGCTGCAGACGCTCGAGCGCGACCTGAAGAGCGTGGTGTTTGGTCAAGACAAGGCGCTTGAAGTGCTGGCTTCCTCGGTCAAGATGGCGCGGTCCGGACTGGGCAAGAGCGACAAGCCGATCGGCGCCTTCCTGTTCAGCGGTCCGACCGGCGTGGGCAAGACCGAAGCGGCGAAACAGCTCGCCTACATCATGGGTATTGACCTGATCCGCTTCGACATGTCGGAGTACATGGAGCGCCATGCCGTGAGCAGGTTGATCGGTGCGCCTCCGGGCTACGTCGGCTTTGACCAGGGAGGCTTGCTGACCGAAGCCGTGACCAAGAAGCCGCATTGCGTGCTGCTGCTGGACGAGATCGAGAAGGCCCACCCGGACATCTTCAACGTGCTGTTGCAGGTGATGGACCATGGCACCTTGACCGACAACAACGGGCGCAAGGCCGACTTCCGCAACGTGATCGTGATCATGACCACGAACGCGGGTGCCGAGACCATGAACAAGGCCACGATCGGGTTCACGAACCCCCGGGAAGCGGGCGACGAAATGGCCGACATCAAGCGCCTCTTCACGCCAGAATTCCGCAACCGGCTCGATGCCATCGTGGGTTTCAAGGCACTGGACGAGAACATCATCCTGCGGGTGGTCGACAAATTCCTGCTGCAGCTCGAAGGGCAACTCGCAGAGAAAAAGGTGGAGGTTGCGTTCACCGACAACCTGCGCAAGCACTTGGCGAAGAAGGGCTTCGACCCGCTCATGGGTGCGCGTCCTATGCAGCGCCTGATCCAGGACACGATCCGTCGTGCGCTGGCCGACGAGCTGCTGTTTGGCCGCCTGACCGAAGGTGGGCGACTGACCGTGGACCTGGAGACGGTCACCGACGACGCCGGCAAGGAGACCCAGGAGGTCAAGCTCGACATCCAGCCCTTGCAGAAGAAGGAAGGCAAGGCCAAGCCTGAGGAAGCCACCGCAGGCTAGGCTGGTGTGAGCCCATGAAAGAAGGCCCGGTCACCCGGGCCTTCTTTATTGGGAGAAGGTCTGCGTGTTGTTCGGTCAAGGCATGGCAAGGTAGGCGGCCCGAAGCGCCTCGATGCGCTGGCGGTTCATGCCCAGATCCTCACGCCCAAGGCGGCTGGCGCTGCGCATCTCGATCGAATGGCTGGCCGGGTTCACCCAGAACTCGAGGTCGTCAACAAACCGGAGCCAGCGGGTTTGTGCCTGCGCGTAGAGGTAGTAGGGACTTCTTTCGATCACGGTGATGCCGGGCAACGTGCTCAGGGCCGTTTCCAGGGCCTTGATCGAGTCGGCAGGGCCGCCCGCCTTGAATGGCAGCGGCTCGATACTGGCGTGGGTGCGCTGTGGGTGTTCAGGGTGCAACGCTGCCTGGCTGCTGACGCTGTTCCGTGTGATCGACGGTGGCTTGAATCGACCATTCTTCACGCCCAGATCGTCAGGCTGTTGGCCGTTCAGCAGACCGACTTGTACCGCGACGAACACGACGCCTACGATCGTGAGAAGCAGGTAGAGCGCCCATTTCAAAGGATGGACTCCCTTCAGCGCTTGCCGCCCATCAGCCCACCCAGCACACCCCGCAATATTTGCCGACCCAGCCCGTTGGCCACCGTGCGAGCGGCCGTCTTCGCCATGGTCTGGACCAGGCCATCGTACTGACCACCGCGCGGTCCGGTTCGACCGAACAGGGTTTCATTGACCTTGTTGCCAATGCCGCCACCGCTGGTCCCGGGCGACTGCTTCGCCGCGCCGGGAATGGTTGGCGTCTTGGGAGCGGCCTTGTCCGCTTGAGGCGCGGCTTCTGCGCCGCCGCGCTGGGCTGCATGCTGAGCGAACATCTCGTAGGCGCTCTCGCGGTCCATCACTTTTTCATAGACGCCAGCCACCAGCGATACCTCGCGCAACCGCTGGCGCTGTTCTGCAGTGATGGGCCCCAGCTGGCTGCCCGGCGGTACCACGTACACGCGCTCGGTCTCGCACGGGCGGCCCTTGGCGTCGAGCAGGCTCACCAGTGCCTCGCCCACAGCCAGCTCGGTGATGGCGGCCTCGATGTCCAGCCCGGCTTTGGGGCGCATGGTTTGCGCGGTGGCTTTCACCGCTTTCTGGTCGCGCGGCGTGAAGGCGCGCAGGGCGTGCTGCACGCGGTTACCCAACTGGCCGAGCACGCTGTCGGGGATGTCCAGTGGGTTCTGGGTCACGAAATACACGCCCACTCCCTTGGACCGCACCAGCCGGACCACCAGCTCGATGCGCTCGATGAGAACCTTGGGTGCTTCGTTGAACAGCAGGTGGGCCTCGTCGAAGAAAAAGACCAGCTTGGGTTTGTCCGGGTCGCCGATTTCGGGCAGGGTCTCGAACAGCTCGGAAAGCATCCACAGCAGGAAGGTGGCGTACAGGCGCGGAGCGTTCATGAGCTTGTCGGCCGCCAGGATGTTGATCACCCCCTTGCCATCGACGGTCTGCATGAAATCGCTGATGTCGAGCATGGGCTCGCCGAAGAACCGGTCCCCTCCCTGTTGCTCGACCTGCATCAGGCCGCGCTGGATGGCACCGATGCTCGCCGCACTGATGTTGCCGTATTCGGTGGTGAACTGCCTGGCGTTTTCACCGACGTGCTGCAACATGGCCCGCAGGTCTTTCATGTCGAGCAGCAGCAGACCGTTGTCGTCTGCGATCTTGAACACCAGGTTCAGCACGCCAGACTGCGTGTCGTTCAGATTGAGCATGCGCGCCAACAGCAGCGGGCCCATATCACTCACGGTGGCGCGCACCGGATGGCCCAACTCGCCAAAAACATCCCACAGTGTGGTGGGACAGGACTGGGGATCGGGCAGGGTGATGCCTCGGTCTTGCAGCACTTTGCTGATTTTTTCACCAAAGCTGCCTTTCTGGCTGATGCCGGAGAGGTCTCCCTTCACATCGGCCATGAACACCGGCACGCCAATGTTGGAAAACTGTTCGGCCAGGGTCTGCAGCGTGACCGTCTTGCCGGTGCCGGTGGCGCCTGTGATCAAGCCGTGTCGGTTGGCCAGGCCCGGCAACAGCTGGCAGGTGGTGTGGGCGTTCTGGGCGATCAACATCGGTTCGGCCATGGCGGGGACTTCCTATCTGGGCGTTGTTCGGAGCAGGGCGGGTGAAATCGTAAAATCGCAACCTTATTAGATCAAAGCCAGCACGGGCAGAAGGACAATTTCGTGGCCGGACACAGCAAATGGGCAAATATTCAGCACCGCAAGGGTCGCCAGGATGAGAAGCGGGGCAAGATCTGGACACGTGTCATCCGCGAGATCAGCGTGGCTGCTCGCCAGGGGGGAGGTGATCCAGCTATGAATCCCAGGCTGCGGCTGGCGATCGACAAAGCCAAGGCCGCCAACATGCCGGCCGACCGCATCAAGTACAACGTGGACAAGGCATCGGGCAACCTGGAAGGTCAGGCCCTGGAGGAAATCCGCTACGAAGGCTACGGCATCGGTGGCGCTGCGGTGATCGTCGACACCATGACCGACAACCGGGTACGCACGGTGGCCGAGGTGCGGCACGCCTTCAGCAAGCACGGCGGCAACCTGGGTACCGATGGTTCGGTGTCTTTCCAGTTCAAGCACTGCGGCCAACTGGTATTTGCGCCGGGCACCTCCGAAGACAAAGTGATGGAAATCGCGCTGGAGGCGGGCGCCGACGATGTGATCAGTGACGACGACGGTGCCATCGAGGTGCTGACCGCGCCAACCGAATTCGAAGCGGTGAAAGACGCGCTGGAGGCCGCTGGTCTGAAGCCGGAGATTGCCGAGGTGACCATGCGCGCCGAGAACACGGTGGCGTTGACCGGTGAAGACGCCTTGCGCATGCAGAAGCTGCTGGATGTTCTTGAAGATCTGGACGACGTGCAAGAGGTCTTTCATAACGCTGGGTTGTGACCCGCCGCTGCGCAGAATAGAACATACCCCCGCGCTGTGCTTCGCGCGTCACCCCCTCAAGGAGGCAGCGCGATGCGGCCCGGCAAAGCCGGTTCCGCCGCGTTCTGGACTGGAACATCGTGCTCCGGCAAACTGCCTGAGTCGTGCTTGGATTTTTGGAGAATGGTTTGAAAGTATTGGTGATTGGTGGCGGTGGCCGCGAGCATGCGCTGGCGTGGAAACTCAAGCAGGACGATGGCGTGAGCCAGGTGTTCGTTGCACCTGGCAATGCAGGCACGGCGCGCGACCCGGATCTGATCAATCTGGATATCACGGACAAGGTGGCGCTGCGCGAATGGGTGCAGTCGCAGGGCGTGGCGTTGACGGTGGTGGGGCCCGAGGCACCGCTGGCTGCCGGCGTGGTCGACGAGTTTCGCGCCCACGGTCTGCCCATCTTCGGCCCCACGAAGGCGGCGGCCCAGCTGGAGAGCTCCAAGGCATTCTCCAAAGCCTTCATGCAGCGCCATGGCATTCCCACCGCCAGGTACCAGGCCTTCTCCGACCCAGCGCTCGCTCACGCCTACGTGAACGCAGAGGGCGCACCCATCGTCGTCAAGGCCGACGGGCTGGCGGCCGGCAAGGGCGTTGTGGTGGCCATGACAGCGGCTGAGGCGCACGAGGCGATCGATTTCATGCTGCTGGACAACAGGCTGGGCGTTGCCCATAACGAAGGGGGAGCGCGCGTCGTCATTGAAGAGTTTCTGGAAGGCGAAGAAGCCAGCTTCATCGTGCTGTGCGATGGCGTGCACGCGTTGGCCATGGCCACCAGCCAGGACCACAAACGCTTGTTGGACGCTGACCAGGGACCCAACACCGGTGGCATGGGAGCGTACTCCCCAGCTCCAGTGGTCACTCCCGCCGTGCACGAGCGTGCGATGAACGAGGTGATCCTGCCCACGCTGCGAGGCATGACCGCAGATGGCGTTCCCTACACGGGCTTTCTCTACGCGGGTCTGATGATCACACCCGATGGCCGTGTGAAGACGCTGGAATTCAACTGCCGCATGGGCGACCCGGAGACGCAGCCCATCATTATGCGCCTCAGGAGCAACCTGACCCAGGTGCTGCTGGCGGCGACGCGGGCCGAACTGGACCGCGTGACGCTGGAATGGGATCCGCGCGTGGCGCTCGGTGTGGTTCTGGCGGCAGCTGGCTATCCGCTGAGCCCCCGAAAGGGAGACCCGATCACAGGGCTTCCCGCCGATACGCCCGACGCTGTGGTCTTTCACGCCGGCACGAGCGTCAGCGGGGCAAACGTTTCGGTTTCAGGGGGGCGGGTGGTGTGTGTCACCGCTCTGGGAGACACCTTGACCGATGCGCAGCGCAAAGCATACGGTGTTGTTGACACCATTCACTTTGAAGGCATGCAGTGTCGCCGCGACATCGGCCACAGAGCACTTTGATCACTTTGCGCCTTTGGGCCCTCAATTGAATCGCCTTTTGCGTTCCCATTACATTTCGGGCTTGTGCGCACCGAAGGCTGTGACGACGTGATCATGCTTGGCCGCACGTCTGTTGCAAATCAAAAAAGGTCCCTGGAGACATCTTCCTCATCATGAGCAAACAGACGCAGAACGTTCGGGACTACCTGACCGACCTTCAGGAGCGCATCACATCCACCGTGGCCCTTGTGGATGGGGGCCAGTTTCTGGTGGATCGCTGGAAAAAGGAACCTGGCGAGTCTTTGCAAGGCAATGGCAACACCCAGATTCTTGAAGGTGGTCAGGTGTTCGAGAGGGCCGGGTGCGGGTTCTCCCATGTGAGAGGTCCCCGGCTGCCTCCATCCGCCACGCAGCACCGGCCAGAGCTTTCTGGTGCCCCTTTTGAAGCCATGGGTGTTTCACTGGTATTCCATCCGCGCAACCCCTACGTGCCCACGGTGCACATGAACGTGCGAATGATTGCTGCGACGCCTGAAAAGGGCGATCCGGTCTGCTGGTTTGGCGGTGGTATGGATCTCACGCCTTACTATGGCTTCGAAGAGGATGCCGTGCACTTCCACACCACCTGCAAGAGCGCGCTCGACCCATTCGGTGTGGACAAATACCCTCGATTCAAGACCTGGTGTGACGAGTATTTCTACCTCAAGCACCGCGACGAACAGCGCGGTATCGGCGGCGTGTTTTTTGACGATTTTTCTGAACTGGGGTTCGATGGCAGCTTTGCCATGATGACCTCCGTTGGCGATGCGTTCCTCGATGCTTACCTGCCCATCGTGGACCGGCGCAAGAATGACGCTTACGGTGAGCGTGAGCGCAGTTTTCAACTCTACCGCCGTGGTCGTTACGTTGAATTCAACCTGGTCTGGGACCGGGGCACCCATTTCGGCCTGCAGTCCGGAGGGCGAAGCGAGTCCATCCTCTTGTCGATGCCACCTCTGGTGAGCTGGGCCTACAACCGGGTGACCAAGAAGGGCACCCCTGAGGACCGTTTGTACAAATCGTTTCTCGTGCGCCGGGAGTGGGTCTGATGCCTGCCCCCAATCCTGTCACGCGAGTGGGCATGTTCGGCGGGGCATTCGATCCGCCACACTGGGCACACTGCGAACTGGCCAAGACCGCGCTGGATCAGTTGTCGCTGGACGTGCTGCACATTCTGCCGACCGGCCATGCGTGGCACAAAGCCAGGGTGCTGTCCTCGGCGGAACACCGTGTGGCCATGTGTCGCCTTGCATTTTCGGATCTGGACCGCATTCGTCTGGACGAGCGTGAAATTCATCGCCAAGGGCCCAGCTACACGGCCGACACCCTTCGGGAACTGCGCAGCGAGTACCCTGGAGCAGAGTTGTTTCTCGTGCTGGGCGCCGACCAGTTGCTCGCTTTCAAGAACTGGATTCGCTGGCAGGAGGTGCTCGACCTGGCCACGTTGGCGGTCGCCAACCGGGCCACCAACATCGGGGCCGACGCCAGGCTCGACCAGGAATCCGAGACCGATCTCTCCGGCGTCGACCTGCCTTTTGTACGGCTTCGCATGCCTTTGAAAAACATCAGTGCTTCGGCGGTCAGGGCCCGGGTCAGCCAGCCCAGGAGCAGGGAAGCCGCCCTCGATGTTCTGGTGCCAGAAGCCGTCGCAAGCTATATTTCACAACATTCCCTTTACCAGACGCCTACATGACCAGCGAAACCACAGCCAAAAAAGACCTGCAACGACTCCAGCGAGCCATCATCGACGGACTGGAGGATGTCAAAGGTCAGGACATCGCGGTCTTCAACACCGAGCACCTGTCTCCCTTGTTTGAACGCGTCATCGTGGCCAGTGGCACGTCCAACCGCCAGACCAAGGCACTTGCTGCCAGCGTTCGCGACGCCGTTCGCGATGCGGGGTTCGACAAGCCACGCGTTGAAGGTGAAGACAATGGCGAGTGGATCATCGTGGACTGCGGCGCAGCGGTTGCTCACGTGATGCAGCCGGTCATCCGTGCCTATTACCGCCTGGAAGAAATCTGGGGTGAAAAGCCGGTGCGCATGAAGCACGGTGCGGCCAAGCCGGTAGAGCCCGCCGAGGCAAAGCCTGCAAAAGCCAGTCGCAAAAAGGCCGCAGCCCCCGCCAAGGCCGTGCCTGCCAAGACCGTGGTGCGCAAAGCCGCGCAGTCGGCTGCCAAGGCTGCATCCGCTCCTGCAAAAGCGGGTAAGGGTACGGCAGCCAAATCTTCAATTGCCGCGACAAAGCGCCCCGCTTCGGGGAAAACGGCGACGCCCAAAGCACCCGCCAAGTCTTCGGGAACGGCAGCTTCGGCCAAAACGGTTCGCACCACCAAAGCGGGCGCCACGGGAGCGAGCAAGCCTGCCATGCAGAAGATGGTGGTCAAGCCGCGTACTGCAACCAAGCCAGCAGTCAAGGGTGCGGGCAAACCAGCAACGAGGACCGCGTCCCGCACGCCCGCCAAGAAAAAGGCATGAAGCTGTTGATCGTCGCGGTCGGGCAACGCGTCCCGGACTGGGCGCAGACCGCGTACGACGACTATGCCAAGCGATTCCCACCAGAACTGAGGGTCGAACTCAAGGCCGTGAAAACCGAGCCGCGAGGCTCCAAGACGCTTGAAACGCTTCTGGCTGCGGAGAGGGATCGCATTTTGGCTGCATTGCCCAAAGGCTGCAGGGTGGTGGTGCTGGATGAGCGTGGTACGTCGCTGTCGACGTTGGCGCTCGCGCAGCAGCTCAAGCAATGGCAGCTCGCCAGCGACGACGTGGCGCTGGTGATCGGAGGCCCCGACGGCCTGGAGCCAGGTTTCCGGGCCAGCGCGCACCAGCGCATCCGATTGTCTGACCTCACGCTGCCCCATGCCATGGTCCGGGTGCTGCTGATCGAGCAGCTTTACCGAGCCTGGTCGGTCAATGCCAATCACCCATACCACCGGGAATGACTGGCCCGTTTCCCCCACGCTTCACAGTTGCGCAGGGCGCTGCCCGGCGGCGCAGCGCTTTTCAATGCGACCCATGACTGATTTCATCTACCTCGCCTCCCAGAGCCCGCGGCGTTTGCAGCTGTTGGAGCAGTGGGGGGTGCACTGCAGGCTCTTGCTGCCCGAAGCAGACGAGGATGTCGAGGCGCTGGAAGTGGTGAATCCGGGGGAAAAACCAGCTGCCTATGTGAAGCGCGTCACCGAGTTGAAGCTTCAGGTGGCGCTGGCTCGTCTCGAACATCGCCATTTGCCCCCTGCACCTGTGCTTTGCGCCGACACCACCGTTGCACTGGGCACACGCATCCTGGGGAAGCCTGAGGACAAGGCGGATGCGATGCGCATGCTGGGCGATCTCTCCGGGCGCCGCCATCGCGTGTTGACGGCGGTGTCTGTTGGTCGACCGTCGCGAGGCGGGATCAAGGTGTGGTCTGCTTTGTCCACCTCATGGGTGGAATTTGCGACGCTGACCCCGACCCAGATCCGCCGGTATGTTGAAAAAGGCGAGCCCATGGGGAAGGCGGGCGCGTATGCCATCCAGGGGCTGGCAGCATTGTGGACGAGCCACATCAGTGGCAGCTATTCAGGCATCATGGGGTTGCCTGCGCACGAGACAGCGCGGGTGTTGAATGCCGCCGGTGTTCGTCTGATCTGACGGGGATGGGCGCATGAATGCAAAGAAGAATCGAGTGATGCCATGAGCCAGGACATCTTGATCAATTGGGCCCCTCAGGAGACCCGGGTCGCCGTGGTCGAGCAGGGCGCTGTTCAGGAGGTGCATCTGGAGCGAACGCTGGAGCGTGGCTTGGTGGGCAACATCTATCTTGGCAAGGTTTCGCGCGTTTTGCCCGGCATGCAGTCCGCGTTCATCGATATTGGTCTGGACCGCGCGGCGTTCCTTCATGTGGCAGACCTGATGCCCAACATCGCCGCCAAGCACGCAGCGCCACGGGAGCGCAATCTGGCAGCCACCGTGCCTGTCGATGGCTCGGCAGATCAGTCCGCACAGCCTGCGGTTTCGGGCAATGGGCAAGCCACCAAGGTACTGACGCCGAACCCGGTGCTCCCCATCGAGCGCCAGATTTTCGAAGGCCAGTCGTTGATGGTGCAGGTACTCAAGGACCCCATAGGCACCAAAGGCGCCCGGCTCACGGCGCAGATCAGCATAGCCGGGCGCCTCCTGGTTTTTTTGCCGCAGGACACACACATCGGCGTGTCGCAAAAGATCCCTCCGGCCCAGCGCGATGCATTGCGCCAGCGGTTGTTGCGTCTCACCGCGGTGGGTGAGGGTGGGCAGGCAGGCGGATTCATTTTGCGCACCAATGCCGAAGACACGAGCGACGACGAACTCGGTGAAGACATTGCGTACCTACGGAAAACCTGGTTGCGCATCAAGGAAGCGTCGACAAAACAGCCGCCTGCTTCGGTGCTGCATGAGGACCTCAGCCTCATCCAGCGGGTGTTACGCGACCTGGTCAGCGCCGACACTCAGTCGATCCGCATCGATTCCCGGGAGCAGTTCGGATTGCTGAAGACCTTTGCCAGTGAGTTCATGCCTGACACGGTCAACAAGCTGCAGCACTACAGCGGCGAACGGCCGATCTTTGATTTGTTCAACATCGATGAAGACATCGTTCGCGCACTCAGTCGTCGAGTGGAGCTCAAGTCGGGTGGCTACCTGGTCATCGACCAGACCGAGGCGCTCACAACGGTCGATGTGAACACGGGCGGTTATGTGGGGGCACGGAATTTTGACGACACAGTGTTTCGCACCAATCTGGAGGCTGCGCAGACCATAGCCCGCCAACTTCGCCTGCGAAACCTGGGAGGCATCGTCATCGTCGACTTCATTGACATGGTTCGGGAAGATCACAAGGAAGCCGTGCTCACCGAGTTTCGCAAGCAGCTCTCGCGAGATCGGGTCAAGACCATGATCGGCGGCTTTTCGCAACTTGGCCTTGTGGAAATGACGCGAAAGCGCACGCGCGAATCGCTGGCGCATGTCATGAGTGAGTCCTGTGCGGCCTGCAGTGGCAAGGGCACAGTGAAGACCGCTCGAAGCATTTGTTACGACATCTTGCGTGAAATCCTGCGCGAGGCGCGCGCATTCAATCCTCGTGAGTTCCGTGTGGTGGCTTCACCGCAGGTGATCGAGCTTTTTCTGGACGAAGAAAGTCAGCATCTCGCGGGACTTTCGGACTTCATTGGCAAGCCGATTTCACTGCAGAGCGAGGGCTCCATGACGCAGGAGCAGTACGACATCGTCTTGCTCTGACGACGGCATGTCTCACCAAGGCAGCAACGGAAATTTGCCTGCCACAGTCGCGATCGCTGAATGTCTCCTGTGTTGCTGACATGGGATTGAAGCCTGCAGATCTGCACTTTGCGGCTGCTCAGCTGTCGATAATGAAAATCTCCGAAGCTGGCGATCTGTGAACCGATGCAGGACGAGGTCTACAGGCTGCGATAGCCCTTTCGTAAATATTTTCTCCATGGCTTCAATATGAAAATCAAATCATCTGCTTTCGTTCTTACTGCCCTGGGTGCGGCCGCGTTGTCGTTCAGTGCGCATGCGGGCATGGTCACGGATTCCCACGGCAACGTGGGCTATGACACCGCAGCAGAGTGCGACAGAGCGGTGCAATCCGGTACCGCTCGCTTCTACGAGCCGTCCACCAACATGGCACCCCTGCGCCGCAGGGGTGAAACCAGTGTGCGCACCGCGCGCCTGTCCGACCTGGGTCCGCAGTATGCCACTGGCGCCTGCGACATGGGCGTTGGTCGTGGCGACGGGCGCAATGGCGTGGCAAGGGTGTTGCAGGGCAAATATGTGCCCTACAGCCCCGACATGCCCATCAACCTGTACATGAACGCCCAAGGCGAAGCCGTGCGGGCCAGCATGGCGCGATGCGACAACCGCTTCTCGGACGTCAAGCCAAGGGCGGTGATCGTGGCCGCTGCACCGGCTCCCGCACCAGCGCCCGTGGCCATGCCAGCTCCAGCTCCAGCACCGGCCCCAGCGCCTGTCGCTGCTGCGCCCGCACCCATGGCCGTGATGCCACCACCTGTTGCGCCAGCACCTGTGGCGCAGGGCATGAGGCCTTACGCTTTCGGCACCATTGGTATGGTGAACGACAGCGCCACCTACGCCTCCGGCATTCCTGGCTTGAACGTGGACGACAACGACCGCAAAGTCGGCGCTCAGATTGGCGCTGGCGTCCAGTTCAACGACCTCGTGGGCGCGGAAGTGTTCTATCAGGGCGGGAAGTTCTTGTCGTACGCGGCAGCAAATGGTTACGACAACGCCTACGGAACCCGCATCTTCGGTGCCCGTGCAACCATTGGCCGCAATGTCAGTGACAAGGCGCGCGTGTTTGCCAAGGTCGGTCTGGCCCGCGTGAACCACCACAACAGCAGCGGCAACACCACCTTCTGGACCCAGCCAGCTGCCGGCACGGTGGATTATTCGGTCTCCCAGACGCGCCCGACCGTGGGCATTGGCGCCACTTTTGACCTGACCGACAGGCTCGCTCTGCGTGCCGACTTTGATCACTATCAGAAGCGCGGAAGTGACAATCCGAAGTGGCGCAATTCGAACTACTTTGGTGTGGGTCTTCAGTTCAACTTCTGATCTGGAACGACTGCCGGGCAACCGGCAAATGAACATGGCCCGGGAAGCGCTCGCAACAGCGCTTCCCGGGCTTTTTCACGCGCGATGAGGGCCCCTGGGCCAACGAAAGCGGGCACACGCCCTTCCGTGCTTCATTCAAAAAGTCATGCGTTGCCTGCCACGCGTCAGGGGGCAGACTGCACCGCCTGATAACCGGTGTACGCCTTCGGGTCACGGCTTCTGCCGCCCCGCGAAAGGAAAGATCAGCTTTGCGGTGCCGTGTCGTCCAGGGTTTGTTCAGCCTGTCGCTCGGGGTCCGCAGTGTCCACTTTGAAGCCTTGGGCGTGCAGCCGGGCATAGAGCCCGTCTGCGGCAATCAACTCCGCATGTGTCCCTTGCTCGCTGATCTGCCCGTCCGCCAGCACCACGACCCGGTCGGCGTGCTCGATCGTGGACAGGCGGTGCGCCACCACCAGCGTGGTCCGGCCTTTCATGAGCCGGGACAGGGCCTCCTGCACCAGCCGCTCCGATTCGTTGTCAAGCGCCGACGTGGCCTCGTCCAGAATCAGCACCGGTGCGTTCTTGTAGATGGCACGAGCAATCGCCAGACGTTGCCGTTGTCCTCCGGACAGCTCCGCCGCGTTGTGCCCCACTTTGCTGTGCATGCCTTGTGGCAGCTGTTGGATGAGATCCAGCAGGTTCGCAGACATCAGGGCACTCCGCACCCGTGTTTCGTCCAGTGCATCGGGGTTGTCACCCAGGGCCACATTGGCCGCCAAGGTGTCATTGAGCATGACCACATCCTGGCTGACCAGGGCAAACTGGCGCCTCAGGCAACCCAGGTCCCAGTCCTGCAGCGGCACGTGGTCGAGGCAGATCTCGCCCCCGGTGGCGTCCACGAAGCGTGGCAGCAAGTTGACCAGGGTGGTTTTGCCGGAGCCCGAGGGCCCCACCAGTGCCAGCACCTCACCCGGTGCCACCGTCAGGTTGATGCCTTTGAGCGCGGCCCGTCCAGCGCCTTCCGAGCCATCCGTGGCCTCCCTTGACGGATAGCTCACCCACACATTGCGCAGGTCAAGCGCGCCCTGCGCGTGGTCGACCGCATGGCTGCCACCAACCTGGTCCGGGGTGTTTTCGATGAGATCGAGCCCTCGCTCAAGTGCGGCGAGACCCCGGGTGATGGGGCCTGCAATTTCAGCGAGGTGCCGAATGGGCGCCACCAGCATCAGCATGGCGGTCACGAACGCCACGAAATTGCCAACCGTCACATCGCTGCTGCTGCTTTGCCACAGGGCCACCGCAATCACGGCCGACAGCGCCGCCGACGCCAGCAACTGGGTCAGCGGCGTCATGGCCGCCTGAGCGATGGTCGATTTCAATGCGAGGCGACGCAGGGCCGTGCTGAGTGCGTTGAAGCGCGCGGTCTGGCTCCCTTGTGCGCCGTGCAGACGAACCACCCGGTGCGCGAGTGCGTTCTCCTCCACGACGTAGGCCAGTTCGTCCGTGGCTTGCTGGCTGGAACGGGTCAGCCGATACAGCCTCCGCGACAGCACCCGCATGATCATCACCAGACCCGGAAAGATCAACAGCACGATCAGCGTGAGCTTCCAGTTCAGGTACATGAGGTAGCCCATGAGGGCCAACATGGTCAGGCTGTCCTTGGCCAGGCTGAGCAGTGCATTGACGAGCAGCGTCGAGCCGGTCTGCACTTCGTACACCAGTGTGTTGGACAACTTGCTGGCACTTTGCTGGGCGAACAGGTCCATGCGAGCATCATTGAGTTTGAGGAACATGGCGCGCCGCAGATTCAAGAGCCCAAGGCTGGCGGTATGGGACAGCGCATATTGCGCCAGGAACCCTGCCAGACCCCTGATGCCGAAAAGCCCCATCAATGCGACGGGAACCATCCACAGCGCGATATTTCCTTCCGAAAAGCCTCGGTCAAGCAGTGTCTTTAGCAGTGCCGGGATGAGCGGTTCTGTCAGCGCTCCCACGACCGAACAGATGGCCGCCAGCACGATACCGGCCTTCGCCGACTGAAAATACGGCCAGAAACGTAACAGCCGTTGAGCGATTGACCTTTGCGGAGCGGGTGTTGTGTGAAGTGATTCTGTCAAGTCCGTGGCAGCCTGAAAGGGGTAAAGCGGGAAAGAAGCTTCGCGCGCAACTCTGGGATGGGCGCCCGGGAAAGACACTGGCATTCGAGCACATCTTGTCACGGGTGCACGAGATTGATCCGGTATTATCTGCTGGAGGTTTGCAAGGGGAACTCAATCTGAGTTTTCGGGCCAAAGCATCCATTCACTCATAAGGAATGCAGGATTTGAATCGAGATCATTGGCCGCTATCACGGCGTCGGTTGCTTTCTCAGGCCGTTCTACTTCCAGCCGGTGCTCTGCCCCTGTCAAATGCCTTGGCGCAGTTTCGCGTCGAGGTGACAGGGGTTGGCATGACCCAGATCCCGTTTTCCGCCACTGCCTTTCGTGGCAATGCGCAGGTAGGCCAGGATATGGCGGCCATTGTTCGCGCTGATCTGGAGCGAAGCGGCCAGTTCCGTTTCGTGGACCCATTGCCCGGCCAACTGGATGAGACGTCGCGGCCCGATCTTGCTCCGTGGCGCGCGCGCACCACCGACGCCTTGCTCACCGGAAGCGTGACGCGCCTGCCAGACGGCCGCCATGACGTGCGCTTCAGGCTCTGGGATGTGGTTCAAGCGAGGGATCTGGGTGGTCTCAGCTACCCGGTGACCACACAGGACCTGCGACTGGCGGCGCATCGGATTGCCGATTACGTGTACGAGAAGCTCACCGGTGAAAAGGGCGTGTTCGCCACCCGGATTGCCTACGTATCCAAAGCCGGTTCACAACATATTCTTTGGGTGGCAGACGCCGATGGAGAGAACGCACGTGCGGCCCTCACCAGTCCTGAGCCCATCATCTCGCCCAACTGGGCGCCCAGCGGCAATCAACTCGCCTATGTTTCTTTTGAGTCTCGCAAACCGGTGATCTACACGCACGACGTGGCCACTGGCCGGCGTCGACTGCTGGCCAATTTCCGCGGTTCGAACAGCGCGCCCTCGTGGTCTCCAGACGGCAGTCAACTGGCTGCCACGCTGTCAATTTCGGGCAATGCCCAGATTTACGTGATGAGCGCCAATGGTGGCGAGCCGCGCAGGTTGACCCAATCTGGCAGCATCGACACCGAGCCTGTGTTTTCCGGCGACGGCACGTCGCTGTTTTTTGTGAGCGACCGCGGGGGCTCACCACAGATCTATCGAATGGGAGCCCAAGGAGGAAATCCGCAGCGCCTGACGTTCACGGGCAACTACAACATTTCGCCTTCGCCCAGTCCAGATGGCCGCTGGCTTGCCTACATTTCGCGTGTGAGCGGTGCCTTTCGCCTGCACGTCATGGAGCTGGCCAGCGGCAACGTCACTGCGCTGACCTCAACCGGTGCTGACGAGAGCCCGAGCTTTTCGCCCAATAGCCGTCTCATCATCTACGCCACCCGTGAAAACGGCCAGGAGGCGCTGATGACCACCACGGTTGACGGTCGCATCAAGACACGGCTTGCGGGTGCGCGCGGCGACATACGCGAACCCCAGTGGGGCCCGTTCGCACGCTAGTGTCAATGTCCTCTGTGCAGCAGTTTTCTCCCATTCGTTCGAACTTCAATCCCATCTGAAAAGGAATCCTTCATGCTCAACCCAACCAAGCTGTTCGCACCTGCCACGCCACGTTCAAATCGATCGTTGGTGAGTGGGTTTTTTGCGGTGGTGCTGGCGCTGTCCCTTGCTGCTTGCGGCTCCAACGTCAAACTCGACGAAGCACCGGTGGAAGATCGCGGCGCTGCTGCAGGAGCCGCTGGTT
The DNA here is from genome assembly GCF_030651625.1 of Hydrogenophaga sp. Lineage (GTDB taxonomy): Bacteria > Pseudomonadota > Gammaproteobacteria > Burkholderiales > Burkholderiaceae_C > Hydrogenophaga. The sequence goes on along the minus strand of NZ_JAUSCF010000039.1, from coordinate 141,663 downwards.
CGCAAGGTGGAGCAGGCAGTGGCGTGGATCCCAGCGGGGTGTCGGGTGTGCAGGTGCCTGGAATCGACGCACAGCAGCCAGCCAATATGGCTCGAGTGGTCTACTTTGACTATGACAGTTTTGAGGTGCGTCAAGAGTTCATGGGTGCCCTGGAAGCTAACGCCGCTTTTCTGAAGGCCAACCCGAGCCGCCGCGTGGCGCTTGAAGGGCACACCGATGAGCGTGGTGGTCGTGAATACAACCTGGCCCTTGGGCAGAAACGCGCCGAGGCCGTGCGGCGTGCCATGCAGTTGCTGGGAGTGAGTGAAGCACAGATGGAGGCCGTGAGCTTTGGCGAAGAGAAGCCCGCTGTCTATGGCTTCGATGAGAGCGCATTCGCCCAGAATCGTCGGGTCGAAATCACCTACCGTTGATCAGCATGTTCCATTCGATGAAGCGGCTTTCCTTTCAACTGGTTGCCAGCGGCGTTGCGATTGCTTCGATGCTTGCACCCATGCAGGCGCAAGCTTTCCTGGGTGATGACGAAGCTCGTAGGGCCATCATCGAATTGCGTCAGCGGTTTGAAGCCAGTGAAGCCCGACAGGCACGCCTGGCTGAAGAGGCCCGTTCACAGGGCAATACCGGTCAGCGAAGCTTGCTGGATCTGGCCAATCAGATCGAACAGCTTCGATCTGAGGTCGCGAATCTTCGCGGTCAGAATGAACAACTGGCACGCGAAGTCACCGAATTGCAGCGTAAACAGAGAGACGTGCAGTCGGGGCTCGAAGAGCGCCTGAAGCAGGTTGCCCCCACCACCGTTACCCTGGACGGGCGAGAGTTCACCGCGACACCGGCGGAGCAGCGTGAATATGAGGCAGCCATGGCTGTGCTTCGGCGCTCGGAGTTTCCTGCTGCCGCCACCGCATACGCAGGGTTCCTCCAGCGCTATCCTGAGAGTGGCTATACACCTTCGGTTCTGTATTGGCTTGGCAATGCCCAGTATGCAAACCGGGCCTACAGCGAGGCGATCGAAAGCCATCGACGGCTGATTGCCCAGTTCCCCGGACACCAGCGCGTGCCCGAGGGTATGTTGGCGATGGCGAACAGCCAGGTGGAAATGAAAGACAGCAGAGCCGCTCGCCGAACCCTTGAAGATCTTGTGAAGATGCATCCTGGATCTGAAGCAGCCACCGTGGCTCGGGAGCGCCTGTCGCGCTTGCGTTGACCAACTGCACGTGCACTGTCTGAGCGCTGGTTGCCGATTTCGGCTGCAATGAGCCTCTGAACAGCGAGATGTTCAGGTAAGGACTGATAAATTCCCGGCGCGCGTGGCGTCAGGGTCGGGTTCAATGTGACGCCCGGCCCGCTCCTACAATGGCGGCCATGGAAATCGACGAACTCAACAAACTCTACGCATGGGTTCTCTGGGCGGCGTTTGCCGTTGCAACAACCTTTGGCTTTATTGCGCAACGCACGCACTTTTGCACGATGGGGGCCGTCAGTGACATCGTGAACATGGGCGACTGGACCCGCATGCGCATGTGGGGCATGGCAGTCGGTGTGGCCATGATCGGGTTCTATGGCATGGCATGGATGGGGTGGATAGACCCTACCCAGTCCATCTACACATCGGGCCAGATTCTCTGGTTGTCGGCGCTGTCAGGTGGCGCACTTTTTGGATTTGGCATGGTGCTGGCATCAGGTTGCGGCAGCAAGACGCTGGTGCGCATCGGTGCAGGGAGCTTGAAGTCTCTCGTGGTGTTTTTCGTGATGGGGTTTGCCGCCTTTGCAACCCTGCGCGGCGTGGTGGCGGTTTGGCGAAACAGCACGATCGATCAGGTTGTTCTTGAAGTGAGCGCTGGCGGGGCAGTGCCATTCTGGCTCTCTGCAGGACTTGGCTGGACCCCAGCAGTCGCTGGCCTGCTGGCGGCGCTCGTGATTGGTGGGGGATTGATCATCTGGGCGCTGGCGGGCCCTGACTTTCGCACGGGAAACAATCTTCTTGCAGGACTGGGCTTGGGGATGGTCATCGTGGCCATGTGGTGGGTCAGCGGTCATCTGGGCTTTGTGCCGGAACATCCAGAAACGCTTGAATCGGTCTACCTGGCCAGCAACTCGCGGCGCATGGAGTCACTTACCTTCACAGCGCCCATGGCCTACACACTGGACTGGATCATTTTCTACAGCGACACCTCCAAGGTGCTCACCTTTGGCGTGGTCACGGTGGCGGGCGTGGTGGTCGGGGCGCTGCTGTGTGCTTTGCTCGATCGCAGTTTTCGATGGGAGGGGTTTCACAGCACGCAGGACACGGCCCTGCACATGGTTGGCGCTGCTTGCATGGGTGTGGGCGGCGTGACAGCCTTGGGGTGCACAGTGGGGCAGGGCCTGTCAGGGCTTTCCACACTGAGTCTGTCCAGCGTGATCGCTGTCACCGGGATCATGCTCGGTGCGCTTGGCGGGTTTCGTTTTCAGATGTGGCTGCTGGACCGCGAGTGAACGATTTGGCCACAGAGATCTTTGAGCGGCGGTTCGGTGGATTGCGCCGGTTGTACGGCATCGAAGGCGCGCAACGCATTTTTGATGCGCATGTGGTGGTGGCCGGTGTGGGTGGCGTGGGCTCCTGGACGGTCGAGGCTCTGGCCCGCAGCGGTGTGCGCGAACTGACGCTGATCGACATGGATCATGTGTCGGAATCGAACTTCAATCGACAGATTCACGCCGTGGAGCCGTCGTTGGGGCAAGCCAAGGTGCAGGCCATGCGCGAGCGAATCAAGCACTTTCACCCGGACTGCAAGATCAACGTCATTGACGATTTTGTGACGCCAGAAAACTGGCCAGACATGCTCTTGGCCGGAGCGCATCTGGATGAAGACGAAGCGTTCGATTCGTTTGCTCTCGTCGACGCGTGTGATCAGGTGAAGGCCAAGACTGCCATGGCCGCATGGGCCTTGTCCCATCACGTGCGCTTCGTGACCGTGGGTGCCGCTGGCGGCAAACGCGAACCACAACGGGTGGAACTGAGCGATCTTGGCGAAGTCACGCACGATCCGTTGCTGGCCAAACTGCGCTACGGGCTTCGACGCCATCATGGCGGCGTTCGCGCAGGTCTTATGGGCGTGCCCTGTGTATGCAGCAGGGAGACGGTTGCTCCTCCCGATGCGTCGTGCGAACTCACAGCAACGGATGGGACGTTGAACTGCCATGGCTACGGTTCGGTGGTGAGCGTGACGGCGACCTTTGGTATGTGTGCAGCAGGCTGGGTATTGAATACGTTGGCAAGAGGCGCACGAAAATCACCTTCGATTGAAAGACCGCGCAGAATGACGCTATAATTTGAGGCTTGGCGCAGCAGTCAAATAATCTGTAGGTCGAGTGTTCGAGTCACTCACGCCCCACCATCCTCTGGATCGCGCGGGCAGCAAGTTTTTGTTTTGACGGGACGTTAGCTCAGTTGGTAGAGCAGCGGACTTTTAATCCGTTTGTCGTGGGTTCGACCCCCGCACGTCCCACCAGTATCCCCTCGAGGGGGTTGAAAAGCCCGCTATCTGACAGGTAGCGGGCTTTTCTCTTTTCGGGGTGTGACAGTCCACCACCTTTTAGCCCTCTATGTCCTGCCAGAAAAACTGAAGCCCTGGTCTTGCGACCAGGGCTTCTTCGTTTTTCGGACGGCCTGTTGTGCAGCGGTGTTCAGAGTATTTCGCTGGCGAAATCTGCAAGCCTTGAACGTTCGCCTCGTGCCAGGGTGATATGACCGCCGTGTGGCCAGCCCTTGAAGCGGTCTACCGCATAGGTCAGGCCTGATGAACCTTCTGTGAGGTAGGGTGTGTCGATCTGGGCCAGGTTGCCCATGCAGATGATCTTGGTGCCGGGGCCGGCGCGTGTGATCAGCGTCTTCATCTGTTTGGGTGTGAGGTTCTGCGCCTCGTCAATGATCACGTACTTGTTCATGAACGTGCGACCCCGCATGAAGTTCATGCTTTTGACCTTGATGCGGCTGCGGATCAGTTCGTTGGTCGCGGCGCGCCCCCATTCGCCTGCGTTGCCGCCATCGCCTTTGGCAAGGAACTCGAGGTTGTCATCGAGTGCGCCCATCCAGGGGCCCATTTTTTCTTCTTCGGTGCCTGGCAGAAAGCCGATGTCTTCGCCCACACTCACTGTGGCACGCGTCATGATGATTTCTGTGTAGCGACGGTCGTCAAGAACCTGCGTGAGGCCGCTGGCCAGCGCCATCAAGGTTTTTCCGGTCCCGGCCGTGCCAGCCAGGGTGACGAAGTCGATCTCCGGGTCCATGAGGAGATTGAGCGCGAAGTTCTGTTCGCGGTTTCGGCTGGTCACACCCCACACCGCGTTTTTCAGGTGGGTGTAGTCCTTCAGGGTCTTGAGGACGGCCGTCTTGTCGCGGATTTCGGTGACTCGGGCATACAACGAAGGCTCACCGGGTGCCTCGAAATACACAAACTGGTTGATATAGAACTGGCCCACCGCAGGACCACTGACGCGGTAAAAGGTGTGGCTCCCACTTTGCCAGCTTTCGATGGTCTTGCTTTGTCGCGTCCAGAAATCCTGGGGAAGCGCCAGCGCACCGGCATACAGAAGGTCGCCGTCTTCCAGGGTTTTGTCGTTTTGGTAGTCCTCGGCTGCCAGGCCCAGAGCCCGGGCCTTGACCCGCATGTTGATGTCCTTGGAGACAAGAATCACTTCCCTTTGTGGAAACTTGTTCCTCAGCGCATTCACCACCCCCAGGATCTGATTGTCCGCCTTGCCCTGTGGCAGGCTGGATGGCAACTCGCTGTCCAATGGTTCTGTCTGGAAGAACAGGGAGCCTCGGGCAGCCTGGTGACCTGTTGCAGACAGCTTGAGGCCTTTGGTGAGGTCGGCCCCCTGCTGGGCCACCAGGGCATCCAGGGTACGGCTGGTCTGGCGACCGTTGCGCGCGACCTCGGTCATGCCTTTCTTGTGCCCATCAAGCTCTTCGAGCACGATCATGGGGAGAAAGATGTCGTGCTCTTCAAATTGAAACAGACTGATCGGATCGTGCAGCAGCACGTTGGTGTCCAGCACGAACAGCCGGCGGGTCCCGTTGGTGGCGGTTTTGCCGCGACCAGAGCGTCGGTTGCTTGCGACGGGTGAGACACCGGACGCTTTGGCCGGTGCGCGTGCTTCGGCAAGTGGCTGGCTGCTTCTGGATTCCACAGGTGCTTGGGCCGGAGGCGGCGCCAACACTGGAGCGATGTGACGCTTGGACGAGGGCTTATCGTGTTCCGGCGCTTTTTCGGCTCTTTGCGCTCGGGGTCGGTTTTCCCTGCGCGGCGCTGGCATCCTCGATTCTCCAGCTTGAGTCACAGGCACGAGAGCCGGTGCTGAGTCAGCGAAGGTGTCCAGTACCGGTTCAAACGGGTCTTCGGCGGCTTTGAGACTGTAGGACTCGGGTGCGAGAAGGGCGGCGCGTTTGGTGGGAGCGGGTGGCAGTGGCATGGATGAGTGGTGTTCAGCGGAGCGCCAGAAAACAAAAAGCCGCCGGGAGAACCGGGCGGCTTTCAGAGCGGCTTGATGTGGGAAAACAGGGGAATGCGGAAGGACTTCCTAACGTCATGAATTCATTATGCACGAGTCATGTGACCGCATCGTCGCTCGCAGGCGCCAGCAAGGACCTGCCTCCGTCAGGCGGTTTTTTTCAGTGTCTTTACGGCTTTGAGCACATCTTCAACATGGCCGGGCACCTTGAGGCCGCGCCATTCCTGCTTCAGTACGCCGTCCGGACCGACCAGGAAGGTGCTGCGTTCAATGCCTTTAACCTTTTTGCCGTACATGATCTTGTTCTTGACCACGCCGAACATGTGACACATCTTCTCTTCCGTGTCTGCGATCAGCTCGAAGGGGAGTTCGAGCTTGGTCTTGAAGTCGTCGTGTGACTTCATGTTGTCGCGCGAAACACCGAACACCTGCGCTCCAGCCTTCACGAAGTCCTTGTACTTGTCTCGAAACTGCATGGCCTCGGTGGTGCAGCCCGGGGTGTTGTCCTTGGGGTAGAAATAGAGCACGATCGTCTGGCCGAGGTGCGTCTGGTTGCTGACCTTGAGACCGCCGGTGGCGAGCGCTTCAAATTCGGGAATAGGTTTATTGACAACGACTGCCATACTGCGTGGGCCCCTGACGTAAGTTGGTGGTGATTCGTTGGCTTCCCGGCTGCTTCATGATGCTGGTGGTTTGCCGGCTGGCAAACGAAGTCATGGCAGGAAACAATCCGCTATTTTACTCTGAACTGGCAATGCTCGGCTGTCGCGCCCGGTGATCCGTGCAGCGGCCGCCGCTTGGCCATGTCGCCCGCCACTGTCGGCTATGGGTGCGGCCCTTCTGAGCCACCGCTTTCGATCAGCAGGGCGGCGATCACACGGCGCCCTTCACCTGCAAGGATGTTGAAGGTGCGGCAGGCGGCCTGGGTGTCCATCGTCTCGACCCCGATTCTTTGCTTGATCAAGGTTTGAAGCAGGGCGGGGCGGACGAATCGCAAGTGCTTGCCGCTACCGAAAATCACCAGTTCGGGTGGCGCCTTCATCAACGCCAGAAGCGAATTGAAGTGTTCTTCGCCCAGTTCGTCGTGGGCCTTGCAGTGCCAGTCGATGCGCTCGCCGCTGGAGGCCAGCACCACGCTGTGGCCCAGGCGCTCGCCATTCACGGCGATCCAGCCGTCGCCGTAGGCGGTGATGGTGTTGGCGTCGGGTTTGTCGGCGTGGAGTTTCATCAAAGGTTTCCGGGACACAAGGCGGCGAGGTGGCAGGTTTCAGGCACGAACGCGGTGCGGAACTGTGTTCAAATTGCGGGTTTTCCCAAGTGCATCAGCCTTGAATATAGCGGCCCTAATCCGCCCCAATCTGTTGCAGACATTCTCACTGCCCCATGCGGGAGGGACTTTGAAGACCATCCATAAATCCGCCAAGCTGGCCAACGTGTGTTACGACATCCGAGGCCCCATCATGGACGCGGCGCGCCAGATGGAAGAGGAGGGGCACAAGATCATCAAACTCAACATCGGCAATCTCGCGGTGTTCGGCTTTGATGCGCCGGAAGAGATCCAGCAGGACATGATCCGCAATCTGCCGAACTCGGCCGGTTATTCGGACAGCAAGGGGATTTTCGCTGCGCGCAAGGCGGTCATGCACGAAACCCAGAAGCAGGAAATCAAAGGCGTCACGCTGGATGATATTTACCTGGGCAACGGCGCGAGCGAGCTGATCGTCATGGCGACCAATGCGCTGCTCGACGATGGCGACGAATTGCTGCTGCCGGCACCAGACTACCCCCTCTGGACAGCGGCAGTGAGCCTCTCGGGCGGTACGCCAGTTCACTACATGTGTGAAGAAGCCAACGGGTGGATGCCCGATCTGGATGATATTCGCCGCAAGATCACGCCGGCCACCAAAGGCATTGTGGTCATCAACCCGAACAACCCGACCGGCGCGCTCTATTCTGATGAGCTCCTTCGCGAGATTGTCGATATTGCCCGCGAACATGGTCTGGTGATCTTTGCAGACGAGGTTTACGACAAGGTGTTGTACGACGGTGCCAAACACACGGCGATCGCCAGCCTGTCGGACGACGTGCTCACACTGACCTTCAATTCGCTGTCCAAGAGCTACCGTTCCTGCGGCTATCGGGCAGGGTGGATGATTGTCTCGGGCGACAAAAAGCCGGCCAAGGACTACATCGAGGGCTTGAACATGCTCTCCAACATGCGTCTGTGTGCCAATGTGCCGGGTCAGTGGGCCATTCAGACGGCATTGGGTGGCTACCAGAGCATCAACGATCTGGTCTGTGAAGGCGGTCGGCTGCGGCGCCAGCGCGACCTCGCCTACGAGCTGATCACCGCCATCCCCGGCGTGACCTGCGTCAAGCCGTCGGCGGCTTTGTACATGTTCCCCAAGCTCGACCCCAAGGTCTACCCTGTGGACGACGATCAGCAACTTTTCCTGGAGCTTTTGCAGGAAACGCGCGTGATGCTGGTGCAGGGGTCGGGCTTCAACTACCCGGACAATCAGCATTTCCGCATCGTCTTCCTGCCACATGAGGACGACCTGCGTGAAGCCATAGGACGGGTGGCCAGGTTCTTCGAAGGCTGGCGCAAACGGCATGGCACCTGACTGGGCATCATTGCACGCAGCAATGGTCATCAATGTCGTGTGGCCTGTCGCCTAGTTTCGACCTGAGGCACCCGGCGGCATCGGTATCCCGATTGTTCAATTGACTGAGAAAAGCATGAAACCGATCCAAGTAGGCCTGCTCGGCATAGGCACCGTGGGCAGTGGCACATTCAATGTCCTCAACCGCAATCAGCAGGAAATCAAGCGGCGCGCGGGCCGTGGGATTGAGATCACCATGGTCGCCGACCTGGATGTGGCACGCGCCCGCTCGCTGGTGGGGCCTGACGTGGCCGTGGTCAACGATGCACGTGCGGTCATTGCCAATCCCGACATCGACATCGTGGTGGAGCTGATTGGCGGTTACGGGATTGCCCGCGCCCTGGTGATGGAGGCGATCGAGGCTGGCAAGCATGTGGTGACCGCGAACAAGGCCCTGCTGGCCGTGCACGGGACCGAAATTTTCGCTGCTGCATCGGCCAAGGGCGTGATGGTGGCTTTTGAAGCCGCAGTGGCGGGCGGTATTCCCATCATCAAGGCGCTGCGCGAGGGCCTCACGGCCAACAGCATCCAGTGGATTGCGGGCATCATCAACGGCACCACGAACTTCATCCTTTCCGAGATGCGCGACAAGGGGCTGGACTTCGATGTGGTGCTCAAGGAGGCGCAGCGGCTGGGCTATGCGGAAGCCGACCCGACCTTTGACATTGAAGGTGTGGATGCGGCGCACAAGGTCACGTTGATGAGCGCCATTGCCTTTGGCATACCGGTGCAGTTCGACAAGGCCCACGTCGAAGGTATCACCCAGCTCAGTGGCACAGACATCCGCTATGCGGAGCAATTGGGCTACCGCATCAAGCTGCTCGGCATCACCCGACGCACGGAGGCTGGCGTCGAACTGCGCGTGCATCCCACGCTGGTGCCCAGCAAGCGGCTGATCGCGAACGTGGAAGGCGCCATGAACGCAGTGGTGGTGCAGGGCGATGCCGTGGGTACGACCCTGTATTACGGCAAAGGTGCGGGCAGCGAGCCCACCGCCAGCGCCGTGATCGCCGATCTCGTGGACGTGACGCGGCTGCACACAGCCGACCCGCACCACCGGGTGCCGCATCTGGCCTTTCAGCCCGACGCCATGAGCGATCTGCAGGTGCTGCCCATGAGCGAGGTGGTCACCAGCTATTACCTGCGGCTTCGCGTGGCAGACGAGGCAGGCGTGCTGGCCAAGGTCACCGGCCTGCTGGCCGAGGCCGGCATCAGCATCGATGCGCTGCTGCAGCGCCGGGCCGAGGAGGTGAGTGCCGATCTGCCGGGAGCAGGCGCCGCCTCGACCGATCTGATCATCCTGACTCACGAAACCCGTGAGGGCGTGATGAACCGGGCGCTGGCCGATATGCAGGGCCTTTCTTCCGTGCTGGCGCCGATCACGCGCATCCGCAAAGAGGAGTTGAACTGACCCTCTCGCGCCGCCTGCGGCGCAACCCCCCAGGGGGCAATGCCTGCGGTCCGGCGAAGCCGCTTCTGTGGCTTGTTCGATAGTTCCTCACTCGCGCTGCGTTTCGCTTGATGTATCTGGATCACTGACATGCTGTACCTATCCACCCGCGGCCACCCTGACCGCAAACGCTTCTGCGAAATCCTGCTCGAAGGCTTGGCGCCCGATGGAGGTTTGTACCTGCCCGAGCGCTATCCGCAGGTGGACGCCGCCATGCTGGGTCGCTTGCGCGCTGTATTCAATGGTGGTGCCTCCGGTGGGTACGCCGCACTGGCCTTTGAGGTGCTGTCGCTCTACATCGACGACATTCCGGCCAGCGACCTGACAGCCCTGTGTGACAAGACCTACACAGAGGCGGTGTACGGCACGGCGGCCATCGTGCCGCTGAAGAAACTGGAAGACGGCTTCTATCTTGAAGCACTCTCCAACGGGCCGACGCTGGCGTTCAAGGACATGGCCATGCAGTTGCTGGGCAACCTGTTCGAGTACGAACTGGCGCGCCGTGGTGAAGAACTCAACATCCTGGGTGCCACCAGTGGCGACACCGGCAGCGCGGCCGAGTACGCGATGCGGGGCAAGCAAGGCGTTCGGGTGTTCATGCTCAGCCCGCACGGCCGAATGAGCCCCTTCCAGCAGGCGCAGATGTTCAGTCTGATGGACGAGAACATCCACAACATCGCCATCGATGGTGTGTTCGATGATTGCCAGGATATCGTGAAGGCCGTCTCAAACGAGCTCACCTTCAAGCGCCAGTACAAGATCGGCACCGTCAATTCGATCAACTGGGCCAGATTGCTGGCGCAAGTGGTGTATTACTTCGCTGGTTACTTCCAGGCGACCTCGAGTGATTCGCAGAAGGTCAGTTTCACCGTGCCCAGCGGCAACTTCGGCAATGTCTGCGCGGGCCATGTGGCGCGCCAGATGGGGCTGCCCATCCAGACCCTGGTCGTGGCGACCAACGAAAACGATGTGCTGGACGAGTTTTTCCGCACCGGGGTGTACCGGGTGCGAGCCAGCACCGATACTTACGAGACATCCAGCCCGTCGATGGACATCTCCAAGGCCAGCAATTTCGAGCGTTTCGTGTTCGATCTGCTGGGCCGCGACAGCGCGCGGGTGAAGGCTTTGTTCGGCGTCGCGCTCAGCCGGGAGGGCCGTTTTGAACTGGGCGCGGACCCGGTGTTTGCCGAAGCTGCGAGCCACTATGGTTTTGTCAGCGGAAAGAGCACCCACGCAGATCGCCTGGCCACAATCAAGGACACGTTCGAACGATTTGGTTTGGTGATCGACACCCACACCGCCGATGGCGTGAAGGTGGCGCGCGAACATCTGGACAAGTCGGTGCCAATGATCGTGCTGGAAACCGCATTGCCCATCAAGTTTTCGGAAACCATTGTTGAGGCGCTGGGGCGTCAACCTGATCGTCCCCCTCAGTTTCAAGGAATCGAGGCCTTGCCCAAACGGGTCCATCGCATGCCGGCAGACGTGGAGGCTGTGAAGCGCTACATCGTTCAGCACTGCAGCGACGCATGAAAGTTGTTGCCTTCGCCGGCTACTCGGGTTCCGGCAAGACCACCCTGGTCGAACAGCTCATTCCCGCGATGAGGTTGCGCGGGGCGAGGGTGTCGGTGGTGAAGCACGCCCACCACAAATTCGACATTGACCATCCTGGCAAGGACACCTGGCGTCACCGAGAAGCGGGCGCATTCGAGGTCGTGGCGGCATCGAGGCACCGCATGGTGCTGATGCGCGAATTCGAGCGGCCTGTCGATCTGGGCGTGCACCATTTGCTTGCTGAGCTGTACGATGGCATCGACTGGGTGTTCGTCGAAGGCTTCAAGGATTGCGATCTGCTCAAGATCGAGGTCTGGCGGGCAGAGAATGGCAAGGCGGCGCTTTACCCCCACGACCCTTTTGTTGCGGCCATTGCCACCAACAGCCCGAACCAACTTCCCGAGCCCACCCAGCGCCCCGTGATGGATTTGAACCTCCCGGATGACGTGGCGGCTTGGCTGATTGAAAATGGTGAACGTTTCGTCTACAACCCGGAAGCACACGGCTGACAGGCGAGATATGGCGACCGAGCCTGAAATTCGCTCCTTGCTGAAGTCAAACACCCTTCTCTCATGACCGCTCCCGTTCACGCGCGTACCCCATTGATGGAACTGGACCTTGCTCTGGCGCAGTTGCTGCAGCGCGTCCGTCCTTTGTCAGACGTCGAGTCGGTTGCCACTTTCGATGCCGACCGTCGCGTGCTGGCCGAAGACCTGGTTTCGTCGCTCCAGGTACCGCCCAACGACAACTCGTCCATGGATGGCTATGCGGTGCGGTGTGCGGATGTGAGCGCACCTGGTGTGGTCTTGCCGGTGTCCCAGCGCATCGCCGCCGGCCATCCGGCCAATCCCTTGCGCGAAGGCACCTGTGCCCGCATTTTCACCGGCGCCCCCATGCCTGCGGGCGCTGATGCCGTGGTCATGCAGGAAGACACACAGGAAGTGGGCGGTGACATCCACGGTGTGCACATTCATGCACTGCCGCAATCCGGTCAGTGGGTGAGGCGGGCTGGTGAAGATGTGGCTCTGGGGTCGGTGGTTCTGGCTCGGGGTGAGCGGCTCTCGCCAGCCGGTCTTGGCCTGGCAGCCAGTCTGGGTCGGGCCAGGTTGTCGGTGGTGGTACGGCCGCGCGTGGCATTGTTTTCCACAGGTGACGAACTGGTCATGCCGGGAGACGTACCGCCCGAAGCAATGCCGCCGGGGGCCATCTACAACTCGAACCGCTTTTTCCTCCGGGCTCTGCTGCAGCGCATGGGCTGCGAGGTGAGCGATCTGGGCATCGTGCCCGATCGGCGCGATGCGACGCTTGCAGCACTGCAGTCGGCGGCCGACCACCACGATCTGATTCTCACCAGCGGCGGCGTGTCGGTCGGTGAAGAAGACCACATCAAGCCGTCTGTCCAGCAGCTGGGTACGCTGGATCTCTGGCAGATCGCCATGAAGCCTGGCAAGCCGTTCGCTTACGGCACGGTGAGGCGCCACGCTGCTCCAGGTGCGGATGATCAGCCGTGCCACTTCATCGGATTGCCTGGCAATCCGGTGTCCAGTTTCGTCACTTTTGTGCTGCTGGTGCGTCCGTTCTTGCTGGCATTGCAGGGCGTGAGAGATTCAGCTGCACGCGCCACCCTCGTTCCCGTGATGCTGCCGGCCCACTTTGACGTGACCCGCGCCGACAAGCGCCGTGAGTTCATCCGTGTGCGGCGCAACGACGCGGGTGGTCTGGACCTGTTTCCCAACCAGAGTTCAGGCGTGCTCACATCGGTTGCGTGGGCCGATGGCCTGGTGGACAACACCGCAGGTCGCACCATTGCCCATGGCGACCTGGTTCCTTTTGTATCGTTTGCCGAGTGGCTTGCATGAACGTCAACATTCGTTATTTCGCGTCCATCCGCGAGGATCTCTCGACCAGCAGTGAAGCGATTGTCACAAGTTCCCCGACGCTGGGCGCACTGCGCGATGAACTGATTGCGCGCGGAGGCGCCTATGCCGAGGCACTCGCTCGTGGAAAGGCGGTGCGAGTCGCGTTGAATCAGACCATGAGCGAAGAGGCTGCGGCGCTCTCAGACGGTGCCGAGGTGGGGTTTTTCCCGCCGGTCACCGGCGGCTGACGTTGGCGCTGCGATCGCACTCAACCACCAGGTGAAGCTTATGACGGCACGTGTGAGTATCCAGGCCGAAGACTTTGATCTGTCCATGGAGGTGGTCCGGCTCCGCGAGACCAATCCGGGCGTGGGTGCCGTCTGCGCATTCGTTGGCACTGTCAGGGACCGCAACGAAGGCCAGGGTGTTCATTCGATGGAGCTTGAGCACTACCCTGGTATGACCGAAAAGGCCATCGAGGCCATGATCGACGAGGCGCAACAGCGTTTTGACATTTTCGGCGCACGGGTGATTCACCGCGTGGGCGTCTTGCAGCCCATGGACCAGATCGTTCTTGTGGTCGTGACATCGGCCCACCGTGGACAAAGCTTCCAGGCTTGCGAATTTCTCATGGACTACCTCAAGACCCAGGCGCCCTTCTGGAAGAAGGAGCAAACGCCGACCGGTGCGCGTTGGGTGGATGCGCGTGTGAGCGACGATGCGGCCCTGGAGCGCTGGGGCATCGCAGGCCAGAATGCCTGAACGTCAGCCCGGGGCGGCTCCTTTGAACACCGGGCCGCCCATGACATTGCCGCTCGCGGACGCAGAAGTGGCTTCCATTGAACGCGCCACGCTGGAGGCGGTGGTGCCCGATCGCATGGAGCAGATGCAAGGTTGGTTGCTGCCCATTTTTGACGGGACCGTGGGAAGGGCCCGATCGGCCGTGCCCCTGCAGCATGGCCAGCCCGACACCACCCAGATCGGGCCCATTGCCGAGCGCTACCTGGCGCTGGGGTTTGCCCCCGCTTTTCGCCTGCCGGACCTGCCTGCTTTCAGCGACTTCCATGCACAGCTGCAGAGCCTGGGATTTGTGCGCGAGCAGCCTTCGCTCACAATGGTCGGTAACGTCGAGAACCTCTTGAGCCTGCATCCCGGTCCGGCAGGTGAACTGCACGCCCAGGCCGATGCACAGTGGATGGCCATGTTTCTGGGGCCCGGCCTCGACCCGGTGGATGGCGCGAGCAGGGCGCGTGCGTTGAGCCGGGCTGAAAACACGCTGTTCGCCAGCGTGCAGGAGGCGGGGTGCACGGTCGCCTCGGGTGCGGCGGCCTTCGGCCAGGGCTGGCTCAGCGTGCATGGCATGCGCACCCATGCGGCGCATCGAGGTCGAGGGCTTGCGCGCCGCGTGTTGGTCACGATGGCGCAGGAGGCCCAAAGGCGCGGTTTGTCAAAGGTGTTTCTGCAGGTCGATGCGGGCAACACCGCCGCGCTGGTTCTTTACCGGCGGGCCGGCATGGTCACGGCATGGCCCTACAGCTACTGGCGCGCGATCGACTGACTCTCTCGGGTCCGATTGACTTGCGTCAACCTTGTGTGCGCTTGACGGGTGCGAATGCAAACCCCGCTTGAAAATGAAAGAAAAAGCGCCAGATGGCCTGTAATTCATTTTTCCGGAGTGCCTCCGCATGCGACTCGACAAACTCACCACCAAGTTCCAGGAAGCCCTGAGCGAAGCCCAGACGCTGGCGCTGGGCAATGACAACGCCTACATCGAACCGGCCCATCTGCTGCTGGCGATGCTGCGCCAGCCCGACGGCCCGCAGTCGCTGCTGCAACGCGCCGGCGTGAACGTGGCCAGCCTGAGCAAGGCAGCCGAAGCCGCCGTGAAGCGCCTGCCAGAAGTGCAGGGCCAGGACCAAGTGCAGGTCGGGCAGGAGCTGGCCAAGCTGCTGCAGGCCACCGAAAAGGAGGCCATCAAGCGGGGAGACCAGTTCGTGGCCTCCGAGCTGTTCCTGCTGGCCATTGCCGATGCCAAAGGCGAAATCGGCCGACTGGCAAACGAGAACGGGCTTTCGAGGAAGAGCCTGGAAAGCGCCATTGAAGCCGTGCGCGGTGGTCAGAAGATGGACAGCCCCGAGGCCGAAGGCCAGCGCGAAGCGCTGAAGAAATACACCCTGGACCTCACCGAGCGCGCCCGCTCCGGCAAGCTGGACCCGGTGATCGGTCGTGACGACGAGATCCGTCGGGCGATCCAGGTGCTGCAGCGCCGCAGCAAGAACAACCCGGTGCTGATCGGTGAGCCTGGTGTGGGCAAGACCGCCATCGTGGAAGGCCTTGCGCAGCGCATCGTCAATGGCGAAGTGCCCGAGAGCCTGCGCGACAAGCGCGTGCTGGTGCTCGACATGGCGGGCTTGCTGGCGGGCGCCAAATTCCGCGGCGAATTCGAGGAACGCCTCAAGTCGGTGCTCAAGGAAGTTTCGCAGGACGAGGGCCGAATCATCCTGTTCATTGACGAACTCCACACCATGGTGGGGGCCGGCAAGGCCGAGGGGGCGATGGATGCCGGCAACATGCTCAAGCCTGCGCTGGCACGGGGCGAACTGCATTGCATTGGCGCGACCACGCTGGACGAGTACCGCAAATACATTGAGAAAGACGCTGCGCTGGAGCGCCGTTTCCAGAAGGTGCTGGTCGACGAGCCCACGGTGGAGCAGACCATCGCCATCCTGCGTGGCCTGCAGGAGAAGTACGAAGTGCACCACGGCGTGGAGATCACGGATCCGGCCATCGTCGCTGCGGCCGAGCTTTCGCACCGCTACATCACCGACCGCTTCCTGCCCGACAAGGCCATCGACCTGATCGACGAGGCCGCCGCCAAGATCAAGATCGAGATCGACTCCAAGCCGGAAGTCATGGACAAGCTCGATCGCCGCCTGATCCAGCTGCAGATCGAGCGCGAAGCCGTGCGCAAGGAGCAGGACGAAGCTTCGCAAAAGCGGTTCGCGCTGATCGAGGAAGAGATCCACCGGTTGCAAAAAGAGATTGCCGACCTGGATGAAATCTGGAAGAGCGAAAAGGCCCAGGCCCAGGGCAGCCAGCACGTGCGCGAAGAAATCGAGAAGCTCAAGCTGCAGATCGAGGAACAGACCCGCAAGGGTGACTTCAACAAGGTCGCCGAACTGCAGTACGGCCGCCTGCCAGAACTGGAAAAGCGGTTGAAGGAAGCACAGGACAAGGAAACCGCCAAAGGCACCGAAGGGTCTGCACCCAAGCTGTTGCGCACCCAGGTGGGGGCCGAAGAGATTGCTGAGGTGGTGAGCCGTGCCACCGGTATCCCCGTGTCCAAAATGATGCAGGGCGAACGGGACAAGCTGTTGCAGATGGAGGTCAAGCTGCACGACCGCGTGGTGGGGCAGGACGAGGCGATTGCCGCCGTGGCCAACGCCATTCGCCGCTCGCGCTCGGGGCTGTCTGACCCGAACCGGCCCACCGGTTCGTTCCTGTTCCTGGGCCCGACCGGCGTGGGCAAGACAGAGCTCTGCAAGGCGCTCGCGGGTTTCCTGTTTGACACGGAAGAGCATCTCATCCGTGTGGACATGAGCGAGTTCATGGAGAAGCATTCCGTGGCCCGCCTGATCGGCGCGCCACCGGGCTACGTGGGCTACGAGGAGGGCGGCTACCTCACCGAAGCGGTGCGCCGCAAGCCTTACAGCGTGTTGCTGCTCGACGAGGTGGAGAAGGCCCACCCCGACGTGTTCAACGTGTTGCTGCAGGTGCTGGACGACGGTCGTCTGACCGACGGCCAGGGCCGCACCGTGGACTTCAAGAACACCGTGATCGTGATGACCAGCAACATCGGCTCGCACCTCATCCAGGCCAT
Organism: Hydrogenophaga sp.; assembly: GCF_030651625.1. Lineage (GTDB taxonomy): Bacteria > Pseudomonadota > Gammaproteobacteria > Burkholderiales > Burkholderiaceae_C > Hydrogenophaga. The sequence continues at coordinate 124,764 of NZ_JAUSCF010000039.1, read as the reverse complement.
GGTGGGCGATCCCTACGAGGACGTGAAGGACGCGGTCTGGGGCGAGCTGAAGAACCACTTCCGGCCCGAATTCCTGAACCGCATTGACGAGACGGTGGTGTTCCACGCGCTGGACGCTCAGCACATCGAGTCCATCGCGGGTATCCAGCTCAAGGCGCTGCAAGCGCGCCTGCAGAAGATGGACCTGCGGCTGGAGGTGGCACCCGCCGCCCTGGCCGAACTGGCCAAGGTGGGCTTCGATCCCGTGTTTGGTGCCAGGCCTTTGAAGCGCGCCATCCAGCAGCGCATCGAGAACCCGCTTTCCAAGTTGCTGCTGGAAGGGCGGTATCCACCCAAGTCGGTGATTCCGGTAGGGGTGGATCCGGTGCGCAACCCCGGTGTGTTCGAGTTCGGCGAGGCCTTGAGCGCTGCCTGAGCGTCACCGGACGGCAAAGGCCTGGGCTCCAGACCGTTTGGAGCCCAGGCCCTACCCGAGACAGGCTTCGCGGCCTATCATGCCTCTCATGACCCAGAACCCGCCAGATTTTCCGCTGCATGCCTTGTTCGAGGCGCAGCACGCCGCAAGCCGGGCGCAAGTGGACGTGCCCTTGAGCTTGCGTCGTGACCGGCTTGGCCGGCTGCGTGACCTGATCGAAACCCATGCGGCGGCCCTTTCCGATGCTGTAGAGGCGGACTTCGGCGTGCGCTCCAGGTCGTTGACCGAAGCCGCCGATCTCTTCGTCCTGCGCGCCGGCATGGCCCAGCTGCACAAGGAATTGCCGCGATGGATGAAGCGCCACCGGGTGCGCACGCCCTTCTACCTGCTGCCAGCCCGGGGTTACATCCAGCCTCAGCCACTGGGCGTGGTTGGAGTGATTGGTCCCTGGAATTACCCACTGCAGCTCACGCTGGGTCCTGCCGCCACGGCGCTGGCCGCAGGCAACCGCGTGATGCTCAAGCCCAGCGAACTCACACCCCAGAGCTCTGCGCTGATGGCTTCACTGGTGCACCAGACTTTCGCGGCTGACGAGTTCTGTGTGGTTCAGGGCGGCAGCGATGTCGCGCAGGCGTTTTCCCGGCTGCCGTTCGATCACCTCTTCTTCACTGGCTCGACGCAGGTGGGCCGGCAGGTGGCCGCGGCTGCAGCCGCCAACCTGACGCCCACCACCCTGGAACTGGGCGGCAAGTCGCCCTGCATCATTGACGCGTCCTGTGACCTGCAAGATGCGGCCATCAAGATTGCCCATGGCAAGCTGCTCAACGCCGGCCAGACCTGCATCGCTCCGGACTACGTGATGTTGCCCAGGGGTACGGAGGCCGCCTTCGAGAGCGCCTACTGGGCTGCCGCAAGCAAACTGTTCCCCTCCTTCGAAGGCAATCCCGACTACGCATCCATCGTCAGCGAACGTCACCGTGTCCGGCTGCTGGCGCTGGTCGATGAAGCGCGAAAGCAGGGTGCGCGTGTGTCGGGGTGGGATGTGACCCCTTCGGCAGACTCGGCCCGGCGCCAGCTGGCGCCAGCGTTGGTGTTTGATGTGCGGCCCGATGCGCGATTGATGACAGAGGAGATTTTTGGTCCCGTCTTGCCGGTTTTCTCGTATGGCAGTCTGGACGAGGCGATTGCCACCATCAACGCCCGCCCCCGCCCCCTGGCGCTGTACTGGTTTGGCCGTGACGATGCCAACCGCGACAAGGTTCTCATGCGCACTGTGAGCGGAGGTGTCAGTGTGAACGACACCCTGATGCACGTGGCGCACGAACACCTGCCATTCGGCGGTGTGGGTGAAAGCGGTTGGGGTGCCTACCACGGCAAGGTGGGTTTCCTGCGCTTCACCCAGGAGAAGCCGGTGCTGGTGCAGTCCAGGTTCGCCATGGGCCACCTGTTCTACCCCCCTTACGGTAAGCGGTTTGCTCAGGTCATTGGCCTGTTGAAACGCTGGCTCTGACGCAAATGGAGGCTGCCCCCCGCACTTCGCGGCACCGGCACCCGTGTTCTTCAAGAGGTCGATTCGCAGGCTACGTTGGCTTGATGACCCGCTCGCTTGATTCTGGCAATTCCAGTTCAGGCGCTGGCTGAGCTTTCCTCGTCGACATCGCCGGGCAGTCTCAGTTCCGTTTCCTTGAGGTAACCCCTCGCCTGCAACCTGTTCGCCAGCTCGTCGATGTCTTGACCCAGCAGGGTCGAGAGTTCAAGCCTGCTGCGCCTGCCGTTGGCCATCAGCAGCAGGGTGTGCGCTTCCCGACCCATCAGGTCGGGTCGTGCCAGCGCTTCCCATGCGCGAGGTGTCTTCATGAATCGTCGGATGGTGGGCATGTGTTTTCTCCCTGCGTCAGTGGGACACGACGTCACTTTGACAGAGGTGACGCTACCCCTCTAACAGGTTACCTGTCAGATATGACAGTGCCTTGACCGTTTGCCGCGCCAGCGCTCGGGAGGCGTGCAGCACGGCCTAAAAATCCGCCTGCTGGCTCCAGCGCGTGGGCGGGTGTCCCACTGCCGCCTTGAACATGGCGCTGAAGGCGCTGTCGCTGCTGTAGCCAGTGGCAGCCGCCACCAGACCCACAGACGCCCCGCGCGCCAGCAAAGGCAGGGCGTGCGCGAGCATCGCCTGCCGCCGCCACTCCTGGTACGTGGTGCCCAGCTCTTCGCGAAACAGCCGGGCCATGGTGCGCTCGCTGGCGCCCGCATTCGCAGCCCATTGCGCCAGGGTGGCGCGTTCGCCGGGCGCGCGCAACACGGCTTCGCACAGCGCCTTCAGACGCTTGTCATGAGGCAGCGGTACGCCAAGCGGTTGGGTGTCGGCATGGGCCAGTTCGTCCAGCACCAGACCGGTCAGCAGACGATCGCGAACAGGCTCGGCGGCGCGGCGAGAGTCTGCGTCCATGGCCTGTACCAGCTCGCGCAGCAGTGGTGAGACGCGAATCATGCGGCAGGACAACCCCACACAAGACTGGGCATTTGCGTGGATGTACAGCGTGCGAAGTTCAGCCGCTTCGCGCACCGAGACCGCGTGCCGCGTATTGGCCGGAATCCATACCGCACGGGAGGGCGGAACGATGAAGGTCACAGCCTGAAGCCCCACGTTTTCTGGCTCCACCATGACTTGCACGATACCTGTGGCGCAGTACGCCAACTGGCCCCATGGGTGGCAATGGGGTTCGAAGTGGGTGTCGGCGCTGAGTGCGCGTGCGCGCACCCGCACCGGCCGGACTTCATCGGGTGTGAAGGGATCGGTGTCGCCGATCGGTGTTGGTGGGGGGCGGTGCAGAGGAGGCTTTGGTCGAGGTGAGGGCATGCGCAGGCGAACACAGTTTGGCTTCAAATCGACGAAACATGACGTATCGTCGTGATTCGGCGATTCTGGTCGAGTCTACGATCTCGTCATGTCTTCATCAAGCACCTCTCACGCCCTGCCTCCCATGGGCCAAGTCCCGCTGCGGCAGGACGCCAGCCTGATCGGGCTGGTGGGGCTCGCGCACATGATCAGCCACTTCAGCCAGCTGTTGCTGGCGCCGCTGTTCCCCTGGCTGAAAGACGCGTTCGATGCCAGTTACGCGGAGCTGGGTTTTTTGATGACGGTCTTTTTCGTCACTTCCTGTGCTGTGCAGACCGCGTCTGGCTTTGTCGTCGATCGCCTCGGGCCGCGCCCGGTTCTGTTTGCGGGTCTTTCTCTCCTTGGGGTGGCCGCCTTCGGCTTTGCCGCAAGCACCAGCTACGGCATGCTGGCGGCCTTTGCCGTGGTGGCCGGTGTGGGCAACGGGGTGTTTCATCCGGTGGACTACACCTTGCTCAATCGCAAGGTCAGCGCCCTGCGCCTGGGGCATGCCTACAGCGTGCATGGCATCACCGGCAACCTGGGCTGGGCGCTGGCGCCGGCCATGCTGGTGCCCATCGCCCTGGCGTATTCCTGGCGCGCGGCGCTGATAAGCGCCGGCGTGCTGGTTCTGGTCGTGCTGGCGGTGCTGTGGTTTCACCGTGAACGCTTGAACCTGCCCGCCGCTCCGCAGCCCGACCGCAGTGCGACTGGTCCATCCGCTGCCGAGAGTTCGCTGGCATTTCTGCGCATCCCGGCGGTATGGATGTGTTTTGCCTTCTTTTTTCTCTTCGCCATGGCGCTCAGTGTGGTGCAGGCGTTCGCCCCGGAGGCCGCGCGACAGTTGCACGACGTGCCACTGGCCCTGGTGGCGGTCTGCCTGACCACCTACATGCTCAGCGCGGCCGGGGGCATGGTGCTGGGCGGATTCCTGGCTTCCGACCCCGCTCGGTGCGAGCGGGTGGTGGGCGTGGGCTTTGGCATCGCTGCCAGCATTGCCTTGCTGCTCGCGTTTGGCAATCTGGCGGCGATGGCGGTGCCTGTGCTGTTCGGAGCCATGGGCTTTGCGGCCGGTATTGCCGGGCCTTCCCGTGACCTGCTGGTCAAGAAGTCCACACCCGAGAACGCCACGGGTCGTGTTTATGGGGTGGTTTACTCTGGCCTGGACATCGGACAGGCGATCGCGCCTCTGATCTTCGGCCTGATGATGGACAGGGGCCTTTTCCAGGGTGTGCTGCTCGGGCTGGCGCTGGTACAGGGCGTGCTCATCGTGAGTGCATTCAACGTGCGTCGTGTCAGGCGCACCGCGCTTGCCGTGGCTTGATCAGGAAACAAACCAGCGGCACAACCGCCGCGCTGAGGTCTTTCGATTGAATTTACGTCGCAGTCCTTTGCGCTGCCGCTGAAATTTTTCCTCTGGTGCGGCTGCCCATCGTTCGAGAAGGTATAACTGCGGCTTGTCCACTTCCTGATCGCCTGGCAGATACCCGCAGACCGACAATGACGGCGCCCCCCCGATTGCTCCAAAAGTGTTTTCAGCAAGTGCTCATCGAAGCGCCTGGAATGCTGAGCCGCTGCATGGAGACCGCCATTGCCGAATTGCAGACCGCCGAAAACCAGGGATCTGACACGGCCATGCGGGATCGCGTGGCCCGGGGCTGGTGGCTCCTGCTCCAGCACAAGGCCCAATGGTCGCAAGCCTACCCGCAGCGATTGCGCGAAGCCTTCGACGGCGTGACAAGCGATACCCAGTTTTCCCGACCGGCTACGCTGTCGGAGTCGGTCATGCTGTCGCTGGTGGACGAAGAGGCAGTGAATGAATCGTTGGAGTCTGCGCGCCTGCTGCAGAGCATCCAGCCTGCGCTTGAACAGGAACTGGCGGTTCTGGATGCGCTGATGAGTTCGGTCATTGGTGAGGGCACCGTTCGCGCCGAACTGAACCCCTTGCGCCCTTCTGTGTTTGTGCGGGTGTTGCGCGACCTGATGTCGAGCGACGAGCCCGACTCCGAAATCAGGGGTCTCTGGCTGCGCCACATGGGACATCCGCTGGGGCGAGAACTCAAGAAGATTTACGAAAAGCTGGCTTTGCTGCTGCAGCAGGCCAACGTGAGGGAGGCGGGCTACCGCGTGCGGCTGGCGCCAGACGGACAGGGTCCGCGTGCTGCGGGTGGAACAGAAGGGTCGCAGTGGGGCCAACTGAGCGAGCAGGGCGGTGCGAACGGGCGCCATTCCGGTGGTGCGCCGCTGGATTATCCCGGCCACGACCTGCCGCCCATGTCGCACCTGGGGCGGTTGCAGTCTGACGTGCAGCACCGCGTGTTCCATGACTTTCTGGAACACGATCACAGCCGCTACGAGCGCCCTCTGGAAGGCGGGTACTACCAGCAGGTTGAGCGCGAGCTGCAGGAAGTGGAGCGCATGGCGCCCGCCGCGCCGGTTGACGAGCGGTTGCTTCAGCAGCAACGCATGCAATACCGCGACGTCACGGCGGTGGACCGGCCCGCCCGTGAGGTGGGAATTGGCAGTGAGCTCAGCGCTGACGCATGGGGTGATTTCGCCGCCGCTCACGAACGCTCGCGGCTGTTGTTGCAGCTCAAGCAAAAGGCCCAGAAGGTCAGCCAGGCGGTTGGCCTCGATGTGGTGCGCACACTCGTCAACCAGGTGGCCAGCGACCCGCTGCTGCTGGCCCCCGTGCGTGAAGCGGTGGTGGCGCTGGAACCTGCGCTGCTGCGCCAGGCCATGGCCAATCCCCGCTTCTTCAGCGAGGACGAGCACCCTGCGCGGCGGTTGATCGAGAGCGTCGCCCAGCGCAGCTTCAAATACAACGATGAATTCGCAAGCGAGTTCGACCAGTTCTTCCAGCCGGTGCAGCAGGCCTTCCGGGAGCTCAACGCCTCTAAGCATGCCGACTCCACCGCCTTTGCCGATGTCCTTGAGAACCTGGAAGAGCGCTGGCGGTCGCAAGACGAAGCCGACCTGCAGCAGCAGGACCAGGGATTGCAGTCGGTTCGCTATGCCGAGGAGCGCCAGTCACTGGCCGACCAGATCGCATGGGATCTGAGCCAGCGTGCCGACATTGATCATGCACCGGGTGTGATTCTCGACTTCCTGTACGGCCCCTGGTCGCTGGTGATCGCGTCGGCCAAGCTCAACGACCAGACGCAGCACCATGATCCGGGTGGATACAAGAAGACGGTGTCTCACCTGCTCTGGAGCGTCAAGAAAGAAGTCACGCTCAAACGGCCTGCCCAGCTCTTCGAGATCATTCCCCAGATGCTGAGCACCCTGCATTCTGGGCTGGACATGCTGGGCCAGACCCGCGAAGAAACCAAACCCTTCTTCGACGCCCTGATGCGACTGCACGAGCCGGTGCTGGGCCTGCGCCGCGCCCGCACCCGCAACGACGCCAGCGCGTCTGGTCCGGTGCCGCTGGAGAGTTCGTCCATGTCGATGGATCTGGACGAAACCCTGCCCGCGACGCCCGAGCAGCGCAAACCCCGTCAGTCTGGCCAGCCGTGGCTGGGCCGGCGTGAACTCGACGCTGCCGGGTTCGAAGACACCTTGCCCACCGACTACGCCGACCTCATTGAAAGCCAGGTGGCCGCGCAGGCCCACGAGGCAGACGAGCAAGCCATGGTGCAGGCGGTCGCGGGCGACAGCCTGGAGTCGATCGACCCGGCGACCGTGCTGGCGGGGCTGCGCGAGGGCGACTGGGTCGATCTGAACTCGCGCCGTGAGTGGTTGCGGGCTCAACTCATCTGGGCCAGCAGCAAAGGCACGCTGTTCATGTTCGTCAGCCGTGGGGGTCGGCCGCACTCCATGACAAAACGCAGCTGCGAGCGGCTGATCGCCAACCGCCTGCTGCGTCCGATCGAATCGCGCGGCGTGGTGCAGAAGGCCATCACGGCCATGGCCCGCGATGTGGCCCAGCCCTCGGCACCAGAGCCGGCCTGATTTCCGGACCCATCGACTGCGGGCCAAGTGCGCCGCATCGGGGGTGGTCCGACCAGCCGCCAGGGTATCGACGGGTCGGTGATCCCAGAATTGACCGCCGGTAGCTCAGTAGGCGCCGTCTGGAACCTCGGGTGCTCAGGCATCGCCTGCATGACCGACAACCCTCATGAAGGCACCCGGTTCCCGGGTATAAATTCGCACCCACTACATCCGCATCGAGTCAGTTTTCTGCCATGTTGGTCACCTCCCCCTTGTTGTCACAGTGCCTGAAGGAAGCGCTGCGGCGGTCTCCTGATCTGATCGGGAGGTGCCTCGACGACGCCGTGACCTCTCTCAAGGCGCTGGCTGGGCAGGGGCGCGAGGTGGTGGTTCATGACGCAGCGTCCAAGGTCTGGTGGGACCTGCTTCAGAACAAGGCCGACTGGTGCCATGCCTACGCCCACTTGCTGCGTGAGGCCTTCACCGCTGGCCAGCACGGCAACCAAGGGCCCGACAAGGCGCTGCACCTGCACGCCTCCAGGCACGAACTGGCCCTGGAAGACGAACAGGCGGTGAACGAATGGCTTGATGCAGCCCGTCTGCTTCAAGAACTGCAGACGCTGGTTGAACAGGACCTGGCGGCGCTGGATGCCCGCTTGAGCTCGCTCAGCGGGCAGAGTGCGGTGCATGTCGAAAACACCCCGTTGCGACCCTCGGTCTTCGTGGGCGTGTTGCGCGACCTGATGGCATCTGTCGAACCCAGTCCTGGAACCCGCTCGATCTGGCTTCGTCACCTCTCGCCCACGCTGGGTCTTGAGTTGCGTCGCCTTTACCAGCACCTGGCGCTCATGCTCCAGCGTGCCACCCAGGACCAGGTGAGCTACCGGGTGCGGCTGGTCGAAGCCCCCCAGCCCGCACCGCCACCGCGCCGGGACCTGCTCGGCGACGAATCTGGCCTGGAAGGCCGGGGCGGTGCTTTCTCCATTGCGGCGAAACCGGCGCGGCTGGTGCTGCCCACCATGCCTGCACTGGCCCGCGCCAAGTCGGAAGTGAGCCAGGCGATCTTGCTGGCGTTTCTGCATCACGGTGGCGTGCCCTTTGCGCGGGCGCTGACAGACGATTATTTTGAGAAGGTCAAGCAGGAACTGGCGCAGCTTGACGAACACGCAGCCCTGCCGGTGCTCAGTGAGGTGGTGGACCATTCGCATCTTGACCAGGCCCTGCCAGCGGTCGACCGTTCGGCGCGGGAGGTCGACATCGATTCCCGCCTCAACGCCACCGACTGGGGCGCCTTCGCCGATCCACGCGAGCGCGCTCGCGTGGTGCTGATGCTCAAGCTGAAGGCCGAGCATGTGGCGCAGGCCATGGGCATTGACGTGGTTCGGCGTCTGGTGAACCAGGTGGCGCGCGACCCGTTGCTGCTGGCACCCGTACGCGAAGGCATAGTGGCCGTTGAACCCGCTTTGCTCAGGCTGGCACTGGTTCACCCGCGTTTTTTTAGCGAAGCCGATCACCCGGCGCGCCGGCTGGTGGAAAGCGTGGCCCAGCGTTCCTTCAAGTACAACGACGAGTTCTCTGCGGACTTCAACGATTTCATGCAGCCGGTGCGCCTCGCGTTCAACCTGCTCAACGATTCCGCCACCGAAGACCCCAAGGTTTTTGCGGACGTGCTGACCGCCATGCGTGAACTCTGGGACAACCAGGACCAACGCGAAAAGGTGCTCAAGGACCAGCGCCTGCGCGCCATGCGCTTTGCCGACGAGCGCCAGGCACTGGCCGACCACTTCACCCGCGAACTGGGCCAGCAGGCCGATCTGGAGGGTGTGCCCGGCTTCATCGTGGACTTCCTGAGCCGTATCTGGTCGCTCGTGATCGCCTCGGCACGCCTGACCCACCCCCATGGTGGCGATGATCCAGGTGGCTACCGCGCCGCCGTGGAGCCGCTGCTCTGGTGCGGGCGCAAAGAGGTGGTCATGCGCCGCCCCGTCCAGCTTTTTGAAATCTTGCCCGATCTGATCCAGACCCTGCACAAAGGGCTCGACATGCTGGGCATGAGCAAGGACGAAACCAAGCCCTTTTTCGATGCGCTCATGCGCCTGCACGAGCCCGTGCTGGGGGCTCGCCGCGCCCGGGTTAGGCACGACGGAACGATCTCTGGCCCCACGCCGCTGGAAAACTCGTCAATGTCCATGGACCTCGATGAAACGCTGCCGGCCACCTCGGAGCAACTGCGTTTGCGCGACGCCGAAGAGCCTTGGCTGGACCGGCGGGAGCTCCATGCGGCCGGCTTTGAAGAGGGACCATCCACCGACTTTGGCGACTTGTCCGATTTTCCGGCCGATGAGGCCGGCGACGACGAAGCGCCCGCCATTGGCGCACCCATGTCGGATCAGGACGCCGAAACCGTTCTGTCCCAGTTGCGCGTCGGCGACTGGATCGACCTGTCCTCGCACGGCGAATGGCTGCGCGCCCAGATGATCTGGGCCAGCGCACGCGGCACCCTGTTCATGTTCACCAGCAGCGGCGGGAGGGCGCATTCCATGAGCCGGCGCAGTTGCATCAAGCTGATTCGCCGCCGCTGGTTGCGTCCGGTGGACACGCACGCGGTGGTGCAGATGGCCATTCAGGCCATTGCCGGCAACGAAGACAACAGCGGTCCAGCAGGCGAAAGCCGCTGAGCCATCGTCGCGCGTGTGCGGGCACAATTGCCGCATGACGAACCAACTTGCTGGACACCTTCTCGTTGATTGCCTCATCGCCCAGGGCGTGACCCACGCATTCGGCGTGCCGGGCGAAAGCTATCTTGCCGTGCTGGACGGCTTTCATGCGCGTGCCGACCGCATCCGCTTCATCACCAACCGGCAAGAGGGCGGCGCTGCCTTCATGGCCGAAGCCCAGGGCAAGCTCACCGGGCGGCCCGGGGTGTGTTTTGTCACCCGGGGGCCAGGCGCCACCAACGCCTCCATTGGTGTGCACACCGCGTTTCAGGACTCCACGCCCATGGTGCTTTTCGTGGGTGACGTGGCCAGCGACGCGCGCGATCGCGAGGCTTTTCAGGAGGTCGACTACAGCGCCTTCTTTGGCCCCGGTACCAAGGGCATGGCCAAGCGCGTGGAGCGCATCGACGACGCCCGGCGCATCCCTGAATACGTGGCCCGCGCCTTTGCCACCGCCATGAACGGCCGGCCCGGACCGGTGGTGCTGGTACTGCCGGAAGACATGCTCACGCAGACTGTCGATGCCGAACCCTTGCCACGCGTGGAGCCGGTGCAGGCCTGGAGCGACCCGGGCTCGCTGCGTGAGTTGCGCGAGCTGCTGATGCAGGCGAAGCGCCCGCTGGTGATTGCAGGCGGTGGCGGCTGGACTCCGCAGGCCGCCGCAGCCCTGCAGCGCTTTGCAGAGAACTGGCAACTCCCCGTGGCCAACGCCTTCCGCTTTCAGGACACCTTCGACAACCACCACCCGCTTTACGCCGGCGACGTGGGCCTGGGCATCAACCCCGCGCTGGCTGCCCGCGTGCGCGACAGCGACTTGCTGATCGCGCTCGGGCCCCGGCTGGGCGAGTCCACCACAGGGGGCTACACGCTCATCCAGGCGCCCGTGGCCCGGCAGAAGCTGGTGCACATCCATTCCAGCGCCGAAGAACTCAACCGCGTGTACCAGGCCACCCTGGCCATCTGCGCCACCATGAACGCCGCCGCGCGCAGCCTCGAAGTGCTGTCGGCACCGCCCTCGGTGCCCTGGGCCGAATGGGCCAACGCCTGCCACGCCGACTACCTGGCCAATATCGACCCCGCCAACGGCGGCATCACGCTGCCCGGCACCATCGACATGCCGGCCATCATTCACACCCTGCAGCAACACCTGCCGGCAGATGCGGTGCTCACCAACGGCGCCGGCAACTTCGCCAGCTGGCTGCACCGGTTCTACCGCTACCACGGCCTGGTCAAAGGCCACAAGACCCAGCTCGCGCCCACCAACGGCGCCATGGGCTACGGCGTGCCCGCTGGTGTGGCAGCAAGCATCCTCACCGGGCGCTCAGCCTTCACCATTGCGGGCGATGGCGACTTCCTCATGAACGGACAGGAACTGGCCACCGCCGTGATGCACGGCGCCAAGAGCATCGTGCTGCTGCTCAACAACAGCAGCTTTGGCACCATCCGCATGCACCAGGAGCGCGAGTACCCCGCCCGAACCAGCGGCTCCGACCTGCACAACCCCGACTTCTGCGCACTCGCCACAGCGTACGGCTACCGCGCCGAACGCATCACCCACACCAGCGAGTTCGAGCCGGCCCTGCTGCGCGCGCTGCAGGGGGAGGGTGGTGCACTCATCGAGGTGGTACTGGACCTCGAAGTCATCACCACCCGCGCCACGCTAAGCGCCATAGGGAAGGCCTGACCATCGGCGTTGGACGAAGGGGCCTGAGCAAAAGAGCCAGTCCACAACGCACGAGGTAGCGCCAAATCCAGGGGCACCGAAGGTCCGGCTCCGCCGGCCCAAGGGTGCCGTCCCCCCTCCAAGCACCGAAGGTGCGCAAGAGAGGGGGGAAGCCGCGTCAGCGGCGCAGGGGGGAGTACCCAATCCAGGGGGGAGTACCGAATTCAGAGTGGTAATACCGCACAAACTGACGGGTACCTTGATACGCGCTTTTGACGGACCTTCTTCTTACACTGAAGCCAACTTCAGGAGGTTCCGATCATGTGGCAACTCAACGAAATGGACTACGGTACGGCGGCCCAGGCGGGTCGCCAGTCGCCCACCCCCAAGGGCCCCGGTGCAGCCATGCTGCTGCGCATGCTCGACGAGATCGACTACGGTGTTCTGGTGATCGACGGGCAGGGACAGATCCAGCACGCCAACCACCTCGCCCGTCACGAACTGGCCAGCTCTCGACTGGTGATGGTGCGTGGCAACTCCCTGTTCGGCAGCTCCACCGAACACAGCGCCATGATCCAGCAAGGGCTGGACCACGCCTGCAAGGGCCAGCGCAAGCTCGTCCTGCTGGAGCACAACGATCTTGAGCTGTCGCTGGCCTTCATCCCCCTGAGCCACCCGCTGGAGGCCGAATCGCCCACCGTGCTGGTGCTGCTGCAGCGCCAAAGCACCTGCGACAACCTGGCGGTGCGCATGTTTGCCCGCACCAAGGGGCTGAGCCCCAGTGAAGAGTCGGTCATGATCGGTCTGTGCCGTGGTCTGGGCGTGCCCGAGATCGCCCGTGAGCATGGCGTGGCCGAGTCCACCGTGCGCAGCCAGGTGAAGTCGCTGCGCGAGAAAACCGGCTGCTCCAGCATCCGCCGGCTCATGCAGCGGGTGAACAGCCTGCCCCCGGTGGTGCCCGCCCTGCGCATCATCACACCCATGGCGCATGGCGCAACGGAGTTCGTCCATCCATAATCGGAGGGATGAACGCGGCGCTCCCCACCTTTCAAGCCCCCCAATCCACCCACCATATTCAGGCCCTGGCCCGGCTGGGCGTTCAGAGGCGCTACCGTCGTGGCGCCTTGCTGATCCAAGAGGGTGAAACGGGCGACACGCTTTATATCGTTCAGCAAGGCCGCTTGCGAGCGTTCCTGGCCGACGGCAATGGCAAGGAGCTTACGCTGGGCAGCTACGGACCCATGGAGTACGTAGGCGAAATGTCGCTCGACGGCGGCCCGCGCTCGGCCAATGTGGAAGCGTCTGAGAATTGCACCTGCTCGGTCGTCTCGCGCGACGTGTTGCTCAGCTACATCGCATCAGAGCCGGAATTCGCCCTTGAACTCATGGCCCGGCTCATCCGCCGTGCGCGTCTGGCCACAGAGAGCGCCCGCAGCGTGGCGCTCATTGACGTGTATGGCCGGCTGGTTCGGCTGCTCAACCAGATGGCCAGGGAGCCCGACGCGAAGGGCGAGCGCATGCTGCGCGAGCGGCTGACCCACCAGGCCATGGCACAGCACCTGGCGTGTTCCCGCGAAATGGTGAGCCGCCTGCTGCGCGACCTGGAAACCGGCGGCTACATAGCCGTGCGCGAGCGCTGGATCTGGCTGCTCAAGACCCTGCCTGCGCGCTGGTGAGCTTGCCGCCGTGCCTCCTGGGCACGGGCTGCAGTCAATTGCCAAAAGCTGAATCGGCAACGGGCTGGCCCTGAGCCGGCAGCACGTCACTTCTTGCACCCCTGATTGACAAAGTCGCGTGCGATCTGGGGTGCGGCCATGCTGGTGCCCACCAGTCGCACCTGAGCCGCGCTACGGGTGCCCGCCGCGCGCACGCCCCAGAGGCCGGCGCTGTCATCACTGACGGCAAATCGATCAGGTACCTTTTGTACGCCCTTGCGTTCAGGCCGTGAGGCATCCGGGTCGGGTGTGCGCGGACTGTAGAGGGCCATCGGGTCCTGAGAGCTGGCAAAGTAGCGCACACCGCCCACCGATACCGTGCCTGCGCCGGTGGCGATGTCATTGAAGGTGCCGCTGCGTCGTACCAGCGAAGGGTTGTCCGGGTGGTCAATGAAGCCCCCCAGACCACCGCTGGTGTCGTAGTGCCGGTCTTCCAGCCAGGACTGGCGAGCGCCCGTGTTGGCTACGCCGAGCGGCACATCGTCGCGCTCTACGTAGGCGTCAACGACCACAGCACGGCGGGACTTGTTGATCAGGCGCACTTGCCAGACACCGGCGCGCGTGAGCACCGTGTCTTTGAACCAGCGTGCCGTCGGTGCCAGCGCTATGAGGGCGCAACTCCCGGGGTGACCGAGCGCACTCTTCACCGGAAACAGGATGGCTGCCTGCGGAGAAGCGGCAGACGGCCAGACGCCGCATTGCCCGATGGGCATGGGGGGCAGGGGGGTAGTGGTACCAGGTGGCGTTAACTCAACCAGCACCTGGCTGAGCGTGCGTTCGGCATCTTCGTGATCTTCAAACCAGAGTTCCAGAAAGCTCTGGGTGTGGTCGTCAGGTTGCACACGCCAGTGCAACTTGGCGGCGTCTTTTCCGGTGAGCAAGACATTCGCATGGGTGCGCGCCTGGTAGGCATTGCCCGCCGGGATGACCAGGCGACAGTGGAGGCCACTGGCGGCAATAAGCTGAGCCATGCCCGCTTCCAAAATGGAGCTGCCGTTGTGCGGCCCCGCCAGCGCACCCCAGCTCAGGTTGATGGTGACGCAGGCATCAGGTGCACAGCGGGCCAGGGCCCAGGCCAGAGCGTCCATCACACTGACCGTCAATGCGCCGCCGGAGCTGTCGGCCACACTGGCCCAGTCGAGCTGCGCCACCAGCAGCGTGTTGCACGAGGCGACGTCGTCTGCGTCCTGCCAGTCCGGGGGGCTATCCTCTGTGCCGATGGTGTGGGTGTAGACGGTCGGTCCGGCCACCAGGCTGCTGACATGGGTGCCGTGGTTGGCGGCGTGGTTGATCTCCCACATCTGCCAGTAGCTGTACAGCGCATCTTCATCGACGCGCCCGTCCTGCGTATGCGATTGGATGGCGGCCTGGATGGCTGAGCGGATCAGTTCATGACCATAGCCCATGTCCACCGGCGCCGGGCCGGCGCGGGCCGGGTCAAGCGGTTCCGGATGCAGGGTGGCGGTGGCACGGCCGTGCGGCCCCACGGTTTCGTCCTGCCGCCAGAACGCTGCGACACGGGTTTTGTGCTGCGGGCCACTCAAGAAGTCGGCATGCGCCAGTGCCAGGCCGTTGTCGATCACCACAGTGACGTTGCCGCTGACCTGCGTGGGGGCAGGTGGGGGTGGGGTGCCGTCTCCTGCATGGCGGTCAAGCGGCCGAGCCTGGTGGCCAACGGGCAGTCCCAGGTCGTAGCGGGCAACCATGCCGTGGAGTGCGCCACCCTTCTTCAGCGCGTTGAAGAAGCCGCGCCTGACCTTGGCGGTGCAGAAGCGCAGACTGCTTCCCAGGCCAAGGTACACCATGGGCACCTGCAGCCAGGTGGGGTTTGATGCGGCCACCAGATCGACCACGCCGTGGCCCGGAAGCAGTTCAATCAGCAGCGGCAACCACTGTGGGTCGGCAGGCATGCCGTTCGCATCCCGAAACCCGGAGAAGTTGGTGGTCTCGGCCCAGGCCAGGTACGGGTCGCTGCGGTCCAGCGCGCCGGGAGCCGACCAATCGATGCCGGTGAACCGGCCACGCGGCAGAGGCGCCCAGACTTCTTGCGCTTTCGGGGCGCTGGCGCGCCCGGCCTTCATTGCCACTCCTTGAGCGCCTCGTCCCAGAGCCAGGCCATCAATGGCCCTGTCGGCAGGCCAAAGGCCGGGCCCACCTGGCGGCCGGCTTCGCCGTTGTTGATCGAGTCCTGCAGGTCGAAGTCGCGAGCACTACCGCCGGGGCCGATGTAGGTGCTGCCCAAGAACTCGCGCTCGCGCAGGTTGCTGCCGCTGCAGCGGCTAATCATGAATTCACCTAGCAGGGTGCCGAGCACGCGACCCACCGCCGAATCCACCGGGTAGTGCACGCCGGCCACCGTGCGGTTGACCGCGATGCGGTAGGCCTGTCGTTGCAATTGCACGTGTCTCGCTTCGTTGCCCTCCTTGTGGCCGGCGCCAGGCCGAGCGGCGCGCAGCAGGGCGTCAAGCAGCGTGGCGGCGATGAACGCCTCGGTGGCATGGCCGCTGGGGTAGGCGCCATGCCCGGGCGTGGCAATCATGGGCTGAATCTGGGGCGAGAGCTCCACCGGCCGGACCACGGCGAAGATCTGCTTGAGGCGCATCTCGACATGATTGGCCAGTGCAAAGGCCAGGCCCAGCAACTGCAGGGTCTTCTTCTGCTTGTGATCGAGGATGCCGATGATGGCGGCCCAGAACGGCACGGGCAGACCCATTTGCGACAGGATCTCGGCACCCCGGTCACCGCGCAGGTCGGCGTAGGCAGCCACCAGTTCCATCTGCTTCTTGAGCAGTGCCATGTCTGGCGCGTCGAGCTCCAGCAGATTGCGCTGCTTGCAGCCCTTTTTGGTGACTTCGACGAAGTGCAGCCCTGCCTTCCCCTTGTGTGCGCTGTATTGAAGGCCTTCCACCAGTTCGCTGAAGCAGGCGGCCATGCGAGGACCGTCGGACCAGAGTTTCAGGTTGGCCGGGTCATTGAAGTCCGGAATTGGTGGGGTGATGACAGGGCCCTCGAAGGGGCCTGCGATGGCGTTGCGGTTCAGAACGACTGCGTCGGGAGACGCAGCCCCAATGCCTCCTATCCCACCAATGCCTCCTATCCCACCAATGCCGCCTATCCCACCAATGCCGCCTATTCCACCGATGCCCCCAATACCTCCTATCCCACCGATACCGCCGACGATGCTCATTTCTGCTCCTTAGTGATTTCTGATTTCAACGTGACAAGCCCAGCCCGGCCATCGCGTCAGCTGCACGTTGTCTAATTTTGCTTTGGCCCCCGTAAGAGAGGAATTTGCTTACGCTCAGATCGGGTTGAAGCGCGAGCAACTGTCCCAGAGTTTGACGAGCGTCCTCGACCTGTCCTGCCTCGTATTGGGCGGTCATCAAGACACGAAGCGTCGCTAGGTAATAGCGGTTGCGACGCAGGGACTGATGGCACATGTTGATCGCATTGGAGAGATCGTTTGCCACTAGGTAGCTGTGCGCAACGAGCATCTCAATGAAGAAGCGCTGCGGATCCAGTGGAGACAGGTCCAGCGCACGCTCGGACTCTCGAACTGCGTCGGCTGCATCACCCCACATGGTTGACCAGAAACCCGCATAGAGCCAGGCGTTGTGGTCGTTCGGGTTGACTTCGGTGGCCATCAACAGCAAATCCCTCGACTTGTCGAGATCGACGCCCAGATGGCACAGCAGGTGGCCCTTGATGGCCAGAGCCAGGGAGCTGTGGGGCTCAAGGTCGAGCGCGCGGTCTGCGATGTCGATGGCTTGGCGGAACTCGGTTGGTGCGTCGGCGCTGCGGCCCTGGATGACGTTGAGGATGTGCCATTTGGCCATCCATGCCCAAGGGGTGGCCACGCGGGCGTGTCGATTGGTGACGGCATCCAGCAGTTCGCGGCTGCGATCCAGGTCGCGCGCGGTGGAGCGATGCATCATGGCAATGCCACCCAACAGCAGGGCGTTGCTGTCCAGATGGGGTACGGGCAGCACCATGGCGCGGCGGATGGTGCAGCTCATCAGGGCCTGGGTGCTGGCGTCGGTGAGCTGGTGAATGAGCTGGCTTTCCATCTGCAGCAGGTCGTCGACCGTGCCAATCACACGATCGGCCCAGACCACGTCGTTGCGGCGCGCATCGCTGAGTTCGGCGTTGATCACCACCTTGCCGCCGACCACGCTGTAGCTGCCACTGAGCACGAAACTGGCCGCCAGCAGGTGGTGGATGTTGCCCAGCGTCACCTGGCGACCGCGGAGTGCGGTGGTGGACAGGCGCGAGATGACCCGCAACTGACCTTCGCGTGAGAGCTGGGTGATGACGCCATCGGCGATCAGTTCACCCACGACCTGATGTTCCGGTGAGGGGGGGTGACAGTCGAAGGGAATGACCGCAATGCTCGGGCGCAAGTCTTCCTGGACTGGGAGGGCTTCTTTGGACCGTGCTGCACCATCACCCACCCGGTCTGCGGGCCAGACGCGCCACGTGCGCACCGGCTCGGGCCAGTGCTTGAGGTAGCTCTCCCCCATGTCTTCGACATCACCGTCCATGCCATCGACCAGTGCATCGCGGACCGAAGCCGTGACCACGATCTGATCAGGCCCGGCAAGGCTCGCCACCCGCGCCGCCAGGTTCACACCATGGCCGTACACATCGTGTTCACCCACGTACAGCTGGCTGGCGTTGATGCCGGCGCGCAGGTGCATCTGCTCGTTCGGGTGCAGGGTTTTGTTGACGGGGATGAAATGGCTGTGCAGGGCCATGGCGGTCTGCACGGCGTCTGATGCTTCGTCGAATTCGGCCAGCAGGCCGTCGCCCAGGCTCTTGACCAGCCGGCCACGATGCTTCGGCACGCAGGTGGAGGCAAACCGCATGAACCCTTGCCAGCGTTTGACCACCGCCGCTTCATTGCCCGCCATCAGGCGCACCGACTCCACCAGATCCACCACCAGCACCACCTTGTGTTGTTGCAAAGGCAAGGCACCATCCGGTGGCGCGTCGACGCAGGAACCTTGTAACTGCATGTTGGTGGTTGTGATTGGAGGTGTCATCCCACAACTGGGGGAAACAGTGAACAAAGTTTCTCACAGTTTCGTGCGGTGGCGCACCATCGGTTGCGCCGTCCAGCAATGGAGATCGAGGCCATTGGAGGCTGAGAGATTTATCGGTGGCGTTTTTGGGGCATCGACAAATCGTTTCGGGTCCCACAGTTGTGAAATGACTCGGCAGGGGTGGGTGCCCGGGTGTCAACTCCTGAGTTGCACATAGGGCCGATTGCGACAACTCAGTGAGCAAAAAAAAGCCGGCTTGCGCCAGCTTTTCTTTCGAGTGGCCGCTCCGCAAGGGAGCAAGCACAGCCATCAATCCATCACTTGAGGTGATCGTTGATCATCTTGGTCATTTCGAACATGGAAGCCTGTGCCTTTTTGAAGATTTCCTTCAGCTTGGCGTCGGCGTTGATCATGCGGCGATTGACTTCGTCCTGCAGCTTGTTCTTTTTGATGTAAGCCCAGACCTGCTTGGTGACCTCGGTGCGCGGCAGGGGGTTGCTGCCCACGATGGCTGCAAGAGCGGCGCTGGGGGTCATGGCCTTCATGAAGGCCGCGTTGGGGGTGCGCTTCTTGGCGGGTGCTGCCTTCTTGGCAGGAGCCGCCTTTTTCGCTGGAGCGGCTTTTTTGGCAGGTGCCGCCTTCTTGGCCGGTGCAGCCTTCTTCGCAGGTGCCGCTTTCTTCGCAGGTGCTGCTTTCTTCGCAGGTGCTGCTGCCTTCTTGGCCGGTGCAGCTTTCTTCGCTGGTGCGGCGGCTTTCTTTGCCGGTGCCGCTTTTTTAGCGGGCGCTTTTTTCGCAGTTGCCATGGTTGAATGTCCTTCTAGAAGTTTGTAATTCACCAGCAGAAAACGCGCTTTCTTACCGGTGTCTCGGATGCTAATGGACTTGCAGGGTCAATCCAAGATGGGCAACGCGCTTTTTCAGCGAATTTCATAGGGGGAACATCGGTTTGTGGCACGGAAAACAACACTTCCGCGCAGCATATGTGCGGGGCACCCGCATGGCGCGCGGTGTGCGCTGAATATGATGGCGCTTTTTGCGCACCGCTTCTTGCGAAAAAACCCACAGGATCGACCATGCAGCCAACGTCTTCCCGCCCAGCCGACGCCTCCGTTTTTGTGCCCACCTGCGATCTGTGTGATGCTCACAAGGGTGACGATTCCGGCCGGTTCAGGGTGCTGCCGCCGGTGTTCCCGAGCTGGGGTGGACGTCAGCGGTTTGCCGGTCCGGTGGTCACCGTGAAGTGCTTTGAAGACAACACGCCGGTCAAGCAGGCGGTGGAGAGCCCGGGCGACGGGCACGTGCTGGTGGTGGATGGCGGCGGTTCATTGCGCCGTGCGCTGGTGGGCGGCAACCTGGCTGCGGCGGCGGCTCGCAATGGCTGGGCCGGCGTGGTGGTCAACGGTTGCGTGCGCGATGCTGCGGAGCTGGCCGCCTGTGATGTGGGCATCAGGGCACTGGCGCTGATACCCCTGCCGACCGAGCGGCGCACCGAAGGGCAGCGCGAGGTGGCGGTGCAGATGCAGGGCGTCTGGGTCAGGCCGGGCGACTGGCTGTACGCCGACGAAGACGGCATCGTGGTCGCGGATCGCAAGCTGAAATGAAACACCCCCGCGCCGCTTCGCGTCACCCCCTCAAAGGGGGCGGCACTGGCCGTCCGGCAAAGCCGGCCCGGCGGTGCCACGGACCGGACCATTTCATGCGTCGTGGGTCGCGGGCTGCGCCTGTCGAAGGGTCTGCGAGGGCTTCAGCAGGCTCTGCCAATCAGGGCGCGATCAACCCGTGATCCCTTTGTAGGCCATGTAGGCCGCCAGCACATACAGAATGCCGGCAAAGACCCGCCGCAGCGATTTCACCGGAAGGGCGTGCGCTGCCCGCACACCCAGTGGCGCCATGAGCACGCTGAACGTGGCGATCACCACCAGGGCCGGCACGAAGATGTAGCCGAATGACCACGGCGGCAGGTCGGCCACACCCTGGCCGGAAATGGCATAGCCCACCGCATTGGCCAGCGCAATGGGGAAGCCGAGCGCCGCACTGGTGGCCACGGCGTTGTGGATGGCCACATTGCACCAGGTCATGAAGGGCACGCTCACAAAACCGCCGCCTGCTCCCACCAGGCCGGAAAGAAAACCGATGGTGGTGCCAGCGGCCACCTGGCCGGCGGTGCCCGGCAGCGTGCGGGTGGCTTTGGGTTTGCGGTCCATCAGCATTTGCGTGGCAGAAAAACTCACGAAGGCCGCAAAGAACAGCGCCAGCCAGCTGCCCTTGAGCAAGGCGAACACACCCAGGCTGGCCAGCGCTGCACCCAGCACGATACCAGGGGAAAGGCGCTTGGCAATGTCCCAGCGCACGGCACCGCGCTGGTGGTGCGCACGCACGCTGGAGATGGAGGTGAAGATGATGGTGGCCATGGAAGTGGCAATGGCCATCTTGACCGAGAGATCTACCGGCACGCCACGGCCCGCCAGAATGGCCGAGATGAACGGCACCATGATCATGCCGCCGCCAATGCCCAGCAGGCCTGCGAGGAAACCGGTGAAAAGGCCGAGCACGACCAACTGAATGATCAACAGAGGTTCAAAAATCATGGGGGGATTGTGGCCGAACGCCAGATGTCAGAAGCGAGCGAGGCAGAGCCAGCCACTCGTCGTGACCCCGAAAGCGGCTCAGCCCGGGTGCGCATCACTCCCGCAGGGCGAAGCACTGAAAGAGGGTGTTGGGAAGAGGGGGCAGCAAACACCAAAAGCATCCGCTGGAGAGGGAGCCATCCAGGGCGCCCGTGGAACCGGCTTCGCCGGGCCACTGGGCGCGTCCCCCATCCCGCAGGAGAGGGGGGAAGCCGCGAAGCGGCGCAGGGGGGTGTTCCGAATAGGGGTGTCTGCAAGTGCCACCGGACCGGCATCCTGAACCGGGGTTCAGGTGGGCAAGGTCAGCATGGCTTCGGGTTCGTCTGACGCGAGACGCTCACACCCACCATGCGATGTTCCAAGCCCGGGCTCTATGAGCATTGGTTCAAGGAAATATAAAGCCCGGCGCGCACTGCAGACAGTTCAAATTGTAGGTGCACGCGAAGCAGTGTGTGGACCACTGGTCCGGAAAGACCCCGGACAGACGGACGGCGGATCAAGCGGTGAGGTAAACGCGCTTCAAGCGCACGTCAGAGCAATTGGCCATCGACGCCGAGCGTGCCGTCGAGTCGGCGGATGAGGTCGTCCACTCGGGCTTGCACGGCGGGGTCGGTGTCTTCGGCGTCACCCAGGTGGGAAGCTTCGCCGCCGAAAGAGGAGGCCTGAAAACTGTCGGCTTCTCGCTGCGACAGTTCGAACGCGAGATTGAGTGAGGCGAGCACGGCGATGCGGTCACGTGCCTTGACTTTGCCTGCGTCGCGGATGCGGCACATGGCGGTGTCCACGCGCTCCACTGCATCAAGCAGTGCCGATTCACCACCCACCGGGCAGGCCAGCAAATAGCTCTGGCCCATGATCTGAACTTCAACCTGTTTGCTGGTGGGCTTGCTCATGCGCGTTCCTGGCGGGTGGGATCGGGATCTTCAATGCTTTGACCGGCGGGCAGCCTGTCGAGCAAGGCGTCGATGCGGGCGCGAGCGGCGTTGAGGCGCGATTTGAGAGTGTCGCGCTCGGCCTGCAAAGCCTGAATCTGCTCGTGCAGCAAGACGTTGGTGCGCTGCAGTTCTTCGTGGCGCAGCAGCAAGCGTTCTACCCGCTCGGCGATCTGGTCAAGGTGCTTGATGTCGGCCATGGTTACCACTTGAGTTTGCTCATTGTAGGGTCGACGCGCCAAGGCGGGGCGTACAATGCCAGCCGTTGGTGCTCGCGGTGTGGTTCACATGCCGCAGTTCAACGGGAAGCAGGAGGGTTGCGTTCATCCGAACAGACCTAACCTGCGCTGCCCCCGCAACGGTAAGCAGACGAGAGTCCCGAAACCTTTTTCGGTTCGCTCCGCTTTCATCACGCAGCCACTGGATCACCGGCCTTGTCAAAGGCCTGTGCCCTGGGAAGGCGATGGAGGTTGTTCTGTCAGCCCGGATACCGGCCAACAAGGTGGAAGTGCGCCTGGCAACGGACGCGCTTCCGTGACGTCCATGCACTGTCGGGGAAGACGGTGAGGACACCCAAGCTGGTTCTCTTTCATGAAAAACGTTTCTTCGCGCATGCATCTTGCCGCGTTGCCGCTTGCCTTGCTGGCGGCTTTCCCTTCCCACGCCCAGGCCGAAACGGTCGCCTACCTTTCAGAGACGGTGGTCACCGCCACGCGGGTCGAAACCCGCTCGGACGCTGTGCTCAGCGATGTCGTGGTGATCGAGACCGACACGCTGGAAAAGTCCAACGGCCGCACGCTGTCTGAAGTGCTGTCGCGATCGGCCGGCCTGCAGATGTCGGCCAACGGCGGACTGGGGAAACAATCGGGCCTGTTCGTGCGCGGCACCGAGTCGCGCCATGTGCTGCTGCTGGTGGACGGGGTTAGGTACGGCACATCAACGGCGGGCTCAGCCTCGTTCGACAACATTCCGCTGGGCATCATCGAGCGCATTGAAGTGCTCAAGGGGCCTGCTTCTGCGCTGTACGGCAGCGATGCCGTGGGCGGTGTTGTGCAGGTGTTCACCAAGCAGGGTTCAAAAGGATTTCATCCCAGTGCCAGCGTCACGCTGGGCAGCTTTGGTCACCGTGCTGCCTCGGGCGGGCTGAGTGGTGGCACCGATGCGCTGACCTACGCACTCCACTTTGGCACCGTGCGCGAAAAAGGCTTTTCTGCCACGAACCCGGACGTGGCCTTCGGTAGCCACAACCCGGACAAGGACGGCTTCGATCAGGACAGCGTATCTGCCACGGTTCGCTGGGCGTTTGCGCCTGGCTGGTCGAGCAACCTGCATGTCACCCAGGCCGACGGCACGTCGGCGTACGACGAGGGGCCGGGTGTTTTTGATGTGCGGTCTGACGTCACCACACGCATCGCGGGCTGGGGGCTGGAGCGCCAATGGTCGGCCGATTCGCGCACACAATTCAAGCTGGCGCGCAGCGACGACCGCTCCACCAGTTTCAGCGTTTTCGACACCGCCCGGTTCGACACCGCCCAGACGCAGGCGACTTTGCAGCACGACTGGAACACGGTCGCAGGCAATGTGCTCATGGGCCTGGAGTCGGTGCGCGAAGAAGTGTCTGGCACCCAGGCCTATGCGGTTAACAGCCGCACCACGCGCGCCGTGTTTGCCGGCGTTCATGGCCAATCAGGTGCGCACTTCTGGCAGGCCAATCTGCGGCGCGACAGCAACTCCCAGTTTGGTGACGCCACCACCGGCTTTGCGAGCTATGGCTACCAGCTCACGCCGAACTGGCGTCCGCACGTGGCCTACGGTACCTCCTTCAAGATGCCGTCTTTCAACACGCTGTACTACGTGTCGCCGTTCTTCAATGGCAACCCCACGACCCAGCCTGAGCGAGGCAAGAACAGCGAAGTGGGCCTCACCTACAACCGGGGCCTGCACGAGGTGAAGCTCACGCGCTTCGACAACCGGGTGCGTGGCTTCATCACCACGCAGCCAGTGGTGCTGAACGTACCTCGTGCCCGCATGGAAGGCTGGTCGCTGGGATACACCGGGTCGGCGGGGGTCTGGAAATGGAACGCGAATCTGGAACTGCTGGACGCGCGCAACGAGACCAATCGGCTCAAGCTGCAACGCCGCGCCGACGAGACACTGACGCTGGCCCTGGACCGCCAGAGCGGCGCCTGGACCTGGGGTGGGTCGTTGCTGGCGGTATCCGACCGCTTCGATAACGCGGCCAACACCGTGCGATTGCCGGGCTTTGCCACGCTGGACCTCTACGCCGTCTATCGAGTGCAAAAAGACTGGTCGCTGAACCTGCGGCTGAACAACCTGGCCGACAAGGTGTATGAAACCGCACGCGGTTACAACCAGCCAGGGCGCGCTGCTTACTTCACGCTGGACTGGAAACCACAGCGGTGAGTGCGCACTGGTCGGCTGTTCTTTTGGGGGCGTTTCTCTTTCTACTGAAAGCGGTTTCATGAACTTGCAGCCGACACTGGGTCCGAAGCGCATCGTCTGCCTGACCGAAGAGACCACCGAGTGGCTGTACCTGCTGGGGCAGGAACACCGCGTCGTGGGCATCTCCGGCTACACCGTGCGCCCGCGACGCGCACGGGATGAAAAACCGAAGGTGAGCGCCTTCCTGACGGCCAGAATCGACAAGATACTGGCGCTGCAGCCCGATTGCGTGTTTGGTTTTTCTGATTTGCAGGCCGACATTGCGGCGGCGCTGGTGCGCGCCGGTGTGCAGGTGACAGTGTTCAACCAGCGCAGCGTGGAAGAGGTGTTTTCCATGCTGTACCAGGTGGCGGCCATGGTGGGTTGCGCGGATACCGGGCTGGCGTGGATGGATGAGCGACGAGTTCGTCTCGACGAGATGCGCCGGGAGGTGCATACGCTGGTCGCTGATGGCAAACGTCGCCCGCGCGTGTTCTTTGAAGAATGGGACGTGCCGCACATCAGCGCCATTCGCTGGGTCTCCGAGTTGCTGGGCGTGGCGGGTGGAGACGATTGTTTTCCCGAACTGGCGCTGCAGTCGCTTGGCAAGGACCGCATCATCGCGGACGGTGCCGAGATCGTGCGGCGCAACCCGGACATCATCATCGGATCGTGGTGCGGAAAAAAATTCCGGGCAGAGAAGGTGGCGGCTCGGGACGGCTGGCAAGACGTGCCTGCTGTGAAAACCGGGCAGCTGTTTGAAATCAAGTCGGCGGACATCCTGCAGCCAGGGCCGGCAGCACTCACCGATGGCGTGGAACAGTTGCACCGCATCGTCATGCAATGGATGAAGACGCATGGCTGACACCGTGCTCAGCGAACTCATTCTGGGTGGTCAGCGCAGCGGCAAGTCCCGCCGTGCCGAATGGCTGGCGCGCCAGTGGATCGACGCTGCACCCGAACACACTGCGGTGATGATCGTCACCGGCCAAGCCTGGGACGACGAGATGCGCGAGCGCATCGCGCGCCACCAATGCGACCGCGCCGAGCGTCTGCCTGGCATGGAAACGGTGGAAGAGCCGCTGGCACTGGCCGAGGCCTTGCAGGAACACAGTGCGCCGCAGACGCTGGTGGTGGTGGACTGCCTCACCCTGTGGCTGACGAATCTGATGATGCCGGCCGAAAGTTCGCCGGCCGATCCTGATGCGCCGACCCTTGAACTGTGCAGCGCGATAAAGAACGCACCCGGGCCGGTGGTGCTGGTGAGCAACGAGATTGGCCTGGGCGTGATTCCAATGGGTCGCGACGTGCGCGCTTACGTGGACGCCCTGGGCGGTTTGAACCAGCGGGTGGCGGCCGTATGCTCGCGTGCCACCTTGATGGCCGCCGGGCTGCCGCTGACACTGAAAGACGGGTCATGAATGCCGTGAACATTTGCTGTCGATGGTTTGCGTGGGGCATTGGTCTGCTGTGCGCGGGTGCTGTCCAGGCCGCGGGCTTGCAGATCACCGACGACAGGGGTGTGACTGTGGCGCTGACGCAGTCACCCCAGCGCATTGTCTCGTTGCTGCCTTCGCTCACCGAAACCGTGTGCGAACTGGGCCAGTGCCACCGGCTCGTGGGTGTGGATCGTTATTCCAACCACCCGGCGGCTGTGCAGACCCTGCCCAAGACGGGTGGCGGCATCGACCCCAACATCGAGGCCATCGTGGCGCTGCGGCCCGACGTGGTGTTGATGGCCATTTCGTCGCGTGGGGTACAGCGGCTGGAGTCTCTGGGTATCAAGGTGGTGGCACTGGAGCCCAAGCGCTCAGCGGATGTGCAGCGCGTGATGGGCACGCTTGGACGGCTGCTGGAGGTGCCCGATGCCGAGCGCATCTGGCGTCACATCGATGCGGGCGTGAGCGCGGCGGCGCAGTCGCTGCCGCCCGGTGCACGCTCGCTGCGTGTGTATTACGAGGTCAGCACGGGGGGGTATGCCGCCGGCACCCAGTCTTTCATTGGCGAGATGATGACGCGCCTGGGGCTGGAGAACATTGTGCCGCCCGAGCTGGGTCCGTTCCCACGCATCAACCCCGAATACGTGGTGCGCGCCAATCCAGACCTCATCATGATCGGCGCACGCAATGTGCAGGGCATGGAGCAGAGGCCGGGCTGGGCTGGCATGCGTGCCTTGCGCGAAAGACACGTGTGTGTCTTCACCGCAGAAGAATCCGATGTGCTGGTGCGCCCGGGTCCCCGCATGGCCGAGGCCGCACGAATCATGGCGCGCTGCGTGTCCGACAAGGCAGCGCCATGAGGGCGGGGCACCACACGCAGAGGTGGCCGTGAGCGGGGTGCGGCACAGCCTCTGGCTGGGTACCGCCTTGCTGCTAATGGCGACCGTGGTGCTGCTGCTGGGCGCCGGTGTGGGGAGCACCGGCTTTGACAGCGTGCTCAACGCCCGCACCGACCCGGTGGCCTGGCAGATCCTGTGGGAGATCCGGCTGCCGCGCACACTGGGGGCGTGGGTGGCCGGCGCCTTGCTCGGCCTGGCCGGCGCGGTGGCGCAGGGCTTGTTCCGCAACCCGCTCGCGGACCCGTACCTGCTGGGCAGTGCGTCGGGCGCGGCGCTGGGTGTGGCACTGGCGCTGGCTTTTTTTGGTGCGTCGCCATTTGCCACACAGTGGTTGGTGCGGCTGGGTCTCACGGGCGCGGCTTTTGCCGGTGCGGTGCTGGGCGTGATGCTCACGCTGGCGCTGGCCAAAGGGGTTCAGCACACGCTGCGTTTGCTGCTGGCCGGCGTGATCGTGGGCGTGGTGCTGGGCGCCGTGCGCGATCTGGTGACCATCGCCGAACCGGACACGTTGCAGGCCATGCAGGGCTTCGTACTCGGCAGCACTGGCTTCGTAGGCTGGACCGCTTGCATCGTGATGGCCGCGGCGCTGCTGGGCTGCTTGCTGGTGGCCGCCTTGCTGGGCCGGGTGCTTGACGGGCTGGCCCTGGGTGAATCCACGGCGCTCAGTCTGGGCCTGCCGCTGGTGGCGGCGCGGGGCGTGCTGGTGGCGGTGCTGGCGCTGGCCACCGGTGCCGCCGTGGCGCAGACCGGTCTGATTGCTTTCGTGGGCCTGGCTGCGCCGCACCTGGTGCGCTCCATATTGAAAACCACGCACGCAAGGCTGCTTGTGCTCAGTGCGCTGATGGGTGGCCTGCTGCTGATGGCCGCCGATGTGCTGGCGCGCTGGATGATCGCACCGCAGGAACTGCCCGTGGGTGTGCTCACTGCGGTGCTGGGCGGTAGCTATCTGCTCTGGCTGATGCACCGGCGCCGCCGGCCAGGGGGTGGCTTGTGATGCAGGCGTTGCAAGCCTCCGGCATTGGTGTGGCGCTTGGCGGCGTGCCGGTGTTGCATGGGATTGATGTGTCTTTTGCAGCGGGATGCTGGACCAGCGTGGTGGGTCCCAACGGCGCAGGCAAGTCCACCTTGCTCAAGGCCGTGGCGAGCCTGCTGCCACACACTGGCGATGTGCACTTGCTGGACCGCCCATTGGCGCAATGGCGCGGCCGCGAGCGTGCGCGCTGTCTGGCTTGGCTGGGGCAGGGCGAGCAGGGCGCAGACGATCTCAGCGTGTGGGACGTGGCCATGCTGGGCAGATTGCCGCACCAGCCCTGGCTGGCCCCGCCGTCGGACGCCGACCGCGCTGCTGTGACGCTCGCCTTGCGCGCCACACAAGCCTGGGACTGGCGTGAACGGCCGCTGGGCGCGCTGTCTGGTGGCGAGCGCCAGCGTGTGCTGCTGGCGCGCCTGCTGGCCGTGCAGGCCGAGGTGATGCTGATGGACGAACCGCTGGCCAACCTGGACCCGCCGCACCAGGCCGACTGGCTGCTGCTGGTTCGCGAACTGGTGGCGCAGGGCAAGACGGTGGTGAGCGTGTTGCACGAGATCGGTATGGCGCTGCATGCTGACCAGATGGTGGTGATGGCGCAGGGGAGGGTGGTCCACGCCGGCGATTGCGACGACCCGGTGACCCACCAGGCGCTGGAAAACGTATTTGATCACCGTATCGCCATCCACCCGCTGGGCGACCAGTGGGTGGCGGTGCCTCGTTGACGGTTGTTGAAACGGAGTCCGTTCATGCAGATTGAATCCCCGCCGACCGAGAAGCGTCATGAGAAGCCTGAGGGTG
Source organism: Hydrogenophaga sp. (assembly GCF_030651625.1). Classification (GTDB taxonomy): domain Bacteria; phylum Pseudomonadota; class Gammaproteobacteria; order Burkholderiales; family Burkholderiaceae_C; genus Hydrogenophaga. Next base: position 96,234 of record NZ_JAUSCF010000039.1, on the reverse strand, counting down.
AGCGCCGCGGCCTGGTCATCGTGCACACGGGCGACGGCAAGGGCAAGAGCACGGCGGCTTTTGGTCTGGCCTTGCGCGCCTTGGGCCGAACGCATGTGCACGGCAAGTTGGTGAAGATCTTTCAGTTCATGAAGGTGCCTTCGGCACGGTTTGGCGAGCACCGCATCTTTGAACAGTTGGGCCTGCCCATTGAAGGACTGGGCGACGGCTTCAGCTGGAAAAGCCAGGACCTGGAACATTCCGCGCAGCTCGCCCGGGACGGCTGGCAGAAGGCTCGGGCTGCCATCCTGGGTGGCGAATACTTCATGGTCACGCTCGACGAACTGACCTACCCGCTGATCTACGGCTGGTTGCCGCTGGAAGATGTGATGCAGACGCTGCGCGAACGTCCGCGCGACGTGCATGTGGTCGTGACGGGACGGCGCTGCCCGCCCGAAATCATCGAGCTGGCGGACACCGTGACCGAGATGACCTTGGTGAAACATGCGTTCAAGGCGGGCATTCCCGCCCAGCGCGGTATTGAAGATTGACTCCGTTTTTTGAAGGAAGACCATGAACACGACCACCCTGAACGAACAACCGGTGCGCCTGGTGCCGCGCTCCGCGCCTGCCGCCACGCCCGAACGCTGGTTGGTGGCCGAAGTGGCCGCCTTGTTCGATCTGCCGTTTGCCGATCTCCTGTACCGGGCCCAGACCGTGCACCGCGAGCACTTCGACCCTGGGGAAGTGGAGCTGGCCACCTTGCTGTCGGTGAAGACCGGCGGCTGCCCGGAAGACTGTGGCTACTGCCCGCAGTCGGTGCATTTCGACACCGGTCTGGCCGCCGGCAAGCTCATGGGTGTGGACACCGTTCGCGAGGCCGCGCAACGCGCCAAGCAGGCCGGTGCCACGCGTTTCTGCATGGGTGCCGCATGGCGCGCGCCGAAAGACCGCGACGTGGACGCCGTGGCCGAACTCGTGCGCGCCGTGAAAGAAGAGGGCCTTGAAGCCTGCGCCACCTTGGGCATGCTGGGCGAAGGGCACGCGGAGACCCTGCGCGACGCCGGCCTGGATTATTACAACCACAACCTCGACAGCGCGCCCGACTTCTATGGCGAGATCATCACCACTCGCGACTACCAGGACCGGCTGGACACCCTGGAGCGCGTGCGTGGTGCGGGTGTGAAAGTGTGTTGCGGTGGTATCGTGGGCATGGGCGAATCTCGGCTGCAGCGCGCTGCGCTGGTGGCGCAACTGGCCAACCTCGCGCCCGACTACCCGGAGTCCGTGCCCATCAACCACCTGGTGAAGGTGGCCGGCACATCGTTGGCCGATCAGCCCGACCTGGACCCGCTGGAGTTCGTTCGCACCATCGCGGTGGCCCGCATCACCATGCCGCGCGCGCGGGTGCGACTGTCGGCCGGGCGCCAGCAAATGAGCGAAGCCGTGCAGGCCCTGTGCTTCCTGGCGGGCGCCAATTCCATCTTCTATGGCGAGAAGCTGCTCACCACCGGCAACCCGGACGTGGCCGCAGACATGGACCTCCTCGCCAAGCTGGGCCTGCAGGCACGCCGCACCTGATGATCGTGCGCCATGCCTGTGCTCTGGTCACTCGATATCGCTGCGCCCCTTGCTGTGCTGGTGGCCCTGGCGCTGGATCGCGCATTTGGCGAACCTCCCGCGCGTTGCCACCCGGTGGTGGCCATGGGGCACTACCTGGCGTTCATGGGGCGACGTATCGCACCCTTGATCGATACAAAGGACAAACGCCAGGCCATCGAATTTGCGCTGGGAGTGCTCACCTGGTGCCTGGGTGCGGCGTTCTGCGTGGGGTTCGCCGCAGTTCTTGCCTGGTCATTGAACGGCTGGCCTTGGTGGGCGCATGCGCTCGCGCTGGGCGTACTGCTCAAGCCCATGCTGTCGTGGCGCATGTTGTATGACGAGGTGTACGCCGTTGAAACTGCATTGGCCATGTCGCTACCGGCAGGGCGCGCGCGGCTGGCCCGGTTGGTGAGCCGCGATGTGACTGAACTCAGCGAATCCGAGGTGCGCGAGAGCGCCATTGAAACTCTGGCCGAGAACCTCAACGATTCAGTGGTGGCCCCCCTGTTCTGGTTCGCCGTGGCGGGTCTGCCGGGCGCCGCGCTCTACCGCTTTGCCAACACGGCAGACGCCATGTGGGGCTACCGCGGCGAACGCAACGGGCGCGACTGGACCTGGGCCGGCAAATGGGCGGCGCGGGCAGATGATGTTTTGTCGTGGTTGCCCGCGCGCATCACAGCGGCCTTGCTGGCCGTGCCGGGTGCCTGGCAGCGGCTGCGCGAGTTGCCTGCCCAGGCGGGGGAGACACCTTCGCCCAATGGGGGGTGGCCCATGGCTGCCATGGCCCTGGCCCTGGATGTGCGTCTGGCCAAGCCGGGCATTTACAGCTTGCACCCGAAGGGCCGCAGCCCGACACTCGCTGACACGGAACAGGCGTTGCGCCTTGGCGCCCGCGTGGTCGGGGCGCTGGCGGTATCTGCCTGTTTTACGGCGTTGTTCATTGCCTGGAGACACTTTTCATGATGCGTGAACACGGCGGAACGGATGCCGGCGGCCTGCCCCGATGGGACTTCTCCACCAACGGCAACGCTTGCGGTCCGTGCCCGGTGGCGCTTGAGGCCGTGCGACGCGCCGACGCCGCCCACTATCCGGACCCGCACTACACAACCTTGCGAGGGGCACTGGCCGTCTTCCATCAGGTGGACGTTCGCCGCATCGTGCTCGGCGCCAGTGGCAGCGAACTCATTTCACGTATCACGGCCTGCGCATTCAGGGCTGGCGCGCGCCAATTCTGGCGGCCGGCGCTGGCTTATGGAGACTACGCGCTCGCCGCTCAAGCCTGGCGGCTGAAACAAGCTGACTGCCCAGAGCAGGCCGACCTGGTCTGGCTGTGCGAACCCTCCAGCCCGTTGGGTGCGACCGAAATCCAGTGGGTTCAAGTCGCTGATGGCAGTCGCATCGTGGTGGTCGACCGGGCTTACGAGCCACTGCGCCTGAGCGGTGAGTCCAGCCTGTCAAGAACCGAACTGGATGGAGTCTGGCAACTCTGGTCTCCCAACAAGGCCATGGGACTCACCGGCGTGCGCGGCGCTTACGCCATTGCACCCGTCCATGGTGCGATGTTGGTGCATGAAATGGAGGACATGGCAGCCTCATGGCCGCTGGGTGCACACGGCGTGGCCATGCTGCAAGCCTGGGTGGGTGTCGAAGCCCAACAGTGGCTGATCTGGAGCCGGCATCGCCTCAGTCTCTGGAAACAGCAGCAGATTGGCCTGCTGGACCAACTGGGCTGGGAATGCCTGCCGAGCGTGACGAACTACTTCTGTGCCAGCGCACCGGCTCCCGTTGATGGAGAAACCTTGCGCGAGCACGGTGTGAAGCTGCGCGACACCCGGTCCCTGGGTCTGCCTGGCTATTGGCGCCTGAGTGTGCAGTCGCCTGATGCACAAGGTGCGTTGCGCGCCGCTCTGTTGCGGCGAAAGGAGCGCGTGACGTGAGCGCAGTGTGCGTGATGGTGCTGGGCACCACCAGTGGTGCGGGAAAAAGCTGGCTCACCACGGCGCTGTGCCGCCACTATGCGCGGCTGGGGCTCAAGGTGGCGCCATTCAAGGCGCAGAACATGAGCAACAACGCCAGGGTGGTGGCTGGCCCTGGTGATGCCTATGGCGAGATCGGCAGTGCACAGTACTTTCAATCGCTCGCAGCCAATGCCCGACCCGACGTGCGCATGAACCCCCTGCTGCTCAAGCCTGAGGTCGACACACGCAGCCAGGTGGTGCTGATGGGGCAGGTGAGCGAGGCCCTTTCCAACATGCCGTGGCGCGGCCGCAGCCAGCACGTGTGGCCGCAGATCGCCGCTGCTCTGGATGCGCTTCGTGAAGATAACGATGTGGTGGTGATCGAAGGCGCGGGCTCGCCGGCCGAGATCAACTTGCATGCCAGTGACATTGTCAACATGCGGGTGGCCAGGTATGCCCAGGCGCGCTGCCTGCTCGTGACCGATATCGACCGCGGGGGTGCCTTCGCCCACCTCTACGGCACCTGGGCGCTGCTGCCGGTCGACGAACAGGAGCTGATCCGAGGTTTCGTGCTCAACAAGTTTCGGGGCGACGCCAGCCTGCTTGCGCCAGCGCCTCAGATGCTGCAGGATCTGACCGGTGTTCCCACGGTGGCCACCTTGCCCATGTGGTGGCAGCACGGCTTGCCAGAGGAGGATGGCGTCTTCAATGACAGGACCCGTACGGCCGGCGCGGTACACAAGACCATCGCCGTCATCGCCTACCCCCGCATCAGCAACCTCGATGAATTCCAGCCGCTGAAAAACGTGCCCGGTGTGCGCTTGGTCTGGGCACGCACACCGGCCGACTGTGCAGGTGCGGACTGGATCGTGCTGCCCGGCAGCAAGGCCACGGCGGCCGACCTGGTCTGGCTGCGTGCACAGGGACTGGACCGTGCGGTGGCCGTGCATGCTGCGCAGGGTGGGGCGGTGCTGGGCGTGTGCGGTGGGCTGCAGATGCTGGGCGAGGCATTGATCGATCCGCACCAGATCGATGGCAACGCACCTGGCTTGGGCTTGTTGCCGCTGGTAACGCAGTTCGAACTGCAAAAAACTGTGCGCCACACCCAATCCCGTTTTGGCACGCTGACCGGCCCATGGGTGGCGCTCTCGGGTGTGGAGGTGGCCGGCTACGAAATCCACCACGGACACACTTCGCAACACCCCGCGATGGCCGCCGGTGGTCAGGTGGCGGTCGAGGTGTTGCCCGGGTTGGCGTGGCAGTCCGACAATGGCGCGGAAGCGGGCAGGGGCAACGTGCTGGGGGTGTATCTGCACGGCCTGTTTGAAGATCCCCGCGTGCTGCAAGCCCTGTTTGGTGCCGCCGTTCCCACCCTGGACAGCGTGTTTGACGGTCTGGCCGATTTCATCGAAACCCATTTTGAGGCAGGTGTGCTTGACCAACTTGTACAACCCTGAGATCAGAGGAGGCTCCCATGTCATTTGAATTGCCCGCCATCGACAACATTGAACAAACCGGACTGGCTGCGCGCCTGCAGCATTTGCTGGACAACAAGACCAAGCCGGTGGGATCCCTCGGCCGCATCGAAACGCTGGCCCTGCGCATCGGCCTGATCCTTGGCACGGAAGCGCCTGTGCTGGCTTCTCCCCAACTGGTGGTTTTCGCTGCCGACCATGGGCTGGCGGCGCGCGGTGTATCGGCCTACCCCAGTGACGTGACCTGGCAGATGGTGGAGAACTTTCTGTCGGGTGGCGCGGCGGTGAGTGTGCTCGCTCGCCAGCACGGCATCGGCCTGACTGTGGTCGATTGCGGTGTGCGCCACGAATTCGCGCCACGGCCCGGGCTGGTGGTGTGCAAGGTGGGGCAGGGCACGGCCGATGCACTGGATGGGCCGGCCATGACCGCCGGGCAATGCGCCGAGGCGCTTGCGGCGGGTGCGGCGCTGGTGCGCCAGTTGCCGGGCAACGCCTTGCTGCTGGGGGAAATGGGCATTGGCAATACATCGGCGGCATCCATGCTGCTGGCCCGCCTGGCCGGTCTGGCAGTGGCGGACTGCACGGGAGCTGGTACCGGCCTGGACGCCGATGCCGTGCAACGCAAGATCGCCGTGCTGCGCCAGGTGCTGGCGCGTCACCCCGATGCCAAACAGCCGCTGGACGCACTGGCTGCCTTCGGCGGTTTCGAGATCGCCACCATGGTGGGCGCGGTGCTGGAGGCCGCTGCCGAACGACGGGTGATCGTGGTGGACGGCTTCATCGCCAACGCGGCGGTCCTGGTGGCCAGCCACCTGCAGCCGCACGTGCTGCAGCGCTGCGTGTTTGCCCACCGGTCGGGCGAACGCGGCCATGCGCTCATGCTCGCGCATCTGCGTGCAGAGCCCTTGCTTGAACTGGGCTTGCGCCTGGGTGAGGGTTCCGGTGCGGCGTTGGCCTGGCCGCTGCTGGTGAGTGCCTGCGCGCTGCTGCGTGACATGGCGAGCTTCGAATCGGCCGGGGTGTCCCGGCAGGATGAAGCCCCGCCCGTGGCTCAATCGCAGGCCTGAGCGCATGTCAGACGAGCGGGATGACCCCGGTCAGGGCAGCCGTGGAACCGGCTTTGCCGGGCCACTGGCAGCGTCCCCCGTCCCGCAGGAGAGGGGGGAAGACGCGAAGCGGCGCAGGGGGGTGATCCGCCATTTCCTGCTGGCGCTTCAATTCTTCACACGCATACCTGTGACGGGTCGGCTGGCGGACTGGGTGGGTTTCAGCCCAGCCATGTTGCGCGCCAGTGCCGCGCACTTTCCTGGCGTGGGCTGGCTGGTGGGTGGGTTGACCGCTGCCATGCTGTTCGGGCTGCTGCTGGTCTTGCCGCCTGTGGCTGCTGCGCCCTGGGTGGCAGCGGTGGCCAGCACCGTCCTGGGCGTGCTGCTCACCGGCGCGTTTCATGAAGATGGCCTGGCCGATCTGGCTGACGGTCTGGGTGGCAGCATGGACCGGGAGCGGGCGCTGGACATCATGAAGGACTCGCGCATCGGCACCTATGGCGCCGTCGCACTGGTGCTGGCCTTGTTGTCTAAGGTGGCCTTGCTGGCGCTGCTGGCGCAGGTGGATGCCGTGCTGGCCGCCGCAGCGTTGTTCGCAGCTCACGTGACCTCGCGTTTGTTGCCGCTTTTCATCATCCGCACCTTGTCGCATGTGGGGGACACGCCCAGTTCCAAAAGCAAGCCGCTGGCCGATCGGATAGGCAACTCGGGTCTTTGCATTGGTGTGGTCTGGTGGGCCTTGGCCATGGCGTTGGTGTTCTGGGCGCTGCCTGGCGCGCCCTGGCCTCAGGCGGTACTGGGGGCCATGGTGGGGTTGGCCTGGATGTGGCGCCTGCTCAGACGGCGTTTGCAGGGTTTCACTGGTGACGGGCTGGGTGCCACCCAGCAGGTCGGTGAAGTCGGTTTCCTGCTGGCGCTGGCGATTTCACTGCCTGCTTCGTTGGCAGGCGCGGTGGCGTGAAACTCTGGCTGCTGCGCCATGCGCGCGTCGACCTGGCGCCGGGCCTGTGTTACGGCGCCTCCGACGTGCCAGCGCAAACCGAACACACGCTCGCAGCAGCTGAAACACTTGCGCCGCTGTTGCCGCAGGGCGCGCCGCTTTGGGTGTCGGGTCTGGTTCGAGCCCGGCAACTGGCCGAAGCCATCCGGCAACTGCGCCCCGATATGGAGCCCGTGCACACCGATGCACGACTCAATGAAATGGATTTTGGTCAGTGGGAGCTTCAGCGCTGGAACGCCATCCCTCGGGCTGCTTTCGACACCTGGCTGGCCGAGTTTGCCCACCACCGCTTTGGCGGCGCCGAAAGCACACAAGAAGTGATCTCTCGTGTGGCTGCCGCCTTGCATGATTTGCGCAGCACCCAACCTCTGGAAGCCATCTGGGTCACGCACGCCGGTGTGATCCGTGCGGTGCAATACCTGGCGGCCCATGGCGAAAAGCCCATACAGGCGGCCAGCGAATGGCCGGAAGATGCGCCTGAGACGGGTGGTCACGTCTGCCTGAGCCTGTAAGAACGTGTTCACGATCCCCACGGAGATCGTGAACACGTCCCAAGCCCGGACCCGCCTGAAGCGGGCACACTCGCGGCATGACAAGTCCGTCTCCTGTATCACTCCTGGGCGAACCCTACAGCCTGGCCCGCATGAAATTGCTGGCGGTGGGCCTGCTGATGCTCGCCGCTCTGGTTTATGTCGTGGCCACACTGCTGGAGCCTCGTCACGCCACCTGGGGTTATGTGGCGGCAGCGGCCGAGGCGGCCATGATCGGTGCGCTGGCCGACTGGTTTGCTGTGGTGGCCTTGTTCCGCCACCCGCTGCGCCTGCCCATTCCGCACACCGCCATCATCCCGGCCAACAAGGACCGCCTGGGGCGGCGCCTGGCCGAGTTTCTGGACCAGAACTTCCTGACCCGCGAGCGGGTCGACGAAGCCCTGAGCCGCTGGGACATGGCCGGTGACCTCTCGCGCTGGCTTGGCGACCCTGAGCGCGCCCGCCGCCTGGCCAGAGGCATCTGCGACGCCACACCGGATGTCCTGGCCACACTTGACCGGCAGCCGGTGCGTACCTGGCTCTCCGGCCTGGCCCAGCGCCTGCTGCGCGAAGTGGACCTGGCCACACTGGGTGGTCAGGCCATCGAGGCGCTGACCGGACAGCGCCACCACCAACGCTGGCTTGACGGTCTTCTGGACGAGTTGGCCGCCTGGGCCGCACGCGACAGTGTGCAAGAGCGCCTGACCGAGGTGCTGGCGCGCGAGCTGGCGCAGCTTCGCTATGTGGGTCTGGATCAGGTGGCCGCCCGTCTGGCCACGCGCAAGCTGGTGGCCGCGCTCACGCGCACGCTGGCGGAAGTGGCTGCGGATCCCGAGCACGAGTGGCGGCACCGATTTGATGCCTGGATCGAACGCACCGCCACCCGCATGCAGGACGACCCGCAATGGCAGGCGCAGGTGGCCGCCTGGCGCGATGCCTGGCTGGACCAGCCGCGCTGGCACGCGCCGGTCGAGGCCTGGTGGCACGACTTCGTCGTGCGCCTGCGCCAGGACGCGCAAGCTGCCGACAGCAAACTGCTCGAACATGTGCTCACCTTGCTGCAGGCCATGGGGCATCAACTGGAGGTGGATGACAGCCTGCGCCAGGGATTGAACCGGCAGGTGCGCACCGTTCTGCTGTCCACCCTCGACCGAAGCCGGCCCACCATCGTCGACTTTGTCAGCGAACGGGTGCAGTCCTGGGACGCCACGGAATTGAGCACGGTCCTCGAAAGCCACATCGGACGCGACCTGCAATTCATTCGAATCAACGGCACCGTGGTGGGTGCCCTCGTGGGATTGACATTGCACGCGTTCACAGAAGCATGGCTGCGCTGAAAGTTTGAGGAAATCCGGGCTGGTTAGAATGCCCGGTGCTCTTCAGCCTCGCGTCCGTCCCCGGCGCCCTGCTGTCCTGCAAGTTCCGCGTGTTTTCCCTAGGCTGCTTCGGCCTGGGGTTCTCATCTGGCTGCAACCGAGAATCCACGCGCATTTGAAGTTGTCTGCGTCGTCATCACGGATCTTCACAAGTCTGTTCCCTGGAGCTGTCCTGTCGCAACCAACAACATGATCAAGATCAAAAAAGGCCTGGACCTGCCAATGGCGGGCGCACCGGCCCCTGAACTCGATATGGCTCCTGCTCCCCGTGCGGTGGCGCTGCTGGGGCCCGACTACATCGGATTGCGCCCGACGCTGCGTGTGCAGGAAGGCGACGCTGTTCGGCTGGGCCAGGTGCTGTTTGAAGACAAAAAGACCCCCGGTGTCCTCTACACCGCTCCGGCCAGTGGCACCGTGCGGGCCATTCACCGCGGCCACCAGCGCATGTTCGAGTCGCTGGTGATCGATGTCGCCCCCGAGGGGGCCGAGCACGATGCCATCCGGTTCCCTACCCATTCGGTGGCAGAACTGTCCAGCCTGCCACGCGAAGACGTGGTCAGGACCCTGGTTGACAGCGGTCTGTGGACCGCCTTGCGAACCCGGCCGTTCAGCAAGGTACCGGCGCCCGAAGCGGAACCCGCGGCCATTTTCGTCAATGTGATGGACACGCACCCGCTGGGCTTCGACCCGCAGCCCGTGCTCAACGAAGGCGCCGATGCCTTTGTCGCCGGCCTCGATGTGCTGGCTCGCCTCGCCCCCACGGTTTACGTCTGCCACGCACCCGGCACCCGCCTGCCCGCGGCGCGCGCATCGCAGGTCCGCACAGAAGCCTTTGATGGGCCACATCCGGCGGGCCTGACCGGCACGCACATGCATTTCCTGTTGCCCGCCGGCCGCAAACGGCAGGTCTGGAGCCTGAACTACCAGGACGTGATGGCCATTGGCCGTCTGTTCACCACCGGCCAGCTCGATCTGACCCGTGTTGTTGCATTGGCCGGCCCCTCTGTGCTCAAGCCGCGCCTGTTGCGCACCCGCATCGGGGCCGACCTGGGCGAGCTGACCCAAGGGGAGTTGCAACCCGGCACCCACCGCACGGTCTCCGGCTCGGTGCTCTCCGGCCGCACAGCATCTGGCCACCTGGGTTTCCTGGGTCGCTACCACCAGCACGTGTCGGTACTGCCCGAGGGCCACGAGCGTGCCTTCCTGGGCTGGTTGTCGCTGGGGGCCGACCGCTTCTCGGCGATGCGCATCTACCTGTCACAGTTCGGGGGCGGCAAGCGCCTTGTCATGAACACCAGCACCAACGGCTCGCCGCGCGCCATGGTGCCCATCGGTGCCTACGAAAAGGTCATGCCGCTGGACATCCTGCCGACGCAGTTGCTGCGCTCGCTCATCGTCGGTGACCTGGAAGTCGCCGAGCAACTGGGTGCACTCGAGCTGGACGAGGAAGACCTGGCACTGTGCACCTACGTCTGCCCGGGCAAGTACGAGTACGGCGACATCCTGCGCGACAACCTCACCCGCATCGAGAAAGAAGGTTGAGCATGAAAGCACTCCGCTCACTCCTGGACCGCTTCGAGCCCCACTTCGTCAAAGGGGGCAAGTGGCACCGCTTCTACGCACTGTACGAAGCGGTTGACACCATTTTCTATTCCCCCAAGAGCGTGACCCACAGTGGCGCCCATGTGCGCGACGGCATCGACCTCAAGCGGGTCATGATCACGGTCTGGATGTGCACTTTCCCGGCTATGTTCTGGGGCATGTATAACCTGGGCTTCCAGGCCAACACGGCCATGGCGCAGATGGGCATGGCCGAAGTGGCCGGCTGGCGCGGCGCGTTCATCGGTCTGGCCGCCGCTTACGACCCCGCCAACTGGTGGGACTGTTTCTGGCACGGTGCGGCCTATTTCCTTCCCATTTACGCCGTCACCTTCATCGTCGGCGGTTTCTGGGAGGTGCTGTTTGCCACGGTGAGGGGCCACGAAATCAATGAAGGCTTCTTTGTCACTTCCGTCCTGTTTGCGCTCATCCTGCCGCCCGACATCCCGCTGTGGCAGGTGGCGCTGGGCATCAGCTTCGGTGTGGTGATCGGCAAGGAAGTGTTCGGGGGCACGGGCAAGAACTTCCTCAATCCCGCTCTGACGGGGCGCGCTTTCCTGTTCTTTGCCTATCCGGCCGAGCTTTCGGGCGACAGCGTCTGGACGGCGGTTGACGGCTTCAGTGGTGCCACCGCGCTCAGCCAGGCCGCTGCTGGCGGGGTCGATGCGCTGACGCACCCCTGGGGCAGTTCGCTGACCTGGTTCGATGCCTTCTTCGGCAACATGCAGGGCAGCATCGGTGAGGTCTCGACCCTGGCCATCCTGCTCGGTGGTGCCGTGCTGCTGTGGACCGGCATCGCGTCGTGGCGCATCGTCAGCGGCGTGTTCCTGGGCATGGTGGCCACCAGCCTGCTGTTCAACGCCATCGGCTCCGATACCAATGCCATGATGAGCATGCCATTCTGGTGGCACTTCGTGCTTGGCGGCTTCGCCTTCGGCATGATCTTCATGGCCACCGACCCGGTCTCTGCCTCCATGACCGACACCGGCAAGTGGCTGTTCGGCGCGCTGATCGGCCTCATGGTGGTGCTCATCCGGGTGGTCAACCCGGCCTTCCCCGAAGGCATGATGCTGGCCATCCTGTTCGCCAATCTGTTCGCGCCCCTGATCGACCATTTCGTCATCAAGGCCAACATCAAGCGTAGGCTCGTCCGTTATGAGCAGTAAACAAGACTCCACCAAGAAGACCCTCACCGTGGCATTGACGCTGTGCCTGGTGTGCTCGGTCCTGGTCTCGGTGGCGGCCGTGGGCCTGAAGCCCCTTCAGGACGCCAACAAGGCGCTCGACCGGAACAAGAACGTGCTGGCCGCGGCCGGTCTGCTCAAGCCGCAGCAGAGCCGTGAGGAAATCCAGCGGTTGTTTGAAGAGTTCGATCTGCGTCTGGTCAACCTGCCCGAAGGGCGGTTCGCCACCGAAGATGAGCTGCGTCAAGCCGGCATCGACCCGCGCAACTACAACGACCGCACCGCCTCGCGCGATCCGGCAATCTCGCGCTCGCTGCGCGGCAACGACCCCGCCGGCATCCAGCGGCAGGCCGACTTCGCGACCGTTTACCTGCGTCAGACCGACGCTGGTCAGACCGACCTGCTGGTGTTGCCCATCCATGGCGCTGGCCTCTGGGGCGCCATGTACGGCATTCTGGTGCTCGAAGGCGACTTGCGCACCGTGCGCGGCCTGTCCTACTACGAACACAAGGAGACCCCCGGTCTGGGCGCCAAAGTCGAGAACGACGACTGGCGAGCCCAATGGCCAGGCCAGGTGGCTTTCAACGACGACGGCAGCGTGGCCCTGTCGGTGGTCAAGGGCCGGGGCGACGGCCCGGGTGAGATTGACGGCCTCAGCGGCGCGACCCTCACCACCAACGGGGTGGACCGCATGATTCGTTTCTGGCTGGGCGAGCGGGGCTACGGCCCCTTCATTGCCCAGCTCCAAGCTGGCAAAGGATGACGCACCATGGCAATCGACAGCAAAAAAGTTCTGATTGAACCCATCTTCGTCAACAACCCGATTGCCCTGCAGATTCTCGGCATCTGCTCGGCCCTCGCTGTCACCACGAGCCTCACCACGGCGCTTGTGATGTGTGCCGCATTGACCTCGGTGACCGCGTTCTCCAACCTGTTCATTTCGATCATCCGGCACCACATCCCGTCGAGCATCCGCATCATCGTGCAGATGACCATCATTGCCTCGCTGGTGATCGTCACCGACCAGGTGTTGCAGGCTGTGGCCTACGACATCGCCAAGTCGCTGTCGGTATTCGTCGGGCTGATCATCACCAACTGCATCGTGATGGGTCGCGCAGAGGCCTTCGCCATGAGCAACCCGCCACTGCCCAGCTTCCTGGATGGCATCGGCAACGGGCTGGGCTACAGCGCGGTGCTGGTGTTCGTGGCGGTGGTGCGCGAGCTGTTCGGCAGCGGCACCCTGCTGGGAATGACCATCCTGCCCACCGTGGAAAATGGTGGCTGGTACGTGCCCAACGGCTTGTTCCTGCTGCCCCCCAGTGCCTTCTTCATCATTGGTGGTTTCATCTGGATCCTTCGCAGCTGGAAGCGCCAGCAGGTCGAGAAGCAGGAACTGCCGATGGCGCCGCAGTCCAAATCCCTGGAGGCTCACTGATGGAACACTATATTGGTTTGCTGATCCGGGCCGTGTTCATCGAGAACATGGCGCTGGCCTTCTTTCTGGGCATGTGCACCTTCCTGGCTGTGTCCAAGAAGGTCGAGACCGCTGTTGGCCTGGGCATCGCCGTCGTGGTGGTGCTGGGTATCACGGTGCCGCTGAACAACCTCATCTACCAGCACCTGCTCAAGGACGGTGCGCTTGCCTGGGCCGGTTTGCCCGAGGTGAATCTGGGCTTCCTGGGCTTTCTGGTCTACATCGGCCTGATTGCCGCGGTGGTCCAGATCCTGGAAATGTTCCTGGACAAGTACGTACCCGCGCTTTACAACGCACTTGGGGTGTTCCTGCCGCTGATCACGGTCAACTGCGCCATCCTGGGTGCAGCCCTGTTCATGGTCGAGCGCGACTACCAGTTCGGAGAGAGCGTGGTCTACGGCCTGGGTGCCGGCATCGGCTGGCTGCTGGCGATTGCAGCGCTGGCCGGCATCCGCGAAAAGCTCAAGTACAGCGACGTACCCGAAGGCCTGCGCGGCCTGGGCATCACCTTCATCACGGTCGGTCTCATGTCGCTGGGCTTCATGTCCTTTGGCGGCATGACGATCTGAGCCTTTCAATCGTCGACAACAAGGAACAGCAAAAATGGATGTGACCACGATTGCAGGCGGTGTCGCGATGTTCACCGTCATGATCATGGCCCTGGTGTTCGTCATCCTGTATGCGCGCACCCACCTGGTCAGCAGCGGTGACGTGCGCATCGAGATCAACGGCGACCCCGAGCGCACCCTGACCGTGCCGGCTGGCGGCAAGCTGCTGCAGACCCTGGCCAACGAAGGCATCTTCCTGTCGTCGGCCTGCGGCGGTGGCGGCACCTGCGCGCAATGCCGCTGCCACGTCCTGGACGGCGGCGGCGCCATCCTGCCGGTCGAAGAGCAGCATTTCACCCGAGGTGAAGTTCGCGACCACGCCCGCCTGGCTTGCCAGGTGCCCGTCAAGCAGGACATGAAAATCGAGGTCGAACCCGAGTTCTTTGGCGTCAAGCAGTGGGATTGCACTGTGATCTCCAACGACAACGTTGCCACCTTCATCAAGGAACTGGTGCTCAAGATCCCCGAGGGCGAGAGCGTGGACTTCCGCGCGGGCGGCTATGTGCAGCTCGAATGCCCGCCGCACGAGGTCAACTACCGCGACTTTGACATCCCTGACGAGTACCGCGGCGACTGGGACCGGTTCAAGGTGTTCGACAACGTCTCCAAGGTTGACGAGACGGTCATCCGCGCCTACTCCATGGCCAACTACCCGGAAGAGAAGGGCCTCATCAAGTTCAATATCCGCGTGGCTTCGCCGCCACCGGGCAGCAAAGGCATTCCGCCCGGCAAGATGTCGTCCTGGGCTTTCTCGCTCAAGCCGGGAGACAAGGTCAAGGTTTCTGGACCCTACGGCGAGTTCTTTGCCAAAGAGACGGACAACGAGATGGTGTTCATTGGTGGAGGTGCAGGCATGGCGCCCATGCGCTCGCACATCTTCGACCAGCTCATGCGCCTCAACAGCAAGCGCAAAATCAGTTTCTGGTACGGCGCCCGCAGCCTGCGCGAGACCTTCTACGTCGAGGAATTCGACGAGCTGGCCCGCAAGCACGAAAATTTCAGCTGGCACCTGGCTTTGTCTGACCCTCTGCCCGAAGACAACTGGACCGGCCCCACCGGCTTCATCCACAACGTGGTTTACGAGAGTTACCTCAAGGACCACCCGGCGCCTGAAGACTGTGAGTTCTACATGTGCGGCCCACCCATGATGAACACCTCGGTCATCAAAATGCTCAAGGACCTGGGCGTCGAAGACGAGCACATCATGCTCGACGACTTCGGGGGCTGACCATGCAGCGCCGCCGGGCGGTCGGCCTGCTGTCGCTGCTGCCGTTGACTGGCGCATTTGGTCTGGTCGGTTGCAAGCGTGAGCAGCCTTACCTGCAGTTCGAAGGCGCGACCATGGGCACGCGCTACCACGTCCGCTTCCGGCCGCCTGTGAGTTCGTTTGACGCCACCGCCATGCAGGCTGTGGTGGATGCCCGGCTTGAAGCCCTCAATGCCAGTCTGTCCACCTACCGGCCTGACTCACTCATCACCGCCTTCAACGAGGCGCCGGTCGGTCAGGTCATGCCCATTGATGCCGACTTCGAGCACATGTTGGCCCTCTCGCGCCAGGTGCACCAGGCCAGCAGTGGCGCCTTCGACCCCACGGTCGGCGCGCTGGTCAAACTCTGGGGTTTTGGCTGGCCCAAGCCAGAACAGCCGCTGGTCCGTCTGCCAGAGGCAGCGGCCATTGAGGCCGCCAGGGTGCGCTTCGATGCAATCGCCCAGAGTGCACCCGGCCAGTTGGTGAAACATGCACCAGTGCAACTGGACTTTTCTGCAATAGCCAAAGGCTATGGAGTGGACCTGATCGCGGAGGTCGTTCGCGCACATGGCGTGCAGCATTTCATGACAGAGATCGGCGGTGAAGTGGCCACGCAGGGCAACGGCCCCACCGGCGGCCCCTGGCGGATCGGCATCGAGGCACCCGACCCGGTGGTCACCGGTCGGGTGCTCACCCGGGTGCACCTGAGCAATGGCGCACTGGCCACATCAGGCAATTACCGCAATTTCTTTGAAGTGGAGGGTCGGCGTTTTTCGCACATCATTGACCCTGTCAGCGGCTACCCCGTGCCGCAACCCCCTGTGTCGGTGAGCGTGATCGCGCCAAACGTGGCCCTGGCCGATGCCTGGGCCACGGCCTTCATGGTGCTGGACGAAGACCGTGGGCTCGCGGTGGCCGAGAAGAACCAATTGGCGGTGTACTGGGTCTACCAGGACAATGGAGGGCATCGTACGCGGCAAAGCAGCCGAATGCAGCCCTATCTGGACGCGGCGAAACACTGAGCCCTAACCGAAAGACGACGATGGAAATGCTGCTTGCCCTGGTTCTGTTTCTGGCCTTTTTTGGAGCATTGGCTCTGGGGCTGATTCTGCGAGGCAAACCGCTGCAGGGTTCGTGCGGCGGGGCCGCCGCGCTCATGGGCGAAAAGGAATGTGGCGTTTGCGGCCGCGACCCCAACACCTGCGAGCGCAAACAAGGCGAGCAGAAAGTGGTTGCCGTCCTCCACCGGCATAAAGCGGGCTGAGCAACGGACCGATGGTCTGTTCCTGAACATCAGGTTAGTTGCGAGTGGAAGGCCCTGCCGAATGACGCAGCCAGAACACTCGCCCCGATGCCATGCGGTTACAGTCCACTAGCTTGAAACGGTCTTGTGCCGGAAATTGCAGCAGAAAGACACCGCACACGGCCCACACATGGGCTTTCGTGCCTGGCACACATAGCGCCCGTGAAGGATCAGCCAATGGTGCGCATCCACCAGGTACTTTTCAGGTACCCGCTTGAGCAGCGCCAGTTCCACCGCCAGCGGTGTCTTGCCCAGTGCCAGTCCGGTGCGGTTGCCCACCCGAAAGAGATGCGTGTCGACCGCCATGGTGGGTTGACCAAAGGCCACGTTGAGCACCACGTTGGCTGTCTTGCGGCCCACGCCGGGCAGCGCTTCCAGCGCTTCCCGTGAGCCCGGCACATCGCCACCGTGCTGGTCCACCAGTAAGCGGCAGGTCTGCATCAGATGCCTGGCTTTGCTGCGATACAGGCCAATCGTCCTGATGTAACTCTCCAGGCCGTCCAGACCCAGGGCGAGGATCTTTTGCGGCGTGTTGGCCACTGGAAACAACATTCGAGTGGCTTTGTTCACGCCCACGTCGGTGGCCTGCGCTGACAGCAACACCGCCGCCAGCAGCTCGAACACGCTGGTGTATTCCAGTTCGGTTTGCGGCTGTGGATTGGCCGCTTGCAGTGTGGCAAAAAAGGCCTCGATCTGGGCCGGGGTCATGGGCTTGGCGTCAGGCATGTCTTCACTGTGTCTTCGTGGGAACGGGAGGCAAGTCTAGCGGTGACCGAAACGCATGAATCTTGCGCTGCGAATTGGCGACAATGGTGGATCGAACTTTTCCCCGACCTGATCAGACCCGTACACCGACGCCGCCACCATGCCCTTCACCACAACTTTCGCCGACCGCCTGAACAATGTCGAAACCTCGGCCATTCGCGAACTCTTCAAGCTGCTGGGCAAGCCCGGCATCATCAGTTTTGCGGGTGGCTTCCCCGACAGTGCCATGTTCGATGTCGAGGGCATCCGCGAAGCGGTCAACACGGCACTCACCGAGGAGCCAGGTGCCGCCTTGCAGTACGGCGCCACCGAAGGCTACCAGCCCCTGCGGGAGCAGATTGCCAGCTTCATGAAAGGCAAGGGCACCCAGGCCTTGGCACCCGAAGACCTGATCGTCACCACCGGCAGCCAGCAGGCGCTGGACCTGCTGGGCAAGACGCTGATCTCTCCCGGCGACAAGGTCATCGTCGAAGGCCCCACTTTTCTTGCCACCATCCAGTGTTTCCGCCTTTATGGCGCCGAGCTCATCACTGCACCGGTCGACGGTGAGGGCGTTCAGCCGGATGCACTGGAAAAGCTCATCGATCAACACAAGCCCAAGTTCGTCTACCTCATTCCCACCTTCGGCAACCCCAGTGGCGCCATGCTCAGCCAGACGCGGCGTCAGCAGGTGCTGGAGATGGCGGTAAGGCACAACACCCTGATCGTGGAAGACGACCCGTACGGCGATCTGTATTTCGGCGAAGCACCCCCGCCCAGCCTGCTGGCACTCAGCGCCAGCGTGCCCGGCAGTCGCGAACTTCTGGTGCACTGCGGGTCGCTCAGCAAGGTGCTGAGCCCTGGCCTGCGGGTGGGCTGGATGGTCGGTCCAGCCGAGCTGCTGGCCAAGGCCACCATGTGCAAGCAGTTCAGCGACGCCCACACCAGCACCTTCGCGCAGGCCACGGCTGCTCACTACCTGAAAGCAGGGCGCATGCCCGCCACGCTGGCCAAAGTGCGCGCTGTGTACGCGGAACGCGCCACCGCCATGAGCGTTGCGCTCAGACGTGAACTCGGCGACGCCATCTCTTTCGTGCAGCCCCAGGGCGGGCTTTTTGTGTGGGCCCGACTCACAGGGGCGGACGGAAAAGTGGCTGATGGCGGCGAGCTCGCCAAACGGGCGATTGAAAAAGGTGTTGCCTTTGTGCCGGGTGCTCCGTTCTACGCCTCACAGCCAGACCGGGCCACCTTGCGCCTGAGCTTCGCGACCGTGGGAGTGGACAAAATCGAGGAGGGCGTCGGGCGCCTGGCGCAGGCGCTCTGAGCGAGACGCCTGTCTGCCCGCAGATGGGAGGTCTCCACCGGAAAGCCTCAGCGGCAAATCAGTTGTGCGCCTGAAACTGCGCCTCGTTCTTGCCCTTGAACGGCGCGTAGAACGCCTTGATGGCGACCATGTCGGCTTCGATGTCGCCACTGGGCATGAACACCGGACCCAGTCCGCTGCGCTTGGTTGAGTAGTCCATGTACGCCATCACGATCGGTACTTGGGCCTGTAGCGCGATGTAGTAGAAGCCCGTTTTCCAGTAGCGCGTCTTGCTGCGCGTGCCTTCGGGGGGCACGATGAGCTGCAACGGCCCGTCTGCGGTCCTGATGGCGGCGGCGGAAGCCGCGACCAGATTGTTCGATTGCTCGCGATTCACCGGAATGCCGCCAAGCCACCGCATGACGCCGCCAAAGGGTGCTTTGAAGATGCTATGTTTGCCCATCCAGTGGATGTTGAGCCGCAAGGCGAAGGCCACCATCAGCGTGTAGGGCAGGTCCCAGTTGCTGGTGTGGGGTGCGGCAATGAACACGCTCTTGCTCGCATGTTGAGGAAGCGCCCCCTCCAGCTGCCAACCGGTGAGTCGCAAAAAGCCGACTGAAAATACCCTCAACAGGGTGTTGATTCCTGGCGTGGTGCAGATGGTTCTGCGCATATAGGAAGTATGACCCAGCAGCCAGACGCTGACATCTTTGCGACGCCTGCTCCGCAGGCGTGCGCTACGATGCCGAACACAAGATTCCCAACGGAGACACCCGATGCCAAGCACCCTCAGCGTCCAGGATCTGGACGTCTTCATCGAAGGTCAGGGGCCGACCGTGGTCATGCTGCACGGCTGGCCCGACTCGCCTGCCTTGTGGGATGAAACGGTTGCCGCGCTGAGCGATGGCTATCGATGTGTGCGTTTCGCCTTGCCCGGTTTTGATCTCGCCAGACCACCCCGTCCGGTATCGGTCGACCAGATGTGTGAGCTGGTCGGTGCGGTGGTGGATGCCGTCAGCCCGGACGAACCGGTCACCCTGTTGCTGCATGACTGGGGGTGTTTCTTCGGCTACGAATACGCTGCCCGGCACTCCCCACGGGTTTCACGCGTGGTGGGCGTGGACATTGGCGACACCAATTCCGGCGCTTACCTGAAAGGTCTCAGCGGCAAGGAAAAGCTCCTGATTGCGGGCTACCAGGTCTGGCTGGCGGCAGCATGGAAGCTGGGCTCGATATTGCCAGGGCTGGCCGACCGAATGACCCGCTTCATGGCCCGGAAAATCGGTTGTCGAACGGCGCCCGAGCGCATCGGCTGGCAAATGAACTACCCCTACGCAATGCAGTGGCTGGGCTCGTTCGGCGGTCTACGCGGCGTGGCCAGGGTCGACAACGTGTTTGGCCCCCGCATACCCACGCTGTTCACGTTCGGCAAGCGCAAGCCGTTCATGTTCCATTCCTCCCGCTGGCTGGCCCAGTTGGCGAATACGCCGGGTTCTGCCGCGCAGGGGTTTGAGGCGGGTCACTGGCTGATGCGTCAGAAACCAGCGGAGTTCACCACCGTGGTGAGAAGCTGGCTGGACCAGAGCAGGACCAATGAGCGGGCATCGCGAGCCGAGGCGGTTGCATGAAGCCAGAAGATCTTGAGCGCCTGTTGACGGTAGAAATGCCTTTCGGCAAGCACAAGGGATGCGTCATTGCCGACCTGCCTGGCAACTACCTCAACTGGTTTGCGCGCGAAGGGTTTCCCAAGGGGGATGTCGGTCGTTTGCTGGCGCTCATGCACGAGATCGATCACAACGGCCTGAGCGACCTGCTCACACCTCTGCGCCAGGCTCAGTCTTTGAGCACAGCGAAGACGCGAGCTGCCGCATAGGCGTCGTTGGCGGCGTAGATCAACTGGGCTTCGCTCAGGCGCGGGTTGGCCCAGTTCGACGTAGCCGCCTTTTTGGACTTTATGAAGCGCTGGTTGAACAGCACCGCCACGGCTCCCTTGACCCCCATGTCTTTGCGATAGCCGCGTTCGCGAAAGATGGCGTTGAGCTCCAGCACCCCTGCCGGTTCCACCGCCAATTTGGATCTGATGCGTCTGGTGTCGTCTCCCAGGCCGAACCCGGCTTTGACGAACGCGCCATCTGCCAGCAAGCCGGCCACCACTTCCAGGCACCCGGGCTCGTGCAACTGGAACACCCAGGCCCTTTGCAGGGTAGACAACTGAACAATGTGCGGCCCGTCGGACAGCTGATCCTTGAAGAAGGTGGGCTTGGATTCCGTGTCGAAGCCCCAGGCGGAATGGTCGCGCAGCGCAGCGCTGGCTTCAACCGCCTGCGCCTTGTGGGTGACCAATGTGATGCGATCGGGTCCCAGACGGTCAAATGCCGGCAGCAGCGCGATCGCTTCCTTGTCAGGTGTGGTGCGTGTGGTTTGCATGCGTGGTGTGTGATGCCCAAGCCGATAATTGGATGATTGTGCCTTTCACACTGCAATGACCTATTCCCTCAAGCTCTTTGTGCCCGACGACACCACGCCCGCCGAGCGAGAGGCGGCCGAGCGCCGTTTTCGGGATGCGCTGGAAAGTGCGCTGGGCGACGAATCACTGGTCGCACCGGTGTACGCGGCATACCTTCGCATCGCCGGCCTGCATGGGGAATCCCCCGGCCCAGACGCCCTCAGCGATGGTGAACGGCTGGTGTTCGACCAGTGGCAAGCTGCTGAAGCAGCCGCCATGGAAGCGGTTTTTGGCCCGCACCGCCACATGGGCGAAGGCCTCGTCGAGATCCGCCTGCAGGGCTGAACGCATAATCCACGCTTCGGTTCGCGTCCACACAGCGCGGTCTCCCCCTCGCTCCACCTGGACTTCCCATGAGAAAAACCTATCCGCTTCGCCCCGAAGGCAAGCACCCGGACCGCGTGCTTGATGCCGTCAAACACGATATCCGCAAGTACATGAAACGCGAGCGTCGGCGCGATCTGCCCGAAGGGGCCGATTTCTGGGATTTCGACTGCCGTTTCGGTGCCACACAGGACACCGCAGAGGTGGTGCAGCCAAGCCAGCTCACGGGCTTGCTTGATGTGCTGGCTCAGGGTGGCGCAGATCATTGCTACGTTGAACTGTTGGCCAAGCCGGCTGTCTGGCAACGTCGGGAAGCAGCTGTCAATGAGGAGCCAGACCATCCGGCACAATCTGTGGATGGCCTTGACACAGACACCCCTTCCCACGACGACGCCCCCCGCTGACAAAGGTGGCGAGCTGCCCGTAGAGGGTGAGTTCGTCAAGTTTCCCGGGTCGCCGTTCGAGCTGTTTCTTCCCTACCCGCCAGCGGGTGATCAGCCTGAAGCGATCCGGCAACTGGTTGAAGGCATCAACGACGGCGAGGTGTTCCAGACCCTGCTGGGCGTAACCGGGTCGGGCAAGACCTTCACCATGGCCAACGTGATCGCCCGCCTGGGGCGCCCGGCCATCGTGTTCGCACCCAACAAGACGCTGGCCGCGCAGCTCTACAGCGAGTTTCGCGAGTTCTTCCCCAAGAACGCGGTCGAGTACTTCGTCAGCTACTACGACTACTACCAGCCCGAGGCCTACGTGCCTCAGCGCGACCTGTTCATCGAAAAGGACAGCGCGATCAACGAGCACATCGAGCAGATGCGGCTCTCGTGCACCAAGAGCATTCTGGAGCGGCGAGATGTGGTGATCGTGGCCACGGTTTCGGCCATCTACGGCATCGGCAAGCCGGAGAGTTACCACAAGATGGTGATGACGCTGCGCACCGGCGACAAGATCGGCCAGCGCGACCTGATCGCCCAACTGGTGCGCATGCAGTACGCCCGCAACGAGCAGGACTTTTCGCGCGGCAAGTTCCGCGTGAGGGGCGACACCATCGACGTGTTCCCGGCCGAGCACTCCGAAATGGCGATCCGCATCGAGCTGTTCGACGACGAAGTCGAAACCCTGCAGCTGTTCGACCCTCTCACCGGCAAGGTGCGGCAGAAGATTCCGCGTTTCACCGTCTATCCCAGCAGCCACTACGTGACGCCGCGCGAGCAGGTGGTACACGCGGTGGAGGCGATCAAGCTCGAGCTGGCCGATCGCCTGAAAGAGCTGGTGGGCATGGGCAAGCTCGTGGAAGCGCAGCGACTGGAGCAGCGCACACGTTTTGATCTGGAAATGCTCAGCGAGGTGGGCCATTGCAAGGGCATCGAGAATTATTCAAGACACTTGGCCGGCAGTGCTGCGGGAGAACCGCCGTCGACCCTGACCGACTACCTGCCCAAGGACGCGGTGATGTTTCTGGACGAAAGCCACGTGCTTATTGGCCAGTTTGGTGGCATGTACAACGGCGACCGTGCCCGAAAGACCACGCTGGTCGAGTACGGATTCCGTCTCCCCAGTGCGCTGGACAACCGGCCGCTGAAATTCGACGAGTTCGAGCAGCGCATGCGCCAGGTTGTGTTTGTCTCGGCCACCCCGGCGGACTACGAAAAAACCCACGCCGGCCAGGTGGTGGAACAACTGGTCCGGCCCACGGGACTTGTCGACCCCGAACTGGAGGTGCGCCCGGCCATCCACCAGGTGGACGATGTGCTGCAGGAAATCCGCATCCGGGTCGAGAAGAACGAGCGCGTGCTCATCACCACGCTGACCAAGCGCATGGCCGAGCAGCTCACCGACTACTTGACCGAAAACGGCGTGAAGGTGCGTTACTTGCACAGCGACGTGGACACCGTGGAGCGCGTGGAAATTCTGCGCGATTTGCGCTTGGGCGCCTTCGACGTGCTGGTCGGCATCAACTTGCTTCGCGAAGGGCTGGACATTCCGGAGGTTTCGCTGGTGGCGATTCTGGACGCCGACAAGGAAGGCTTTCTGCGCTCCGAGCGCAGCCTGATCCAGACCATCGGGCGTGCCGCGCGCAACCTGAATGGCCGCGCCATTCTCTACGCTGATCGCATCACCGAGTCGATGAAAAAGGCGATCGACGAAACCAATCGCCGCCGAGCCAGACAGGTAGCTCACAACCTCGCCATGGGCATTGAGCCGCGCAGCATCAACAAGCGCATCAAGGACCTGATCGATGGGGTGTACAGCGAGAAGGCCGGCAAAGAAGCCGATCGCCTGGCTGCCGAGAGCGCGCACCGTGCCAGTGTCGAGGAAATGAACGAAAAGGACGTTGCCCGCGAGATCAAACGGCTGGAAAAACTCATGCTGGAGCACGCCCGCAACCTGGAGTTCGAAAAGGCCGCAGGTGTGCGTGACCAGTTGAGCAGACTCAAGGCCAAGGTGTTTGGTGCGTCGGGGACCGACAACATCTCATAGGAAGGGCCGGACCTTGTCGCCGCGGCGGTGCGATGGCGATTCGTGCGAAGCACAGGTTCTTGCTGCCTGAAAAGCCGGGAGTCGCGTCATCAGGGTGCCATGGCCTTCCGGTCCCTTTGCACAGCTTGAAAATCCGGTCGAATCATTTGAGGGAACTCAAAGCCCGAGTTGAACTCAGTTTGTCCTAGACAAAATACGTATTGAAGGTACAATGCTGAGCAAATCACTGGGTTTTTAAGGTATACTCGACGAAAACAGTCGGGAATCCTTCAGCGAAGCGGCCGAAAACAAGGCCGGGGTGGGCGGAGAAGGGGTTCAAAAGCATTTGCTTTTGCGCCATTCAACGACAGTCAAGCCAACATTTAAGGAGCTTGAAATGCGCCTCACGACCAAAGGCCGCTTTGCGGTCACAGCCATGATCGATCTGGCCCTGCGCCAGAACAACGGTCCCGTCACGCTGGCCGCCATCAGCCAGCGTCAACAAATCTCCCTGTCTTACCTTGAACAACTGTTCGGCAAGCTGCGGCGGCACGAACTGGTGGAATCCACCCGTGGGCCAGGCGGCGGTTACACGCTGGGCCGCAAAGCCACCGCCATCACGGTGGCCGACATCATCGTGTCGGTCGACGAGCCCATTGATGCGACGCAATGCGGTGGCAAGGAGAACTGTCTGGGCGAAGGCAATCGCTGCATGACCCATGAACTTTGGGCTGCCCTCAACACCAAGATGGTCGATTTTCTCGATTCGGTGTCATTGCAGTCCCTGGTGGATGATCAGCTTGCAAAGGGTGTGGTGGTGGAGAACGCTCCGATGATCAAGCGGGCGATTTCCAGTGCGCCTGTGGTCAAGCCGATTCGGGTGAACGCGCCCAATTCGGTGTTTGCACTTGGCGGTGCCGCCTTTTCAAAGTGAATTGTCTGCCTGCTGGGGCCCAGCCCTGGTGGCAGACTCCCCCAAGGTCATCCTTGCTTTGCTTTTGTTCAATCGCTTCGGCGTGAGACCAAGTTTCTGCGAATCTCCACCAGCTTTCAACTGTCAGCCATGAGCACTCCACACTTCCCCATCTACATGGACTACAGCGCCACAAACCCCTGTGATCCCAGGGTGGTCGACGCGATGATTCCCTGGTTGCGCGAGCATTTCGGCAATCCGGCCTCGCGAAGCCATGCCTGGGGCTGGGAGGCGGAAAAAGCAGTTGAAACCGCTCGTGAACAGGTGGCTGCTTTGATTAACGCCGATCCCCGTGAAATCGTCTGGACCAGCGGCGCCACCGAGTCAAACAACCTGGCCTTGAAAGGTGCTGCGCACTTCTACAAGACCAAGGGCAAGCACATCATCACCGTCAAGACCGAGCACAAGGCCGTGCTCGATACCTGCCGGGAACTGGAGCGACAAGGCTTCGAGGTCACCTACCTCGACGTTCAAGCCGATGGCTTGGTGGATCTGGAGGTCTTCAAGGCCACGATTCGCCCCGACACCATCCTGGCCTCGGTCATGTTCGTGAACAACGAAATCGGTGTGATCCAGGACATCGCTGCCATTGGCGCCATTTGCCGCGAGAAAGGCGTGATCTTTCACACTGACGCCGCACAGGCAACGGGGCGCGTCGATGTGGATCTGAGCACATTGCCTGTCGATCTGATGAGCCTGACATCGCACAAAACCTACGGACCCAAGGGCATCGGCGCGCTTTTCGTGCGTCGCAAGCCGCGTGTGCGTATCGAGGCCCAGATGCACGGTGGTGGTCATGAGCGAGGCATGCGCTCGGGAACGCTGCCCACCCATCAGTGCGTGGGCATGGGCGAAGCCTACCGTATCGCCAAAGAAGAGATGCACGCGGAGAACGTACGCATCCGCGCCTTGCACGACCGCATGGTGACGGGCCTGAAAGACATCGAGGAAGTGTTCATCAACGGTCACGAGACGCAGCGTGTGCCTCACAACCTCAACATGAGTTTCAACTATGTTGAAGGTGAGTCGCTCATCATGGGAATCAAGGGCTTGGCGGTGTCGTCCGGTTCGGCCTGCACATCGGCCAGCCTGGAACCCAGTTATGTGCTGCGCGCCCTGGGCCGTAGTGACGAACTGGCCCACAGCAGCCTGCGCATGACAATCGGCCGGTGGACGACCGAAGAAGAGATTGACTACGCCATCGCCACCATCAAGGAGAACGTGGCCAAGCTGCGCGAACTCTCGCCGTTGTGGGAGATGTTCAAGGATGGTGTGGACTTGTCCACCATTCAATGGGCAGCGCACTGAATTTGTGAAACACCCCCGCGCCGCTTCGCGTCTCCCCCTCTAAGGGGGCGATGCCAGCGGCCCGGCAAAGCCGGTTCCGCGGCATCTCTGGACCGGTATCGGCAAACGTGACATGTGAGCGAAAGGAAATCATCATGGCTTATTCTGAAAAAGTGGTGGACCACTACGAAAATCCCCGCAATGTCGGCTCGTTCGACAAGGGCGACGACTCGGTCGGTACCGGTATGGTGGGCGCGCCGGCCTGTGGCGACGTGATGAAGCTGCAGATCAAGGTCAACCCTACAACGGGTGTAATCGAAGATGCACGATTCAAGACCTACGGCTGTGGTTCTGCCATTGCCTCTTCTTCACTGGTCACCGAATGGGTCAAGGGGAAGACCCTGGATCAGGCGGCCGCACTGAAAAACAGCGAGATCGCGGAAGAACTGGCGTTGCCGCCGGTGAAAATCCACTGCTCCATCCTTGCGGAGGACGCGATCAAGGCGGCTGTGGATGACTACCGCAAGAAGCACCTGAACTAAGAACCCCCCCTTCGCCGCTTCGCGCCTTCTTCCTGGGGCACCACGCTTGCTGCCCAGCGAAGCCGATTCTGTGGTGGATTCTTGTGCAGAGACCACTTTGCTACGACGCTTGGATTGAACGATAGATATGGCCATCTCGATTTCAGAAGCCGCTGCGCGGCACGTCAACCGCTACATCACCAAGCGTGGTAAAGGCGTGGGCGTGCGTCTGGGCGTGAAGACGACCGGATGCTCCGGACTTGCCTATAAGCTGGAATACGCTGACGAAATCGCGCCCGAGGATGTGGTGTTTGAAGACAACGGCGTGAAGGTGCTTGTCGACCCCAAGAGCCTGGCCTACATTGACGGCACCCAACTCGATTTTGTTCGTGAAGGGCTCAACGAGGGCTTCCGCTTCAACAATCCCAACGAGCGGGACCGTTGCGGTTGCGGAGAGAGCTTCCGCATCTGACCTTCTACCAGATGAATCCGGGCCGCCAGTGCGCAAAGGTATTGGCGGCTTTTGTCTTGAAGGAGCGCCGCTGATGAGTTTTCTGTTCGGCCCGTCTCGATGCAGCCATTTTCTTGAGAGTGTGATCCTTGCATGAGCCTGAACCTGCAATCCAACGACTTTGAGATATTCGGTCTCGCCCCCGGTTTCTCAGTGGATCTTGCCGCATTGGACGAGCGCTGGAAGGCGCTGCAGCGAGAGGCTCATCCGGATCGTTTCTCCACAGCCGATGCCCAGGCCCAGCGCCAGGCGATGCAGTGGTCGGTTCGAATCAATGAGGCTTACCGGCGCCTGAAGGATCCGCTCAAGCGGGCTTCCTATCTCTGCGAGCTTCATGGCGTTCCCATTGGTGCAGAAGACAACACCGCCATGCCTGCGGCCTTCCTGATTCAGCAGATGCAGTGGCGAGAAGAACTGGAAGAGGCTGTCACAGGTGAAGATATGGAGCGCATGCTTGAACAGGTGGCCACTGTGCGCCGCGATATGCTGGCGGCACTTGCCCAGACCGCTGATGTGGAGAAGGACCATCCCGCACTGGCCAAGCAGGTCAGAGCCCTTATGTTTGTTGAGCGCTTTGCGCGCGATGTCGAGCAACGGCTCGATCAGCACGGACAATAGGCTTTGCCCTTAGACAAGTCCTCTGCTTCTTTTTTCTACTTACTGTATTCATGGCGCTACTGCAAATTTCCGAACCCGGACAATCCCTCGATCCCCATCAACGCCGCGTGGCCGTGGGTATTGATCTGGGGACCACCCATTCGCTGGTGGCGGCGGTTCGGCATGGCGTCGCAGAGTGTTTGCCAGCTGAGGACGGCCGGGTGATTCTGCCCAGCGTGGTGCGCTACACAGATCCGGCTCAGGGCACTTCTGGCCGTCAGATAGGGTTTGATGCACTGGCCGCACAGGTCGACGACCCGGCCAACACCATCAGCTCGGTCAAAAGGCTCATGGGGCGCACGCGCGCTCAGGTGGTGGACGCGGACCGCCTGCCTTACGAGGTGGTGGACGCCAATGGCATGGCGGTGGTGGAAACGGTTGCCGGGCGCAAAACACCCATGGAAGTCAGCGCCGAGATTTTGGCCACGCTTCGCTTCCGGGCGGAAGACAGCTTTGATGAAGAGCTCTATGGGGCCGTCATCACCGTGCCAGCGTATTTCGACGACGCACAACGGCAGGCAACCAAGGATGCTGCGCAATTGGCCGGCATCAATGTGCTGCGCTTGATCAATGAACCTACCGCTGCCGCCATCGCCTATGGGTTGGACAATGGGTCAGAGGGTGTGTATGTCATTTATGACCTCGGTGGCGGCACCTTTGACGTGTCCGTTCTGCGGTTGACGCGTGGCGTTTTTGAAGTGATGGCCACCGGTGGAGATTCCGCATTGGGAGGCGATGACTACGATCAGGCGCTGGCCGCCTGGGTGTTGGCTCAGCAGGGCATCGCCGGCGCATTGACGGCATCCGAGCGCGCCGCCTTGTACGTAGAGGCGCGCCGTGCAAAGGAGGCGCTCTCCACAGCCGAGCGCGTGGTTTTTTCTGCACAAGTGGCAGACCAGGCTATTGAACGGCCGGTGACAGCCACCGACTTCGAACAATGTACGACAGATCTCACGGCGCGGACCATGACGGCGGTGCGCAAGGTGCTGCGCGACGCGGGGGTTGCCAAAGACGAAATCCAGGGCGTGGTCATGGTGGGTGGCTCCACCCGCATGCCGGTGATTCAGCGCACGGTGGGGGCGTTTTTTGGGCAGGCACCTCTGACCAATCTCAACCCCGACGAAGTGGTGGCACTGGGTGCCGCCATCCAGGCAAACGCACTGGCCGGTAACAGCCGAGACGGCGATTTGCTGTTGCTGGATGTGATCCCTTTGTCGCTGGGTATCGAAACCATGGGCGGCCTGGTTGAGCGCATCGTTCCGCGCAACAGCCCAATTCCCACGGCAATGGCCCAGGACTTCACCACCTACCAGGATGGGCAGACCGCACTATCGTTGCATGTGGTGCAGGGGGAACGTGACCTGGTGGCCGACTGCCGCAGTCTGGCCCGGTTCGTGTTGCGCGGTATCCCGCCAATGGCAGCCGGCGCAGCACGCATCCGGGTGAGTTTCACCGTTGATGCTGATGGCTTGCTCTCTGTCAGTGCCAGGGAGCAGGGCAGCGGGGTGGAAGCCCGGGTCGACGTCAAACCCGCCTATGGCCTCACGGACGAGCAGATCGCTGCCATGCTCAAGGACAGCTTTGCCACGGCCCAGCAAGACATGCAGGCCAGGGCATTGGTGGAGGCTCGCGTCGACGCGGACCGCATGATGGCCGCAACGCGCACGGCGCTTGCCGCAGATGCTGACCTGTTGGAGCCGGCCGAACGCACAAGTATTGACAGCCTGATGGACGCGCTCGCCCAGAGTGTGACAGGCGACGATGCCGCCGCCATCGAAGCAGGGACCACTGCACTGGCCAAAGGCACGGAAGCGTTCGCCGCCATGCGAATGAACCGAGGTATTCAGCAGGCCCTGGCCGGTAAAAAGCTCGAAGAAGTGTGAGAGCGCTGAACGGCTCTCCGGCTCATTCCAGAATAAAGCGAATTCATGCCCACGATCCATATCCTCCCCCATCCCGAGTACTGTCCTCAAGGCACGCAAGTCAGCGCGCCGGCGGGCACGTCCATCTGCGAAGCGCTCTTGGACAACAACATCCCGATCGAGCATGCCTGCGACATGGTCTGTGCCTGTACCACCTGTCACGTGATCGTGCGAGAAGGCTTCGATAGTTTGAACGAACTCGATGAAAACGAAGAAGACATGCTGGACCGCGCATGGGGCCTGGAGCCGCAGTCCCGACTCTCATGCCAGGCGATCCTGGCACAGAAGGACGTGACGATCGAAATACCCAAGTATTCGATCAATCACGCCAAAGAGAAGCATTGACATTGCGGATCGACAGCAACCAGCAGACACGACCATGCGCCAGATCGTCCTCGACACCGAAACCACCGGCCTGTCTGCCGACAGCGGAGACCGCATCATTGAAATCGGCTGTGTGGAGCTGCTCAACCGCAAGCTCACGGGCAACAACCTGCACTTTTACGTCAACCCGGAGCGCGACAGCCATGAAGATGCGCTCAAGGTGCACGGCATCAGCAACGAGTTCCTGCGTGACAAACCCAAGTTTGCAGCCATTGCCGATGAGCTGCTCGACTACCTGCGCGATGCAGAACTGATCATCCACAACGCCCCGTTCGACATGAGCTTCCTGAACAAGGAGCTCGAACGACTGGGTCGTCCACCACTCAATGGCTTGATCGCACAGGTCACGGACAGTCTGGTGATGGCGAAGGAGATGTTCCCTGGCAAGCGCAACGGTCTGGACGCTTTATGTGACCGGCTGGGCGTCGACAACTCCGGGCGGACCCTGCACGGCGCGTTGCTGGATGCCGAGTTGTTGGCCGACGTTTACATCAACATGACGCGCGGCCAGGACGCATTGATCATTGATCTCGAGTCCAACACCAGTGATGCAGGTGAAGTGATTCAGATCGACCTCGGTGGCTTTGAACTGCCAGTGATTCGCGCCAACGAGCAGGAGC
Source organism: Hydrogenophaga sp. (assembly GCF_030651625.1). Classification (GTDB taxonomy): domain Bacteria; phylum Pseudomonadota; class Gammaproteobacteria; order Burkholderiales; family Burkholderiaceae_C; genus Hydrogenophaga. The sequence continues at coordinate 65,642 of NZ_JAUSCF010000039.1, read as the reverse complement.
AGCAAATCCACGAATCTGTCTTGTGTGATATTGACAAGGCGTGCAAAGGCAAAGCGGTATGGCGGCAGCTGGTTTTCTAGCGCGCAGATCCCTGACCTGGAAAAAATGAGGACAGAAGCACGCTATAATCTGAGGCTTCCAAATGATTGGATCTAGAGAATAAAGTCATTTGGGCGGTTAGCTCAGTGGTAGAGCACTGCCTTCACACGGCAGGGGTCGCAGGTTCGAACCCTGCACCGCCCACCAAAATTGTCATACATGACAACGGTTTACGCCACCTTCGGGTGGCGTAGTCGTTTGTGGTGGGCCAAAAGTGGGCCAAAGTTCTGTGCCTCCCCGTGTATTGTTCGAGCAACATCACCGAGAAGTGGAAGCGATGACCCTGAGCAGCCGGCCAATGGAAATGTCTGGTGACCGGGTTTCATGTAACGGTAGCCGTGCTTCCAGGCTCATGGTTGATCAGGTTATCGCTTGGCTCGCGCAGGAGCAGATCTACCGTGGTTTGCAGGTGTGGCGCAATGATTTTCTGAGTCAGTGAAATGTCCTTGCTCAGCACCGCGTTGAACAAGGCCTGGTGTTCGGTGGCTATGTCGCGTCAGCTGTGAACCTGCAACGGAGCAGCCATCTGCCGGTCAGCATTCGGTGTGCTCCTACAGCATCTGGTGCATCTTCAGCAGCCAGGGATTGGGGCATCTCGCCGCCAGTGCCCAGTGGAATTCTGCGTGTGCAGTGATACAAGCCGGATCTTGCTGTTGGCCCTCGTTCTTAGGGGCAAGAAGTTGAACCAGAAGGACTTTCGCGGTATGGAGTTCACACACTGTCAAGGCATGCACAAGTTGTTGATTCGCACGGGAAACGCAATCATGCCCGCCAGGAAGCTGCTGAACAGCACTGGCACCGTCGACACCGGGGTCAAGGTGGAGAATTTGGCAACCTAGGCAGGTTTGGTGGGTGCAGTGATTGGGGCCTGCCTGACGCCTGGCTGCTCGCTGCCTCAGTTCATGAGCAAGGGCGTAGTGGCAATGCAACGTAAGCGCAGTGTCGGCGTCACGCCAATCTGCTGCAGTCGCCGCAGTGGGACTCGCCATTCGCTGGCGGCCGACAGCTTGCTGCACGAGAAGCGATATTAAGTGCAGGCAGACACACGCCCCGAGGTTCCCGCCGGAGGCGTTGAAGCCTGGAGGACACGGCTGCGGGCTCCGGGGTTCTCTGTGTGCACAACAGCACTTGTTGATCGCCATCTCGATCATTGATAATAATCCGTCACGTCGGTTTATTAAATGCAGCAGTGCATTCTTCACGAAGGATCCCTCATGAATGTGCTCATCGTCTATGCCCATCCGGAACCACGTTCTTTCGGAAGGGCGTTGTTGGACAGGTCGGTCGAGACGCTTCGCTCTTGTGGTCATCAAGTGGTTGTGTCAGATCTGTACGCCATGGATTTCCAGCCCGTTGCGTGCGAAGGGGACTTCACCGAGCGACGATTCCCGGACGCGCTGCAGTACGACCGCGAGCAGAAGCAGTCCTCACAGCGCCACACGTTCTCGCCCGACATCCAGACCGAGATCGACAAGCTGCTGGATTGCGATCTGCTCATCCTGCAATTCCCTCTCTGGTGGTTCTCGGTGCCTGCAATCATGAAGGGGTGGATCGACCGTGTGTTTGTCAACGGCACGGTGTATGGAGCTGGTGGCATGCGCTTCGACAATGGAGGTCTCAAAGGTCGCAAGGCCATGCTGGCATTCACGACCGGTTGCTTCCCCGACATGATGGAGCCAGATGGCCTGCTGGGCCAGCGCGACGTGATTCTGTGGCACCTGCAGCACGGCAGCTTCGGCTATAGCGGGCTCCAGGTCCTGCAGCCCTTTGTTGGCTTTTCGATCCAGTACACCGATGAGGTCCAGAGGCGCGCCTATCTCGATGCTTACGAGGTGCGCTTGCGCGGCATTGAGCAGGAGGAGGTCATGCCCAGCCATCCGCTGACTGACTTTGGACCAGACTGGCGGCTCAAGCCCGATGTGGCGCCCCGCACGGTGGGCCACCGCCGCGCCCAACCCGGGACTTGATACATGTCACAGGCTGTTTGGAACGAACATAATATTGAAAAACTGCTGAAGCTGGAGGATCTTGGGGGAGGGCGTTGGCGCAGTTGCCATGGCGATGCCAACCTCAACGGTCGCTCCTATGGAGGTCAGCTGCTGGGGCAGGCCATGATGGCAGCCCTCATGGAAGTGCCTGCTGGCCGTGAGGCGTCGATGATGCAGTTCCTCTTTCTGCAAGGGGCCATGCCACAGGAGTCTGTGGACTTCCAGGTAACGGTGTTGCAAGAGGGCAAGCGCTTCAGTTCCCGGCATGTGCGCGCCGCGCAAGGCAATGGGCGCACGGTGCTGGATGCGCAGGTCACCTGCGCATTGCCGCTAGACGCACCTGCCCACGGAACCCCGAGCACCGCGCCTGCGGGTGAGCGGCCTGAGGACTTGACCCCGTTCTGCGAGGTTGATCCAGCCCTGTTGCACAACATCACGTTACTGGGTGGCTACTCGCAGGACCGCAAGCCCAGCATCGACTTCCGTATTCCGGACCCTGAGCGGCAGCTCTCGTCGACTCACATGAATGGGCGCTTCCGCTTCTGGATGCGCGCCGCCCATGCCTTGCCCGACGATGTCCGCGTCCATTCGGCAGCGTTTGCCTATCTTTCTGACTGGTGGCTCAACTTCAGTGCACTCGGCCTGCATTTGCGTGGCCTCGACGGGCGCGCGCTGTACATCTCGAGCCTGAACCACGGGTTGTGGCTTCACCGCTCCATTCTGGCCGATCAGTGGATGCACGTCGACTGCACCAGTCCGTGCGCAGCGGCCGGCCGTGGCTTGTCGATTGGCGCCGTGCACGACATCGAGGGTCGCACGCTGGCCTCCATGACGCAGGAATGCCTGATGGCTTACGCGGAGTAAGCGGAGTCATCAGACTTGCTCGGCCGGCAGGTGGACGACGATGCCGTCCAGCTCCGGGGCCATGCGCAGTTGGCAGCACAGGCGGCTGGTCTCGCGCGGTTCTGGCACGCCTTCGAGCATGAAGGCTTCAGTTTCTGAGATGCGCGGCAAGTGTGGTGCCCACTCAGAGCCAATGTAGCCGTGGCAAGTGGCGCAGCTGCAGGACCCCCCGCAGTCACCCAAGATGCCGGTGACCCCGTTGTCCACCGCAATCTGCATCAGGCTGCGCTGATTGGGGGCGTCGATGCGACGGGTGGTGCCGTCGTGTTCGATGAAGGTGACGATGGGCATGGGGGTAATTCCTTTTCTTCAAGTCAGCGATTGATGTGTTGACATAGTCCGTCTCGTCGGACTATTATTGCACCAACAGAAACGGGAAACAACCCGGACCCGCCTGGCGGTCCGGGAGGAAGTCCTTTCAAGTGAATGCCACTGTCACCACGGAGATAACACCTTGAGCAACTGCGCCCATGTGATTCCCATTGCGCCTACCGCGACGGCGGGCCCGGCCATTCGCTGGGACGAGCTCGTTCGCGAAGACCACGTACACGGCTCCCTCTATACCGACCCCGCGATCTACCAGGCCGAGCTGCAGAAGATCTGGTACAGCACCTGGGTCTATGTGGGCCATGAGAGCGAAGTGCCGAACGCCAATGACTACGTGATGAAGTCGATCGGCCCCGAGCCCATCCTCATGACGCGTGACAAGACCGGCCAGATTAACCTGCTGCACAACCGCTGCCCGCACCGGGGTAACCGTGTCTGCATGACCGAGAAGGGCAACGCGCGTTCCTTCACTTGCCCGTACCACGGTTGGACGTTCGGTAACGACGGGGCACTGCGCGGTTACCCGTTCCCCTCCGGCTATGAAGGCGCCGACCGCTCCCAGCTAGGTCTGGGCAAGGTGGCGCGCGTCGCGTCGCATCGGGGGTTCGTCTTTGGGTCGTTCGCGCAAGAAGGCGAGTCGCTGCTGGAGCACCTGGGCGCGGCGGCCGGTGCCATAGACGCACTGTGCTTGAACTCGCCTGAAGGCGAGGTCGAGGTCACCGCCGGCTACCTTAAGCACAAGGTCAAGGCCAACTGGAAATTCCTGGTTGAGAACGAAACCGATGGTTACCATCCCTCGTTCGTGCATGCCTCCATTTTCGAGGTGGCAGAAAGCGGCATCGGCACGCTGTACGACAGCGATTCCACGGCCGTTTCGCGCGACTTCGGCAAGGGCCACACCGAGAACGACCTGCGCCCCGAGTTCCGCAAGCGCGGCGTTCCGCTCAGCTGGTTCGGTACCACAGCCGAGAAGCTGCCGGCCTACGTGTCGCAGATGGAAGCTGCCTACGGCCAAGACAAGGCGCGCGAGATCATGATCGACGGCACGCCGCACATCATGATCTTCCCCAACCTGTTCATCGCAGAGATCCAGCTTTTCGTGTTGCAGCCACTGTCGGTGGACCACACGGTGCAACACGTCACCGCGATCCAGTTCAAGGGCGCGCCTGACATCAACCGCCGTCTGCGACAGCAGACCATGGGCTCGGTCGGCCCGGCCGGTTTCCTGCTGGCCGACGACGCAGCCATGTACGAGCGCACGCAGCTTGGTGTGCAGGCCAGCAACCCCGAGTGGTTGTACCTCGGGCGAGGGCGCCACCGCGAGCGGTTGGACGGAAACGGCTACCGCATCGGCGACGCCACCGATGAAACCCCGTCGCGCGGAATCTGGCGCCACTACAAATCCCTGATGGAGGCTGCATGAACGCCGTGGCACTCGATGCACGTTCCTTGCTTGACGAGGTCACACAGTTCATCTACCGGGAAGCGCGCTTCCAGGACGACCATGCCTATGACGAGTGGGAGGCTCTTTGGACCAACGACGGTGTCTACTGGATCCCCGCCAACGGCGAAGGTGGCGACCCTGAGAAGGAAATGTCGATCATCTACGACAACCGCTCGCGCATCGCGCTGCGCATCCGCCAGTTCCACACCGGCAAGCGCTTCAGCCAGTCGCCGCAATCGCGCCTGCGCCGCATCGTCTCGAATGTCGAAATCCTCAAACACGAGGGCGACGAGCTGTTGGTGACGTCCAACGCCATGGTGTTCGAGTCGTCCCCGCGCGGCGACACCATTTGGGCCTCGCGCAACGAATACACCCTGCGCCGTGACGGCGACGACCTGCGCATGGCGCGCAAGAAGGTGGTGCTGGTCAACAACGAAACCGCGCTGTATTCGATGGCTTTTCTCATCTAGCACGCAGCACGGCTCGCAGGAGACACCATGACAGAAGAACAGAACAACACCCCTCCCGAATTGCTTATCGGTGAAGGCCCGGCGCTGCTCGCACTGCACGCCGACGGCGTGGCCCACATCCGCCTGAACCGGCCAGAAGCCGCCAACGGACTGGACATGGACATGCTCCAGGGACTGCACGCTGTAATGACGCGCGTGCACGGCGATGGCCGCGTGCGCGCCGTGCTGATCACCGGAGAAGGCAAGAACTTCTGCGCCGGTGGCGACGTGCACACCTTCCTTTCCAAAGGTGAAGCGCTACCGGACTACATCCGCATGGCCACCTCGTATCTGCAGATCGTCGCGTCCATGATGATGCGGCTGAACGCACCGGTGGTCAGTGCCGTGCACGGCTTCGCGGCAGGTGGCGGTGGCATGGGCCTGGTGTGCTCGTCCGACATGGTCGTCGCTGGCGCTTCGGCCAAATTCCTTGCCGGCGCCACGCGCGTTGCAATGGTGCCCGACGCTGGCGTGTCGGTCACGCTCACGCATCTGGTCGGTCTTCGCAAGGCGATGGAAATCCTGATGCTCAACCCCGTCATCACCGCACGTGAGGCGCTGGACATGGGCCTGATCACGCGCATGGTGGACGACGACAAGCTGGTGGACGAGGCCTTCGCGCTTGCGCGCCAACTCGCCGCCGGCGCACCCGCCGCGCTTGCGGGCACCAAACGCCTGCTGTGGAATGGCCTGGGCTCCAGCGTGGACGCTTGCATGCCTGAAGAAAACCGCATGCAGGCCCAGCTCTCCGGCATGGCCGACGCCCGCGAGGGCCTGGCCGCCGTGATCGAGAAGCGGACACCGACATTCACGGGCCGCTGAGCATGGCGAACGTCACAACGCATCTCGCGGGTCGCAGCGCCTTCGTCACCGGCGGTGCCAAGGGCATCGGGGCTGCCATCGTGCGTCGGCTTGCGGCCGACGGTGCGCAGGTGGTGATCGCCGACCTGGATATCGCCGCCGCACAGGCGCTCGCCCAGGAAATCTGGGGCACCGCCGTGGAACTGGACGTGACCGATACCGCGCAAGTGGCTGCCGCCATTGCGGCGCACGGCCCGTTCGACATCTTGGTGAACAACGCGGGTGTCGACCAGCATGCGTTCTTTACCAAGACCACGCCAGACGACTGGCATCTCCTGCTGGCGATCAACCTCGAATCGGTGTTCGCCACCACCCACGCGGCTCTGCCCGCCATGCAGGCGGCGGGCTTCGGCCGTCTCATCAACATCGCGTCCGAAGCGGGCCGGCTGGGTTCGCGCGGCGGCGCCGTGTACGCGGCGGCCAAGGGTGGTGTGATCGCCTTCACCCGTTCCATTGCGCGCGAAAACGGCGGCAAAGGCATCACTGCCAATGTCATCGCGCCCGGCCCGATCGATACGCCGCTGCTGCGCCAGGCGATCGAGCACGGCGGCGACAAGCTGCTGCAGGCCATGACCAGCGCGACGCTGGCCGGCCGCTTAGGTACGCCAGAAGAAGTGGCTGCGGCGGTCGCCTTCCTGGCTTCGACGGACGCTGGTTTCATCACCGGCGAGGTGCTTGGTGTGTCGGGCGGCATGGGGTGTGGCGCATGAACACGGCGGTCGAAGAAGTGATCGAACGCGTGCGCCGCGTCTACGGCAGCTGGAAGCGTGATACCACTGTGACGCAGATGCGGCAGGACTGGGACGAACTCTTCGGTGGCGTTCCAGTGCATGCGCAGATCGAAGACGTGGACGCGGGTGGCGTAAAGGCGCAGTGGGTCAGCGCACCGGGTGCCGACACGCAGCGTGCCGTTCTGTATTTCCACGGCGGTGGTTTCCAGGTCGGCTCGCTGGTCTCGCACCGCGCGCTCATGGCCGATCTGTCTGCCGCCGCGCATTGCCGCGTGCTGGGCGTGGACTACCGCCTGGCGCCCGAACACCGCTACCCGGCCGCGTTGGACGACGCTTGGGCCGCATACCAGTGGCTGATCGGCCAGGGCTTCGCGCCAAACCGTATCGCGACCGCGGGCGACTCCGCCGGTGGCGGCCTCGCGCTCAGCTTGCTGCTGCGCCTGCGCGACGCCGGCCAGGCCTTGCCTGCTGCCGCCTTGCTCATGTCCGCCTGGACCGACCTCACCGCCGCCGGCGCCAGCTACGGCACGCGCGCCGACAGTGACCCGATCCACCAGCGCCCGATGATCGTGGCCATGGCCCGCAACTACCTCGGCAAGGAAGGCAACGCCGCAGACCCACTCGTCTCGCCATTGTTTGCCAACCTGCAGGGGCTGCCGCCGCTACTGGCGCAGGTGGGTGACCGAGAGACCGTGCTCGACGACTCGCGCGACTTCGTGGCCCGCGCGAAGGAAGCCGGCGTGGACGCGACCCTGCAGGTGTGGGACCACATGATCCACGTCTTCCAGCAATTCCCCACGGAGCTGCCCGAAGCGCGCGCGGCCATCGATGACATGGGCAATTTCCTGCGGCAACACCTCGCGGCCTGAGGCCGCGACGCCCACCGAACGAACACCATCCACGGAGAAAGAGACACATGACAGCAGGCATCACCGGATACGGCAGCTACATTCCCCGGCTTCGGCTGAGCCGCCAGGCGGTGGCCCAGGCTAACGCCTGGTACGCGCCGCAGTTCGCAGGCCGCAAAGGCACACGTTCCATGAGCAACTGGGACGAGGACAGCATCACCATGGCCGTGGCCGCCGCACGCGATTGCCTGGGCGCGGGCGATGACCGCAGCCACATCCGCAGCGTGCAACTGGTCTCCAGCACCCTGCCGTTCGCCGAACGGCTCAACGCCGGGGTGGTGTGCGAAGCGCTCACACTGGAGGAGGGCGTGGAGGCGCTGGACATGGGCGGCTCACCGAGCGCCGCGCTGAGCGCCGTGATCGGTGCGCTGGACCGCGTGAACGCACGCGGCGGCGACGCGCTGGTGATCGCTACCGACCACCGCAAGACCCGCGCGGCCAGCTCGCAGGAGATGGACTACGGTGACGGTGCCGCCGCGCTGAGCATCGGCAGCGGACATGTGATCGCCGAGTACCTGGGAGGCGCCACGCTCACGGTCGATTTTGTGGACCACTTCCGCATGGCCGGCGAAGAGATCGACTACCACTGGGAAGAACGCTGGGTGCGCGACGAAGGCATCGGCAAGTTCGTGCCGCGCGCCATTGCCAGCGCTTTGGAGAAGGCAGGCGTGGAAGCCGGTGCGATCGACCATTTCATCTTCCCGACCACCTTCGCGAAGATGGACGCGCAACTGGCCAAGGCCTGCGGCATCCGCGCCGAGGCGCTTGCCGATTCGCTGGCCACCAGCGTGGGCGAAACCGGCACACCACACGCCCTGCTCATGCTTGCGGCCGTGCTCGAACGCGCACAGCCCGGCCAGCACATCCTGCTGGCCCAGTTTGGCGGCGGCGCGCAAGCCATCGTGCTGCGGGTCACGCCGGCCATCGCATCGTTCCGCCCGGCGCGAGGCGTCTCTGGCTGGCTCGCACGCGGCGTCGAAGAAAAGAATTACACCAAGTTCCTCTCGTTCCGGGAGCAACTGCGTCTGGAGCGCGGCATGCGTGGCGAGCAGGACCGCAAGACCGCGCTCAGCACCGCCTACCGCCACCGCAGCGCCATCCTGGGCCTGGTGGCCGGGCGCTGCGAGATGACTGGCGCGGTGCACTTCCCGCCCTCGCGCATCTCGTACGACCAGAGCAAGCCGTTGCAAGACACGCAGAAGCCCTACAAGCTCGCCGAGCGCCGTGGCCACGTGCTGAGCTGGTCAGCCGAATCGCTCTCGTTCCACCGCGCGCCGCCGCACCAGTATGGGCAGGTTGACTTCGCGGGCGGCGGGCGCATCCTCATGGAGTTCACCGATGTGGCCAAGGGCGACGTCGCCTCGGGCACCGAGGTCGAGGTGGCGTTTCGCATCAAGGACATCGACGAGTTGCGCGGCTTCACCCGCTACTTCTGGAAAGCCACGCCCGTGGCCTCCGGCGTCGACACCACGCAATCGAAGGAGTAAGTCATGGCCATTGGCATCAAGGACAAAGTCGCCATCCTCGGCATGGGCTGCAGCAAATTCGGCGAACGCTGGGACGCCAGCCCCGAAGACCTCATGGTCGAGGCCTACAACGAGGCCATGGCCGACGCCGGCATTTCACCGGAGCAGCTCGATGCTGCCTGGTTCTCGACCCACATGGACGACGTGGGCACAGGCCGAGGCGGCACGCCCATGGGCATTGCGCTGCGCCTGCCCAACATCGGCGTGACGCGCGTTGAGAACTTCTGCGCCGGTGGCTCTGAAGCCATCCGTGCCGCGGTGTACGCGGTGGCTGCGGGTGCCTGCGACATCGCCATTGCGCTCGGCGTCGAAAAGCTCAAGGACACCGGCTACGGCGGCCTGCCAGTCTCCGCCGTGGGCACCTACATTCCGCAGTGGTACCCCAATGCGGTGGCGCCCGCCAACTTCGCGCAGCTCGCCTCGGCCTACCAACGCAAGCACAAGGTGGACCCGGCGCTCCTCAAGCGTGCGATTGCGCGCGTGTCGATCAAGAGCCATGCCAACGGCGCCAAGAACCCCAAAGCGCATTTCCGTCAGGCCGTGACCGAAGAGCAGGTGCTCAAGGCGCCAATCATCGCGGAGCCGCTGGGTCTGTACGACTGCGCCGGTGTGTCCGACGGCGCAGCCGCTGTGATCGTCACGCGCCCCGACATTGCTCGCTCGCTCGGCAAGCGCGATCTCGTCACCTTCAAGGCGCTGCAACTCGCGGTGTCCAACGGCTGGGAGATGCACTCGAACGAGTGGGACGGCAGCTACGTGCACACCGCCCGCATCGCTGCGCGCAAAGCCTATGCCGAGGCCGGCATCCAGAACCCCGAGCAGGAAATTAGCATGACCGAGGTGCACGACTGCTTCTCGATCACCGAGCTCGTCACCATGGAAGACCTGGGTCTGTCCGGGGAGGGCGAGGCGGTGCGCGATTTTCTCGATGGCAAGTTCGACGCCGATGGCGCGATTCCATGTCAGATCGACGGCGGCCTCAAGTGCTTCGGCCACCCCATCGGCGCCAGCGGCATCCGCATGCTCTACGAGATGTACCTGCAGCTGCAAGGCCGCGCCGGCCCGCGCCAGCTGAAGGACCCGAAGATCGGACTCACCCACAACCTGGGCGGCCAGCCGTCGCAGAACGTGTGCTCGGTTTCCATCGTTGGCCGTGAGGACGTATAAATGACCCCCGCTGTTGTTCTCGTCGATCGCCCCGCGCTCCACGTGGCGCGGGTGTTGATCAATCGCCCCGAAAAACGCAACGCCATTGATTTCGACGTGCGCCAGCAGCTCACCGAGGCACTGAGCACGCTGCTGATCGATTCATCGGTGCGCGCCATTGTGTTTGGCGGTGCGAAGGGCGTGTTTTCTGCGGGCGGGGATGTCCCCAGCATGGTGGGTTTGAACGAAGCACAGGCGCGCGAGCGTATGCAGCACATCCACGTGTTGTGCCGTCTGATCGCTGGCGCCGGTGTGCCGGTGGTCAGTGCGATCGAAGGCATCGGCGCGGGCGCGGCCGTGGGCCTGGCGCTGATGGGCGACCGCATCGTGGTGGGCGAGGACACAAAGATCCTTTTTCCCTTTCTCAAGCTCGGCCTCGTGCCCGACTGGGGCCAGTTGCTCACGCTGCCCCGGCGCGTGGGCTTGCCGGTGGCAAGACGCATCCTGAGCGATGGTGCACCGGTGGGTGGCTCGGAGGCGCAGCGCATCGGCCTGGCCGACACGCTCGTGGCCGATGGGCAGGTGATGACCACCGCCGTCGCCCAAGCCGGCGAACTGGCCTTGCTGCCAAGCGAAGCCTTTGCGCGCATGAAGGCGAGGCTGAACCACCCTTCTGCCTCGCTAGGCGAAGAACTGGCGCGCGAAGAATCGGACCAAACGGTCTGCCTGCTGGGCGATGAGTTCGTCGAGGGGCACGACGCCTATGTGAACAAACGTGCCGCCGATTTTGTCGGCCTGCCGGGGGTGCGCCGATGAACGGGTCGCCTGTTCTGGTGCGACGCGACGGCGCTGTCGGCACCGTGGTGCTCAATCGACCGGAGAAACGCAATGCGCTAGACCTTTTGATGCGCGCCGCGATCGCGCAAGCCGTGCGTGAGCTGGACGGTGACGACAACATCCGCGCCATCGTCATCACCGGTGGGGACAACGTGTTCGCCGCTGGCGCCGACCTCAACTTGCTGGTCGACAAGGGCGCGCAGGCCGTGGCCGACATTGATCTCGGCCAGTACTGGGCGCCGGTGGTCGGCAGCCGCAAGCCCATCATCGCGGCGGTAAGTGGCTTCGCTCTGGGCGCGGGCTGCGAGCTGGCGATGATGTGCGACTTTATCGTGGCCGATGCCAGTGCGCGCCTTGGCCAACCTGAACTGGCGGTGGGCATCATGCCCGGCGCAGGCGGCTCGCAGCGCCTGGTGCGCACGATCGGCAAGCAGGTCGCGTCGCTCATGCTGCTCACCGGCGAAATGATCACCGGCGAACGCGCCTGGCAGCTCGGCCTGGTGGCCGATCTCGCCGCAGATGGTCAGGCGCTTGAACGCGCCATCGAGCTGGCGCGCAAGGCCGCGCGCATGCCGCCCAAGGCCGTGCACGCCACGCGACAGGTGTTGCGCCAGGGCGCCGACCTGCCGCTGGACGCTGCGCTCGCGCTGGAGAACCGCGAGTTTCTACTGCTGTTCGACACCGCCGACAAAACCGAAGGCATGCGTGCTTTCCTCGACAAACGCAAGCCCGAGTTCAAGGGCCAATGACCCCATGAATTCAACCAACGGGAACACGCTCACCCTGGGCGTCGTCGGTGCCGGCGCCATGGGGCGCGGCATCGTGCAGCTGTTTGCACAGGCGGGCCACCGTGTGCGCTGCTTTGACGCGGCGTCCGGTGCGGCAGCCAAGGCGGTCGAGTTCGCGCTCGGCATGATCGGGCGCGGTGTGGAAAAGGGCCGGCTGAGCGCCGAGGACTTCAACGCCATTCAGGGCCGCGTTTCGGCTTGCGCACAGATGGCCGACCTGGCCGATTGCGACGTCGTGATCGAGGCCATCGTTGAAGACATCGAGGTCAAGCGAACCGTCTTTCGCGCGCTGGAAGATGTGGTCTCAGAGACGGCGGTGCTCGCCAGCAATACCTCGTCACTCACCGTGGCCGACATCGCTGCAGCCTGTCGCCACCCCGCCCGCGTAGCGGGCCTGCACTTCTTCAACCCCGTGCCGCTGATGAAGGTGGCCGAGGTCATCGCGGCCCTGCGCACTTCGCCACAGACCGTGGACACATTGAGCCGCTTGGTGAGCGGCGCCGGTCACCGCGCGGTCGTCACGGCAGATCAGCCGGGTTTTCTTGTCAACCACGCTGGGCGGGGCCTATACACCGAAGGACTTCGCATCCTGGAAGAGCAGGCCGCGTCACCTGCTGATGTGGACGACGTGCTGCGCGACGGCGTGGGTTTTCGCATGGGGCCGTTCGAGCTGCTCGACCTGACCGGCCTGGATGTGTCCAGCAAGGTGATGGCCTCGATCTATGAGCAGTTCCAGCACGAGCCGCGTTTTCGACCATCTTCTCTGGTGGCGCCGCGCGTGGCCGCCGGCTTGTTTGGCCGCAAGACGGGGGAGGGCTGGTACGCCTACGACGGCGACAGAAAGCGTGCGCCGCAGCGCCTCGCGCCACCGCCGCCGGTGGCTGGCGTGCGCGCCTGGATCGACCCGCAGGCCGGTGGCCGCGAAGCGCTCGGCGCTTTATTGTCCGACGCAGGCGCGGTGCTCGTCGACGATACGACGCAGGCCGATATTCTTTTCGTGCAGCCTTGGGGCGGTGACGCTACCGGCGTGGCCGCAGCGCTGGGTCTGGACGCATCGCGCGTGGTGGCGGTCGACCCGATGGTGCCGCTGGACCTGCGCCGAACCCTGATGCTCACAACAACCACCTCTGCCTCTGCGCGCGACATCGCGTGGGCACTGCTGGCGGCCGACGGCGTGCCTGTCACCCTCATCAACGACAGCCCGGGTTTTATCGCGCAGCGCGTGCTGGCGACCGTCGTCAACATCGCGGCGCAGATCGCGCAGCGCGGCATAGCCAGTGTGGCGGACATCGAAGACGCTGTGCAGCTCGGCCTGGGCTATCCGCACGGCCCACTGGCCTGGGGCGACCGCATTGGTGGTGCCCGCATCCTGCAGATCCTGCGCACGATGCAGGCGGAAACAGGCGACCCACGCTACCGACCCAGTCCCTGGCTGGTGCGCCGTGTCGCGCTGGGCGTGTCGCTGCTCACGCCGGAGGCCGCGCGCGCATGAACCTCGTACCGTCGCTCGAAGAGGTTCGCACCGCATCGCATCGCGCGGAGGTTCCGGTATGACCACCGATATCGACATCGCGCACCTGCGCCAATGGGTCGGCCGCGAGCAGGTGATGGAGCAGACGATCGAGCCGTTCGCTACCGTCGCCATGAGCGGCCTGCTGGACCAGGCCGCTCCACCAGGCATGGGTGAAGCCTTGCCATTGCCCTGGCACTGGCTGTATTTTCTGGACGCCCCGGCACGCGCCGCTACTGGCGTGGATGGCCATCCACTGCGCGGCGGCTTTCTGCCGCCAGTGCCGCTGCCGCGCCGCATGTGGGCTGCGGGTGCGATGCAATGCGAGGTGCCTCTGCGCGTTGGTGCCCCCGCGCGAAAGCGCTCCACCGTTCGCAGCGTGGATCTGAAAGAAGGCCGAAGTGGCCCGCTGGTGTTCGTCGTCGTAGACCACGTGCTGGAGCAGGAAGGCCGAACCTGCCTGCGCGAAGAGCAGAACATCGTCTACCGCGAGGCACCCACAGCCCCGGCGCCGTTGCCGCCTGGAGAGCAAGCCCCAAAAGCCGCGCAATGGTCGGCAACGCTGAAACCCGACCCCGCGTTGCTGTTCAGATTCTCAGCGCTCACCTACAACGGCCATCGTATCCACTACGACCGCGACTACGCGGTGCGCGAAGAGTTCTACCCCGCGCTGGTGGTGCATGGCCCATTGCTGGCCACCGCGCTGCTGGAGCTGGTTGCGCAAGGCCGGCCCGGCGCGGCGGTGCGCGCGTTCGACTTCCGCGCGCTGCGCCCCGCCTTCGACACCGACACGCTTCAGCTGTGCGCCACCGCCGAAGGCGACACCGTCGAGCTCTGGACGCAGGACGCTCAGGGCGTTGTCGGCATGACAGCGCGGGCCACACTCGGGTGACCACCATGCGCGACGACTCCATCTGGCGCTCCATGCTCTTTGTGCCTGCGCACGTGGCGCGTTTTGTCGAACGCGCCCACGCGCGCGGCGCCGACGCCTGCATCCTCGATCTCGAAGATGGCGTGCCGCTGGCGCAGAAGGCCAGCGCGCGCGAAGCCGTGGCGGCGGCCGCCACCACCATCGCCGGCCACGGCACGCCAGTACTGGTGCGGGTGAACCAGCCTTGGGAACTCGCTGCGGCCGACATCGACGCCGCCATCAGCACCGGCGTGAGCGCGCTGGTGCTGCCCAAGGTGAACGACGCCGCCACCGTGCATGCCGTCGCCGAGCGAATCGACGCGCTTGAGGCACAGCGTGGTCTGCGCGCAGGCCACACGCGGTTGATCGCCCTGATCGAAGACGTTCAGGCGCTGCCAGCGCTCGACGCCATCGCACAAAGCACGCCGCGCATGCTCGGCATGATCCTTGGCCCCGAAGATTTTTCGGCCTCGGCCGGCATGTTGCCGGTTCCCGAGGCGCTTACGCTGCCCAACCAGATGGTGTTGTTCGCATGCCGCCGTGCCGGCATATTGCCGTTCGGTTTTCCCGGCTCCATTGCCGACTTCGGCGATGCCAAAGCCTTTGCGCAGACCATCCGCTTGGCGAGCCGGCTCGGTTTTGTCGGCGCCTTCTGTATCCACCCCGCGCAGGTGCCGGTGCTCAACGCCGGCTTCTCGCCCTCGGCCGATGACGTGGCGCATGCGCGCGGCGCCATCGCTGCCTTCGAAGCTGCAGAGCAAGAAGGCCGCGGCGCGGCCGAGTACCGCTCGAAGATGGTCGATCTGCCCGTGGTTGTGCGCGCAAGGGAAACCCTGCGCCGCGCCAACGCCTCACTTCCCACCCAACAGGAGACAACATGAACACACCCAACACCACCTACGATGCGATCGTGATCGGCGCCGGTGCCGGCGGACTCAGCGCTGCGGCGCGCCTGGTGGCCGCTGGCCGCAAGGTGCTGGTCGTCGAGAGTCTGGACCGCGTGGGCGGTCGTGCTTCGAGCGAGAAGATTGACGGTTTTACGGTCAACATCGGCGCTATCGCCATCGAGCTCGGCGGCGTGTTCGAGGAAACCTTCAATCTGCTCAACGTGCCGCTGGACCTGCGCGAACCGAGCCCGGCCACGGTGTTCCGGATCGACGGCAAGGTGATCAATGTCGCCAAGGGCGGCTGGGGCATGTTGCTGGGCACCTTCACCAAGCAGGCGGCCAAGATCGGTACCAAGTTTGCGGATGCCCGTGCCGGTGATCTGCCTGAGGCGAAGATGACTACAAAGGAGTGGCTCGCCCAGTACACAAAGAACGATACCGTGCACGCAATCTTTCGAAACCTGTGCGCGGCGATCTTCGCGGCCAACGCCGACGAGGTGCCGGCGCGCGCTTTCCTCACCTACTTCGCGGTCAAAGGCGCGTTCAAGCGTTTCGGCTTTTGCCCACGCGGCACGGTGGGTCTGTGGAACGACCTGGCCGACGGCATCCGCAAAGCCGGAGGTGAGATCTGGCTGAATGCGCCGGTCACCGAGCTGCACGCGCAGGACGGCCTGGCCACAGGGGTCACGGTGATGAAGGATGGCATGCCCACGCGCGTGCACGCGCGCACCGTCATCAGCAACATCGGCCCGCGCGCCACGGTCGATCTGCCCGGGGGCGAAGCTTTTGGTCGCGAGTACATCTCGCAAGCCCACAGCGTGCCAAAGCCCTCGGCCAACATCGTCATCAACTTCGCGACACAGACGCGTCTGGTTGACGTGCCCGGCCTGGTCACCTTTGGCAAGACACGCCGCTTGTGCAACATGGGGGAACTCACGGCGACCTGCCCCGAACTTGCCCCCGCCGGCTGGTACCAGTACGTGGCCTATGCGGTGCCGATCCCCGCCATTGGCGATTTCGACGAGAAGACCGAAATTGAAGCCGGTCTGCAAGACCTGCGCGACGAGTTTCCCGGCTTCGCGCAGGCCAAGATGCTGTCGGTGCGCGTGATGCGCGACGGCTGGCCGGCTCAGCGTTCCTGTGCCGGCTTCGACATGCCGCAGACCACGCCGCTGGCCAACCTGTGGCACGTCGGTGACGCGGTGAAGGACTACGGCGACGGCGGCACGCAGGCTTGCGCCTACACAGGGCGCGAAGCCGCGAAGCATGCCACTGCCCACCTGGATGTTTCGCGTGCGGAGGTTACGGTGTGATGGATGCTCAACAGACCCGGCATGTGGTGGCGGCTCAGGCGCTGTTGGCGCGGCTGCGGCCGCTCCTCGACCAGGGCGCGGGTGCGCTCGCGAAGACCTGTACGCACGGCGGACGCCTTGATGCCGCGCGGCTTGACGAGCACCAGGTGGCCACCTTTGAACTGGCGTGGGCCAGCGCCGACTTGCTCGCCGCTGAGACTGCGCTGGTGCGGCTGGACGCGGACAGCAGTGAGTTGCAGTCACGGCTGGCGCTGATCTTCGCGGTGGACGCGATCGGAGCGTTGCTGCCCCGGCTGGAAGCGCTGTACATCGAGTTCAGCCTGCCGCTGGCGCCGCTGCAGCAGCTCGGCGCCGATGTGTCGTGGGCCGAATTACGTGGCGCAACCTGTGGAGCGCAGGCGCTCACAGCAGCGGGGCGCGCACTGGTGGCGGCCGGCGATGCGGTCGAACTCGGCAGTGTGGTGCTCGACGAATCGGTGGTGATGGCGCAGGACGCGTTCCGACGCTTCGCCATCGACGTGGTTGCGCCGCAGGCCGAAGAGATTCACCGCCACGACCAGACCGTGCCCGAGTCGCTGCTGCAACCCATGCGCGACATGGGCGTGTTCGGCCTGTCAATTCCCGAATCGTTCGGCGGTACCGGGCCGAACGAAGGCGAAGACGCGATCATGATGGTGGTGGTCACCGAAGCCCTGTCGGAGGCATCACTCGCCGCCGCAGGCAGCCTGATCACTCGCCCCGAGATCCTGAGCCGTGCGCTCATGAGCGGCGGCACGCCAGAGCAGAAGGCCACCTGGTTGCCGCGCATTGCTGCAGGCGACCCGCTGTGCGCCATCGCGATCACCGAGCCCGACTACGGCTCGGACGTGGCGAGTCTGGCGCTCAAGGGCACGCGCACCGAAGGCGGCTGGTTACTCAACGGCGCCAAGACCTGGTGCACCTTTGCTGGCAAGGCTGGCCTGCTGATGGTGGTGACGCGCACCGACCCCGACCGCTCGGCCGGGTATCGGGGCCTGAGCGTGCTGCTGGTGGAGAAGCCGTCGTACGACGGCCATGCCTTTGACTTCCAGCAGTCCAGAGGCGGACGCCTGAGCGGCAAGGCCATCCCCACTATTGGCTACCGCGGCATGCATTCCTTCGATCTGTCTTTTGACGACTTCTTCGTACCCGATGCGAACGTGATCGGCGAGGCGGGTGGTCTTGGCAAGGGCTTCTATTTCACGATGGCCGGCATGGTCGGCGGCCGCATGCAGACCTCGGCGCGCGCGTGCGGCGTGATGCGGGCGGCGCTGCGCGCCTCGATGCGCTACACGGCCGATCGCAAGGTGTTCGGTGCCCCGCTGCAGAGCTACGCGCTCACGCTCGGGAAACTCGCGCGCATGGCCGCGCGGCTCGCGGCCTGCCGCACGCTGGCTTACACCATTGCCGAGCAGCTCAACAACGGTGGGGGCCGCATGGAAGCGAGCCTGGTCAAGCTGCTGGCTTGCCGCTCGGCCGAGACCGTGACGCGCGAGGCACTGCAACTGCATGGTGGCATGGGCTATGCGGAAGAGAGTGCGGTGAGCCGCTATTTCGTGGATGCGCGCGTGCTCTCGATTTTCGAGGGCGCGGAAGAAACGCTGGCACTCAAGGTGATTGGTCGCAGCCTGCTGGAAGATGCGCTCGCCGAGCAGCAGCCCAAGGCCCGGAAGGCGGTGGCTTGAATGAACACCCCAACGATCAACCCTACAGGTGGCGCACTCGCGGGCGTGCGCGTGATCGAGGCGGCCGCCTTTGTGGCCGCGCCGCTGGGCGGCATGACGCTGGCCCAGATGGGCGCGGACGTGATCCGCATCGACACGCTCGGCGGCGGGCTCGACTTCCGGCGCTGGCCCGTCACCGCTGACAACACCAGCCTGTTCTGGTGCGGCCTCAACAAGTCAAAACGCTCGGTCGCGCTCGATCTCGGCAAGCCCGAAGGGCGTGAGATCGCGATGGCACTGATCACCGCGCCGGGCGAGGACGCGGGCATCCTGCTCACCAACTTCCCCCCACGCGGCTGGCTGGACCACGAAAAGCTCAAAGAAAGGCGCGAAGACCTCATCCAGCTCACGGTACAGGGCGACCGGCACGGCGGATCGGCTGTGGACTACACCATCAACTCACGTGTCGGCATCCCATACATCACAGGCGACGAAAGCGGTGCTGCCACGAACGAAGCCGTCAACCATGTGCTGCCTGCCTGGGACCTCGTCACCGGTCAGATGGCTGCGGTTGGCCTGCTGGCCGCCGAGCGCCACCGCCTCAAGACTGGTCACGGCCAACACGTGAAGCTGGCGCTCGAAGACGTGGCCCTCGCCGTCGTGAGCCACCTCGGCCTCATCGCCGAAGCCCAGCTCGGCCAGCAGCGCCAGCGCCACGGCAACGAACTCTTTGGCGCATTCGGCCGAGACTTCAAGACAAGCGATGGTGAACTCGTGATCATCGTCGGCCTGACCCTCAAGCAATGGCAGGCGATTTGTGGCGCAATGGGGTTGACCGAGGCAGTGAAGGGGCTCGGCGAACGCACGGGCCTGAATTTGGACCTGGAGGGTGACCGATTCAAGGCACGCAAGGAACTGGGCGTGATGGTGGAGGAGTGGATGACTCAACACACCTATGCAGAGGCCTCTGCGGCGCTGGCGAAGCAGGGCGCCTGCTGGGGCAGGTACCAGACCCTCAGGCAACTGGTGACTCAGGACGAAGCCTGTTCACTGGCCAATCCAATGTTTCGGACGATTGATCAGCCTGGCGTCGGAAAGCACCTGGCAGCGGGGTTGCCGTTGAATTTCTCGGCGTGGGAGCGTCTGCCGGTGGCTGCCGCGCCGACCTTGGGGCAACACACGGATGAAGTGCTCTCGGAGCTATTGGGTGTGACGCAAGCGCAGTACGGGGCCATAGTAGAGCGGGGCGTGGTGGGTCGCTAGTGTCCTTGGGTCAGAATAGCCTGCTTAGAACCTGAGCAGAAAACGATGGCCAGATCGCTTGCAAGCAACCACGACGACAAACGCCTGAGAATCATTGAGGTGGCAGCCGCGCTGTTTGCCAGTGCAAGCTTCGAGACTGCCCGGATGCAGGACATCGCAGCGGCGTGCAATGTGTCCAAGTCGGCGTTGTACCACTACTTCCCCAGCAAGGAGGTGCTGTTGCATGTGATCATCAGCGAGCACATCATGAACGCGGTACAAGAACTGGAAGCCATCGCGCACGGTGCAGGCACAGCGAAGGAGCGGCTGACGCAACTGGCGCGGGCCATGGTGAAGCGAGCTGCCGAACATCGCCATGAACACATGGTGCTGACGAATGACCTGAAGTTCTTGCCGGCTCTGCAGCAACAGGAGATCAAGTTGGCCCAGGCCCGGGCACTGGAGTTCGTGATTGAACTGCTTACCGAGATCAACCCCCACCTCATGCGGCGACGCCGCGAAGGCGCGTCGTACGCTCTGTTTCTATATGGGTCGATGATCTCGACCGCTACCTGGTATCGCCGAGGGGGTGGCATGACTCCGCACGAACTGGCCGACCGCCTGACCGAGGTGTTCCTCAACGGCTTCGATGGCGGCGACCATCCGCCGGGCTATCGCTAGGCACGCTCGACGGTACAGCACCGTACTGCGTCGCCGCCACGCCGATGCCGGCCATCACGGCGCCAACTATTTTCAGGCTGCTGAACGCTTCGCCCAGTGTCATCCACGAGATCAGACCTGCCACTGGCGGCAGCAGGTAGAGCAGTGGGGCGCTTCGGGGAACCCCGATGTGGTCGTTGAGCCAGCCCCAGGCCAGCCAGCCCGCGAATGAGGCGACTGCCAGCGACCAGAGCAGGGCCCACCAGATGACCGCTGGCAAACTGCCCCATGGAATCAGCATCGCCTGGGGCGCATTGATCACCAGCATCGGTACCATGGCCAGCAGCGTGCTGTATGCCATGACCACCGTGACGCCATGTCGGCTGAGCAGCCGGGTGGCCGCCACGGTGTGCGCCGAAAACAGCAGGGTGGCCAACAGGAGTAGCAGATCGCCCAAGCCCTGTATGCGCATGAGCGCGAGCTTGTCCGCCAGAAACACGAGCACGCCCGCCAAGGCCAGGGCCACCCCCACAACCTGTGTGCGCGAGAAATGCTGGCTGTGCAGCAGACGCACCAGCAGCAGTGTGAACATGGGACCGAGCGCGGACATCAAGGCGCTTGAAAAGGGGGTGGACAGGTGCATCGCCTGCATCATCACGTTCACATGTGCCACGTGTCCCAGCGCGGCCAGCCCCGCCAACCCTATCCAGTCGCGCCGCTCCACGCGGGGCCAATGCAAGCCGTATCGCCACAGCAGAAGGGCAACGGCGCAAGCAGGTGTGATTAGGTAACGCATGAATACCAAGGCGCCTGGTCCTATCTGGGTCAGCACGGCCTTCAGCAGGCTGTAGTTGCTGCCCCAAAGCAGCATCAGGAGCAACGCCACGGTAATTGCTAGCCGTGTGTGGACGGTGGAGGGTGGTGGAAAGTTTCGGTTCATATTGAATAAAACCGTCCAGCGAGACGCTTATATTGTTGAAAAAATGGCAGTCAGGCCGAGTAGTGCCGAGCCAAACAAGGGAAATCCCTAACAATTCTCTCGGGCAGACCATTTCTTAAACCGTCCCGTCGGTCTATTATATGGGTGTCAGTTGTTGGTCGTTCTCACGTCAACTCAACCCAGGAGACAAACATGCGCATTTCCATCCCGAAGATCACCACGATCATCGCTTTTGCCGGTGCTTTCGCTGCCAGCACAGCCGCCTTGGCACAGACCACCGTCATCAAATACTCCAACTGGTTGCCACCAGGGCAGGCCATGCGCATGGAAGTGGTGGAACCTTGGATCGCTGAAGTCGAGAAGGTCACGGAGGGCAGGGTCAAGATCGAAACCGCGCCCAAAGTCGTGGGTTCTGTGCCGGCTCAGTTCGACGTGGCCCGTGATGGCCAGGCCGATCTGGTGATCTTCATTCCGGGCTACACGTCCAATCGGTTTGATCTGCTGGAAGTGCTTCAGATGCCGTTTGTCAGTGATAACCCCGAGGTGTTTGCTCCTCTGGCTGATCGCTTCTACCGTCAGCACCTCGCCTCGTACGGCGAATTTAAGGGCGTGCACCCCTTGTCGGTGTACGTCGTCTCGCCCGGCCAGGTGTTTAACTCGAAGCGCCCGCTGCGAAGCGTGGTGGACTTCAAGGGCTTGAAGATCCGCAGCCCGCAGGCCAGCGCCACGCAAGCGTTGACGCTGCTGGGTGCCGTGCCCATCTCCAAGCCCGTGAGCGAGACCTATGAGCTGTTGTCCTCCGGCGTGATCGACGGCACCTTCATGCCGCCCGAGTCAATCCCCGCCTTCAAGCTGACCGAGCTCGTTCCCTACGCCACCATTGTGCCGGGCGCCATCTACAACACCGTGCTGGTCTTGGGCATCAATGAAGGCAAGTGGAACTCCTTGCGTGCCGAAGACCGCGAGGCAATCACCCGCATTTCGGGCGATGTCTTTGCGGGCAATATCGGCCGCGCATACGCCAAGGGCGACAAGGCTGCGTTCGAGCTCATGCGAAATGCTGGCAAGCCAGCGGAGGTCTTCCCGGCTCCAGCGCTCGCCGAGCTGAAGAAGGTCCTGCTGCCCATCGAGCGCGACTGGATCGAAAAGGCGAAGAAAAAGGGCGTGGCCGATCCGCAGAAGCTGCTGGACCAATTGCGCGCTGACATCGCTGCAGCTAAATAAGTTGCCATGTCTGAAACCCGCACCGGCGGCCGCCTCGTTCGCGCCATGGAGGCCATCGGCGCGGTCAGCCTGATGGTCCTGATGGTCACCGTCTTCATTGATGTGGTGGGGCGCAACCTCCTGAACACGCCACTCCCCTGGGGAACCGAGTTGCTGGAGATTGTGTTGGCCCTGATGATCTTCGCAATTTACCCCCTGCTGGCGCTCAGCTTTGGACACATTACGGTGGACCTGATCCAGGTGCGACCCCGCCTGCGCATGGTTCAGCGGGTGTTGAGCGGTGCGATTGGTGCCACGGTGTTCGCTCTCATTGCGTGGTGCATGGGGCGTCAGGCTCTGCGCTCGGCCAGCTACGGTGAGGCCACGCCGCTGCTGAATGTGCCGCTGTCCTGGGTGCTGGGGGGCATCGCTGCCCTGGCTGCGATCAGTGCCCTGGCCTTTCTGAAGGCGACTGTTCGGTCCATCCACCATCCCGGCGCGCCAGATGCGCCGCGTGCCACCGAGGTGAACTGATGCTTGCCGCTTGCCTGGGGTTCTTCATCGCGTTTGCGTTCATTCTGTTTCAAATCCCCATCGCCACGGCATTGGCGATCACGGGATTTGGTGGCTATGTGCTGCTGAATGGGTGGACCCCGGCGTTGAGCATGGTGGCCACGATCACAAAAGACAGCACCTTGGCCTACTCGTTGATCGTGTTGCCGCTTTTTGTGCTGATGGGCAATCTTGTTGCGGGTGCTGGCATTTCGGGTGATCTCTTCCGCGCGGCGCAGGCTTTCATTGGCAGGCGCCGCGGGGGCCTGGCCATGGCCACTGTGGTGGCCAGCGGCGGTTTCGGTGCCATCTGCGGCTCCAGCGTGGCCACGGCCGCTACCATGGGCAAGGTGGCCATCCCCTCAATGCGCAACCTCGGCTACGGTGACTCGCTATCTGCCGCCGCTGTCGCTGCGGGCGGCACGTTGGGCATCCTGATCCCACCCAGCGTCATCATGGTGGTGTACGGCGTGGCGACCCAGACGCATATCGGCATGCTGTTTGCTGCTGGCATTGTGCCCGGCATCATTGCCGTCACCGGCTATGTGCTGGCGGTGAAATGGTCGGTATGGCGGGATCCGTCTGTCGCGCCACTCGCTGATGGAAAGGAGCCAGTCAACAAGCTGGCGCTACTTCGAACGCTATGGCCTGTGGCGCTGATCTTCGGCGTGGTCATGGGCGGCATATACGGTGGCTTCTTCACGTCCGTCGAGGCGTCTGGCATTGGCGCCATGGCTGCCTTTGTGTTTGCGCTGACGCACCACGCGCTCAAGCTCAAGGACATCTATGCGATCCTTGTGGACACGGCGCGCACGTCGGCCGTGATGTTCGCCATCATCCTGGGCGCTGCGTTGTTCGGCGAGTTCGTCAACCTCACAGGCGTGCACGAAGGCCTTCTACAAGTGGTGCAGGAAAGCGGCTTGCCACCGTTCGGCATCATTCTTCTGATGATGGTGCTGTACATCTTGCTGGGCATGGTGCTGGAGAGTTTGTCGATGATCCTGCTGACCGTGCCGATCTTTTTTCCCATCGTCATGGCCCTGGGCTACGACCCGGTGTGGTTCGGTATTTTGGTCGTGATGGTGGTGGAAATCGGACTGATCACCCCGCCCATCGGTGTGAACCTGTTCGTGATTCGCTCCGTGATGTCCGACATTCCGATGATGACCGTGGTGCGGGGCGTGACGCCGTTCATCGTGGCCGACGTCCTGCGCATCCTGCTCATTGCCGCCGTGCCGGCTCTATCTCTGTGGTTGCCGAACTTGCTGTTCAAGTCCGCCGCCTGACCCTCATTGCGCCTGTAAGCGCCGAAACCGTGAACCCTGATTTTGATCCTGCCGCGCCCGAATTGCCGGTGCGCCTCCAGTCTTGGCTGACCCAGCGCTGGGGCAAGCCTGTCGAGGTCACCGGACTGCGGCGCTTTCCTGCGGGCATGTCCTGGGTGACCATCGGCTTCACCGTTGCATCGCCGGGCGAGCCCCCGCTCAAACTGATCTTGCGCGTGGGTGACCCGGGCGGGCTGTTCTCACCTTACAGCTCAAGACCTGAATTTGAGGCGCTTTCAGCACTGTCCAGCGTGAGTGGCCTCCCGATTCCAAAGGCGTACGAGCACAGCGACGACCCGAGCATCCTCGGCGCGCCCTTCGTCATCACCCAGTGCGTTGACGGCGATACACCCACGCCCTGGGCTGGCGCGAACGAGCGCGGTGAAGCGGCCAACCAGTCGCTGGGTCATGACTTTGCCGATGCGCTGGGCGCCATCCATGCATTTGATTGGACGCACACGCCACTGGCCGAATGGGTGGCTGGCAGCGAAGGCCCGATTACGCCCCAGACCACGGCGCTGCACGAGACACACCGTTGGGCCCGACACGCCAACCTCGGAGTCGGCCCTACACCACCCCAGATGCACTACGCCATGCGCTGGCTCGAAGCGCATGCACCCGAGGCCGAGCGCATCACCATCGTGCACGGTGACTATCGGGTTGGCAACTTCCTGCAGCTTGGTGGGCGCATCACCGCCATCCTGGACTGGGAACTGGTGCACCTGGGCGATCCACACGCTGACCTGGCCTGGGCCGGGTTGCGCACCTTCGCGGCCGGCACCACACGCATCGGCGGGTTGATCGACCGCGATGTGTTCTACAGCCGCTGGCAGGCGAGAACGGGCCTTCAGGTGAGACAGGATGTCGTTCGCTACTACGAGGTGATGGTGCAGTTCAAGATGGCCGCGATGCTGATGGGCGCGACGATCCGCGTGCAGACGGGCCGTTCGCGCGATGTGCGCATGGCCGCGATGGGATTCCAGCTCACGTCCACACTGATTGAACTCAACAAGTTGATCGCGGAGGCCGCATGAACCAGTCGCTGGAGGCCCTGATGAGCAGCGTCTGCAGAGCGCTGCAAGAAGACATTCTTCCGGAATTGTCGAGCGACCACGCACGCTCCCAACTGGCCGGTGTGTTGGATGTGCTGGATAAGGTCGAGAGCATGGTGGTGTGGTCACCCGACGTGGTGCGCGAACAGGTGGACCTGATCGAGTCATGCCTCTCGAAGGCTGTGGTCTTCATCGCCGCCAGTGGTCATTCGGCCCCATCCGGAATCGCGGCTGACGAGCCGGTCAATCCCGCGACACAGACCGCTTTGCTGGCGGCGCTGGCGGATGCCGAATACCGCTTTGCACGGTTCACCGACTGGTTGTTTTCGCCTCCAGAGCGGTTACCAGGGCCGCTCAGTGTCGAACTGCACGAACTGTTGCGCACGACGCTTCGCAACACGCTCAAGGCGCAGAGGCGCCTTGTGCCGAGCGCCGATTTTTCATCAATGACTGCGCCGCGCCCACAAGCCGGCGCAAAAGGAGGAACCCCATGATTTCTGCCCAGGACGATCTCATTGGCCATCAGGCCCCGGCACCTTTCGCCGAGCGCGCCGGCAATGGCGACACCCGATTCACCGAACGCTACTGGTACACACTGCACCCGATCACAGGTACCGTGGACGGAACGCCAATGATCATCGACATCGGTATGGGCTACTACCCCAACAAGGGTGTGATGGACGTGTTTGCGGGCATCACCATGGGCCGCAAGCAGCACAACTTCCGGGCAACACGCACCCTGGGCGACACGCCGCTGCATGTTGGCGCGGGACCGCTGCGCATCGACGTGGTCGAAGGTGCGAAGCTGCACCGGCTCACGCTGATGGACAACGATTCGGGCTTCAGTTTCGCACTGGACTTCGAAGCCAGCTTTCCTGTGGCGCAAGAGAAGCAGAATTACCGGGAGCGCAAGGGTCAGGTCGAGGAAGACATGGTCCGCACCATGCAATTCGGGCGCTGGCAGGGCTGGTTCGTCATCAACGGCACAAGCCATGAGGTGACGCCGCAGACCTGGTGGGGCCAGCGCGACCATTCGTGGGGCATCCGCTCAGAAATGCGCACCGACGAGGCCGCGCCGCCTGTGCAGCAGCACAGTTCATTTTTCTGGACTTGGTCGATGTTCCAGTTTGAAGACAGGGGTATCTCCATCTTCCTGAAGGAGCGCGAGCCCGGCAAGCCGCACTACTTGTCGGCGTCTGAATTCGTGCGCGCCGCAGACGGCAGCGTGACGCACCGCGAGGCCACAGGCGCAACGCACGATCTGACGTGGGCCGATGATCCACTGGGTCAGACCATCCTGGCCGGCAGCTTCACGCTCACGTTCGCTGAAGGGCCGCCGCTTACCGTGCGCATGGAAGGCCAGGAGGCTCGGTTCTACCTGAAGGGCGGCCTCTACGGCGGATTCAAAGGCTGGAACCATGGCGACCACAAGGGCGACTACCATGCGGAACATGACGTGTGGGACCTTGACGATGCAGACACGCGCGCCAGGGCCCGCACGCTCGGCGACCATGTGGTGCGTGCCACCTGCGACGGACGCACGGGCATCGGCATCAGCGAGTACGGTGTGGCGCAAGGCTATCCTCGCTACCACGGACCGCAGAAGCATCCTGCGCTCTGAAGCCAGAGAGATCCAATTGGAGTAGACCCCACCATGCAAATGACACAGGCTCTCTCGCGCGCCGTTCAGACCCGGCGCAATCACACCGCGACTATTTTTGCAGACCGCAAGCGCACCTGGGCAGAAGTGGGTCACCGGGTGCCGTGTGCCGCCGCAGCCTTTCGTGCGCTGGGGCTGCAGCCGGGTGATCGGTTAGGCATCCTCGCACTGAACAGCGACAACTACATCGAAATTTTCTTCGCCGCTGCCTGGGCCAATCTGGTGCTGGTGCCCCTCAACACGCGCTGGGCTGTGCCCGAGAACATCTATACGCTGGACGACGCGCAATGCGAGGCGCTGATCGTGGACGACGCTTTCGTGTCGCAAGTGCCGCAGCTGCTCGCCGGACGCGCGATGGCACATGTCATCCATGCGGGGCAGGGCGATGCGCCAGCTGGCATGTCAAGTTATGAAGCGCTGATCGCAACGACCCCGCCAATGGCGGACGAATGCGGCAGCGACGACGACCTGTGTGGCATTTACTACACGGGTGGAACCACGGGCCATCCCAAGGGGGTGATGCTTTCGCACAAGAACTTCATCTCGGCCGCAGTGAACTGGATTGCGACGCTGCACTTCAGTGAGGACACGGTGTACCTGCACTCGGCCGGCCTGTTCCACCTGGCCGGCTGCTCGCCGGCCATCGCACTCACGCTGGCCGGCGGCACGCACGTGTGCCTGCCCAAGTTTGACGCGGTGCTGGCGTTCGACGCCATCCAGACGCACCGTGTCAACTATTGCCTGTTCGTGCCGACGATGGTGAACATGATGGTGAACCACCCGGACTTCAGAAAATACGACCTCACCAGTGTGCGTTACTGCGAGTACGGTGCATCCCCCATGCCGGTCCCGGTACTGGCCGCAGCGATGGAGAAGCTGCCCACGTGGGAGTTTATTCAGGGGTACGGCATGACGGAGTCGGCTGCACTCACGGTAAGCCTCCCCTGGCGGTACCACTTTGACCAAGAGGGTATGCCGAGCAAGCGCCTTGCCGCTGGTCGAACCGCCTATGGTGTGGATGTGCGGATCGTGGATGAAGAAGGCAACGAAGTCCCACGCGGCACCCACGGAGAGATCGCGGTGCGCGGTGCGCAAGTCATGATCGGCTACTGGCGCAAGCCCGAGGCAACAGCGGCGGCATTGCGCAACGGCTGGCTGCATACTGGTGATGCTGCCTACATGGACGAGGACGGCTTTGTCTTCATCGTCGATCGCGTGAAAGACATGATCATCAGCGGTGGCGAGAACATCTACTCGCGCGAGGTGGAGAACGCCGTGCACTCACACCCGGCCGTGCGAGATTGTGCGGTGATTGGCATACCCAATGCGGAATGGGGTGAGTCCGTACATGCAGTGGTGGTGCTCAAAGAAGGGCAAGCCGCCATTGCAAAAGACATCATTGACCATTGCCGCACGATGATTGCGGGCTACAAGGTTCCAAGGTCGGTGGACTTCAGCGATGCGCTGCCACTCTCAGGCGCGGGCAAGATCATGAAAAACGTGCTGCGCGAACCGTACTGGCGGGGTAGGGCACGGTCGGTGAACTAAACGGTTGCGCTAGCGCTCTCTCTGGGAGCGTATTGAAAGGGCTTGGCATCGGTCAGAGTTTTTTGGCTCATGCCCCTGGCCCAAGTTCCTTTCGCAAGAGGCGAGGGAGCCTACGCCGCGCGGAATCCGTCGAGGAAAAGCTGGGAAATCCGTTCGGACAGTTCTTCTGGCGAGATCGCACCGTTCTTCTCGTACCAGGTGAAGGTCCAGATGACCATGCCGAACAGCAGCAGGGCGTAGGGCGAGTGCACCTTGGCAGGTGCCATGCGATCGGGGTTGATCTCATGGAGCAGGCTGACCATCAGATGCATGAGTTCCTGCTCGAGCTTGCGGACCTCCTCGCGTTGCACCGGCGGCAGGAACTTGATGTCGTTCATCAACACAAGGTGGTGGTTGCGCGATCTCGCGCCCTCCTGCACGAATGCGCCAACGAAGCTGGTGAAACGTTCTGATGCCGGCCTTGGCTCTCGCACGATTGCCGACAATACCGCAACCTGCTCAGTGATGTGCTCCTTCACGATTGCAAACAAGAGGTCCTCCTTACTTGGGAAGTAGTGGTACAGGTGCGATTTGGATGCGCCGCAGGCAGCGGCCACATCGCTCATGGTCGCGCCATCGAAGCCCTTCTGCGCAATCAGCGCGACCGCTTGGTCCAAGATCACCTGCTTCTTGAGGTCGTAGTCGTTGGCGCGCTCGCGTGTCATGGCGCATGCCCTTCTGGCTTTGTGGTGGTGTGTTGCATGAATGGAGTTTCCCTTTTATATTAGACCGACGAGACGGACTATAGAACGAATACCCACCACCGGATATAGGGAAAGCATGGATAACACAGAGACATTGATCGTCATTGGCGCGGGACACGCCGGTGTCGAACTGGCTTTCGCGGCGCGCCAGCAGGGCTGGACCGGCGACATCGTGCTGCTGGGTGAGGAGCCCCACTTGCCGTACCACCGCCCGCCGTTGTCGAAGACCTTTCTTTGCGGCACAGCCGACGCTGACGCGCTCTCGCTGCGCCAGGCCCCAGCCTTTGAGGCAAATCGCATCACGTTGCGGTTGGGCTTGCGCGTTCACGCCATAGACCGCGCCGCGCATCACGTGATTCTGGAGGATGGCAGCGCGCTGGTTTACAAGAAGCTCGCGCTGTGTACCGGCGGACGTGCCCGCGGGCTCGATGTGCCAGGCATGGAGGGCGCTGCACCATCCAATCTGTTCAGCCTGCGTTCCCAATCCGACGCGAAAGCCATTGCAGGCAGCATCCGCGAAGGATCGCGGATCGTGATCATCGGCGCGGGTTATGTGGGACTGGAAGTCGCCGCTTCGGCGCGCAAGCTCGGCGCGGCAGTGACGGTACTGGAGTCGCAGTCACGCGTGCTCGCGCGCGTCACCGGCGCCGTGCTGTCCCGCTTTTACGAAGCGGTGCACCGCGAGGCGGGTGTCGATCTGCGCACCGGTGCCTCAGTGCGCGCGATCGAGCGTGATGTCCATGGCGGGGTCACCGCAGTGCTTTGCGGTGACGGCAATCGCCTGCCAGCCGACGTGGTGATTGTCGGCATCGGCATGCTGGCCGATACCACGCTGGCCGAAGCCGCCGGGTTGCGCGTGGAGGGCGGTATCGTGGTAGATGAGCACTCGGTGACGTCTGACCCCGACATCATGGCGGCGGGCGACTGCACAGTGCATGACAGTGCGCTGTACGGCAGGCGTGTGCGCCTTGAGTCTGTGCCCAACGCGCTAGAGCAGGCGCGTGCTGCAGCCGGCTGGCTGTGTGGCAAGCCCCGGCCGAACCACGCCGTGCCGTGGTTCTGGTCTGACCAGTACGACTTGAAGCTGCAGATGACCGGCCTTTCTGAGGGGCATGACGCGTGCGTGGTGCGCGGCACTTTTGTAGGTCGCAGCTTCTGTGCTTTCTATTTGCGCGAAGGGCGTGTCATCGCGGCCGACGCCGTCAACCGCCCAGCCGACTTCATGCTCGCCAAGAAGGCCGTGGCTGGGGGCGCAGTGGTCAGCGCGAAGGCCCTGGCCGATACCGACATGCCGTTGAAGGACCTTCTGGCTGCCACGGCTACAGGCTAGGGTAAACACCACTCCGCAGCGGATGCCATGCAGCCACATAATCCGATCATACAAAGACCGACGCGACGGACTAATAATAAGCTCGGCGACTGATATCTCTCCGACACCGCAATCACCAAGAAGACCCAAAGGCTCATGTCTCTTTCACCCACAGCTGCTTCCCCCCCGACAGCAACGGCCCCCGTCCAGATCCCCGTGCTGGCAGTTCACAACATCCAGATCGTCTACGGCGGCGCCATTGAGGCAGTGCGCGACGTGTCGCTCGAAGTGCAGGCCGGCCAGATTGTGGCTTTGCTTGGTTCGAATGGCGCTGGCAAGTCCACTGTGCTCAAAGCGATCTCGGCCGTGCTCGATGCCGAAGACGGCGAAATTGAGAAAGGGTCGATCCAGCTCTTTGGCCGCAACGTGGAGAAGGCGCTCGCGCCCGACATCGTGCGACAGGGCCTGGTCCAGGTACCAGAAGGTCGTCGCCTGTTCGCCACGCTCACGGTTGACGAGAACCTTGTCGTGGGCGCGCACCTGCAGAGCCGACAGTCGCTGGACGAAGAGCGTCAGAACGTATTCCGCCTGTTCCCGCGTCTGGCTGAGAAGCGCGACGTGATTGCGGGCTATCTCTCCGGTGGCGAGCAACAGATGGTGGCCATCGGGCGCGCGCTCATGAGCCGGCCCAAGGTGCTTGCGCTCGATGAGCCTTCACTTGGCTTGGCACCATTGATCGTGACCGAGATTTTCTCGGCGATCGAAATGCTGCGCGAGAAGAAAGGCTTGACGATCTTGCTGGTGGAGCAGAACGCAAGCCGCGCGCTGGCGATTGCGGACTACGCATACATCATGGAAAACGGCCGCGTGGTGCTTGATGGCACCTGCGATGCGCTTCGACGCAATGCCGACGTGCGCGAGTTCTACCTGGGTCTGAGCGCCCAGCAAGGCCGCACCAACATGCGCGATGTCAAACACTACAAGCGTCGCAAGAGGTGGCTGTCATGAACGAACCCATTCTGGACGTGCGCGGTGCAACAAAGAAATTCGGTGGTGTCACTGCGGTCAACAACGTGAGCCTTCGCGTCATGCCGGGCGAGATTGTCAGCCTGATCGGCCCCAACGGCGCTGGCAAGACAACCACCTTCAACCTCATCAGCGGCGTTCTCGACCTGAGCGCGGGGCAGGTTTTCTTCAAAGGAGAGGACACGGCACGACTGAAATCTGCGGACTTCGCGCGCGCCGGCATTGGCCGCACCTTTCAGAACCTGGCGCTGTTCAAGCACGGCACGGTGGTGGAAAACCTGCTCACCGGTCGCCATGTGCATTTCAACTACACGGTGCTGGAAGCGCTGATGTTTTGGGGCCGTCCCAGGCGTGAGGAAATCGCGGCGCGTCGCAAGGTCGAGGAGATCATTGAATTTCTGGAGATCGAAGAGTTGCGGGACAAGCCGGTCTCTCAACTGGCCTATGGTCAGCAAAAGCGTGTAGAGCTTGGGCGCGCGCTCGCTTGCGAGCCCAGTCTGCTGTTGCTGGACGAAATCGTGGCTGGCATGAACCGCGAAGAAAAAGAAGACATCGGTCGCTTCACGCTCGACATTCGCGACGAGTTTGGTGTGGCCGTGCTGATGATCGAACACGACATGCAGGTGGTGATGGATCTGTCGGACCGTGTATACGTCCTGGACTTTGGCATGCTGATCGCCGAAGGTACGCCGGCCGAAGTGACCGCGAACCCCGTGGTCATGCGTGCCTACCTGGGTTCGGAGGCCGAGCATGCTTGACCACGCACAACTGATCCGAGGCGAGGTCACGATGCCCGCATTGCTGCGACTGCAGGCAAATGAACGCGGTGCACAAATTGCCTTGCGCGAGAAGATACATGGCATCTGGCAGGGGCGAACCTGGCTTGATTACTACCGCACTGCGCGTCGTGTAGCGCACGGCCTGACCCAACTGGGCCTGCGGCGCGGCGACCGTATCATCATTGCGGCCGAAGACATACCCGAGTGGTTCTACGCCGACCTGGGCGCGCAGATGATTGGCGTGCAAGTTGTGGGTATCTACCCAACCAATCCATGGGCCGAAGTGCAGTACATCGCCAGCCACTGCCAGGCCAAGCTGGCGATCACGGGCGATCAAGAGCAGACCGACAAGGTCCTCGACGCCAGGCGAAATGGCAACGGGCTGCCACACCTCCAACATATCTTCTGCGTGGATATGAAGGGCTTGCGCCATTACGAGCCGGGCCAGCCGCACGGCTTCGAGCACCTGCTCGCGCTTGGTGACCAGCTGGTGGCCGAAGACCCCGAGGCAGAAGGCCGGCTCGATGCGCAAATTGATGCGCTGATGCCGGACGATGTGAACATCCTCGTCTACACCTCGGGCACCACCGGGCCACCGAAGGGCGCGATGCTCACGCACCGCAACTTCGTCTACGGCGCCTATGCCTATATGGTGGCCCGCCAGATGACGGGTAAGGCGTTTGAGTCGGTGTGTTATCTGCCGCTGTGCCACGTGGCCGAGCGCACCTATTCCACTGTGCAGCACCTGATCTCGGGCGGCTGCGTCAACTTCGCGGAATCGGTGGACACTGTGGCCTCCAACATCCGTGAGATCGGACCCACCTTCTTCCTGGGCGTGCCGCGCATCTGGGAAAAGCTGCAACAAGGCTTCGAGTTCCGCATGAAGGACAGCGGGCGCGTGCAGCGTTGGCTGTACCGCTTGGGCATGAAGCGCGGGCGGGTGCTGTCTGATCGGCGCGCAGCTCAGGGCAGGCTCACGGCTGTGGGCGACCGACTGGAGTTTGGCTTCTGGTATTTGCTGTTGTTTCGCAACATGCAGCGCCACATGGGCTTGAACCGTACGCACACCCGCATGTGTGGCGGCGCGTCGGTGTCGCCTGAAACGCTGAAGTTCTTCGACATCATCGGGCTGCCGGTGGGGCAGGGCTACGGTCTGACGGAGGCCGGCGGCCTGGCCTTCGTGCAACTGCCTGGACGGCCGTTCATCTCGGGCAGTTGCGGGCCTGCCATGGAAGGCGTGGAGTGGCGCATCGCGGACGACGGCGAAGTGTTCGTGCGCTCGCCCGGCGTTTTCAAAGGCTATCTGTTCGACGACAAGGGAACTGCCGACATCCTCTCTCCAGACGGATGGATCGCCACTGGAGACATTGTCGAGCAGCGCGGTGATGGGGAGATCGCGGTGGTGGACCGCAAGAAGGCCATCATCATCACGAGTGGCGGGAAGAACATCGCACCCTCCGAAATCGAGAACGCCATGAAGGACAGCCCCTTCGTGCGCGAGGCGATCGTGGTGGGCGAGGGGAAGAAGTTCCTTGGCGGCTTGATCCAGATCGACTTCGATACCGTCGGCCGGTGGGCCGGTGAACGCGACCTGCAGTACACCACCTACAAGTCGCTCACTCAGATGCCTGAGGTGATCGAACTGATCCAGAAGGTGATCGATGACGTGAACTCACGCTTCGCTCGAGTGGAGAACGTTCGCAAGTTCGTGCTCTTGGAAAAGGAGCTGGATCACGACGACGGTGAGCTCACTGCGACTCAGAAGGTCCGACGTGGCTTGATCAACAAAAAATTTGCTCGAGAGCTCGAGATCATTTACGGAGGGTCGTGATGGGTTACTTCATTGAACTGGTGGTCTCTGGTCTGGCGGTCGGTGCCATCTATGGCCTTGTGGCCATGGGCTTTGCCGTCATCTACAAGGCCACGGGTATCGTCAATTTCGCACAAGGCGAAATGGGCATGCTCAGCGCCTACACAACCTGGGCGCTGGCCACAACACTGGGGACCGGCAGCTTGATGACGGTGTTTCTGGCGGTGTTGATCGGCGCGGTATTGGGGCTTGTTTGCGAGCGCTTGATCATGCGCCCCATGCTCGGCGAGCCAGTGCTCTCGGTGGTTCTGGTGACGGTGGGTCTGGCTGTTGTGCTGCGCTCGGTGGTCACCATCATCTGGGGCGCATCCCCACACAAGTTTGAGGTGGCCGGGGCGGACGACATCGTGCAGATAGGCGATATCGGCCTGCGCGTGAGCCAGCTCGGTGTGCTCGGCGCGCTGTTGCTGGCGGTGGCGGGATTCTGGTACTTCCTTGGGCACAGCCGTTTCGGTGTGGCCATGCGGGCGGTCGCTGCCGACGAGAAAACCGCACGGCTGATGGGTGTGTCCACCGCGCGGGTGCAAGCGGTCGCCTGGGCGTCGGCCTCGGGTCTGGCGGGGCTGGCCGGAGCGCTTTTCGCAGTGATCTATGGCCTTACACCGACGGTGTTCGAGCTCGGCCTCAAAGCCTTCCCGGCTACCGTGCTGGGCGGCTTCGACTCGGTGCTCGGGTCAGGTGTGAGCGGATTGATCATCGGAGTGTTCGAGAACCTGGTGGGTGGCTACCTGTCAAGCACGCTCAAGGACGTCGCCGGCTTCACGTTGATTCTGGTGGTACTCATGGTGCGGCCCTACGGGCTGTTTGGTGAAAAACGAATCGAGAGAGTCTGATGCGAAGCGGATATTTCAAAGAGAACTACAGCGGGTTGATTGTCCTTACGGACTCACCTGCGGTAAAGGCATGGGTTGCAGCGTTGATCGTGATCCTGGTCGCAGCCCCGTTCCTGCTGGGCAACCTGGCATTGTCGTACCTGACCATCATTCTGTTCACAGTAGTGGGTGTGCTTGGCCTGACGGTGCTCACAGGCTTTGCCGGGTTGATCTCTTTGGGGCATGTGGGCTTTCTGATGCTGGGCGCCTACGCCTATGCGATCGGCGTCACGCGCATAGGCCTGCCCCCAGAGCTCGCTCTGGTGTTGTCGGCGGTGGTGCCGGCGTTCTTCGGCCTGCTGGTGGGCATTCCTTCGCTGCGCCTTCATGGTCTGTATCTGGCGATCACGACGCTGGCCTTCAGCCACATCGTGAGTGCGGCCATTTTGGCTGGCGGCACGTTCACTGGAGCAGGCCGCGGGATCATGGTGCCGCGCCCTAGCATGTTGGGCTTCGATCTCTCCAGTGACCGCGCCTTCTACTGGTTCTGCATGGTCATGTGCATGCTGGCCGTGCTGGTCACACTCAACCTGCGGCGCTCGTCCTTCGGGCGTGCTCTGGTAGCTCTGCGAGACAACGACATCGCAGCGCGCACCATGGGTGTGAGTCTGGTGCGCTACAAGCTGCTCGCATTTCTCATCAGCGCCGCGCTCACCGGCATCGCGGGCGCGCTCATGGGTATTTACATGAGTATCGTCAGCGTTGAGGGATTCCCCTTCCTGCTGTCCATCGAGGCCTTGGCCATCATCATCGTGGGCGGTCTGGGTTCGGTGCTGGGTGCGGTGCTGGGCACCATCTTCATCGTCACGCTGCCCGAGGTGTTCAGCTCGTTCGTGCAATTGCTCGGCGGACGCCTGCAGGACGTGATGACCACCAGTGCGCATGAGGTCAAAAGCGTGCTCTATGGCCTGGCCATCATTGGCTTCCTGCGCTTCGATCCGCGTGGCCTTCGCGGTATCTGGCATGACATCCGGCATACCTGGGTGTTTTGGCCCCTGCGCTACTGACCTCTTTTTCACCCCGGCTACCTACCCAACCACAAGGAGACACCATGAAACTGAAATTGAATCAACTCGCCGTCGGTTTGCTGGGCGCAGGCTTCTGCCTCGCCGCCACCGCCCAGCAGGGCGTCACGGACACGGAGATCGTCGTCGGCGACATCCTGCCCCTGACGGGTCCACCCGCTTTGCTCGGCGTAGCGCACAACCTGGGTGTAAAGGTTGCGATCGCCGAGGTGAATGCAGCCGGCGGCATCAATGGCCGAAAGGTTCGCTTGATTTCTGAGGACGACGGCTATGTGCCTTCGCGAACCATCCAGGGCGTGCGCAAGTTGATCAACAGCGACAAGGTGTTCGCGCTCACCTCGGTGTCCGGTACCGCGCAGGCGCAGGCTGCCATGCCGCTGATCGTGCAGTCGGGCCTTCCGGCAATGGCACCGATTACCACCTATGAAGGTTTGTATAAACCGGTGATCAAGAACGTTTTTGCAGTCGGCTACGACATGACGGATGCGGTGGATGAGCTCGTCGCCAAGATGGCCGATCGATACCCGGGCAAAAAATGGGCTCTGATCTCGCAGGACGACGACTATGGCGAGAACGTGCGAGCCGGCTTTGATCGGGCCGCCAAGGCCAAGAAGCTGGAAGTCGTTTCAACACAGATCTACAAGAAGGGACAAACCGATTTTTCGTCAGAGATCCTCAAAGTCAGACAGGCCGGTGCCGAGGCCCTGATGGCCGGTGGCGTGCTCGGTGAAAACGTGGCCATGGTCAAGGAACTCGAACGTATAGGCCACAAGATCCCTGTCGGCGTGACCTACGTGTCACGCGTGCCCGCCAGTGCCAAGTTGATGGGATCGGCTGGCGAGAACGTTTACACCGTGGACTACGTGTACCTTGAGAGCTCGCCGCAGGCAAAAGGCTTCATGGACAAGTTGGCAAAGCACCTTTCGCCCGAAGAGCTGGCAAGGACGAACCGATATTCCTTCACAGGCTAT
This sequence comes from Hydrogenophaga sp., assembly GCF_030651625.1. Classification (GTDB taxonomy): domain Bacteria; phylum Pseudomonadota; class Gammaproteobacteria; order Burkholderiales; family Burkholderiaceae_C; genus Hydrogenophaga. Next base: position 28,496 of record NZ_JAUSCF010000039.1, on the reverse strand, counting down.
TCAGCAACCCGCGCGTTGTTTGATGCCATGGGTCGGTGTGGCAAGGCACTCACATGGGATTGCACCAATGCTGAGCTGGCCAAGGTGACCAATCTCGATACTGGCGCCATGACACCTATCAGCTTCACGGCGACCAATCATCTGGCCGCACCTAAGCTGTTCCTGCTCAAGGCAGACCCGGCTGCCGCCACCCATAAGACAGTTGAGTGAGCCAATGGACCGCGGGATCACTGGTCCCGCGGTTTTATGGGCGCATCTTGAAAACTTGCCAATACATCAAGGCAGTGGTCGGATCCATTTTTGTGGCGCTACTTTTTCTCCGCCATGAAACCGTGTAAGAACAGGCGCGTGATTCGGTCGCATAGCTCGTCGGATTTCATCGGTCCACTCGGGCGATACCAGTAATCGGTCCAGTTGAGCATACCGATCAGCATCATCGTGTAGGGCTTGTAGATGTGGTCCTGCAGGCCAGGATTCAATTCGCGCAGCAGGGATGCTACCTGGTCGGTGACGGTTCTCTCGAGCTGGCGCAACGGTGCCTGCATCGCCTTGGGCAGGAACTTCACATCGTTCATCGCAATGACGTGTCGTCTGCGCGACTGTGCGGACTTCTGCGCATAAGTATGAATGAAGACCGCAAAACGCTCCTGTACTGGCTTGGCACTCGACACCGCCTCGTCTACGCTGGCGATCACCTTCTCAAGATGTTCCGTCAGCATCGCACTGAGCAGATCGTCCTTGGTGGGGAAATAGTGGTACAGCATGGACTTGGTTGCGCCACAGGCCTGGGCGATGTCCTGCATCTTCGCGTTTGGGTAGCCAACCTTCGAAAAGAGTGCGGCGGCGCTGTCCATGATGGACTGGCTCTTGGTGTCGTAGTCATCTGATCGCACGCGTGGCATGTGGGGGTTCCCTTTCATAGGTCGCTTAGGCGACCCTGGCGAGGCGTGAGTGTACCCGCTGGGATCGTGATTAAGCCATTCTTGTCAGGCCTTTAATAATCCGACGAGTCGGACTATAATGATTGATAAATTACCTGGAGACTTGTCCATGACATTGCCCTATTTCAATGAGCCCGACATCGTCGACGAAGACCTTCGCATGGTGCGCGAGCAACTGCGCCGCTATGTGGAAGAGGTGATCGTTCCCAACGGGGACGCTTGGGAGCTGAGTGGCGAGATCCCTCGCCACGTCTTTCGCGACCTGGGGAGCATGGGCTTCCTGGGGATGCGACACCCGGTGGAGTACGGTGGCGGCGGCCTGGGTGCGCTGTCCTCACTGGTGCTGGGCGAGGAACTGTCTCGCTCCACTTACGGCGGTGTGGCTTCCGCGCTCACGGTGCACAGTGACATGTCGCTCTCGCACATCGCGCACCGTGGCACGCACGAGCAAAAGCAACGCTACCTGCCGGCAGCCTGTGCCGGAGAAAAGGTGGGCGTTATTTGTGTGACAGAGGCGCACGCAGGCTCCGACGTCGCAGGCATCAAGACGCGTGCAGTACAGACCGATGGCGGGTGGGTGATCAATGGATCGAAGATGTTCATCACCAACGCTGTCTTCGGCGACATCTACATCGTCGCAGCCCGTACCGACCCGCATGCCAAGGGAAGCAAAGGCATTTCGCTGTTCATCGTGGAGAAGGGCAATCCAGGCCTGAAGATTGCCCGCAAGCTCGAGAAGCATGGCTGGCGTTCGTCCGACACCGCCGAGCTCTACCTGGAAGACCTGCACGTGCCACACGACGCGTTGCTGGGCGAGGAGGGCAAGGGCTTCTACTACATCATGAGCACGTTCCAAAACGAGCGGCTGGTGATCGGCGCGCTCAGCTCAGGCACGGCATCACGAGCCATCGAACTCACGGTGGAGTACGTGAAGCAGCGCCAAGCCTTCGGCAAGTCGCTTTGGGACCAACAGGTGGTGCGTAACAAACTCGCATGGATGGCCTCGAAGACAGCTGCAGTTCGCGCGCTCACCTACCAGTGCGCACAGATGATCGACGAGGGCAAAGACATCGTGCGCGAAGTGTCGATGCTCAAGGCGTATTCGGCTGAGACATTGCAGGAGGTGGTGCACACCTGCCTGCAGCTGCATGGCGGCACCGGCTACATGATCGGCACCCCGGTCGAGCGCATGGCACGCGACGCACGGATTCTCACCATTGGTGGAGGGGCCACTGAAGTGATGCTCGAAGAAGTCGCAAAGCGAATGTGAGGAGGGATATGAAACAAGTGATCCAGAAAGATTTCCACCGCTGCCATTTGGGAGCCCCTTCATGAGTGGACCATTGCAAGGCGTGACGGTGATTGAGCTGGCTGGCATAGGACCAGGCCCCTTCGCCGGAATGATGCTGGCCGACATGGGTGCAGATGTGATCCGTGTGGACCGCATTCCTTCCACCGGGGGAGGTGGTGCGCTGGAGGCGCTGATGCGCAATGACAGCGTGGTCGATCGGGGTCGCCGTTCCATTGCGCTAAACATGAAAGATCCCCGTGCCGTGGAGACCGTGCTCCAGTTGGTATCCACTGCAGACGTCTTGATCGAGGGATTTCGCCCCGGAGTGACCGAGAAGCTAGGTGTCGGCCCAAAGGAATGCATGGCGCGAAACCCGAAACTCATCTACGGCCGCATGACTGGATGGGGGCAGACTGGACCGTTGGCACAGGCAGCAGGTCACGATCTCAACTACATCTCGCTCTCGGGCGCAGTGCACGCCATGGGCCCGGTCGATCGAGTACCAGCAGTGCCGCTGAACCTGGTGGGTGACTATGGCGGAGGCGGCATGCTGTTGGCGCTTGGCGTCGTGGCCGCGCTCTACGAGGCGCAACGCTCGGGCCAGGGACAGGTGGTTGATGCCGCCATCACTGATGGCGCGGCGGTGCTGATGGCGGCGCTGTACGGATTGAAGGCCAAAGGGTCCTGGCGCGAAGAGCGAGAGAGCAACTTCCTTGACGGTTCGGCACATTTCTATGGCAACTATCGCTGCGCGGATGGGCGCTATCTCTCCGTTGGAGCCATCGAGCCGCAGTTTTATCGATTGCTGCTTGAGAAGTGCGGTGTCAATGATCCACACTTTGCACAGCAATGGGAACGCGCCGAATGGCCTGCGTTGAAGAAGAAGCTTTCCGGGCTCTTCCTTCGCAAGGGCCGCGACGAGTGGTGCGCAGTGCTCGAAGGCAGCGATGCCTGTGTGGCGCCGGTGTTGAGCATGTCAGAGGCACCGGCGCACCCGCACAACCGTGCGCGCGGCATCTTCGTGGAGCAGGATGGGGTTGTGCAGCCCGCTCCTGCCCCTCGATTTGACCGCACACCCAGTGCCTTACCGTCGGCCGCACCGGTGATCGGGTGCGATAGCGCATACATCCTGCGCAAGCTTGACCTCAGCGAGACCGAGATCAAGGCGCTGATTGCCTCTGGTGTGGTTTTCCAGACCGGTGGATGCTGACATGAACGGTGCCAGCCAGACCAACCTATTGCGTCGCACGGTGCATCTGCGACGCATCACCTGCGAAGGTTTTGAGCGCGACGACGGGCTCTTCGATATCGTCGGGACGCTCATCGACACCAAGCCCACTCCCTTGGAGATGCGGGAAAAAACGGTGCAAGCGGGTGAGCCGATTCACCACATGACCGTGTGCATCACGGTCGACAGTGACAGACTGATTCACGACGTGGTGGCGCACACAGTGGAGGGGCCGCACGCTGTGTGCGGTGCGATCACCGATCGCTACCGCCAGCTCATTGGGCAGCGCATCCAGCCAGGATTTACGTTGACGGTAAAGCGCTTGTTTCGTGGTGAACTTGGCTGTACCCACATGACAGAGTTGTTACCGCCGATGGCGACGACCGCGTTCCAGATGCTCTGGCGCGGTGCAGATGACGTGACCGATGCCGATCAACCGGGACGCCGAAACTCGCCGCTGGGGGGGTGCCATGCATTGAAGCTGGATGGCGAGATCGTGCGGATCCACTTCCCTGATCAATTCACCGGTGTCTCCGGAAAGCTGCCGAAATGACCACCTCCCATGTGCTCTTCGATGTGACCGAGGGCATCGCTACCCTGATCTTGAACGACGCGCCGCGCATGAATCCGCTCTCCCATGAGCTGATGGCTGGTTGCTTGAAGGCACTGGAGCGTGTACACGACGATTCTGCAGTCCGCGCGCTGCTCATCACGGGCGCTGGCAAGGCCTTTTGCGTCGGGGCTGATCTGTCGGCATTCGATTCATCCACATCGGTCGAGGCGCGCAGCAGTGCGGGCCAGATCGTCGGAGATTTGCTGTCGCAAGGTGGCAACCCTCTGGTGAGCGGTCTGCGCTCGCTTCCTGTGCCAGTTGTCTGCGCCGTCAACGGCGCAGCCGCAGGTGGAGGGACAGGCCTTGCACTCGCTGCCGACGTGGTGATTGCTGCGCGCTCCGCGTTCTTCTACCTACCGTTTACCCCGGCGCTGGGTCTGATCCCTGACGCCGGTGCTAGCTGGTTGCTGCCACGTGCGGTGGGCCGTGCCCGTGCCATGGGCCTAACACTGATGGGCAACCGTCTCTCTGCGCAGGAGGCTGCTCAGTGGGGCCTGATCTGGGCGTGTGTGGATGACGAAGGGCTTTCAGCTCAGGGCCTGCACATTGCGCAGAAGCTCGCACGCTTGCCCGCGCACGCGGTGCAGGAAGTGCGCGAGCTGTACCGGAACTCCGAGGTCAATACCTTTGCCCAGCAGATAGTATTCGAGCGTGAGCGCCAGATGGAGCTCGCGGATCGGCCCAGTTTCGACGAGGGTGTGCGGGCATTTCTGGAAAAGCGCGAACCAAGGTTTCAGAGCCGAGATTGACGAAACGCCGATTCTGGCGCTCATTCTGAATGGGCGTCGATCTCACGTGACGAGCTCCGTGAGCGCAAAAGCAAGCTGCCATGTTGAATGAGCTGCAGCTCGTGCAAACATGCACGGAATTGGCATCGAGCAACGTTATGTGCATCGACTTCGACAAAACGCACCGTTAGGCACCGGTGCAGAGCGCACAAACCTGAATGAAAAACCTAGGAGCTTCAACGGCAGCCCGTGGGCAAGCGATCAAAGCTTTGTTGGTGCGGAAGGAGCCCGGCCTCTTGATTCTGTACAAACAGGATATCGATGACGGCGGCACTCTGCTGAGTGGCTACCGAGGATTTTCAGCACATGCTCCACAAGTTCATCGAGGGCGATCGACGGGGTAATACGTGGCATCGCACCATTCACGAATGTGGCCCAATCTCTTGCGGCGCTTTGGATTCGCTCCAGATCGCGGGGCGTGCAGCGGTGCATGGCTGCTCCGCAGTAGCGCCTTTGTGCAGCAGGAATCGGGTGTCCCAGCGCTTCCAGCATGAAGAAGTAGCGCAAGGCGACCTTGTGGTGGTTGCTTGAGCGTTTTTGCTCCAGCAGGTCCAGCAGGGTTTCGTGCGTGGTGGAAATGGGCATGGCGGCGCTCAGGCCACTTGCCAGTCGCGTAATACCTGCTGGGTCGACACCGGTGCGGCGGAGGGACTGCGTCCGATACAGCCTGGTGTAGCTGAAAAGCGTGGTGCTGGAGCCGTGTGCTCGATGCCATCAACATGAACAAAGCTTTGTCTCGCCACGATGTGGGGGTGTAGGGCAGCCTCGGGCGGCGTCAGCACTGGTGCAAAGCACACATCGGTGCCTTCGAGCCGCTCGCACCAGTGAGCCAAGGAGTGACGGCGAAAAGCGCCAGAAATAGCAGCCTGCAATTCTGGCCAGCGCGATTGATCGTTCTGCAGCGTGGCGAAGGAATCGGGCAGTTCAAGTTTATGGCACAACTCCCGGAAGAACCTTGGCTCGATGGGCCCGATCGCCACGTATCGCCCATCAGCCGTTTCGTAGGTTGTGTAATAGGGCGCGCCACCGTCGAGCATGTTGCTACCCCGTGGGTCACGCAAGCGGCCTTGCATGCGGTGGGAGTGGTTGTTGCTCAGCAGCGAAAGGACACCGTCGCAGATGGCGGCGTCCACCACTTGGCCTTGGCCCGAGGCACGGGCATGCAGCAATCCGGCCAGCAGGCCCATCACGAGATAGAGACTGCCGCCTCCGTAGTCGCCAACCAGATTCAGTGGTGGGACAGGCGCGCCACCTGGTGCGCCAATCAGCGACAACGCCCCTGCCAAAGCGATGTAGTTGATGTCGTGTCCCGCCGCGTGGGCCAGCGGACCTTCCTGCCCCCAGCCGGTCATTCTCCCGTAGACCAAACGAGGGTTGAGGGCATGTGTGGTCGCTGGCCCGAGACCCAGACGTTCCATCACGCCCGGTCGGAAACCCTCGACCAAAAGATCCGCGTGCCGAATCAACTCAAGCGCCTGCATTGTGTCGTTCGCCGCTTTCAAGTCCAAGGCGATCGTGCGGCGGCCCCGGTTGACGATGTCGTGGGGGTCGATGGGCGGTACGTCAGGCCGGGCGATTCGCACCACGTCGGCGCCCATGTCGGCGAGCAGCATGCACGCGAATGGCGCCGGCCCAAGGCCTGCGAACTCGACTACGCGGACGCCGCTGAGTGGTCCGCTGTGGCTTGGATTGGTGTTGTTCATGAGTATGTATCTTTTATTGACCAGGGAAGGACGCCAGGGCACCCAGCAGGACGGAAGACACCAGCAGCGCCAGAGCCACGAACCAACCGTTCGCTCGCAGACTGATGGTGAGTACGGGCACGCCAGACCAGCGGCTCGCCATCAGGCTCAGCACCGAGAAGGGCGTGATGGTGATCGCAAGGCCCCATCCGACCAGCAGGGCCGTCAAGTGCACCGGTAAGGGCAACCCCAGTGTGATGGGGTCGAGACTGCTGCCCACGATGACAGCGCACAACATGGGGTGAATGGCCGCAGCACACAGCAATACGATCAGGGCCGACAGCGCGAAGCAGGCCAATATGGGCGTGCCGGACACCCAGGCGCCGACCTGACTGGTCCACGCATCGGGGATGGAGCCAGCGATTACAGTTCCCGCACATCCGGACGCGAGGAACATCATCACCTCACTGGCCATGTTGCGGAAACCCGCCATGTCTGAGCAAAGCATCCGGATGCCCGCATTCAGGCCTTTCGCGCCGTGTTGGCCGATGCAGGCATTGACGAGCCAGGCGCCTAGCGGCGTGATCATGATGATCACGGCGGTGATGGGCCAATGCAGCCAGAGGCTCAGTACCACCAGCAGCGCCATGAAGGCAAACATCGCCGCCCCCAAGGGAGCGCCCAATTGCAAGAGTTCGCGAGCCGGCACATGCCGGGCATCGATCGCGGAGCTTTTGGCGCCCCGTGCCAAACGGTTCATTGCGGTGCCCACCGCAATGAAAAGCGCCGTGACGCCGAGGGCCATAGGTAGCATGCCCGCCCAGCTTGCGCCCGGGTACAGGCCGAGCACGATGCTCATGTTGCTGTAGAGCGGACTCCATAGGCTCAGTGCGGAATAGCCGCGTGCGATAGCGCAGAAGGAAGACAGCTGTTCGCTTGTGTCCGCATCATCCTGACTCGCCGCAGTCTCCATCATCATGGCAATGCCGGCGAGGCCGAGCAGCCCGCCAAAAAACTGGCTAGCCACGCTCAAGCGGAAGTAGCGCGAGTGGCCGGGTGTCTGGTACATCGTCTGCAGCACTTCGCGCACATGTTGCACGCGCCCCGCAGCGCGGGACAGGAGATTTACCGAGACGAGGAGCGAGGCAACCAGACCTCCGATGCGCACTCCTTGCTCGATGACCTGCCAGGGACGATCCAACCCGGGAAGCAGCAGCAACAAGGCGAGGGCCAGCAGCAGCGACGTGCGCTGAACGCCCTTGTTGATCTGACTGCAATGCAGAAGCAGAAAGACCACGAGTGTCCCAGCGAGCAAAGCGCTGGAGCCCTCAGGGCGCAGCAAAAGATCCACGAGGGTAATGGCGGGGATGGCCCCGGTCACAACCAGCTCAAACGCGGAAGCCGGTGGCGTGACGTCATGGGGGGAGGCCGTCGCGGAATCACGCATGTTTGCTGGTGTAGGTGCCGCTCGTCGGTGAGTCGCGAAAAGCAGCCGCTTGTGGTTGTGTATTTTCGCAACTATACTATCATTGGATCAACCATTGACAAATGACGAAGATTTCAGGGACAACGTTCAACCAAAGGAGACAGAGACATGAAGGCAATCAAGATTCTTGCTGCAGTTGCAGCACTTTCGGCCGGTGTGGCCGCTTTTGCACAAGACGCGTATCCCACGCGTCCCATCACCATCGTGGTGCCTTACCCCGCAGGGGGAACCAGTGACAACCAGGTGCGCATGTTCCAGGATGGGCTGGCCAAGCTATTGGGTCAGCCCGTCATCGTCGACAACAAGCCCGGAGCCTCCGGCGCCATTGCTGCGCAATTCGTGGCGCGAGCGCCAGCTGATGGTCACACCCTGCTGTACCCAAACAATGGCGTGATCATTGCCCCGCTGCTCAATGACAAAACGGGGTATGACGCTCTAAAGGATTTCAAACCTGTTGCGCAGGTGACCTCCGTGCCAATGGTGCTGGTGACCAACAAGGCTGTGCCTGCTACGAACCTCGCCGACTTCCTCAAGTACGCCAAACAGGCACCCATAGGCCTGCAGTACGCCTCGGCGGGAACGGCCTCGTACGGGCACCTGGCGACAGCTCGCCTTGGCGCGATGACTGGTCTGAAACTGGATCACATCCCATATCGCGGCGAGGCGGCCACCACGATGGCTGCGCGCACCGGTGAGGTACAGATGCTGTTGACCACGCCATCGTCTGTCATGCTGGGGCAAGTGCAGCAGGGCAACCTCAAGATGCTGGGCGTGGCATCTGCAGAACCGTCGCCCGTTGTGCCGGGGGTGCCCACGATCAATAGCGTGGTGCCTGATTTCGTTGCCGAAGTATGGTTCGGCCTGCTCGCGCCAGCAGGCACGCCCGATGCCGTGATCGACAAGGTCAACGCTGCCATTCGCCAGGTGATGTCCAGCGAGGAGCTGGCAAAGAGGTTGCTGCCAACGGGTGCCGTTCCGCGAGTGTCCAGCCCGGCAGAGCTCGCCAGCGTGATGCAGCGCGAGCATGCCAGCTGGCGCGAAGTGATCACCAAGCACAACATCAAGGCCGACTGAAATGGAACGCGTGGCATGAAGTCTCAATACGATCTGGTCGTTGTCGGCTCAGGGGCGGCGGGCCTCACCTGCGCCATCACGGCCCGCAAACTTGGCCTTGACGTGGTGGTGCTCGAGAAGGAGCCTGTGTTCGGAGGGACCACCGCACTGTCGGGTGGTGTGTTGTGGGTGCCGCTGACGCATCATGGGCGCGCGCAGAACCCTGGTGATTCGGTGCAGTCTGTGCGGGAATTCCTGCAGAGTGAAACTGGCCGCTTCTACGACAGCGAATCAGTTGAGGCGTTCATCGCTCATGGTCCCCAAATGGTGGACTTCCTTGAGCGCGAGACCAGTATGAAGTTCGTGCCAACGCTCTACCCGGACTACCACCCCACCGCGCCCGGCGGCGCTGACGTGGGGCGCTCCATCCTGGCCCAGGCCTACGACATCCGTGGATTGGGCAAGGACATGGACCGCCTCAAGCCACCACTGAAGACCATCACCTTCATTGGGATGATGTTCAACTCCTCGAACGCCGACCTCAAGCACTTCTTTAGGGCAACGAAGTCGCTTAGCTCCGCGCTGTATGTGGCAAGGCGATTGCTCAACCATGTGAAAGAGCTTGTGCTCTACCGACGCGCCGTCCAGGTAACCAGCGGCAATGCCCTGGCAGCACGCCTGGCCAAGTCCGCTCTCGACCTGGGCATCCCGATCCTCACCTCGACACCGGTAGCACGCATAGCCATGGTCGGTGATCGTGCCAATGGAGTGGTCATTGAGAGCGATGGTGTCGAGCGGCACATCAGAGCCAGCAAGGGCGTCGTCTTAGCCTGCGGGGGCTTTCCGCACGACAAGAAGCGCATTGGCGAAGCCTATCCGCACCTGCGGCGCGGGCATGAACACCTGTCACCCACGCCTGTCAGCAACACAGGCGACGGTTGTCGCATGGCCGAGGCAGCGGGTGGACACGTGGACATCCGGTTCCCCCAGCCTGCCGCCTGGATGCCGGTGACACGTGTGGACTTTGGCAAGGGGGAGACAGGCGTGTTCCCGCATCTTTTGGATCGCTACAAGCCTGGCGTGATTGGCGTGCTGTCCACCGGCAAGCGCTTCACCAACGAATCCAACTCCTATCACGACGTGGGCGCGGCCATGATCGAGGAATGCGAAACACTGCCCGAAACGGCCATGTGGCTGGTCTGCGACAAGCGCGCACTGGCCAGTTACGGTCTGGGTTATGTCAAGCCGGCGCCGATGCCGATCACGCCCTTCCTTCGCAATGGCTACCTGCTGGAAGGAAAGACGTTGTGGGAACTGGCGAGCAAGGCGGGCATTGACCCGCAAGGCCTTGAAGACACCGTACGGGGCTACAACCAGTACGCAGTCAAAGGTGAAGACCCGGCCTTTGATCGCGGAGGCAACAGTTTCAACCGCTATCTCGCAGACCCGGACAACAGGCCAAATCCCTGCGTGGCGCCAATAGTCAGTGGACCGTTCTACGCCATCAAATTACTCGTGGGCGACCTGGGCACCTTCGATGGCCTCCAAACCAGTGTGGAGGGGGCTGTTCTGCGACGCGATGGGTCGGTTGTCGAAGGGCTGTATGCGGTTGGAAACGACCGAGCCAGCCTCATGGGGGGCAACTACCCAGGCGCGGGTATCACGCACGGGCCCAACATGACCTTTGCCTACATCACGGCCCGCCACATCGCATCCGGAGAGACATCACTCCAGTCGGTGGTGGACCAGGTGCCTGTGGAGGCGTGATGAGCGCGATTCATACTCCGAGCAAGGCCTTGATTGACCACCGCGTCTACACCATCGCTCTGCGCAAGATGCCAGAGTTCGTTGAGGTGTTCAATCGGCTGGCAATGCCTATCCTGATGGAGACCCTGGGCCACCCGCTGGGCTTCTGGACCAGCGTGGTGGGCCCGCAGAACCAGTTCATCCATCTCTGGGCTTACGAAGATCTCGCGGACTACGAGCGCCGCTGCCTGGCGCGCGACACGCACCGGGACTTCCCCGCCTACCTAGCCGCCTCCGGCCATCTGATTACTGCACAGGAAACACGTCTGATCCGCGCGGTGCCCATGCCATAGCCTGGCCATCACCTTTGCCGGCTTCGAAGCCGGACTGCCATTTCCCCCCAACCGAAACAGGAGACAAATCCATGCCATTCGCCAAACTCGCCATGGCGGTTCTGGTCGCAACGACCCCATTGCTGCACGCGCAAGATGCGGCCTATCCTCGCCAGCCGATCAAGCTGATCGTGCCCTTCACACCAGGATCTAGCTCGGACGTGACGGCGCGTGCCATCGCGCAGAAGATTGCCGAGCCGCTGGGCCAACCCGTGGTGGTTGAGAACCGGCCCGGCGCCAGTGGTGGCATTGGCATGCAGGCTGTGGCGCGCAGCACGCCAGACGGCTACACGCTGGCGGTCGGCACCGTTTCGTCGACGGTGGTGCCGCACATCATTGCGAAGCACGTGCCGTTCGATCTGTTCAAGGACTTTACCGCCGTGGCAACGATGGCCAACACACCGCTGTTGCTCACCGTGCAGAATGAGTCGCCCTATATGAAGCTGCAGGATCTGATCGACGCCGCCAAGAAGTCGCCGAAGACGCTGACGTATGGAAACTCGGCCGGGCTGTACCGCATCGCAATGGAAGCGGTCAACCATGAGGCGGGCATCGATCTGCTCGGTGTTCCCTTCCGGGGACCAGCTCAGGCGGCTGCCGACCTGCTCGGTGGGCGTTTGAGCGTCAATCCTGACGCACTTGGCGCCGCCACCCCGATGCTGGAGGCCAAGCGCATGCGGGCACTTGCAGTCCTCGGCTCAAACCGCACGCCGTCCCTGCCGGACGTCCCCACCATGCAGGAGCTTGGCTTCAAAGACTTCGCATTCAACGGATGGCTTGGCATTCTTGCCCCAGCCGGGACACCGGCGCCCATCGTCGATCGTCTGCACAAAGAAATTGCGCTGGCTGTGAAATCGCCGGAAATCCAGGCGTTGTATGCCAGGCTTGGCATGGAGGCGACCGTCCTGTCTCCCCAAGCCTATGCCACCGAAATGCGCAAGGACTTCGCGAAGTACAGCGAGGTTGCCGAGCAGGCCGGAATCGAGAAGGAATAAGGCCCGTGTAACAAAGGAGGAAAGGCCGCACATGAACACTCGCTCTGCTTCCCCATCCGCCTTGTCTGATCTGGCGCGGCACGCCAGTGCCATGACGATGCAGACAATCCCGGATGACGTCCGGCTCCAGGCGCGTCTGTGCCTGCTGGACACTATCGGCTGTATGCTGGCTGGCACAAGGACGCAAGAGGCCGCTCTTGCGCTGGCTTGTGAGACAGAGATACCCGGCGAATCCGGTGCGACCGTTGTGGGAACACCCTATCGTCGAGGATGGCGAGGCGCAATGCGCGTGAACGGCTACCTCGGTGATGTGCTCGAGCTCAACGACCTCATCGGCGGACACGCCAGCATCGGCACCGTCGCAGCGACCTTGGCGCTCGCGGAAACCCTGGGCGCATCCGGTGTGCGCACCCAGGAGGCGCTTGTTCGTGGGATCGAAGTGACAGCACGAGTGTATGGCGCCGTCTACCCCACGCTCAAGCGCTACACGGATATGGCTCTGGTACCAGTTGGCATCCCGTCATCCATCGGTGTTGCTGCTGCCGCAGCCTGCATGCTCGACCTGGACGACGAGCAGACCCTCTCGGCCATGGCGATCGCAGCTGCATTGGCTGGCTGGTGCCCAGCGGAGGTCATCTTCGGTAGCGGTGGTACTGTCAAGCCCATGCTCTTTGGTGCGCAACCGGCGGATACAGGTGCAACGGCGGCTTGGTACGCCCGCGCCGGAATGACCGGCCCGAACGAGATCCTGGACAGTAAGACCGGATACTTTTCTTCGGTATCGAACGGGGCCCACTGGGATGCCGGGGCATGGGAGGGCAGCTGGGCCCTGTCAGAACCTCGCCGAAAGCTACATGCCTGCTGTGGCTATTTGCATGCTCCAGTTGACGCGATGCGTCGGCTGATGCGTCAACCCGGTCCCACGTTTAATGAAAGCCGGATTGAGGTCCGGGTGGCGCCCTATGTCGCCGATGTCGTGGCCAAGGATCGCATGCCGCATTCCTCGAACGACGCACGCTTTCATCTGCAGTTTTGCATTGCGTTGGCCGCCTGCGGCGCCGACGTCATCCTGCCAGAACACAGCATCGACCTGGATCAACAGCTTCAGCGGGCGGATCTCCAGTACACCATGCGGCGAATCGAGGTCCGACCGGACCCGGCGCTGACCCACTATCACCAGTGCGAGGTGCGTGTGACGGATGCCAGCGGGCAAGCCGCCTCGCAAGCCTTGTCCGCGCCGCGGGGATCTCCGCAGGCGCCCCTGTCAGAAGGCGATGTCATTGAAAAATTCATGGTGCTGTCGCGGCCTGTCCTTGGTAGCGAGCGCGCCAATCGTTTTGCGGATACCTGCCTTGCACTCGAACAAGTGAGCAACACGCGTGAGCTGATCGCGCTGCTGACGCCCCCCCTTATTGAAGGAATGTCATGAGCCACCACCCCAACTACCGCCCACGTGGCATGTACTTCGAAGATTTCGAGATCGGCCACATCATTGTCACATCGCGTCGCACGGTGACGTTGACGGACATCGTGAACTTCGCCTGCCTCTCGGGTGATCATAATGCCCCGCACATCGACCACGAGTTCTGCAAGACGCAGTCCTACGGCGAACCGATCGCCCATGGTCCCCTGGTGCTGGCCATCGTGGGCGGCCTGCAGTGCCTCAGCGGCATCAACGACGGCACCATCATTGCCATGACGGGGCTGGACCAGTGGCGTATGCACCTCCCGGTAAAGGCAGGCGATACCATCCATGCACTGATCACGCCGGTAGAGAAGAAGCTCACCAGCAGTGGTACCAAGGGCATCGTGACATGCGAGCGAATCGTGAAGAATCAGCGCGACGAAACCGTGCATTCCATGGTCATCTCCAACATGTACCGATGCCGCCCCGTGCCGGCTACCGTTGCAGCTTGACTCGAACTCAAGCTCAAGGAAGCGAAGCCGGGCCTCGAGCCCGGTTTTTTTTATTGAGGCAGGGCCCGAAGGCCCTTCCTGATCAGAGATCCATCTGCTTGGCAATGATGTTGCGCTGGATCTCGTTGGTGCCGCCACCGATCGGACCCACGCGCGAGTCGCGGAAGAACATCTGCATGTCGTACTCGTTCGAATAGCCCGCGCCACCCAGGATCTGCATACCGATGTCAGCGCACTTGAAGTTGTTCTCGGTACAGACGATTTTGGCGATGGATGCTTCCTGAACGACCCGGTGACCACCATCGAGCAGTTCGGCCACGCGATAGACCGACTGGCGGGCTGTCTCGGCCATGATCATCATGTCAGCCAGCTTGTGCTGGATGACCTGGAACTGGGAAATCGGCTGGCCAAACTGGATACGCTCGCGCGCGTAGTCGCGGGCGTACTCGGTGATCTTGAAGCAGTGACCGGCCGAGATGGCGGCCAGGCCCATGCGCTCGAGGCCCAGGGCGGCCATGATGTTCTTCCAGGCCTGGCCCTCGCCCCCGAACAGGTTGCCCGCAGGAACACGAACGTTGTCGAAGAAAACTTCATTGGCGTGGGTTGTGCGGCGGCCCAGCATGGACAGCGGGCGGATGGTCACGCCTGGTGTATTGGTTGGTACGAGGATGGTGCTGATGCCACTGTGGCGAGCCTGTTTGTCTGTCTTGACAATGGCCACGAGGTAGTCGGCCACGTGCGCGCAGGTGATCCATACCTTGCTGCCATTGATGACGTAGTCGTCCCCTTCGCGCACGGCAGAGGTCTTGATACCTGCAACATCGGAGCCGGTGCCCGGCTCGGACATGGCCAAAGCGAGCTTGACCTTGCCGGCAATGATCTTCGGCACGATGTCCTTCTTCATCTCTGGTGTTCCGAACTTGGCTACGTGCATGCCGGCATAGATGGCTGTGGTGGTGACGCCTTGGGCGATGCCGGTGTAGTAGTAGCCCAGCGTTTCCATGAAGACGGCGATGTCCTTGTAGCTCGCGCCCATGCCACCGAGTTCTTCGGGGTAGAAGATGCCCAGGTAGCCGGCATCGGCAAGAGCGTTGTAGGCCTCATGCGGGAACTCGCGCGCTTCGTCCATTTTGCGCACACGCTCCCAAGGCAGGTGGCGCGAAAGCAGATCCAGCACGCCTTCGCGCATCATGTTTTGCTCTTCGGTCAATCCGTTGGTGTTGATCAGTGACATGGTGTGTTTCCTCGGGTTGGGGTCAGATGGGTCGGGCGGCGAATAGCGGGCCGTCTTCGTAGCTCAGCACCACCATCTCGACGGGCATGCCCGGCGTCCAGGTGGTGTTTTCGTTTTCCAGCAGACGGCAGGCCAGGCGCAGACCCTCGTCAAGGTCGACGATCCCTACGGCGTACGGCGATTCGGCGGCGAAGATGGCAGGTGCGGCGTGAATGCGCGTCCAGGAATAGAGATGTCCGCGCGAGCCCAGCGGAGCCCATGACATATCGGCGGACCAGCAGTGCGGGCAGACGGGTTTGGGCGGAAAGGTGGCGTGGCCGCAGGCGCCGCAGCGTGTGGTCTGCCAGATCCCCTGTTTCAACCCTTGCCAGAACACAGCAGTGAAGTTCGAGTGGCGAGGCGGGTAGGGGCGGGTGCCTGCCACGGGGAAGGTTTCGAGTCGGGTTGCGGGGCTCATCGCACGGCCTCCAGCACATGAACCAGGGCAGCGTTGTAGTTGCCGAGCTCCCCAGTCGACAGGCCCCATCGGGCGTCTTTGACCTGGCGTTCGCCGGCGCGACCGCGCAGTTGTTCTGCCAGCTCGACATAGTTGTAGAGCGAGGTGACGTAGGCGGGGTGGCCCCGTGAAGTGAGACCGCCCGAGGTTGAAACAGGAATGCGACCGCCCAATCGCGTCTCACCCTCGAAGGCGGCGCGCGCTCCCTGGCCCTTTGCGACTAGGCCGATGGCCTCGCTCACCAGGACTTCGACGATCGTGCAGGGCGCATAGAGTTCTGCCAGGTCAAGGTCGGAGGCCTGGATGCCGGCCTGCGCATACGCGTCGTACGAAGCCTGCGCCGCAGATTTGAAGGCGATCATGTCGTTCGGCACATCGCTGATTTGGTGCGAGCCGTCGTGGAAGAAGCCTCGGCCGCGCACGAGGGCGTAGGGTCGCCCCGTGGCCTTGGCCACGTCTTCACTGGCAAGCACCAGACAGGCCGCGCCATCGCCTCGCGGCGGCACATCGTAAAGACCAAGAGGCTCCACGATGGGCCGCTGCGCCACCACTTCATCGAGCGTGATGGGTTTGCGGTACTGCGCCAGGGGGTTCAACGAGGCGTGGTGGCGGTTCTTCACTGCCACCGAACCGAGTTGTTCGCGCGTGGCCCCGTGCTCATGCATGTAGCGCGTGGCGTCCATCGCATACCAGGCGATGGGTGTGAAACCGGCCGAGGTGTGGAAGTCCACGTCGCCTGTTGTACGCATGCTGCTCATCATGTGCTCAGCAGCCGATACGGCGCTTTCCATATTGATGCCCAAGGCTAGGGCCACGTCCGTGCGCCCCAGCAGGATCTCGTCGCAGGCTTTGTCGAAGGCGAGCGCGGCGGTCATTCCGTTGCCCATCACCTCCATCACACTGCCACGGCAGGTCAGTCCCAGTTGGCCAATGAGGAACGTGTGGAAGTACTTCTGCCGTGTGTAAGGTCGCGGCAGTGTGAATATCAGGCTCTGGATATCCTCCTTGTTTACGCCGGCATCGCGCACGGCGTCGGAGACCAGGCGCGTCATGATTTCATGTTCCAGTGTTTGCAAGGCGGCGTTGTCTGCCGTCTGGTGGCGACCGACGGGAATCGCACTCGCACCGATGAGGGCGACCCGACGCGTCATGCGGATACCCCTTCGACGACTCCGAAAGCACCCGCCTCTCGCAGCGCCGCGATGCGTTCTTCGCCATAGCCTAGTACGTCGCGCAGCACCTCGTCGCTGTGAGCGCCAACGGCGGGCGCCGCCTGAGGGGCCACCGGGGGTGTGCGCGACATCCTGATGGGCGAGGCAATGTTCGGAATCCAGCCCTTGACCGGGTGTGGTATCCGAGTGACCAGATCGCGCGAGCGCACCTCATCGGAGGCCAGAGCTTCGCTCAAGGTCTTTACCTGTCCGTGCGGTACGTTTGCCGCACGCAACTTGGGAGCCCAGTGACTCCAGGGCTGGGCAGAGAATGTCTCATCCATGACCTTGAAGAGGCGCTCGCGCTCGCGCAAGCGGTTGACGCGCTGCGACAGCACGGCGTCATGCGCGAGATCAGGTCGTTCCAGCACTTGCTCGAAGAGGCGCTGATAGATCTTGTCGTTGCCGCAATTGATGTAGAACGGCTTGTCCTGCGCCATGAACACACCGGACGGACAGGTGTCCGGACTCACGTTGCCATTTCGTCTGGGCTCATAGCCTGTGGTCAGATGCTGCATGGCACCGAAACCGGTCATCAGAATCGCGGTGTCTAGCAGTGCCACCTCAACACGTTGGCCGACTCCGTCCCTAGCCCGGGCCAGCAGGGCCAGCAGGATGGCATTCGTGGCGGTCATGGCTGTGGCCGTGTCCATCACGGCGGCGCCGGTGCGCACGCCCTGTCGGTCGGCATAGCCGTTCATGGAAATGAAACCGCTTTCTGCCTGCACGATCGGGTCAAATCCCAGGCGGTCGGCGTACGGTCCCTCACGTCCGTACGCGGAGACAGAACAGTAGATAAGTCGTGGATTGATTCGCGAACAGGTCTCGGGGTCGAGGCCGAAGCGGTCCATCACGCCTGAAGAGAAGTTCTCCACCAAGACGTCGGCCTGAGCGATCAAATCCTTCACCACCTGCAGGCCCGCCTCGCTCTTGAGGTCAAGGGCCAAGCTCTTTTTGTTTCTGTTCGTCCAGAGGAACGGTCCGCCCTGTGCGGGAATTTCAGGGTCCACGGTGGGGTAGTGCCGGAAGTCGTCGCCTCGCAGAGGGGCCTCGATCTTGATAACGTCAGCGCCGAAGTCGCCGAGCGTCATCGTGGCCAGGGGCCCCGCGACAAAGTGGGTGAAGTCCACTACCTTCAGGCCCTGAAGCACTGGTGCGGCCGCTGCCGTGGGCGGGCGGTGAATGGGCAAGGCGTCGATGCGTTGCTGATCAAACATGTTAGTCTCCAGATCAATGGTTCAACCATTATACTTTTTGCCGGCGGGTTGGCAACCCCAAGCCATTGCATGCCATCCGACATATCTGGAGACTCGACATGGAACCAAGCTTTGAAATCCCCTGGTCCGCCGACCACGCAGCCCTGGACCGCCTGACCGCGGGGCGTCATAGTTGCCGCGGATTTCTGCCTACGCCAGTGCCTAGGGCACTGCAAATGGAGTTGCTCAATATCGCGCAGCGCACCGCGTCCTGGTGCAACTCGCAGCCTTGGCGAGTACACATTACCGAAGGTGCTGGCACAGAGCGCTTTCGGGCGGCGATGTTGTCACCCAAGAGCGAAGACGAGGGGGGGCCGGATTTCGCCTGGCCTAGCGAGTACCGGGGTGTCTACCGCCAGAGGCGCCTGGATTGCGCCCTGCAGCTCTACGACTGCGTGGGGATCGCTCGCGGAGACCGCGAGGCCTCAGCGCAACAGGCTCGCGAGAACTTCCGTTTTTTTGGAGCTCCGCATGTGGCCATGGTCACCACCGACGCCGCATTGGGCGTCTATGGGGCTGTGGACTGCGGTGGGTATGTCGCGAACTTCCTGTTGGCCGCACGCGGCATGGGCGTGGCCAGCGTTGCACAGGCGGCACTGGCATCCCGACCGGCGCGAGTGCGCGAGTTCTTTGGACTTGGCGAGGACCGGCTTGTGGTGTGTGGCATCTCATTCGGCTATGCCGACGAGTCGCATGCCGCCAATGGCTTCAGGACTGCTCGAGCTTCGTTGGAAGATGTGGCTGACTGGCGCTCAACATGAGCCGAACGCTATTTGCCGGCATCAACCGCCACTCCCATGGGCGATTGGTTGCGCGCCTGCGAGAGGTAGCTTCGCTGTAGCTTCTTAAGACTGGCCTCCATCTCTGCAATCGCGCCATCCACATCGCGCGCTTCCATGAGTTTCAAGAAGCGCTTCCGCGAGGGCAGAACGAAGGCGTTTTCGTAGTCACCAATGGAGAGCACGTAGTGACGGAGAACCGTGAGAACCCCATCCATAACGATCTCCATGATGGGATTGCCGGTCATGCGTGCAAGGATGCGGTGAAACTCCAGATGGATTTCAGCACGGCGATGGAAGTCGCCAGCGGCGATTGCGGCCTCGACGTCGCGAACATTGGCGTGAAGCTTCTCAAGATCCTCGGCAGTGGCTCGCAGGCATGCCTCGCGAACAATGATGGACTCGAGCCATATTCGGGCCTCGGTCAATTTCGCGGGCGGGATCGCGCCAAGGTGATACATGTCAAGCAGACCGGTGCCAATGACATGACCGTTGCCTTCGGTAATGAAAGCGCCGCCGGTGGCGCCCTTCTGCAGCCTGATGAGTCCGGCATGCTCTAGCGATCGGAGTGCTTCACGCAAGGTGTTGCGCGATACACCGAACTGTTCTGCCAGCGCGCGTTCAGACGGCAAGCGGCTACCCACGCCCAGACGACCTTGCGCCAGTTCAGTTCGAATCTGGTCGGCGATCTCCTCGAACGCGCGCTGCGAACGAATGGGCTTGAAGGTCGTAGGTGCGGGGACAGCTGCGATTGAAGGCGGGATGTTCGAGGTGGCCATAGCGGTCGATCAGAGGCGAATATGGTCAATGATAGGACCAAGACGAATCGCGTCCAAAAAAGCAACTACACATAAGCGACTTCGAGCTTGGAGTTGAAGGATTTTGTGCCGGGAATTCATCTCAATCCGGGCAAGGGCGTTGAGGGCATCCTCTCGGAGAAGGGTTTCTGCCGGTCGATCTACGGGGCCATGGCTCGGGTTTGTTTTGAAGTTTCGTGTCAACTCCTGGTTGCTCAACATCACAGATTTGACCTTGGCAGCTCCGACGACGGCAGCTTGAAGCCGGTAGGTTGTCTTCCTGATAGCTTCAAACAGTCGATCAAGTCGTTTCTGGCGCACGGTGGCACTCACGGATGCTTGATCCATCAAGGAAACCAGTTCTCGGATGCTCCCGACGGTGGCGTTGTACAGGGCGTCCAGTGGCCGACGGTCTGGCGCGGGGCCGGGAGCTTTCCCAGCAGGAGCACGGCGATTTCGGCTGCGTTGGCGGGGTCGTATCGGACGCCCACCGGGATCTCTGCCAGGACTTCATTGATGCGGCCGATGGCGGATGGGATTGCCTTCGGTGGCCCTGGTTGCGGCAAATGACGAGTACCGATTTTGATCTGACGTCCCGGCTTTCCGCCGTCGGGCTCTGCAGGCTTCGCCCCGCGCCCCGTGCCGGGTCGCGGCCATGCGGCTTCGATCCCTGACGCCTTCGGCCGAGGGCATGCCCCCGGCCTGCGCGCTGCGCTTGCCTGTTTCACTCGGGCGGTGTGGTGGGGCTGGCTTGCTGTTCCCTTCATCCTTGCACACCGTTCTCGCCGTCAAGGTCTGCGCGCACTGCGTGCGCTTGCGGCCGTGCGGCCGTCTTCGAACCTGTGACCGCTGCGCTGCGGCGTGCCGGTTCCGGTCTCGGGCAATCCCGCCCGATCACTGGAGTTGGTCATGCAGCACGATCTGTTTTCTTCCCTCGATTCTTTCCAGGCACTCTCGGTTGCCGCTTCCGCTTTGCTGGTGCGCGATGTCGCGGGTCAGTACCGTCCGGCCGAGGCCGACGAGGTTCTGATGGCTGCTCAGCAGTTGCTGGCGGCGCAGGTGCGGGGCAGCGATGTGATGTCTTCGCCCGCCGTGGTCAAGGACTTCCTGCGCGCCCGTCTGGGCAACCTGCCGCATGAGGTGTTTGCCGTGGTGCACTTGGACGCGCAGAACCGCGTCATCGACTACGTCGAGATGTTCCGGGGCACGGTGAGTCAGACATCGGTTTACCCGCGCGAAGTGGTGCGCGATGCGCTTCTTCGCAACAGCTGCGCTCTTCTGCTGGTGCACAACCATCCTTCAGGCGCAACCGACTCATCTCGTGCCGACGAGTATCTGACGCAGACGCTCAAGCAGGCGGCAGCGCTGGTGGATGTGCGGGTGCTGGACCACTTCATCGTCGCGGGCGGCTCCGTTCAATCCATGGCGGAGCGAGGCCTCGTTTGAACCCTGGGGCCTTTTGGCCCCATTCTTTTCTTATCTTGAACAGCGCACTGCGCGCGAGCGCAGGGGAGGGCGTAATTTGGCCGGCGTAGCCGGCTGAGCAAGGAACGCGGCCCTTTCCCGTGCCCGGGGATCGCGGTCTTTTTCCCTTCCCGCTGCGCGGGAACGAGCCCGCTGGACGAACTGACCCTCGGTCCGCTCCCGACGCTGCGCTCTGGTCCCGTCCCGCCCGCCAGATCGTCCCCCCGTTCACCCGCCATGCCCGAAGCCGGGCCGCTGGCAGACCGGAGAGCCCGAAGTCCTGAAGTGATCGCAGCGGCTCGAACGTCGCGCCAGTCGCTACGCTTGGTGTCACGCCGTCCGCAGAGCCGCCACTGCTCAGGTCATGCGGTCGCCTGCGCTTTGCTTGTCGCCCGAAGTGGCTCGGGGCAGCGCGTACGCCAAACAGCCCACCGCAATCCCCCCACGGCGCCCCCATCCACGGGTGAGGGGGACTTGTGGGGGGATCTTTCAGCGGTGGGCCAGGTGACTGGCTCACTGCTTCGGCTGCGTGGTTTTCCCCATCCCCCACCCCTTCCCAAGGGAAGGGGCCTTGCCCACCCCCCGCCCGCCCGTGGGCGGGAGCGAGGGAGTCCGAGCGAGAGGATCAGCTTTGAGGAGCCCGCATCGGGGTCCGGCTGGTCGCTCTTGCAAGGAGTTCCATCATGGCCAACGTTCAAGTCATCCAGCGCCACGCCCACCTGGCCGGTGCCGTCAAGCTCGAATTCGTCAAAGGGAGAGATGGCAAGGTCGCCAAGGCGGTGTTGATCGCCATCAGCAACCAACACCGAGGCAGCGGTGAAGACCGTGAGGAGATGGCCACCGCCATCCTGTGGACGCTGTGGGCCAAGCAGGCCGAACACGCCGCCGCGTACCTGGGCAAAGGCTCGCACGTGAACATCGTCGGGCGGGTGCGCAACAACCAGTACCAGGGCAGCGACGGGGCTGAGGTTTTCGCCTTGGACTTCGTCGTCGACGAGATTGACTACCTGGACAGTCGCGCAGAGGCCGAAGCCCGACGGGCACGCGATGGCGGGGCCGAGCCACTCGCAGCACCCACCCGATCCACCAGCGGCCACCGCAAGGCCCGCAGCGAACACCTGCCCGGGCACGCCTGAGCACCCACACCGGCCGGAGCCCATCCGCCCGGTGTGTCTGGCCATCCCTTCTTCTTTTCCTATCTCCATTTCCTATCTTCTTTGGAGCATTCACCATGAACACCGTCCAAGCTTCCCGCCCCCAGCTGGCCGCCCGTTTCGGCCACAACACCTTCGTGATCCGCAGCGAGACCCCGCTGGCCGAAGACCAGATGCGCCGGGCCGCGCCGTCCATCTTTGCCGAAGGCAAACACGGCAGCCGATCCGAGCGCTACACCTACATCCCCACTATCGACGTGCTGCGCGGTCTGCGCCAGGAAGGCTTCGAGCCCTTCATGGTGTGCCAGAGCAAAAGCCGCATCGAAGGCAAAACTGAGTTCACCAAGCACATGATCCGCATGCGCCACGCCGGGCAGGTGAACACCCGGCCCGAGGCCAACGAGATCATCCTGATCAACAGCCACGACGGCGCCAGCAGCTACCAGATGCTCGCGGGTGTCTTCAGGTTTGTCTGTTGCAACGGGCTGGTGGTTGGCGACGTCACCAACGACATCCGCATCCCGCACAAGGGCAACATCCGCGATGAGGTAATCGAAGGGGCCTTTCGGGTGCTGGAGGATTTCGAGGCTGTGGACGCATCCACCGACGGCATGAAAGCCTTGACCCTGCAGCCCGAGGAACAGCGGGCCTTTGCCACCGCCGCGCTGGCGCTGCGCTACGGAGAACGAGGGGAGGGCGAACCACCGGCCCCGGTGACCGCCGAGCAACTGATCGAAGCCCGCCGGCCCGAAGACTTCGGTGCCAGCCTATGGACCACCTTCCAGCGAGTGCAGGAGAACGCGATGAAAGGCGGCCAGCCGGGCAGGGGTGCCAAGGGCCGCCGTCTCCACACCCGCCCGGTGGCCAGCATCGACCGCAGCGTGAGTCTGAACCGGGCGCTGTGGGTGCTGGCTGAAGAGATGCGCAAGCTCAAGGCATGAACGAGTGAGGCGCTGGATTCACACCCGAATCCAGCGCGCGCGCCACGCCGCACGGCTCCCATCATCGGGTAGTGCGTGCGCGTGAAAGTCTGAAGCGCGCTCGCCGGCTGGCGCCGGCTCGCGCGATCCCGGCCGCTGGCGCATCGAGCGCGGCGCGCGGGAAACGTCCTCCGCCTCGGTGATCCCCTTGACGGTCGCGCCGGAGGACTCCCCATGAAGACCCTTGTGCTCGCCAATCAGAAGGGTGGCGTCGGCAAATCCGCCGTCGCCACCTTGCTGGCTCACCACTACCGAAGACTCGGCCTGCGCGTGCTGGCCATAGACCTGGACCACCAGGGCAACTTCTCTGATCCTCTGCGAAAGAGCCAACGCGCCGCCGTGGCCGATGTGCCGGCCAGCGGCTTGCTGGCGCAGAACAACGCCCAGATACCAGCGGCAGACTTCGTGCTGGTGGCCGCTGATCGGGACCTCTCCGGGCTTGAGCGCCAGCCCGCACTGCACAACACCTTCGCCAGCAATTTTCGGCTCTTCCTGGCGGCCATGGATGCCCGGTTCGACGTCTGCATTGTGGATACCAACCCCAACCCGGACATCCGCATGATCGCGGCGCTGGTCTCGGCCGACTTCGTGCTCTCGCCCATCCAGCTCAACCAGGAAGCCATGGACGGCGTGTCCGCGCTGCTCAACCACCCGCGGGTGGGGGTGCGCAGGATCAAGGCGGTTCTCAATCCCAAACTGCACCTGATTGGCCTGTATCCGACGATGGTGGAAGCCACACCGCTGCAGCGGGAGAACTTCATGCAGCTGATCCAGAAATACAGCCCGATGCTGATAGCCATCGGGCCCAAGCCGGGCGACATCGCCTCGATGCAACGGAGGTCTGCCGTGGCCGAAGCGCAGGCAGAAGGCTTCGTCCTGTGGGAGATGAAGAAAACCGCCGCGCGCGACGCCTGGCGCGAGATCGAGCCCGGACTGACCTTCATCGCCAACACGGTGTTGTCACCGCCTGCGGGGGAGGCACCCACCACGATCCAACCCCTCAACGGAGCGCATCATGGCCCTGTCGCTCGATGACCTGGATCTGCTGCCACCGGCTGGCGCGGGGCAAAGCGGCACTCCTATGCGGATATCGCTCGATGCCATTGATGAAGACGCGGAGCAACCACGGCAGGAATTCGATGACGAGTCTCTGGCCGAGCTGGCTGAGACCATCAAGGCGCGGGGCGTGCGTCAGCCGGTATCCGTGCGCCCACACCCCACGCAGCCGGGGCGATGGATGCTCAACTTCGGGGCGCGGCGCCTGCGGGCTTCCCGCCTCGCAGGAATACCTGACATTCCGGCCTTCGTGGACAAAACGGCCCACAGCGTGGACCAGTTCATCGAAAACGAACAACGCAAAGGGCTGACTCCGCTGGAGATCGCACTGTTCGTGCAACGGGCGTTGAAACAGGGGCAGACAAAGGCCGACATCGCAAGGAGCATCGGCAAAAGCCGGCAGTACGTGACATTGGCCACCGCGCTGATCGATCCGCCCGACTGGCTGATGTCTGCGTACCGGGAGGGACGCTGCCGGGGCTTGAACGAGCTCTATGAGCTTCGCAAACTGGCCAACGAACACCCGCAATACGTCGAAGCCTGGGCATCGGACCACAGCGCCATCACCCGGGATCGAGTGATGGCCTTGCGAGCCGATCTGGCGGAGGGGTCGGGCAGCGTGCGGCGTGGCACCTCGGCACTGATCGATTCGATGGAGGCCAGCCTGAGGGAGGGCGTCGCCCAGGGTCAGGCAGAGAAAATGCTTGACGGTTTCGCTCGGCCCGCGGAACCTGTTGCTCGCGCTCCTAGGCAGGCGCCCTTGAGGCTGCTGGCGAGCATGGGTGGTACCGAAGTGGTGGTGAACACCTTG
This sequence comes from Hydrogenophaga sp., assembly GCF_030651625.1. Classification (GTDB taxonomy): domain Bacteria; phylum Pseudomonadota; class Gammaproteobacteria; order Burkholderiales; family Burkholderiaceae_C; genus Hydrogenophaga. The sequence goes on along the minus strand of NZ_JAUSCF010000039.1, from coordinate 3,126 downwards.
CAGGCTCCGGCGCAAGCCGGACGGCTCTATGTGACCCCGTTGAAGGGCGGTCAGAAGGAAACGGTGGAAACCAGTCGCCTGACTCTCATTGGCCTGGTGCGGGACGTGAGTTGTCAATCTGATTGACAGAGGGCAAGGCCTTCGATGCCGATGTTGGTTCGCTGGCAACATCCTGGCCAAGCTGTAGCGTGTACCGATCGTTGATCCGGTAAACCGTTCGAACGCCCCCGTTGAGCAGTGCCTCGTCCAGCACGTCGAAGTGCTCGGCGGCCAGCAGGATGCCCTTGAGGTTCTGGTGTCCGTGCCGCTGTTGTAGGTCGGCCAGTTCAGCTGGTGCCTCGCGACGAATCAGGTTCAGCGCAGTGGTGACATAAGCCCAGCCGTCTGGCCGTGCGGTCTTCAAGGCGATTTCTCCGAGCATCGCCACAAGGTGACTGCTTTGTAGCAACCCCAGTTCCATCTGCCGTTTGCCTTCGGGTGATGTCATGAAGGCCGCCGTCTGACGTCGGCCCTCGTCAAGCGCCTTCACCCAGCCCCTGAGTCTGTCCATCATGCGAAAGGTTTCGTCCCGCTGGGCATCCAGGTAAGTGAGGGCCGTTTCCGCGTCACCGTCAACGGCTGAATACCACTGGGGCAGAAAGTGATGGATCAGATCATTGCGCGCAGCCACCAGCGCGCGCATCTCCTGGTCGTGCTGGTCGATGAACTGCGCATCGGTTTCCACAGTGAAGTGAAAACCGAACCAGGGTTCGGTGATCTCATCCGGCGTCTGGCTTTCTGCCGGAGCCTGAAAGACTTGAGCCACCATCTTCCCGGCCAGTTCGCCCATGGTTTTGCGGTGCATCGCAGTTCTTTGCGCTTCCATACGTTCTGCCAGTTGGCTTGCCGGTCCGTGCACCGACGCGTTGGCATTCAGGTGCTTGAGCAAGGCTTCGACCATCTGGAAATTCACAACATTGCGTCCGATGCGGCGCAGCACCTCGTCTCTCTCTGGTGTCCGTTCCAGCCTGCGAGGCACTGATTCGTTGCTCAACTGGTTCCTCCCGTGTGGGTCAAGGTGCATGCAGACGCGCTTCGCCTGGTCGGTTGTCAATCTGATTGACAACCTGCCCGCCATCAGCGCCGCATGCGGTTTGCTGGATTTTCGACCAAATCCAGCGCCTCGTATCGACCGATCCTCGACGACCATAGGTTCATGGATGAGTGCAGGATAGGCGGCCCGCCGCCGATTTCACAAACGATTCGCTTCGCTCACGTTTGCACCCTTCGGTTGGCATATGAACACCCACAACCCTGGCTTCGTCACGGTCAATATGCGCGGTCTCAAAAGCCTGCTGGTCGAACGCGCTCAAGCCGAGCGAGTGAGTGTGTCGGTTCTCGTCCGGCGGGCGGTGGCCCGCGAACTGGGCGTGGGTGAGGCACCTGTGCAGGCAAAGCTCGATGCCCTGCAGGGCTTGGCCTCGGGCTCCGGCATCGTCAAGTTGTCCATCAGATTGACAACCGACGAAGCTGAACGATTGTTGGCTGGTGCCGGTTCAGCGGGTCTATCACGTGGCGCTTACCTGGCCGGGCTCATCGCAGGCATCCCCGCGTTGACCTCCAGTGTCAGCCGAACCGATCAGCTCGCTGCGCTCACGGCGTCCAACGCCCAACTCTCCAGCCTCAGCCGCAACATACACGCCCTCACACGCTTCCTGTCCCTGGGCAACGTGCCGCAGGCGCTGGTGTACCGCGACATGCTTGACACCCTGGATGGGGATGTCCGGCGCCATCTCACCCAGGCCGCAGGCTTGCTCGCCGACCTGCGCCCGCGAGGGCACACCGCCGAAACTCGGCACCGTGCCAGCCGCTGACACCCAGGAGAAAGCCATGGCCCAGACCCCCAACATCGATGGTGTGCTCGTTCAGTGGGGCGACCGCCTGTTCTATCCTGGCAACCGGGTCGTCAAGGTCAAACCCCAGCCCAGGCTGGACAGTGGTGCCATTCGACAGCGGGCGACCGCCATCCGCCAGCGCATCGAAGCCACGGTGGTGCGCAGGGCGCCGCAGGTCATGGTCAAGGTCACCGGGGGAGGGCGGGGCATGCAGGCCATTGCGGCCCACTTCCGCTACATCAGCAAGAACGGCCGGCTCGACATCGAGAACGAGCAGGGCGAGACCGTCCGTGGCAAAGGCGCGGTGCACGAGCTGGCCGACGACTGGCGGTTCGGGGGCAGCCTGATCGACGACGTAGGGTACCGGCGTGAGGCTTTCAACATCATGTTGTCCATGCCCCGGGGAACCGACCCTCTGATCGTGCAGAAGGCGGCTCGCGAATTCGCGCAGACCGAACTGGCCGATCACAAGTACGTGATGGTGCTGCACGACCACCAGGCCAATCCGCACGTGCACATCAGCGTGCGGGCCGAATCGCGATACGGCAGGCGACTCAACCCGCGCAAGGCCGACCTGCAGCGATGGCGCGAGACTTTTGCCGAGAAATTGCGTGGCTATGGGGTTGAGGCCGAAGCCACGCGGCAGGCCACCCGTGGCCGGAACGTGAGGCACCCGGACCTCTGGCGGCTGAAGGCCAAGGAAGATGGGCGATTGAGGAAAGCTCGACCCACTTCCAGTTCTGGGGACAAGACCCGCACCAGCAGGGCGGAAGCATTGAAGGGCTGGCTTCACATCGGGCAAGCCCTTGCGAAGTCACCCGATGCCAGGGACGTGAGGTTGGCTGGATCGATTGCCTTGTTCATTCAGGAGGCGACTTCGTCTTGGAATCCTCAGAAAGGCATGCAAGTAATTGGCAAGGATACGCAGCGTCCGATACCCTTGGTCAGTCCGCAGATTCGCCGCTAGCGTCCCTCCAACGTGCGCACTTCTTTCTGCGTAGCAGATGGTTGCTGGTTACGCAGGGGAGGTTGAGGGCGATCCCGCAATCAGACTCTGCGGCTCTTGAACTTCGCGTGCTCATACGAGGTTTCTACAATCGTGTTGCGCGCTTTGAACCGCCCCGGGTTTTGAGGAGGCTCTTTTCTCTGAGAGGATTGAGCCATGAGCAAGAAGTCGAACCAGTTTTCACCCGAGGTCCGCGAGCGTGCCGTTCGCATGGTGCTCGAACACCGGGGCGAGTACCCCTCGCTG
>NZ_JAUSCF010000034.1 GCF_030651625.1 Hydrogenophaga sp. | reverse complement strand
GCAGTCTCCTTGGAGAAAGAATGACAAGTGTTGGGGTGGATATTCCCGCCAGCCGCGTTGGCTTGCTCAAAGATCGGCGCTACCGATACCCGGTGCCGCTCAGTTCCTTATCGACGCTGGAAGGCGGGGTGGGGGCAATCTCCGCCAGTCGGTCAGTGCCGTTAGCCGGTATTTCAGGCCCTCCACCCCAACCCCTCAACCATACAAGCCGGACCCTTGATGCCCCTGGTTTTGGAGGCACTTCGCTCCGGAAGGGTTTCGGCACACAACCCGCCTTTACTACTCGGCTCGGTGCTCTCCGTCGCCTTTCTGCGCCCTTCACGCGAGGCAGATTGCACAGGAGACTGAGTCTCTCCCTCTGTGCGCCTCAGGCGCTGCCGATGCGTTGCAGCAGTCCGCCGGGCAGTCGGCCGACTTGCCCTTCCAGTTCAAGTTCCAGCAGCCTGGCTTGCAGGGTGGCGGTGTCGAGGCCAGTGCGGGCTTGAAGGGCGTCTAAGCTCACGGGGTCGTGGCCCAGCGCTTTCAGCAGGGTGTCTTCTGATGCACTTACGGGTGTGTCAAAGGGCAGTGATCCGGTGGTTGGCAAGCGCAGGTCTTCGAGGATGTCGTAGGCGGATTCGACGAGTTTGGCGCCCTGGCGGATGAGTGCGTGGCAGCCTTTGGACTGCGGTGCGTGGATGGAGCCGGGGATGGCGAACACCTCGCGGCCCTGTTCGGCGGCGAGCCGCGCGGTGATCAGGGAGCCCGATTGCACCGCCGCCTCGACGACCAGCGTGCCCTGTGACAGGCCGGAAATCAGGCGATTTCGTTGGGGAAAGTGGGCGGCGAGCGGGGGAGTGCCCAGCGGGTACTCGCTCACAAGGGCGCCTTGCGCTGCGATGCGGTGGGCCAGGTTCAGATGGCGTTTGGGATACACCCGGTCGAGCCCGGTGCCGACCACCGCCACCGTGGGACTGCCTCCTTCGAGTGCGCCCTCGTGGGCTGCGCCGTCCACACCCAGCGCAAGGCCTGACACGATGCACACCCCGCTTTTTGAGAGTGCTTGGGCAAACTGGCGCGCATTGGCCTGGCCTTGGGGCGTCGGGTTGCGACTGCCCACGATCGCCAGCCGCTGAGGGTGATGCAGGGCCTTCACATCGCCCAGCACGTACAACATGGGGGGTGGGTCGGCCATTTCCAGCAGGTCAGCGGGAAAACGCTTGTCAGCCAGCGTCAGCACATGACGGTCAGTTCCTGCCGCCAGCCAGTCCTGCAATTGATGCAGTGCTGCTGGAAGTGCTTCGGGTTCACACAGCAGTGCCTGTGCGCGTTGAGCCCCCACCACCGTCTGCAGGGCGTGAGCGGATTGCGCAAAGATGGTTTCGGGCAGGCCAAAGGCCGCCAGCAGCTTGCGCGCCGAATCGTTGCCCACGCCGGGTGTGAGCGACAGCCGCAGCCACGCGGCCAGCTCCTCCCAATTCATTCGCGGGTCAGGGTCAGGGGTTCACGAAGCTGTCGCCGACCTTGACCCCGTCGGTGATCTGCAGCACCAGTGCGTACGACACCTTGTCGAAGGTGCGGAACACCATCATGAGACCGTTGCGCTCACCCGGCAGGCGGATCTGGGTGCGCGCACGGTCGGTCTTGTCGATGATGGTCTGTGCATCTTTTTGCAGGGCGAGCACGTGACCGCGCTCAACCCCATGCTCGATGCCACGGTTGATGGCCACGACCTGGTTCTGGCCGGCGAAGGTCACCGCATTGCCGTACACCGAGACGATCTGGCCTGTGAGGGTGGCTGAGGGTGCACTCGGTACGTAGTTGGGCAGTTCGCGAGGTGGTTCGGGCAGCAGGCGGTCGCCGATGCGCACTTCTTCCTTGGCCTGCACGATGTCGATGGTGGCCGGAACGATTTCGGCCCCTGCTACGGCGCCTTCTTTGCCGGGCACTGGCGCAGGTACCCTGCGGGTTTCTTCACGCACCAGGTAGGCCTTGCCAACGTACTGTGCTTCGTAGCCCAGCACTTCGCCGGTGGTCGGGTCTTTCAGTGGCGTGGCGTTGCGGAACACGCGGAAATCGCGCGGTTTGCCTTCGCCAATGCTCAGGGGTTCGGCGTCGCCGCCTTCGCTGCTGCCGTACAGGGCGCGGGCATAGGCCCGGTCGCCCATGCTCATCAGCACCCGGCTGTCGGTGGCCGAGACAATGCGTGGTGCGCGCGAAAAGGTGCCTTCGTCCACGATGATGGGCTCGGCCAGAAACGACTCGATGGCCTGGAGCGAGATCGGTGGAATGGCCGAGTCCGACAGGCTTTCCGAGCGAACGCGGGGGGAAACGCGCACCGTGGGCGTGCTGCCATCGCCGGGCCGGCGCGTACTCAGGCGGGCAGTGCCGTCGCTGGTGTCAAGGAACAGCACCTGACCGGGGAAAATCAGGTGAGGGTTGCGGATGTCGTCCAGGTTCATGCCCCACAGTTCGGGCCAGCGCCAGGGGCTCCTGAGATACATGCCGGAAATGGCCCAGAGCGTGTCGCCCCGCTTGACCGTGTAGCTGTCGGGGGCATTGGGTGCCAGTTCGGACAGGGGCACACCCGCCTGGGCCACCTGGGTGGCGGTGGCCCGCTGACCTGGGGTGATGGGGAAGTTTTGTGCGCCAACACCGGAGGCCAGCGTTGCAGCCAGCAGCGCGGTGGCACACGCCAGGGGGCGCAGTCCGTGGGACATGGAGAAGGAGGCGTTCGAACGGATCTTCAATGGCATGTAGGGCCCCTGGGGCATGCACGCTCCCGGCAGGGCCCACCCCGGACGGGACAGGGAGCCTGTTCGTGACAGCGCTTTGGTCTTGATAATTCGCATTTGATTTTGCGCGCAAGGCTTTGATTAGGCAATGTTTATGCAGGAGAGGCGCAGCGGCATCCGCCAAAAGTAGCGAAAATACCGACAAACGCGCAAGTGCGTCTCTGAGCCACCACGAATAGGTGCTGGGACGCTTGCCCCAAAATGGGCCTCCTGGCCAGACGTTGTCTCTCGCGTGTCGCTGTTTTCGATCATGACCTCTGCTGAATTGCTGCCCATTCTTTGTTATCCCGACCCGCGCCTGCACACCGTGGCACGTCCGGTGGCGCAGGTCGACGAGCGCATCCGGGCGCTGATTCCCCGCATGCTGGCCACGATGTACGACGCCAGCGGCATCGGCCTGGCTGCCACACAGGTGGATGTTCACGAACGTCTGATCGTGATCGACGTGAGCGAAGAGCGCAATCAGCCGATGGTGCTGATCAATCCCGAGATCGAATGGGCCAGCCCGGAAAAACGCAAAGGTGAAGAGGGCTGTCTTTCAGTGCCAGGCATCTACGACGGGGTCGAGCGCTCGCTGGCGGTGCGGGTGAGAGCGCTCGATGGTGAAGGACATTCGCGGGTGATCGAAGCCGAGGGCATGCTGGCGGTGTGCATCCAGCATGAAATGGACCACCTGATCGGCAAGGTGTTTGTGGAATACCTGTCGCCGCTCAAGCGCAACCGCATCAAGAGCAAGCTGGTCAAGGCCCAGCGAGAGGCGGTGCGGGCATGAGCGCCGCCCGGCCGCTCCGAAGGCGCCCAGCCCCGCAGTGCGTAGCACGGAGGGTAGCCCGGTGAGCAGGATCACGCGGGCGCTCGGTGCCACCGCTCTGGCCTTGGTGTTGGCCGCTTGCGGCAGCATGCCCGAAACCGTCTCGCCCGGCACGTCGCGCGCCGAGATCGAACAGCGCCTGGGCCGCCCCACGGCGGTCCACCCCTTGCCCGATGGCACGCGGCTCCAGTATTCGCGCCAGCCATCCGGTCAGCAGGTCTTCAATCTGGATCTGGATGCCCAGGGGCGCCTGGCCCGGGTGGATCAGGTGCTGGACATCGAGTGGCTGCAGCGCATCCAGGTGGACCGATGGACCCGGGAAGACGTGCTGCGCCAGTTCGGGCAGCCGGCGGTGGTAGAACGTGTGGCCCGTTTTGAGGGTGGCGTCTGGACCTACCGGTACCTGGAGCCCTTTTCGCTCGCCAGACTGGCGCATATCTATATTGATGCCCAGGGCACGGTGCGTCGGGTGGTCTACACCGACGAGCCGCTGCTGGACGACGTGGGCAACCGATTCTGACGACTGGCGGGCGCACCCAGTGCGGCCCGGTACTGCAACCCATGAAAATCATCTTTGCCGGCACGCCGGTGTTCGCCAGCGTGGCCTTGCAGCGTCTGCACGCTGCGGGCTTCGAGGTGTCTCTGGTGCTCAGCCAGCCCGACCGCCCCGCAGGCAGGGGCATGAAGCTGCAGGCATCGCCGGTCAAGCAGTTTGCACTGGAGCACCACATTCCGGTGGCGCAACCGCGCAGCCTGCGCCTGGACGGCAAGTACCCGGAAGACGCGGCGGCGGCTCGTCAGATGATCGAGGCCGCTCAAGCGCAAGCGATGGTCGTGGCCGCCTACGGCCTCATCCTGCCGCAGTGGGTGCTGGATGTGATGACCGGCACCGGGAAGCACAAGAAACTGGGTTGTCTCAACATCCACGCCTCGCTGCTCCCGCGCTGGCGGGGCGCGGCGCCGATCCACCGGGCCATTGAAGCCGGTGATGCCGAGACCGGTGTGACCATCATGCAGATGAATGCCGGGCTGGACACCGGCGACATGCTGCTGACCGAGCGCCTGACCATCGGCGCCGAAGAAACCACCGCCGGCTTGCACGATCGCCTGGCCGACCTGGGCGGTCGGATGATCGTGGAGGCGCTCGAACTGGCGGCCTGCGGCGGCTTACGGCCGGTCGCACAACCCGTCGACGGTGTCACATACGCCCACAAGATCGAAAAGGCCGAGGCCATCATGGACTGGCGCCAGCCGGCCGCTGAACTGGCCCGGCGCGTGAGGGCCTTTGATCCGTTCCCGGGCGCCAGCTTCTCGGTGGGCCCAGAGTCCGTCAAGCTCTGGTCGGTCCGGGTTGAACCCGGTGCCGCCGCATGCGCACCCGGTACGGTGCTCGCGGTGGGAGAAGACGGCATCCGGGTGCAGACGGGCGATGGCACGCTGGTGCTGACTGCGTTGCAGCGCGCCGGTGGCAAACGCCTGCCAGTGGGCGATTTCCTGCGGGGTTTTTCGCTGGTACCTGGTCAAGTGCTGAGTGGTTCCGCCGCGCACGCGCCGGCGAATTGATGTTTTACCTCCCCGTGCATCGCGGTCATCCCGAGTTCTGGGAGGGCGTGCGCGACCAGGCGTCGGTGGCGATGGGCATTGCCGCCTGGGGTCTGATGACCGGCGTGGCCATGGTGAAGTCGGGCTTGTCGGTGCTGGAAGCGGTGCTGATGACGCTGATCGTCTACGCCGGCAGTGCCCAACTGGCCGCGGTGCCCATGATCGCGGCCGGGGCACCGCTGTGGGTGATCCTGGCAGCGGCCTTTTGTGTGAATTTGCGGTTTGTGGTGTTTTCGGCCCATTTGAGGCCGTACTTGATGCACTTGCCGCGTTTTCAGCGAGTGGCCACGGGTTACGTCACAGGCGATTTGAGCTATGTGTTTTTTTCTCGGCGCTTTCCCAGGCCGGGCCACACGGCCACCGAGCTGGCGCAGCAGCAAGCGTATCTGGCGGGCAACTGTGCGGTGAACTACCTGTCGTGGATGGGCATGAGCCTGGTGGGCATCGCTCTGGCCAACGCCATTCCCACCGAGTGGGGGCTGGGCTTTGCTGGCATTCTGGCTTTGCTGGGCGTGCTGGCGTCGCTGGCCACGTCCAAGCTGCGCGTGGTCTCGGCCGGGGTGGCGGGAGCTGCAGCCGTGGCGGCCTGGGCGTTGCCCCTGAAGCTCAACATATTGGTGGCCATTGCCAGCGCGGTGGCCATCTGCCTGGTGCTCGACAAGATGCGCCCCCACCGCCCCGGGGCTGGTCCACACCATGTTTGATCTCGACCCCTGGACCCTGCTCACCATCGTCGCGCTGGGCGCGGTCACCGTCATCACGCGGGGTTTCTTTTTCCTGTCCGACAAACCCTGGACGCTGCCGCATTGGGCACAGCGCGGCCTGCAGTATGCGCCGATCGCGGCCTTGTCGGCGGTGGTGGTGCCGGAGGTGGTGATGTCTCAGGGCGAACTGATTCAGACCTGGCAGGACGCGCGCCTGTTTGCGGTGGCGGCGGGCCTGTCCTGGTTCGCCTGGCGCCGGGGCGTGCTCGGCACCATCGTGGCGGGCATGGCGGTGTACCTGCCTCTGAAGGTCGGTCTGGGTTGGTAGCACGAGCCTTAAAATCCGTTCGAGAAATAAACGGCAGGTGTTGGTTCACTTTTCTTAAGGAACACATAAGAATTCCCAACGACAGTCAGAGGTTGTCGGGGTTTGCTCTCTTGCCTCTCCGTTGCTGAGCTGCGCAAGGTTTCTTTGTTCGTGAATGGTGATCCACAAGATGTCAGACGCCAGCCCGGTTGTGAGTCTTTTTGTGCGGTCGAGCGCGAACCCCCTGGTTTCCGTATTGATTCCGGCCAAGGACGAGGCTGGCAATATCGGCCAGCTCGTGGGTGAGGTCGATAGCGCATTGCGGCCGTTGTGCAGTTTCGAAATCGTGCTGGTGGACGATGGCAGTGGCGATGTCACGGCGGCTGAGTTTGTTCAGTGCTGCACCGCCCTTGGTGCCCCCGCCCAGCTGATCCGGCACCAGGTCAGCGTGGGCCAAAGCACCGCGCTGTCCACTGCAGCCCGACATGCTCGGGGGCGTTATCTGGTCACCATCGACGGCGACGGCCAGAACGATCCTGCGGACATACCAGCCCTGTTGCGGCAGGCACAGGCAATGGAGGCGGGTGGCGTGCATTTCTGTATCGCGGGCTTTCGCCACAAGCGAATGGACACCGAATGGAAAAAAATCCAGTCCAGGATCGCCAACGCCGTGCGTCGACGGATTCTGGACGATGGCGTGCCCGACACGGGCTGCGGTCTCAAGCTGATTCCGCGCGAGACCTGGCTGAGGTTGCCCTACTTTGACCACATGCACCGCTACATTCCCGCACTGGTGCGCCGCCTGGGTGGCCGTATCGCGGTGGTGCCGGTGAACCACCGCCACCGCACGGCGGGGGTTTCGAAGTACACCGCCTGGAACCGTGTGTGGGTGGGTATCGTCGACATGATCGGCGTGCGCTGGCTGACCCGGCGCAGCAAGCAGCCCGTGATCGCTCAGGTGGAAATCATCGGTGAAATCTAGCGCCAGTCTGTTCGTCAAGCCGCTGGGGCTGACGGCTGTGCTGATGCTGGCTTTCGTCTCCCTGCACTACGGCTGGTGGGGATCATTCACCGAAGAAGACCTGCTGCGCAGTCTGTTCCGACAGCACTGGGGCCTGGCCTGGCCGGTGTTCGCGTTGGGGGGCATTCTCTACACGGCTGTGGGTGGACCGCGCCAGGTGCTGGCCTTCAGTTGCGGCTATTTGCTCGGTGGTTTTGTGGGTGGGGTCGTCAGTGCCCTGCTCACCGGATTCGGAGCGCTGCTGACCATCGGGGTGGTGCGCGTGATGGGCATGGACTGGGTGCGCCAGCGTCACGCTCACCGGATCGAGCTCCTGCGGCGGGTGCTGGCCGAAGACACCTGGTTGTGGATCTGCGTCATCCGGCTCATGCCGGTGGGCAGCAATCTGGCGACCAATGTGGCCGCTGCACTTGCCGGTCTGAGCCTGCGCGGGGTGTTCCTGGGCAGCCTCGTGGGCTACCTTCCGCAGTCCTTGCTGTTCAGTTATGCCGGGCGCGGTGTGGCTTTGCAGGACAGCTCGAAGATATGGATGAGTTTTGCCCTGCTGATCGGTTCCAGCCTGCTGGCTTGGTATCTGTACCACCACGGTTTCAAACAACGGCTGAAACAGTTCAAAGCCAACCTCGCGCCGCCTATGGGTGGCGCCACCGGCTCGACGAAGAACCCGTCCCATGACCACCACGACTTCTGACGCATCGATTCGTCGCCAGACGCTGTTCTGGTTGGTGGCCATGGCCGTGGTGCTGCTGGCCGGCATCGGCCTGCGTTTTCCCTGGCCGGCAGACGAGCCCCGCTTTGCCCAGATCGCCCGCGAGATGGTGGAGACCGGGCAGTGGCTGTTTCCTACCCGGGGCGGCGAGTATTACCCGGACAAGCCGCCGGTATTCATCTGGCTCAGCGCCCTGTTCTACGGGTTGCTTGGCAACCTCAAGCTGTCGTTCCTGCTACCCAGCGCGCTGGCCGCGATCGGCACCCTGTGGCTGGTGTACGACCTCGGCCGGCGCTTGTGGAATGCACAGACTGCCCTCCTCGCCGTGCTGGTGCTGGCCTTCACGCCGCAGTTTCTGTTGCAAGGCAAGGCCGCGCAGATGGATGCGCTGGTCGCGTTCTGGATCACGCTGGGCTGTTATGGCCTGCTTCGCCATTTCCTGACCGGGCCGCACTGGCGCTGGTACTACGTCAGCTGGGTGGCCATGGGCCTGGGCATCATGACGAAAGGCGTCGGCTTCCTGCCCCTGCTGATGATGTTGCCGCTGGCTCTGTGGAGAAAGGATTTCCCCTGCGCCGCTCCGCACCTGCCCGCTGAAGGGGGGACCGCACCCGCGGGCCCGAAAAGCCGGTCCCCCGGTGCGTGTTGGAACTGGCGCTTGCTGCTCGGTCTGCCGGTGATGCTGGCGGTGATCGCTCTCTGGCTGGGGCCGATGCTCTGGCAGGTGCACAACGGCGGCACCGAGGCGATGGTGGCCTACCGCAATGACCTGCTGTTTCGTCAGACCGGTGAGCGCTTCGTGAATGCCTGGCATCACGTCAAGCCCTGGCACTACTTCTTCACCCAGGCCATTCCGACCGTGTGGTTCCCGCTGCCGGTCCTGCTGCTGGTGTTCTGGAGGCCGTTGGTGGGCCTGCTCCGGGAGGACCCGAAACTGCGTGTGCTGCTGGCCTGGGTGGGGCTGGTGCTGCTGTTCTTCTCGCTCAGCTCGGGCAAGCGTGAGGTCTACATCCTCCCAGCGCTGCCGATGTTGTCGCTGGTGGTGGCGGTGCTGTGGGCGCAGGTTCGAGAACGCGCGCTGGCGTTGAAGATTGGAACCGTCTTGCAGTGGCTGCTGATGGCGCTGGCCGTGCTGATCGCCGGCTTGGGCCTGGCGGTGCTGCTTGAGCCGCAGCGCCTGCCATCACGGCTCCAGGACCACAGCGAACTGCTCGGCGCTGTGGCGTATCCGCTGATCGGTCTTGGGCTGGCATGGCTGGTCTTGCTGGTGTGGTTGCGCCGGGCCGATCTGTTCGTTCGACTCGCGGCCAGCAACCTGGCGGTCTGGCTGTTTGTCTCCCTGCTGGTCTGGCCATTGGCGGACCCGTACCGCACACCGCAACGCCAGATGGAGGAAGTTGAGCAGCGGTTGCCCGGCAGTGCCGAATTGGGCCTGCTCTATTTCAAGGAGCAGTTTCTGCTCTTTGCCCAAAGGCCACTGACCCATTTCAGCTATCTGGCACCATTGGCCGAGCAGGAGAAAAACGCCTGGATCTGGATGCGAGAGGCGCCCCGACGATTCCTGCTCGTGCCCACAGGCGCTGAGTTGAGCTGTTTCGACGTCTCCCGCGCCGTCTCGCTGGGCAGGGCACATCGCCGTGAATGGGTACTGCTGGGGTCCGAAACCCTCACGCCAGTGTGCGGCAGCCCCATCAAGGCCGAGCGTTTTGTTTACCGCCCGGTGACGCACGGGGTCCTGCCATGAACACTTTGATCTCCCAAGCCGCAGGACCTGTGCTCGTTACCGGCGCAGCCGGTTTCATCGGTTTTCACCTGAGCCAGCGCCTGCTGGGTCTGGGGCTGCAGGTGCACGGCCTGGACAATCTGAACGCCTACTACGAACCCAGCCTCAAGCAGGCCCGCCTGCGGCAGTTGCAGGCCCAGTCGGGCTTCGTGTTCCATGCGCTGGACATTGCCGACCGCGACGCCATTGCCCGACTGTTTGCCATGCACCGTTTCGAGCGCGTCGTGCATCTGGCGGGCCAGGCCGGTGTGCGTCACTCGGTGGACCACCCCATGGCCTACCTGGACAGCAACCTGGCTGGGATGCTCACCGTGCTCGAAGGCTGCCGTCACAGCGCCGTGCCGCATCTGGTCTACGCCTCGTCGAGCTCAATCTATGGCGCATCGAACCAGATGCCACTGCGCGAAGACCAGGTCACCGATCGCCCGATCTCCCTGTATGCCGCGAGCAAGAAGGCCAACGAGCTGATGGCCTACAGCTACAGCCACCTCTATCAGATCCCGGCCACGGCATTGCGGCTGTTCACGGTGTACGGCCCCTGGGGCCGACCCGACATGGCGATTTTCAAGTTCGTGCGTGCCATCCTGGCGCACCAGCCGATCGATGTCTACAACAACGGCCAGATGCGCCGCGACTTCACGTATGTGGACGACGTTGTTGACGCGGTGGTCAAGGTCATGGCCGTGCCGCTGGTGGCTGGCGCAGGCGAGGTGCCGCACCGCGTGCTGAATGTGGGCAACAGCGCGCCGGTGAGCCTGCTGGACTTCATCGGCTGTATTGAAAAAGCCACGGGCATTGAGGCCATCAAGCGCTTCATGCCCATGCAGCAAGGCGATGTGCCGGAAACCTGGGCCGATACCACGGCGCTGGAAAAGGGCTTTGGCATTCGCCCCAACACCGATTTGCAGCTTGGTGTGCAGCGCTTCGTGGATTGGTATCGCAGTTACTACGGTGCTGACTTTCAGGGTTGAACCCTGCTCGCTGTCAGCCGGGGTCTCGCCGCATACCAGCCCGCCAGGCTGACGCCACCGCAGATCAGCAGCGTCCACAACGTGTGGCTGGGGTGGTGCGCACCGCGCAGCGTTTGTGCGGCGCCCGCCACCAGGCCCATCAGCAAGACAGTGGCGAGCATGCCCCAGCCCAGCCGCACTGGCCTGGTCGAGGCGTCTGGCGGCGCCAGCCAGGGCAGGCAGAGCGCAAAGAAGGCGAAGGCGCTGGATGCGTGGCCGCCGGGGAAGCAGCGGCCACCGCCACCATCCCCGACCCAGAGGTTCCAGTGGGACACATAGCTGGCATTGCCGCCGAACATCTGCAGCTCCCAGGGGCAACTGGTGCGGCTGACGGACTTCACCATGTTCACGGCCAGCAGAGAAAGCACCACCAGCATGAGTACCACCACCCGCTCGCGTCGCCCCACTCGCCACTGCATTCCCTTGTCCTGGCGGGTAGGCCAGAGTGCCCAGAGCCCGATCAATGCGAAAAGACCGAACGCCACCTGGCGAAGCCCGTCGTGCAACACCGACTCCAGCAGCCACTGGTGGCGCCAGGGAAATCCGTCGGGTTGGCCAATGGCCTGCATGACGGTGAGGTCGGCACCTGTGGCGTCCCACCACAGGGTCAGCAAAAGAAGTGCAACCCAGGCGTGCAGCAGACGAGGTTTTGGCGAGAGAGCCGACGCGCAAGCAGGATTGTGGACAGGAACATGCATGATGCTCCATCATCGCTGGGCCGCTTTAAGGGATGCTTAAGCGCGCTTTGGATAATGATTTCCTTTTTACAGGGGCGTCGAGCCCTTCGCTGACATGCGCGCACTTGTGGTTGAAGACGATCCCGGCATCGGCAGCGGCCTGACCGCTTCGCTGCGCCAGGGCGGTTATGCGGTGGACGTGTGTCAGACGCTGGACGCTGCCTGGGCGATGCTATCGGTGGAGCCGTTCGATGTCATGCTGCTCGACCTGGGCCTGCCCGATGGCGACGGCCTGGACCTGCTCGCCCGACTGCGACACCGGCGCGAACCCTCTGGGGGGCGCGACGCACTGCCCCACAGAGACATGCCGGTGTTGATCATGACGGCGCGTGATGGTGTGAGTGACCGTATCAGCGGCCTTGACAGCGGGGCGGACGACTACATCGTCAAGCCGTTCGATGCCAACGAATTGCTCGCGCGTTTGCGCGCCATGCTGCGGCGGGCCAGTGGAAGAAGCAAACCGGTGATCGAGCATGGTGACCTTGTGCTCGATCCCGCCGCACACACGGTTCAACTCGCAGGTGAATACGTCACGCTGGGAGGCAAGGAATTTGCATTGCTGCTCACCTTGTTGCAGGCTCGCCCACAGGTGCTGTCCAGGTCACGGCTCGAGTCTGCCTTGTATGGCTTTGGTGAAACGGTGGAGAGCAACGCGATTGAAGTGCATGTGCACCACCTGCGTCGAAAGCTGGGTGAATCGCTGATCAAGACGGTAAGGGGTGTGGGCTATTTCGTGCCACGCGACGATGACGGGACGGGGGGTACTTCCACCCGCGCGCGCTGATGGATGTGCCAGGGTCCCGAGCCCGGTTGCTGCAGCCACCCCTTTGGCGCCATCTGTGGCTCTGGGCGCTCGGCGCATTGCTCGTGGTTTGGCTGACCCTGATTTCGGTGGCCTGGTACACCGGTCACCACGAAGCCGGCGAAATCACCGACGGGCAGTTGGTGGCCGCCACGCGCCTCTGGTTGCACACCGCACAGGGCGTGAGCCCGCCGGCGATGGTTCCCTTGAACCTGCCACCCACCCAGGCCTACGTGCTGGAGCTGGCGGTGTTGCAGTGGGAGGGTCAACGCCTGGTCACCGACACCCATGGGCTGTGGCCTGGACTGGGTCTGGGGCAGACGCCCGCGCCGGGTTTGTTCACCGTGACCCACCAGGGTCCGGCCGGGGCTGTCGATTGGCGCATGTACGTGGGTGAAACCGCCGACGGCGCGCGTCGCGTGGCGGTGCTGATGGACATGGCCCGGCGTTACGACCTGGGCCGGGACGTGGCCGAACACGTGGCTCGTCCCGCCTTGCTGGTGCTGCCTCTGGTGGCGCTGATGCTGTGGTGGGCGATACGGCGTGGCCTGCGTCCGCTGGACCGGCTTTCCAGCGAAGTGGCGGCGCTCGACGGCTTCGCTGGCCAGCGGCTCGACACGCAACACCGGTTTCGTGAGTTCTCCAGCACGGTGGCGGCCATCAACACCCTGGTCGACACCTTGCAGACGCGCGCACAACGCGAACGCGAGTTCGCTTCGGATGTGGCACACGAGATGCGCACGCCTCTGGCAGCGATTGCATTGCAGGCGCGTGCGGCCCGACGGGAAGCGACGCCCGAAAGGCTGGGTCAGCTGGAGCAGGAGGCTCTGCGTGCTGGCCGGATTCTGTCGCAGCTGCTCGATCTTGCGCGCGCCCATCGCCTGGCGACCGCAGAGCCTCTTCACGTTGTCGAGCCTGTGGATCTCGGTGTGCTTGCGGCGTCGCTCATTGCTGCACATGCCCAGCAGGCGCATGAAAGCAGGCAGGAGCTTTCCCTTGTACAGCCTGAAAATGCGGTGAAGATACATGCATCTGCCTTGCTGCTGGAGCTCGCGTTGCGCAACCTGATCGAGAATGCGCTCAGACACACCCCGCCCGGCACCCAGGTGGAAGTGGTGGTCTGGCAAGACGATGATGCGATGGGGGTTTCGGTCAGTGACGATGGCCAGCGCCCTGGTGCTGCGCCCCTTGTCGCGTCACCAGCCGCAGGTCTGGGGTTGGGGCTGAGGCTGGTCGAGCGCATCGCGGAGCAGATGGGCGCCGTGCTGGAACGCGATGGCGCAGTTTCGCCCATGACCACCCGATTCACATTGCGATGGGATGTGCGTGTCGATGCCCTTTGAGCGAACTGGCCGCCTGGAGGCGGTCCGCGAAAAGGTCTTCGCTTGAAATCGCTGTTGTCTCGATCGAGATAAGGCTCGTTTAACTTGAATTCTGGACACTGGCCCGGCCAGCAAGTGCTGGCTTGGAGGTGGGTGTCATGTCGTCGCTTCTTTCAGCCACCGCGCGCTGGTGGCCTGGTGTTCTCGCAACGCCGTTTCGTGCTCGCCGATCAGTCCCTGACCCTGGGCCTCGATCGGCGTGGACCATGGTCTGGTGGATGACCGGGTGGATGGCAGGTCCGGGCAACCTGCCGCTGTGGCAGCGGCTGTTTGCACTGGATCAGTCGCTGGGGCAACGGGTGGGCAGCATCCTGGGGCTGGCACTGCTGATCGCAGGCATCACGGCCACCCTGCTTTGCCTGTTGAACTGGCCACGGCTGTTGCGCCCGCTGGCCAGCGTGATGTTGATCATCACGGCGTTCAGTGCCCACTACATGTGGCAGTACGGTGTGGTGATCGACCCGACGATGCTGGCCAACGCCCTTCACACCGACGTGCGCGAAGTGCGCGACCTGCTCTCCCCCTCTCTGGCCATCAGCTTGGGTTTTCTGGCGGCGCCACCGTTGTGGTGGCTCTGGCGCAGGCCCCTGACCTACCGCCCTGCCGGGCCGCAGCTGGCGCGAAATGTGGGCGGGGCTGCGCTTGGCTTGCTGCTGGCGCTGGTTGTGGTGCTGGTCAGCTACCAGGGCCTGGCCACGCTGATGCGCAACGACAAGTCCCTTCGCTACATGGTGAGCCCGCTCAATGCGGTCTACGCCGCGGGCGTGGTGGCGGCTGAACAAGGCCCCAGGAAAATTCGCGCTTTGCAACCGGTGGGGGAGGACGCCCGCCTGGGTGCCAGCTACTTCCAGCAGACCCGTCCTCCATTGCTGGTGCTCGTCGTGGGCGAGACGGCGCGGGCTGACCGATTTGGCCTCAATGGCTATGGGCGTGACACCACGCCCTTGCTGACCCGTTGGCGCGATGCAGGGGACTTGTTGAATTTTGACCAGGTGTCTTCCTGCGGCACCAACACCCTGGTTTCGGTGCCCTGCCTGTTTTCGCCGCTCACGCGCGGAACGGGCGGCAACGCCGAACCGGACCGCGAAAATCTGCTCGATGTGTTGCAGCGCGCCGGTCTGGCGGTGTTGTGGCTGGACAACCAGTCCGGCTGCAAGGGGGTGTGTGACCGGGTGCCCCACGCCAGCACCCGCGATGCACCGATGCCAGTTCCAGGGGCCAGCCTGTGTGAAGGCAGCGATTGTTTCGACGAGGCCCTGCTCGCAGGGCTCGACGATCGCCTGGCCGCGCTGGACCCGCAGCGGCTGCAACGGGGCGCGGTGGTCGTGCTGCACCAGATGGGCAGTCACGGCCCCGCGTATTTCCGGCGAGCGCCGCAGGCCCGGAAACGCTTTCAGCCCGAATGCGCCAGCACCACCCTCAGCGACTGTACGTCCGAGCAGCTTGACAACGCCTACGACAACTCGATCGCCTACACCGACCAGTTTCTGGATCAGGTGCTGCACTGGGTGGAGAAAAAGAGCGTGCAGGGCACGCACGACAGCGGTCTGATCTACGTGTCGGACCATGGCGAGTCGCTGGGTGAGCGGGGTCTGTACCTGCATGGTGTTCCTTATGCGCTGGCCCCTGCCCAACAGACCCATGTGCCCATGGTGACCTGGCTCTCCCCAGGGCTGCAGCAGCGCACGGGTGTTGCCATGCCTTGCTTGCGTGCGCGTGTGCATACCCCGATCTCGCACGACCACTTTTTCCATTCGGTGCTGGGACTGATGGACGTGAACACCAATGCCTACCAACCCGGTCTGGACGCCATGGCGCCGTGCGCGACACAGCGCGTTCAGGCCGCTGGGTTCAAGCCGTCTTCGGCAGGGTGAGTGTCGCCCTCAGCCCGTCCAGTGAGGAGCTGCACAGCTGCAGCCGGCCACCGTAGAGTTGCGCGAGCTCGTTGACGATGGCCAGGCCCAGGCCGGAGCCGGGCACGGCTTCGTCCATGCGCACACCACGCGCGAGCACCGCGTCGCGCGCGGCTTCGTCGAGGCCCGGTCCATCGTCTTCCACTTCCACGCACAGCTCGTCTTCATTGACTTTGGCACTGACCCGCACCGTGGTGCGCGCCCACTTGCAGGCGTTGTCGAGCAGGTTGCCCAGCATTTCCTGCAGGTCCTGCTCTTCGCCCGCGAAGGCAAGTGCTTCCGGCACTCCCGTGACATCGATCTGCAGCGCGCGCGCGGCGTACACCCGTTGCATCACGCGAGCCAGACCGGCGGCCACCGGGGCCAACGGTGTGCGCAGACCGGGCAGGTTTTGTGCGGCCGCAGCGCGTGAGCGCGCGAGGTGCCAGTCGATGTGGCGGCGTGCGGTGGCCACCTGTTCCTGCACCAGCCGTGCCAGCGCCGGGTCGCCCAGGCTGGTCTGAAGCGACTGCGTGGCGGCTTGCCCCAGCACCGCCAGCGGGGTCTTGATGGCGTGCGCCAGATTGCCGGCCTGGGTGCGTGCGCGCGCCACCACTTCGGCGTTGCGCTCCAGCACACCATTGAAATCGTCGATCAGCGGCTGTACCTCGGCCGGAAACTGGCCCTGCAGCCGCGCCGCCTGTCCCTCGCGCACCCGGGCCAGCGCTCGCTGCAGGTTGCGCAGCGGCGACAGACCCACCGCCACCTGAGCCAACGCGGCCAGCACCAGCAGCAGCCCCAGCACCAGCAACGACATGGCGAGCACGCCGTTGAAGCGCGCCACGGCCAGCAGGCTGTCCTGGGTGTTGGCTGCGACCACCAGCCGCCAGCGCACCTCGGGCTGTTCGTCCGGGCGCACCGTGCGCTCCAGCATCAGCACCGCCGAGCCCTGCGGCCCCGTGCCTTCGTGCGCATGCAGTGCGCCGTCGGCCAGATCGTCGGGGTGCAGTTCCAGCCGGGTGTCCCACAGCGAGCGCGAGCGCAGCACGCTGCTGCGCGCCTGACCGTCGGCGCTTATCTGATCGATCTGCCAGTAAAGCCCCGAATACGGCTTCTGCCACCGAGGGTCCGACAAGCCCTGCGGGTCGATCAGCGGTTGCCCGGTGGCGTCAAATTCCAGCCGCGCGGTCAACTGGTCAAGCTGCTGGGTCAGGCTGGTTTCGAACTGACGCATCACGTGCTGGCGGAACAGGCCTGCCAGCGCCCAGCCGGCGAGCAACAGCGCCAGCGCCAGCGCCACCAGCGTGGCTGCAAGCAGGCGAAAACGCAGGGAGCGGGTCCAGCGCATGCGCGTCATTGTGGCGAGGTTGGGGGCGGGACCAGCCGGTAGCCCAGCCCGCGCACGGTCTCGATGCAGGCCTGGGGCAGCTTCTTGCGCAGCCGGCCCACGAACACCTCGATGGTGTTGGAGTCGCGATCGAAGTCCTGGGCGTAGATGTGTTCGATCAGTTCGGTGCGCGAGACCACCGAGCCTGGCCGGTGCATCAGGTAGGCCAGCACCTTGTACTCATGGCTGGTCAGGGTCACGGGCTGGCCGTCGTTCGTGACACGGCCGCTGCGCGTGTCCAGCGCCAGCTTTCCACACTGCAGCACCGGCGAGGCCTGCCCGCTGGCGCGACGGATCAGCGCGCGCAGGCGCGCCAGCAGTTCTTCCAGATGGAAGGGTTTCGTCAGGTAGTCGTCGGCGCCGGCGTCAATGCCGGCCACCTTCTCGTGCCAGCTGTCGCGCGCGGTGAGGATCAGCACCGGCATGGCGCGGCCTCCGTCGCGCCAGCGCTTGAGCACCGACAGGCCATCGAGCACCGGCAGCCCAAGGTCAAGCACCACCGCGTCAAACGCCTGCGTGTCGCCCATGAAATGCGCTTCGCGCCCGTTTTCGGCCTCGTCCACCACGTAGCCTGCCTCCACCAGGCCCGCGCGCAGTTGCGCGCGCAGGGTGGGCTCGTCTTCAACCAGCAGGATGCGCATGGAATGGAAGGGGAATGGATTCAGCGGGTCGATTTGCGGTCGCCACTGCGATTGTGATCGCGGCCCTTGCTGCGCAGCACGTCGGCGGTCCGGGCGTCGAGCTGGAGCTTGAGCAGCCGCCCACCCGGTTGCAGCAATTTGATTTCATAGAGCCAGTGCTCGCCTTCGCGCTCCAGATCAACCTCCAGCACCTGGCCCGGGTGTTCGCGCTCCAGCCGCTCCAGCACCGTGCGCAAGGGCAGCACCTGCCCGGCCTGCACCGCTTGCCGCGCGCGTTCGTGGTCGTCCCCGTCGCGCGCCCAGGCGCCCGGATGACTGGCCCACAGCGCAGCCACGGCCAGGCCGCAGGCCATGAAGCGGCGGGTGCGCAGAGCGGCGGGGTTCAAGTGCATGCCGACATTGTCGGGCCCGGATTCTGAATGGCAGATGAACACCGCCTTCAGGTGGTATTCAAGCGGCCCGCGCGACCATGCAGTCTATCGATACCCCCGATCCACCTGCCACTTCGGAAAGCCCCACACCATGAACCCGATCCGTCCCTGCCGCCTCCGCGCCGGCCTCACCGCCATCGCCCTGGCCAGCGCCCTGTTGTCCCCCGTCACCCAGGCCGCCGATACCTCGCCCGCCGATCAGCTGCAGCACTGGAGTGCGCAGGCCGGCGCCCCCGGCAACGCCGCCAAAGGTGAGGTCTTTTTCAATAAGCGCCAGGGCGGCGAGTGGTCCTGCGCTTCTTGTCACGGCACGCCCCCGACCACCCAGGGCAAACACGCCAACACCGGCAAGGTGATCGCGCCACTCGCGCCGGCCTTCAACCCCAAGGCCTTCACCGACACGGCCAAGGTGGACAAGTGGTTCCGCCGCAACTGCAACGACGTGCTCAGCCGCGAATGCAGCGCCAGTGAAAAGGCCGACGTGCTGGCCTACCTGAACAGCCTCAAATGATCGCCCGCCGGCACGAACTCTGGAGAACCCCATGACCAAGCATCGCTCCATACCATCCCTGCTCCTTGCCGCTGGCCTGTGCCTGGCTGCGCTGCCGTCCGTACACGCCGACGGTGGCCGCGTGATGCCGCTCAAGGTGCCTCAGGCCTACACACAGGAGTGCGCCGCCTGCCACACCGGCTACGCCCCCGGCATGTTGCCCGCCCGTTCATGGCAACGCATCATGACCGGGCTCGACAAGCACTTTGGCACCGACGCCTCACTCGATGCCGCCACCGTGCAGCAACTGACCACCTGGCTGGTGGCCAACGCTGGAACCTACAAGCGCGTGGCCGAAGCACCGCCCGAGGACCGCATCACCCGCTCGGCCTGGTTCGAACGCAAGCACGACGACATTGCGTCGTCCGTCTGGAAGCTGGCCAGCGTGAAGAGTGCTGCCAACTGCGTGGCTTGCCACCCTGGCGCGGACAAGGGTGACTACGACGACGACAACCTGAAGTTCCCGGCCGGGCTTGACGCCCGCTCGCGCCGGGCCTGGAACGACTGAACAACGAAGCAAACCATGTACCCCCACGTTCGACACGTCGTGTCATCACTTCCCCCCAAAGGGGCGCAAGCGGCCTCTGAGGCGGCTCGGCAGGAGGCCTGATCATGCAAGACAACCCCACCTTCAATACCGCTTCAGGCCAGCCTGGTGCGGTCGCGGCCGCCGCACCGGGCCGCCTAGTCACCGATGCGCCCACACGCATGTTCCACTGGCTGTTCGCCCTGAGTTTTCTGGGTGCCTATGTCACTGCCGATGGCGAGCACTGGCGGTTGCTGCACGTCACGCTGGGCTACACCATGGCGGGTCTGCTGGCGTTTCGGGTGCTCTATGGCCTGTTCGGCCCGCGCCAGGCGGGGCTGGGTCTGCTGTGGCGCAAGCTCGGCGCCGCACCAGTTTGGCTGCGCTCGGTGCGCGCGGCTGTGTCTTCGGGCTCGGTGGCGGGCATCAACTGGCGGCAGGGTCAAAACCTGCTGATGGCGCTGGCCGTGGTGGCCCTGCTGTTGCTGGTGGTGCCGCTCACCCTCAGCGGCTACGGCACCTACAACGACTGGGGCGACGTGCTGGGTGGCGACTGGCTCGAGGAACTGCACGAATTTTTCGGCGAAGCCTTCCTGTTCGTGGTACTGGCGCACCTGGCCCTGATCGCGGCCTTGAGCCTGTTGCGGCGCAAGAACCTGGCGCTGCCCATGCTGAATGGTCGGGTTGAAGGCCCGGGGCCGAACCTGGTGCAGCACAACCGAGGCTGGCTGGCGGCTTTGCTGCTGATCGCGGTGCTGGCCTACGGCGCCTGGGAGTGGCAGCAGTCGCCCAAGGGGCTGGTTTCAGCCCAGGCGCTGAGCAGCCTCGCGACGGGCGACAGCCGAGGAGGTGGTCAAGACGGGGACGACGATTGACCGAGAGATTCGACTGCTTCCGATTCTCCATCCCCACCTCCTTCCAAACCCGATACCAAAGGCATCCTTCATGAACTGCTATCTCTGCGTGGTCTGCGGCTTTTTCTACGACGAGGCCGTCGGCCGGCCCGAAGACGGCATCCCACCCGGCACGCGCTGGGCCGACGTGCCGGAAGACTGGCGCTGTCCCGAATGCTCGGTGGGCAAGACCGACTTCGTGATCAGTGTGGTCTGACCGGCGGGCGGGACAGGGACCGTGCTCGCATGTGCATTGCAAGGCCTGGTCGATGCGAGGAAGGGTGGTCGCTGGTCAGGGGTTTGGTCTGAACAGAGGGCAGCCTCTGCAGGCTGGATCTTGCGCGGCGTTTCCTGTTCAGGCGCGCCCATGCCTGAAGCATCGATTTGAGGCCTGAAGGGGCGGCAGGACCCTGTGGTGGAATTGCGCGCGTGGCATTGCCTACAATTTGCGTTGCGCGTTTCACGCCCGCACTCCCGCATTCCCGCAGCACCGCTGCCCGCTCAAGGCACCCCATGCAATTCATCCGATTCTCTGATCTCTGTTCCAGCGGCCGCGTCAGTGGCCAGCGCGTCTTCATCAGGGCCGACCTCAACGTGCCGCAGAACGATGCGGGCGAGATCACCGAAGACACGCGCATCCGCGCTTCCATTCCAGCCATCCAGATGGCGCTGGATGCGGGGGCAGCGGTCATGGTGACCAGCCACCTGGGCCGCCCCACCGAAGGCCAGTTCAAGCCCGAAGATTCGCTGGCGCCCATTGCCGCGCGCCTGGGCCAGCTCATGAACCGCTCGGTGCGGCTGGTCTCGAACTGGATTGATGGGGAGTTCTCGGTCGCTCCCGGCGAAGTGGTGCTGCTGGAAAACTGCCGTGTCAATGTGGGCGAGAAGAAGAACAGCCCCGAACTCGCCGCCAAGCTCGGCAAACTCTGCGACATCTTCGTGCACGACGCCTTCGGCACCGCGCACCGCGCAGAAGGCACCACCTACGGCATCGCCGAGACCGCCCCCATCGCCTGCGCCGGCCCACTGCTGGCGGCAGAGATGGACGCCATCGGCAAGGCGCTGGCCAATCCGAAGCGCCCGCTGCTGGCGATCGTCGCGGGCAGCAAGGTCAGCACCAAGCTCACCATCCTGCAGGCGCTGGCGAAGAATGTGGACGGACTGATTGTGGGTGGCGGTATTGCCAACACCTTCATGCTCGCGGCGGGCCTGAAGATCGGCAAGAGCCTGGCCGAGGCCGACCTGGTGGGTGAAGCCAAGGCCGTGATCGAAGCCATGAAGGCACGCGGCGCCGAGGTGCCGATCCCCACCGACGTGGTGACCGCCAAGGCCTTTGCGGCCGATGCACCGGCCACGGTCAAGAAGGCCACCGAAGTGGACGAGGACGACCTGATTCTGGACATCGGCCCCGAGACGGCAGCCAGACTGGCCGCGCAGCTCAAGCAGGCCGGCACCATCGTGTGGAACGGCCCGGTGGGGGTCTTTGAGTTTGAGGCGTTCGAGAACGGCACCAAGGTGATCGCACAAGCCATTGCCGACAGCAGCGCCTTCTCCATCGCCGGCGGTGGCGACACGCTGGCTGCCATTGCCAAGTACGGCATCGAGAAAGACGTGGGTTACATATCCACCGGGGGTGGTGCGTTCCTGGAAGTGCTGGAAGGCAAGACGTTGCCGGCGTTTGAGGTGCTGGCGCGGCGCGCTGGCTGAGACTTGGGCGGGGAGCGCCCCCATCCCAGCCTTCCCCCAGAGGGGGAGGGGCCAGCCCGGGAGCCCGCACATCGGCTCCCTCCCCGATTGACGCCTTCCCCCTCTGGGGGAAGTGGGGTGGGGTCCGGCGCCACCCACAGCTGGCTCTAGAAGCTCTTGGCTTTCTCCAACAACTGACGAGCCTCTTCACGGCGACCGGTGTCGGCCAGCGTGCGGCCTGGTCGGTCCGGTGCCTTCAGCGCACGTTCCAGGTAGACCACCGCTTCGCTGGGCCGCTTGGTCTCGATCAGGTACTCGGCATAGAAGAAGTTGGGATCGATGCCATTGGGGTTGATGGCCAGCGCCTGGTGCAGCAGTTCGTCTGCCTTGGCCTTGTTGCCGAAACCCACGGGCCAGCCTGGCACCTTGTAGTACAGCACCCCCAGGCTGTTGTAGGCAGAGCCGTCCAGCGCCTTGGGGTCGATGCTCAGTGCCGCTTCATACAGGCCCTTGGCTTGCTTCACCAGGGGCAGCGCACCCAGGCCGCCCTTTTCGCCGGCCAGGGAGCTGACGATGATGCCCTCCCAGATCAGCGGTTCGGCCCGGCCCTGATGCGTCGTGCTCAGTTCGTGGGCACGGGTGGCCAGTGCTTCGAAGCGCTTTTCGCGTTCGCTGGGTGGGGTCTGGTAGCGCACGGATTCCCAGCCTTGCTGGAGTTCCTGCACCGCGTCGTCCACCGGTGCAGCGTGCGACAAGGGCGCGAGCAGCATCAGGGTGGCGCCCATGAACGCGGCCATCCATTGACGGCGTGGAGCAATGGGCAAGGAAAGTGAATGCGATCGAATGGATGACATGGTGAAACTCCTTTGCGGTCAAGATGGGTCAATGACGCGCCACCGGGGTGGATGGCACGGCGGGGTTGGGGTTCTGGCTGTTGTGAAGATGGGCTGTGTGCTTTCGGAACACCCGGTCGAACCAGGCGGGCGCCAGCGCATTGAGGCGTACCGCCAGCTTTTCCGGAAAACCCAGGAAGCGCTCGGCGGCGCCGTCGGTGAGCAGTTGCACGATGGCACGGGCGACGGATTCGGGTGTGTCTTCGGCGGTGCCGGTGGCCCGGTTGTAGGCCGTGACAGCGGGCGCGTTGAAGCGGGTGCGGGTACTGCGCGGGCCGATGTACTGCACCCGCACGGTGGTGTCGGCGAGCTCGCGACGCAGGGCTTCGGCAAATCCGAGCAGGCCGAATTTGCTGGCGCTGTAGACACTGAAACCGGGCAGGCCCATGCGACCCAGCGCCGACCCCACACAGACAATCTGCGCTTGGGGCAGCGTCAGGAGACGGGGGAGCAGCGCCTGGGTGAGCAACACCGGCACCTCCAGATTGGTTTGCAGGACGCTGCGGATGTCGGCCGCGGGCAGCGTCTGCAAGGCACCAAACGCCGGCAGGCCGGCACCATGTATGACCGCGTTGCAGTCCAGCCGCGCCGCTTCGTTGACCAGCCGCTGCACGTCCTGAGCCAGCGTGAGGTCGGCTGCAATCCATCGGACGCGAGAGGCTGAGGCCCCGGCGGCCGTGAGTTGGCGCGACAACTCGTCCAGTGCGCCTTCAGACCGGCCCACCAGCAGCAGCGAGGCACCTTCCCGCAGCAACGCGCGTGCCGTGGCCTGGCCGATGCCGCCAGTGGCCCCGGTGAGCAGCACGCGGGCGTTGGCGGGCTTCATGCGGTGGCTCCAGCCAGCTGCTGCTGGGGCGACACGGCCGGCAGGGGCAGACCACGGAACACGTCTCCGTAGAGGCGGTAGAAGCTGCGCGCGCCGTGCACGATGTCGGCCTGGTCCTGCGGATCGTGGATCTGGTCCATCAGCAGCGCGAAGTGGGCCGTGTGTTCCTGGTCGAGCGTGCCGTGCGAGCGCAGGTAGCTGAAAGCCGCATCGGGCAATTGCAGCGCGTGCTGGATCTGGTCTGCGGCGAGCAGGGCGAGCGCCACGCTGGTGCCTTCGAGCACATGCACCATGCCGAAGAAACCCAGCGGATTGCGGCGCGCGATGGTGTCGTAGGCGCAGGCCACCATCACCTCGGTGGCGTGTGCAGGGCGACCATTGCGCACCGCCTCCGTGTCGCTGCCGCAGGCGCGGATGTCGTCAAGAATCCATTTGTCGTGCCCTTGCTCTTCTTCGATGTATTCGTCCATGGCGCCTTCAAGCCAGGCATGGTGCGCCGGCAGGGCGGCCTTGCAGGCCTTGAGCAGGGGCACCGTGTGGTGCACGTGGTGGTAGGCCTCGGTGAGGAAGGCGAGGTAGCTTGGCAGCGACACCGCGCCGTTCAGGCATCCCTGAATGATGGGGGCACCGAGCATGGCTCGGCGATCGGACTCGGTCTCGCGGATCAAACGTTGGTGGAAACTCATGGTCATTCCTTGGCGGGTTTTCAGGCGACGGCAGCGGTTGTGTCGACGGTTGTTTCAAAGAGGGCATCGGCGTGCAGGGTCTCGATGGCGCTGCGCTGCGGCCGCCCGTTGGCGGTGCTCAGGCCGGTGCCGGGCTGGAACGCGGCGCGTGCGCGGACCCAGCGGACCACGCGGGCGTAGTCCGGCAGAGCCTGGTTGGCTGCGTCGACTGCGGCCTGCAACTGTGCTTCGGTGACCTCGGACGTGAGGGGCCAAAGCACCGCGCTCAAGGCGGGTTGTGCGTCGCCGAACACCACGGCCTGGGCCACACCGGCCTGCGAGCACAGCGTGGTTTCAACCCATTCAGGCGACACGTTGCGGCCGAAGGACGTGATGAGTACGTGCTTGCTGCGCCCCATGACATGGACGAATCCGTCGCTGTCGATGTGGCCGAGGTCGCCGGTGGGCCACCACGCCGGGACGGCCTCGGGGGCGCCGAGGTAGCCCGTCATCAGACTGCCGGCGATCTCCAGTTCGCCCTGGGCGTTGACGCGCACGCGGCTGTGCGGCAACGGGCGCCCTGCACTGCCTGGCCGGTCGGCACCGGGCAGGTTGAGCGTTTGCACCGACGCACCTTCTGACAGCCCGTAGCCTTCAAACGCGGGAATGCCCACCGCTCGGGCGGCCAGCAGCGTCGCCGCGCCCACCGCCGCGCCGCCGACGGCCACCATGCGCAACGAGGCCGGTGCGCGCTGGTGCGTGTGCTGCAACCACAGCGTCCAGGCGCGCAGCATCTGGGGCAACAGGATCATGCTGTGCGGCTGATGAGCCAGTACGGCAGCCTGCAGCCGGGCCGGGTCGAATCGGGACGATCCGCTCAGGCCCACCTGTTCCAGCGGCAGCACGGTGCACGCTGCCCCTTGTGACAGCGGCGCCAGCACGCCCGCGATGTTCTCCAGCAAGACGGGCAGGGGCAGCGCGCACAGATGGCGCTCGATGGCCAGCGGTGCCAGCGCTTCGGCCAGCCCTGCTGCCACCTGCTGCATGGCCGTGTTCGAAAGACACACACCCTTGGGTGTACCTGTGGTCCCAGAGGTGAAGGTGATCTTCCCGGTGTGGAGCGGCAGACGCACTGGCTCCACGTCGCGGCGGTGCAACGTGAGTGCGGACCCCGCGAGCTGAATGGGCTGGACCGATGCGCCGGGCCATGGGATGGGCATGCCGTTGGCAGCCAGCAGTGTGTCCACACCCGCTGCCTGCAGGGCGTGACCGACCTGCGTCGGTGTGAAGAACACAGGCAGCGGCACGTGAACCAGCCCGCCGTTGGCCGCCGCCAGATCGGCGACGATCCAGGCCGGCCCGTTGTCGAGCCAGGTGGCCAGAACGCGAGTGCCTTCGGCCGCCAACTGGAGGGCCAGCGCCTGGACCATGGTGTCGAGTTCGACGCGGGTGATGACCCCGTCCGGGGTGCACAGTGCAGCGGATGACGGTGCGTGGTTCATGCTACCCCTGCACTGAGGCGTTGGCGGGATTCGCGACGCGCCAGGCGCTTCAATGCCTGCGGCAGCTGCCCGGCCAGCACGATCGGTTCGTGTTCGTAGTAGCTTCCCCACGCCGCAGCGGCAGCGGTGCCCAGCCGGTCGGGGTTGGCACGCCCCAGGGCCAGAGGCGTGATGCCGATGCGCGCGAAAAGCTGTCGCAGGGGCTCGGTGAGCGTGCTCACCACCCATTGCACACCTTCATCGGCCAGGTGCTGGCCCAGCAGAAGGATCAACCTGCGGCCTTCGCCTGCCTGCTCGGCGGCCAGGTGACCCACTTCCACGATGCCTGCCCGATCAATGCTGCGACCACAGATGCCTGAGAGCAGGCGCTCGACCGGGTCGCCGAGATACGTTTCCAGAAAAAGCGGCGCCTCACCCGCTGCGCGGTAGCCAGCGGCCGTCAGGATGCGTCCGCTCAGGGGGTCGCTCAGGCTCACCAGTACGGGCGCAAATTGCTGGACCTGGGCATCGAAGCGCGCGGAAAAAACACGCTGGATGAACGCTTCGACTTCAGGCCGACGGGGGTCATCAGCGGGGTGGACGTTCAGCCTTCTGGGCGGGGGCAATAGCCGCTGGGAGGTAGCAGAAAGAACGGAATTGAGCCACGGTGCTGTTTGCATGAAAGACGCTCCTGGGCGCATTCGCCGGGACAGATGGCGAGTGCATGAACGTCATCTTGGGCGGTGCACATTAAGCGCACCTTATGGTCATGCCAAAGGGCGCCTTCAGCCTTCACCGGATGGGGCAGGGCGTGTCGGAATGCGCGCCACCACCCAGACACCCACTGCGGCAGCCACCAGCACCACCGCCAGCAACAACGGGCGCTCGCGCAAGCCCCAGGCCGAGAGGCTCACCATCAGCACCATCGACACCTGTGCCACCGTCTTCGTGCGCCGCGTGAGGTTGTGGTGCTGCTCCCAGTCGCGCACCATGGGGCCCAGGAATCGGTGGTGGGTGAGCCAGTGGTACAGGCGGGGCGATGCCCTGGCGTAGCAGGCCGCGCTGAGCAGGATGAAGGGCGTGGTGGGCAGGCCAGGCAGTACCACGCCGATCAGTCCCAGTGCCAGCGACAGCGTGCCTGCAAGCCACAGCAGCCAGCGCACCGTGCGAGATGTGTGCAGCCGTGTCCCTTGTGCAGGAACGGGCGCCGGTTCTGGTGCGGCAGGTGGGCTCATGGGCTCAGCCACCCCACAGGATTGCGGGTTTGTGCAATGGCAACCATGTGTGCCACCACCGCAAGTGCGAGCAGACCGAACACCAGCTTGCCCACCCAGCGGCGCGCGCGTTTGAGGGCGAACGTGCCCAGCACGATGTACATCACCAGCAGCGCCAGCTTGGTTCCCAGCCAGGGCTGCTGCAAAGGGTGCAGCTGGAGCAACCACCAAAGCGTGACGCCGGCGCACAGCAGGGCGGTGTCGAACACCATGCTCACCACGCGCGTGCGGCGCTGCATGGGCCAGTGCCCGCCGGCCAGCACGCCCACCCAGCGCATTGCAAACAATCCCACGCTCAGCACCACCAGCGCGATATGCGCATGCAGCAGGGCGGGGTAAAGCGTGGCGATGGTTGTGGCCTGCATGAGAGATAAGGCATTGTGTCTTTGTCAAAGGGATTGTGCGACAAGGCTCAAGTGCGGGGCTTGGGAGCATGCTTCATCACGGAGGGGCCGGACCACCCCAACCCGCGTGCGGCTCAACCGTACCGGTACCTTCGTGTGCGGGAAACACTGGACCGACAGTCACCGACCGGTCAATCGCTTGCGCCCGGGAGGGCCAGTCCACCAGCGCCGGGTGCCGCGCAGGCTCCAAAGTTCAGGCCACGTACAGCAGCAGGGTGAAGAAGTGGCAAATGCTGCCGGCGAGCACGAACAGGTGCCAGATGCCGTGACCATGGCGCAGCTTGTGATCGGTGGCGTAGAAGGCGATGCCCAGGGTGTAGAGGACACCGCCGGCGGCCAGCCACGCAAAGCCATCCGGGCCCAACGCTTCCCACAACGGCACCACCGCCACCAGCGCCAGCCAGCCCATGAGCACATAGATCACGAGCGACAGCACCCGCGCACCGCGCGCGAGCCAGATCTCCTGCGCGATACCGAGTACGGCCAGCGACCAGACCGCCCCCAACAGCCACCAGCCCCAGGGGCCTTGCAGTGAAATCAGTGCAAACGGTGTGTAGCTGCCCGCGATCAGCAGGTAGATGCTGCAATGGTCCAGCTTCTGAAACACGATCTTGGCCCTGCCGCCCAGCGCGTGATACAGCGTGGACGCGATGTAGAGCGCCACCAGCATGGCACCGTAGACACTGAAACCCACGATGCGCCAGGGATCGCCGCGCAGCGACGCGCTGACGATGAGCACAGCGGAGCCAGCCACTGCCAGCACCGCTCCCACGAGGTGGCTGATGCTGTTGAAACGCTCTCCGACGACCATGGCTTCAGACCGCGGCCTGTGCTGCGTGTACGGCGTGGTGCCGCAAAGGGGCGACGGAAGGGGTCAAACCAGTCGTGTTGAGGGCAATGGGGAGGGAAGCGGGTTTTCGGTCGCGCCATCACCCATTGGTCACGCGGGCACGAAGACAGCAGCGGGCTGGCCCCCCAACGTTGACCCAGGTCAATTTGCGCATGACTGGATTGCGCGCCACCGGCCTGCTATCAGGGGCAGCAGGCTGCAGCCCGGGGTTCAAACTGCGGAAACAGCAGGTTGTTCTCCAGGTGAATGTGGTTGATCAAGTCGTCAGAAAGTTGGGCAATGCCGGCGTACAGCGCGCGCCAGGTGTTGCAGGCACCTGAAGGCGGTTGGGTGTTGTGGGCCAGCGCCATCAGGCGCTCCAGTTGTTCCCCATGGCTGATGTGTTCGTGGCGCATGACCGCGATGGGGTTGTGAGCCATGCCAAGGCCCCCTGCTCGCAGCAGCGGGAACAGGATGTTCTCTTCCTTGTCCATGTGGTCGAGCAATTCAGCCTCCATGGCCTCCAGGTGCGCGGCCAGGCCGGCGGGAACGTCGGGACTGTCGCGGTGGACGGCTTCCACGCGTCGCGCCATGCGGATGAGTTCGGGCAGTTGTTCGCGATGCACCGCGTGGTAGCGCTGCAAGATGTGGTCAATCACCTCAGGCGCAGGCTGCTGCGCCACGTCGACGTCGACCCGTTGCAGGCCCTCCAGCTCGGCCAGCACCGTGTCGACAGACAGCTGCTTGGCTTCGCAGGCCTCCTGGAGCGGGATCTGACCGCCGCAGCAGAAGTCGAGCTTGTGGCGGCGGAACACGGCGGTTGCGCCCGGCAGTTCGACGGCGATCTGGCCAATGGCCTGTCGAGCGCGGTTCGGAGCGAGGGTTTCAAGCACAGCATTCATGAAAGATCCTTATAGATTCATATGGAATGAATATATTAGCCTATAAAATCCACGCAAGATGAATATTTTCACCATCCAGACGGCCATCGTTCTGTTGGAGGATGTGTTTTGCGCCTGACCCACTGGACCGACTACAGCCTGCGGGTCCTGATGTTCTGCGCGGTGCACGTCCGGCGCGAGCAGCCGGTGACCATCACCGAGATCGCGGAAGCGCACGGTATCTCCCGCAGCCACCTGACCAAGATCGTGGTGGCGCTGTCAGACCAGGGTTGGCTGGAAACCACCCGGGGGCGTGGCGGTGGTTTGCGCCTGCTGCGGCCGGCGGCCGAGATCCGGCTCGGTGACGTGGTGCGCCAGTCCGAAACCGACTTCACGCTGGTGGAGTGCTTCGATGCGGAAAGCAACACCTGCCGCATCGATGGGCGTTGCCACCTCAAAGGCGTGTTGCACACGGCGCTGGCGAGCTACCTGGCGGTGCTGGACGGCGTGACCCTTGCCGATCTGGTCGAGCCCCAGCAGGTGCGCAGTGGAAAGGGGCAACGGGTGTTGATGACGATCGGGCTGCCATCGTGACAAAGCGGAAAGGGCATGATGATGCAGCTGAGGAAAAACCACCTTGCCCGAACGAACGGTCACAACTTTCGACCCGCAAACGCGGGATCCTGATGCTGATTGCAATGGGCGACAGCAACCATTGCATTGCTTCGTGGCCCCTCCACAGGCGTTCTTGATGAATCGGCGCCCAGGCACTTGATCATCTGAACTTTGAAGCTACCCTGTCACAAGACCCACTCGCCAGTCATTCAGAACAAGGAAAACACCATGGCACTGAACCACCTGCAATCGGGTGAGATCGCCAACCTGCACGCCACCGGAGGCGACGCGGTCAGCAGCCAGTCGGTCGCGCTGTTCAAGTCCGAACAGCTCGAAGTGATCCGCCTCGTGTTGCCCGTAGGGCGAACCATGCCCATGCACGCAGTGCCCGGCGAAATCACCGTGCAGTGCCTGGAAGGTTCGATCGACTTTGAAACCCCCACAGGCACGCAGCGTCTGCAAGCGGGGCAATTGCTGTTTCTGCACGGAGGCGAGCCCCACGCTCTCATGGGCGTCGAAGACGCGAGCGTGCTCGTGACGATCGTGTTGCGGCCGTGAGAGCGACTCGCCTCATTTCTGACATTGGCCCGTCGCGCCTTGTGCGGGTTGCGCTGTATGGCCAGAAGACGTACTGGTCACAGGGCGGCTCTCACCCGTTTGACCGATAGG
This sequence comes from Hydrogenophaga sp., assembly GCF_030651625.1. Taxonomy (GTDB): domain Bacteria; phylum Pseudomonadota; class Gammaproteobacteria; order Burkholderiales; family Burkholderiaceae_C; genus Hydrogenophaga. The sequence continues at coordinate 35,181 of NZ_JAUSCF010000034.1, read as the reverse complement.
CGGGATTTCTGATCACCGTTACCCTATGTTGATGTCATCCACACCGTCGCTCTCGACCAAGCTGATGCGCATTGGTGCGGGCCTGCTCGTGGTGGCGCTGGCTTCCATTGGCCTCACGCTGTGGCTGACATGGCAGCTGGAAGGCGGCGCGGCCGCCGTGAACGAAGCCGGCCGACTGCGCATGCAGACCTGGCGCCTGCACAGCGCCGTGCAGGCGCCGTTGCCCCCTGCCGAGGTGGCGGCCCTGGTGGGCCAGTTCGATGAAAGCCTGGCGTTGCTGCGCAAGGGGGACCCGAGTCGGCCGCTGTCTGTGCCCTGGGACGTCAACATCAGCCGCGATTTTGCAGTGGTGGAATCGCTGTGGCAGGTTCAGCGCAGTCGCTGGCTGCAAAGCGGCGCCACGCACGAGACCTCTCAGCAGGAAGTGGGCGTTTTCGTGGAAGCCATCGAACGCTTCGTGCGCACCATAGAAAAGGAAATTTCCGGGCTGACCGCCGTCCTCAATCTGTTTCAGTACCTCATGATGGCATTGGCCATTGGTGGCGCGTTGGTCATGCTCTACAGCGGCTACCGCTTTGTGATCAACCCGCTGGCCAATATGCGACAGGGCCAGCGACAGCTGGAAGCGGGTGAGTTTTCGGTGCGGGTGGCGGTGAACACCCATGACGAATTTGGTCAGGTGGCAGCCGGGTTCAACCGAATGGCCGCCACCCTGCAATCCATGTACGAAGGTCTGGAAAGTCAGGTGGAACGCAAGACGCGGCGCATTGAAGCCCAGCGGGCGCGGCTGGAGGCCCTGTACGAAGTGAGTGCATTCCTGGCCAGCGCCAACAATATCGAAGAGCTTTCACGCGGCTTCTCGCAGCGCGTGCGAAAGGTCATGAAGGCCGATGCAGTGGCGGTACGATGGTCCGACGAAGCCAATCAACGCTACCTGATGCTGGCGTCCGACTGTTTCCCTCTGGAGATGCAGGAGGAGGAACGCAGCCTGCTCGCTGGGGCCTGTGCCTGCGGCAACCTGCAATCTGATGCGCGCACGCGTGTGATCCCCATCCACAGTCACGATGCCGCTCCCATGCGCCACTGCGCCAAGGTGGGCTACCAGAATGTGGTGAGCGTACCGGTGCGCCTGCAGCAGCGGCTGATTGGCGAGATTGATCTCTTCTTTCGCGGCGAAATTGCCCTCAACGCCGACGAGACCGAGTTGCTGGACGCCCTGGCCAGCCACCTGGCCAGTGCCCTGGAGGGCCTGCGCGCGGCAGCGCTGGAACGCGAGGCTGCGGTGGGCGAAGAGCGTGCCCTGATTGCCCGCGAGCTGCACGACTCCATTGCCCAGTCGCTGGCCTTTCTCAAGATTCAGGTGCAGCTGCTTCGCTCGGCGGTCCAGAAAGACCAGCCAGCGCTGGTGCAGACCACGCTCGACGAGCTGGACGTGGGCCTGCGCGAGAGCATCAATGACGTGCGCGAGTTGCTGATGAACTTTCGCACCCGCACCAACACCGACGACATCGAGGCCGCACTGCAGGAGACACTGCAGAAATTCCAGCATCAGACAGGCCTGCCCACGCGCCTTGAGGTGGACGGACAGGGCCTGCCCTTGCCACCCGACGTGCAGGTACAGGTGCTTCATGTGCTGCAGGAAGCCCTGTCCAATGTGCGCAAACACGCCGGAGCCACCCACGTCAGCCTGGAGGTGGTGAAGAGTGCGCGCTGGCGCTTCACCGTGCGCGACAATGGCACGGGCTTCGACGTGTCGCATGCGCACGGACCGACCCATGTGGGCATGAAGATCATGCGAGAACGTGCCGAGCGCATTGGCGCTCACGTCAAGGTGGTGTCCGCCCCTGGCCAGGGCACTGCCGTGACCCTGACCCTTCCCCCCTACCCGGTGACCGCCAATGGTGTGGGCACAGTGGGCCTTGACCTGCCGGCCGCCGCGCCTGCTTTTGCCGATAACCGAGCGCAGACCTCCCTATGACGCAGTCCAACCCGGCCCGCATTCAGCTGTTGCTGGTCGACGATCACACCCTGTTCCGGCGCGGTTTGCGCGCCCTCCTGTTGCAGGACGATCGTTTTGAAGTGGTGGCAGAAGCCGCAGATGCCGGCGAGGCTCTGCGCAGTGTGGAGCAACACCGCCCCGACGTGACCCTGCTCGACAACCACCTCCCTGGCGTGCGTGGTGTGGACGCGATCCGCGGGCTGAAGGAAGCCGTGCCCAGCATGCGCATCCTCATGCTCACCGTGAGTGAAAACGAGGACGACCTCGCTGCCGCCCTGCAAGCGGGCGCCGACGGCTACCTGCTCAAGACCGTGGAGTCCGATCAGCTCGGTGATGCCATCGTCAAAGTGCTCGATGGCGAGTCGGTGATCAGTCCCGAGATGATGGCCAAGCTGTTCAAGGCATTTCGCACCCACTCGGCGCCGGCCGCTGCGGGTGAGGTGCCCAACACGGCACCGGCCCCTCTTGAGGAACCAGGCCTGGGCAAGGCGGACGGAATGGCGCAGTTGTCGGCCCGTGAACGCGAGATCCTCGCGCTGATTGCGCGTGGCGACAGCAACAAGCTGATCGCGCGCGAACTCGATATTGCCGAGACCACGGTCAAGATCCACGTGCAGCACATCCTGCGCAAGCTCAACCTCACCTCGCGCGTGCAGGCGGCGGTGTTCGCCGTACGGCAGGACCTGCGCGCCTGACGCCAGCAGACGCAGTGCACGCTGCCACACGCGGGCTGTGAGCGTCCGGGTCAGCACAGCCCACCTCCGCCTCAATAGTTCCTTCGGCGCACAGCCGCCAGACCGCCATCGTCCATCTGGATTGTGGCCGCGTGCCAAAGAAGGATGTTCATTCAGCGCTGAACCTCGCACAGTTGCCGGGTCACCCTGGTCCGTATAGGGCCATTGTTCGCAGACCCTGTGTCGTCTGCCGGCAGGCCTCGCCCTCGTGGGTGTGGTCGGGTTTCGACACAGGCTTGTCGACCGGATCAACTGGAGAAAAAAAATGGAAGTCATGCTGGCTTACGACCATTCCCGCAATGCGCGAATCGCCCTGGACACCGTGAAGCGGATCTTTGCCCACGAACTGCCCACCGTCACCCTCATCTCCGTCATCGAGGAGCCCGGCAGCACCACCAGCGCGGGCGACGAAATGTTCGAAGCGCAGTACCGGGAGCAGAAAGCCGGGGCCGAAGCGGCCGCTGCCGAACTGTCTGCGGCCGGATTCCCGGCCAAGGTGTTGTTCGCCGAAGGCGACGCCCGCAAGATGATCCTGCGCGCAACCGAAGAGCGTCGGCCCGATGTGCTGGTGCTGGCGCGCCATTCCTACAAGCCTGACGGCAACTTCATCACCCGCAGGCTCGATGCCCTCGTGGAGGAGTTTGACCACATGACATTCGGCTCGGTCAGTGCCTTTCTGGCGCGCCGCGTCATGTGTCCGCTGCTCATCGTCCCCACCCATGGCGAGTGAGCGGTCAAGCTCTGGAATAACGAGGTTTCATCATGCAAGTCAGTGACATCTTCCGGTTCAGGAACCGGGAAATCAAGGCGCTCCACCTCACCTGGATCGCGTTCTTCATCTGCTTCTACGTCTGGTTCAACATGGCGCCGCTGGCGTCGTCCATTCTCAAGTCGGCCAACTGGCTGACCCGGGACGACCTGCGGCTCTTTGCCATTGCCAACGTGGCGCTCACCATCCCGGCCCGCATCCTGGTGGGCATGGCGCTGGACCGTTTTGGTCCCCGCCGCGTGTTCTCGGTGCTGATGGTCACCATGGCGGTGCCCACGCTGTTCTTTGCCTTTGGTACCTCCAAGGAACAGCTGTTCATTTCGCGCCTGGTGCTGAGTTCGGTGGGCGCGAGTTTTGTTGTCGGTATCCACATGACGGCGCTGTGGTTCAAGCCGCGCGACATCGGCTTCGCGGAAGGCTTCTACGCTGGGTGGGGCAACTTCGGTTCGGCTGCCGCGGCCATGACCTTGCCCACCATCGCGCTCACCATGTTCGGCGGCGACGACGGCTGGCGCTGGGCTGTGGCCACCTCAGGTGTGTTCATGGGTCTCTACGGCGTCTTCTACTGGTTCGCCATCACCGACGGACCCACCAAGGACACCCACAAAAAGCCCCGCAAGGCGGCTGCGCTGGAGGTGTCAAGCTACCGCGACCTGATCCTGCTGCTGCTCTTCACCCTGCCCATGATCGGCATCCTGGCCATCCTGGTGTGGCGCGTGCAGAACACCGGCTTCATCGACGACATCACCGCCTGGATCTGCTACGCGTCCATCGGGTTTGTCATCGTGTATCAGCTGGTGCAGGTGTTGCGGGTCAATCTGCCCATCCTGAAAAAGGGCGTACCCAAGGACGACCGCTATCCGTTCAAGTCGGTCGCGGCCCTCAACACCACCTACTTCGCCAACTTCGGTGCCGAACTGGCGGTGGTGTCGATGCTGCCCATGTTCTTTGAAGAGACCTGGGGCCTGTCGGCGGCCATGGCTGGCCTGATCGCAGCTTCCTTTGCTTTTGTGAACCTGTTTGCGCGGCCCATGGGCGGCCTGGTGTCGGACCGCTTCGGTAACCGGCGCTTTGTGATGCTGTCCTACATGCTGGGCATTGCCATCGGCTTTGCGCTCATGGGCATGCTCAACAGCAACTGGCCGCTGATCATCGCCGTGGCCATCACCATCGGGTGCTCGTTCTTTGTGCAAGGCGCCGAAGGCGCCACCTTCGGCATCATCCCGTCCATCAAGCGCCGCCTCACCGGCCAGATTTCGGGCATGGCCGGAGCCTACGGCAACGTGGGTGCGGTGTTCTACCTGTTCCTGTTCATGTACGTCACGCCGTCGCAGTTCTTCTTCGTGATTGCCGGCGGCGCCTTCCTGAGCTGGGTGGTCTGCGTGGCCTGGCTGAAGGAGCCAGAGGGCGGATTCGGCGACGAATACATCATCTCGTCGGTGGACCACGCGATTGCCCAGGAGGTCCAGCAGAAGCGCGATACGGAAGCGGAGATCGCTCGCCTGTTCGCCGGCAGCGGCCGGGTGGAGCTGGCTGAAAAGGGCGAAGGCTTGACGCTCACCGCGCGCTTCAAAGACCTGGATGACCTGCGTGCCATCCTGGCGCGTGCGCGGCAGGATGGTCTGGCACCCAAGCAAGTCTGATCGCCTTGTCAACGCTCTCAAAAGGCCGTGATCATCACGGCCTTTTTCTTTGCACGTTGAACAGCGGCCATTCCTGCTGCAAAGGCGCGTAGTCCTTTTGAACGATGACCAGGTGTGGGGCCATCGGTCTTTCAGATGTGCCATTGCGTCCCTCAGAGGGATGTTCGCCCGGGCTGGGCCGACGCACAGTCATGGTCACACCACGTCAGGCGCCGCACACGCTGGTTGCAGCACAAAAACCCATTGCTGCACAACCAGTGACCATCGTCTGGCGAAGGCACTTTTTCCCCCACAGGAGTCCCTGTCATGAGCACCACGAACACGCGCCCCACACCAGCTGGTGCGGCCAGCGCGCAAATCCAGACCTATTCGGGCGCCGATATCGTCGACTGGCGACCTGAAGATGCCACCTTCTGGGCTGCCAAGGGCAAAGCCATTGCCACCCGCAACCTCTGGATCTCCATTCCCAACCTGCTGGTCGGCTTCGCCGTCTGGTTGATGTGGGGCATCATCACCGTGCAGATGCTCAACCTGGGCTTCCCGTTTGCACCGGCCGAGCTCTTCACGCTCACCGCCATCGCCGGTCTCATGGGGGCGACATTCCGCATCCCGGCCTCGTTCTTCATCCGGCTCTCTGGCGGGCGCAACACCATCTTCCTGACCAGTGCGCTGCTGATCATTCCGGCGGTGATCACCGGCTTCGCACTGCAAGACAAGTCCACCCCGCTGTGGGTGTTCCAGCTCTGCGCATTTCTCTCGGGCATTGGCGGCGGCAACTTCGCCTGCTCCATGTCCAACATCACCGGCTTCTACCCCAAGAACCAGCAAGGCATGGCGCTGGGCATGAACGCCGGCCTGGGCAACTTCGGCGTGACCACCATGCAGGTGCTGATTCCCCTGGCCATGACGGCCGCGGTGTTCGGTACCTTCGCGGGTGAGTCGATGACGCTGATCAAGGACTCGGGCTGGATTCTGGGCAAGATCACCGCCGGCACCGAAACCTGGATCCAGAACGCCGGCTTCATCTGGGCGGCCATTCTGGTGCCGCTGGTCATCGCCGCGTGGTTCGGCATGAACAACCTGATGCCCCTGTCGCCCAACTACGGCGGCACCCTGGCCGCTTTCGGCAAGATCATTTACCTGTGGGTGCTCACCAGCGTCATCGGCTTGATTGGCCTGTACCTCTATCTGCCTGCGCCCACCGGCCTGGGCCTGCTCAACATGTGGGTGGCATTGCCGCTGATCGTGGTGGTGACCGTGGTGGTGATGAAGCTGGCGGCCTTCGGTGAGATGAAGGCCAACATCGGCAAGCAGTACGCCATCTTCAGCAACAAGCACACCTGGTCGATGACCGCGCTGTACGTGGTGACCTTCGGCTCCTTCATCGGCTTCTCGATGGCGCTGCCGTTGTCCATCACCGTGATCTTCGGTTTTCAGCACGTGATCGATCCGGCCACGGGCCTGATGACCCACACGCTGAAGAACCCGAACGCACCCTCAGCACTGACCTACGCCTGGATCGGCCCTCTGGTGGGCGCACTGATCCGTCCCCTGGGCGGCTGGATCTCCGACAAGCTCGGCGGCTCCATCGTGACCCAGGTGATCTCGGCCGTGATGGTGTTCGCTTCTGCTGCGGTGGGCTACGTGATGCTGCTGGCCTACAAGTCGGCCACGCCGGAAGACTATTTCCTGATCTTCATGGTGTTGTTCATCGTGCTGTTTGCCGCCAGCGGCATTGGCAACGGGTCCACCTTCCGCACCATCGGCGTCATCTTTGACCGCCAGCAAGCCGGCCCCGTGCTGGGCTGGACTTCGGCCATTGGCGCCTACGGCTCCTTCATCGCACCGGTGGTGATCGGACAGCAGATCAAGGCCGGCACACCCGAATACGCCATGTATGGCTTCGCCATCTTCTACGCGGTGTGCCTGGTGCTGAACTGGTGGTTCTACCTGCGCGCTGGTTCCGAAATCAAGAACCCATAGGTGGATGACTACCCCCCGCGTCGCCTTCGGCGCCACCCCCCTGGGAGTGGGGCGACACCAGAGGCCCGTCCTGAGCTTGTCGAAGGGCGGCTCCTCGGTGTCCCTGGACCCACATCCCTTCCATCGATGCCGACCTGATCCTTCGCCACGCCTCACTGACATGAAACGTCGCCCAATCTCCGGAGACCCCACATGAGCCATTTCCTCGACCGACTCACCCACTTCAGCCTGCCCAAGGAAGCCTTCTCGGGCAACCACGGTCTCACCACCAACGAAGACCGCACCTGGGAAGACGGCTACCGCAACCGCTGGGCGCACGACAAGATCGTGCGCAGCACGCACGGCGTGAACTGCACCGGCAGCTGCAGCTGGAAGATCTACGTGAAGGGCGGCATCGTCACCTGGGAAACCCAGCAGACCGACTACCCCCGCACCCGCTGGGACATGCCCAACCACGAGCCGCGTGGCTGCGCGCGGGGCGCTTCCTACAGCTGGTACCTGTATTCCGCCAACCGCGTGAAGTACCCCATGGTGCGCGGGCGCCTGCTGGAGCGCTGGCGTGCCGCACTGAAGGTGAGCAAGAGCCCGGTGGACGCCTGGGCCCTCATTCAGCAAGACGCCGACGCCCGCCGCGATTACCAGCAGGTGCGTGGCATGGGGGGCTTTGTGCGCAGTTCCTGGGACGAGGTCAACCAGCTGATCGCTGCAGCCAACGTCTACACCATCAAGCAGCATGGGCCCGACCGCATCATCGGCTTCTCGCCCATTCCCGCCATGAGCATGGTGAGTTATGCCGCTGGCTCGCGCTACCTTTCCCTGATTGGCGGCGTGTGCATGAGCTTCTACGACTGGTACTGCGACCTGCCCCCGGCCAGCCCGCAGGTGTGGGGCGAGCAGACCGATGTGCCCGAGTCCGCCGACTGGTACAACAGCAGCTTCATCATCGCCTGGGGTTCCAACGTGCCCCAGACCCGCACGCCAGACGCCCACTTCTTCACCGAGGTGCGCTACAAGGGTTGCAAGACCGTGGCGGTCACGCCCGACTATTCGGAAGTGGCCAAGCTGTCCGACATCTGGATGCACCCCAAGCAGGGTACCGATGCTGCACTGGCCATGGCCATGGGACACGTGGCGCTGAAGGAGTTTTACTTCCCCGATGGCGGCAAAGCGCGGTCCAGCTACTTTGACGACTACGCGCGTCGCTACACCGACCTGCCGCTGCTGGTGATGTTGAAGGAACACACCCTGCCCGACGGCACGGTGAGCATGGTGCCCGACCGCTACCTGCGCGCCAGCGACTTCAACGGTCAGCTGGGCCAGAAGAGCAACCCCGAATGGAAGACGGTGGCGTTCGATACCGAGGGCAAGGCGGTGCTGCCCAATGGTTCCATCGGGTTCCGCTGGGGCGAAGCAGGCCGCGAAGACGAAGGCAAGTGGAACCTCGAAGCCAAGGAGGCACGCGGCAACACCGACGTGAAACTCAAGCTCTCGGTCATCGAAGACGGTGAGCAGGACCACCAGGTGGTGGACGTGGGCTTCCCCTACTTCGGTGGCAACGCCACGCCGCACTTCACCGCCAACGCGCAGAACGGCGCCATCAACCACGCCAGGGTGCCGGCGGTGCGTCTGCGCCTGGGCAAGGCCGGCGACGAGCGCTACGCCATGGTCGCCACCGTGTTCGACCTGCAGGTGGCGCAGTACGGCATCGACCGGGGGCTGGGCTCAGGCGCCAAGGACTTCAACGACAACGCCGCTTACACCCCCGCCTGGCAGGAGAGCATCACCGGCGTGCCGCGCGAGCAGGTCATCACCGTGGCGCGCCAGTTTGCCGACAACGCCGACAAGACGCATGGCAAATCGATGGTGATCATCGGCGCGGCCATGAACCACTGGTACCACGCCGACATGAACTACCGCGGCGTCATCAACCTGCTGATGATGTGCGGCTGCATTGGCCAGAGCGGTGGTGGCTGGGCGCATTACGTGGGTCAGGAAAAGCTGCGCCCGCAAACCGGCTGGGTGCCGCTGGCCTTTGCCACCGACTGGGTGCGTCCGCCGCGCCAGCAGAACAGCACCAGCTTCTTCTACGCCCACACCGACCAGTGGCGCTACGAAAAGCTCGGCATGGAAGAGATCGTCTCGCCCACCCTCAGCGAAGCCGACAAGGCCGCCTTCAGCGGCAGCATGATCGACTTCAACGTGCGCGCCGAACGCATGGGCTGGTTGCCCAGCGCGCCACAGCTCAAGACCAACCCGATGCAGGTGGTGCGCGATGCCACCGCCGCCGGCATGGACCCCAGGGACTATGCGGTCAAGGCCCTCAAGGACGGCACGCTGGAGATGAGCTGCGAAGACCCGGACGCGCCGCAGAACTGGCCACGCAACATGTTCGTGTGGCGCTCCAACCTGCTGGGCTCCAGTGGCAAGGGCCACGAGTATTTCTGCAAGCACTTGTTGGGCACCGAAAACGGCGTGCAGGGCAAAGACCTGGGCAAGGACGACGCCAAGCCGGCCGAAGTCAAGTGGCACGCCAATGCCCCCCAGGGCAAGCTGGACCTGCTGGTCACGCTCGACTTCCGCATGAGCACCACCTGTCTGTATTCAGACATCGTGCTGCCCACCGCCAGCTGGTACGAGAAGAACGATCTCAACACCAGCGACATGCACCCCTTCATCCACCCGCTGAGCGCAGCGGTGGACCCGGTGTGGGAATCCAGATCTGACTGGGAGATCTACAAGGGTTTCGCCAAGACCTTCAGCGAGGTCTGCGTGGGCCACCTGGGTGTGGAAAAAGAGGTGGTGCTCACGCCCATCATGCACGACACCCCCGGTGAAATGGCGCAGGCGTTTGAAGTGAAGGAATGGAAGAAGGGCCACTGCGAACTGATCCCTGGCAAGACCGCGCCGCAGATCACCGTGGTGGAACGCGATTATCCCAACACCTTCAAACGCTTCACCGCCCTGGGCCCACTGCTCGACAAGCTGGGCAACGGCGGCAAGGGTATCGGCTGGAAGACCGGCACCGAGGTGGAACAGCTGGGTCAGCTCAACGGCAAGACGCTGGACGAGGGCGTGTCGCAAGGCATGCCGCGCATCGTCACCGACATCGACGCCTGCGAAGTGATCCTGCAGCTGGCACCCGAGACGAATGGCCACGTGGCCGTGAAGGCCTGGGAAGCGCTGGGCAAGCAGACCGGTCGCGACCACACCCACCTGGCCCTGTACCGCGAGGACGAAAAGATCCGCTTCCGCGACATTCAGGCGCAACCGCGCAAGATCATCAGCTCGCCCACCTGGAGCGGCATCGAGTCTGAGACGGTGAGCTACAACGCCGGCTACACCAACGTGCACGAATACATCCCGTGGCGCACGCTCACCGGCCGCCAGCAGTTCTACCAGGACCACCCCTGGATGATCGCTTTCGGCGAGGGCTTTGGCAGCTACCGCCCGCCGGTGGACCTCAAGACCACCGAGGGCATCCACAACATCAAGCCCAATGGCAACAAAGAGATCCAGCTGAACTTCATCACGCCGCACCAGAAGTGGGGCATCCACTCCACCTACAGCGACAACCTGATGATGCTCACGCTCAACCGCGGTGGCACCGTGGTGTGGCTGAGCGAGGAAGACGCCAAGGCAGCGGACATTGAAGACAACGACTGGGTCGAGCTGTTCAACATCAACGGCGCCGTATCGGCCCGCGCAGTGGTGAGCCAGCGCGTGAACCCCGGCATGGTGATGATGTACCACTCGCAGGAAAAGATCATCAACACCCCCGGCAGCGAGATCACCGGCGTGCGCGGCGGCATCCACAACTCGGTGACCCGCATCGTGCTCAAGCCCACCCACATGATCGGCGGCTACGCGCAGCTCAGCTACGGCTTCAACTACTACGGAACCATCGGCACCAACCGCGACGAATTCGTGGTGGTGCGCAAGATGGACAAGGTCGACTGGCTCGACACCCCGGCGGACGATCACCTCATCCGCGCCTACCAGTCCGAAGGCGAGAACCCATGAGCTTGTTGCCCACCCCTGCGCTGCGCTTGCAGCGCGTCACCCCCTCAAGGGGGCAACACCAGTGGCCCGTCCTGAGCTTGTCGAAGGGCGGTTCCACGGTGTTCACTGGATCAAACCCTTCGCACCGGACCGTCGGCTGAACAAGGACAACACATCATGAAAATACGCGCACAAATCGGCATGGTGCTCAACCTGGACAAGTGCATCGGCTGCCACACCTGTTCGGTCACCTGCAAGAACGTCTGGACCAGCCGTCCCGGTGTCGAATATGCCTGGTTCAACAACGTGGAAACCAAGCCCGGCATCGGCTACCCCAAGGAGTGGGAAAACCAGGACAAGTGGAACGGTGGCTGGATCCGCAAGGCCGATGGTTCCATCGTGCCCAAGCAGGGTGGCAAGTGGTCGCTGCTGATGAAGATCTTCAGCAACCCCAACCTGCCGCAGATCGACGACTACTACGAGCCCTTCACTTTCGACTACGACCACCTCCAGTCAGCGCCCGAGATGAAACACGCGCCCACCGCGCGTCCGCGTTCGCTCATCACCGGCAAGCGCATGGAAAAAATCGAGTGGGGGCCGAACTGGGAAGAGATCCTGGGAGGTGAATTTGCCAAACGCAGCAAGGACGCGAACCTCGACGGTTTCGAGCAGACCCAGAAAGACATGATGGGTCAGTTCGAAAACACCTTCATGATGTACCTGCCGCGCCTGTGCGAGCACTGCCTGAACCCGGCGTGTGTGGCCTCGTGTCCATCGGGCTCGATCTACAAGCGCGAGGAAGACGGCATCGTGCTGATCGACCAGGACAAGTGCCGCGGCTGGCGCATGTGCGTGAGCGGCTGCCCCTACAAGAAGATCTACTACAACTGGAAAAGCGGCAAGGCCGAGAAGTGCATCTTCTGCTATCCGCGCATTGAAGCCGGGCAGCCCACGGTGTGCTCGGAGACCTGCGTGGGTCGTATCCGCTACCTCGGTGTTCTGCTGTACGACGCCGACCGCATCCTGGAAGCCGCCAGCACACCCAATGAGATCGACTTGTACCAGGCCCAGCTCGACCTGTTCCTGGACCCGAACGACCCCAAGGTGATCGAGCAGGCGCGCATCGACGGCATCCCTGACGCCTGGATGGCCGCGGCCCGTCAGAGCCCGGTCTACAAGATGGCAGTGGAATGGAAAGTGGCGCTGCCGCTGCACCCCGAATACCGCACCCTGCCCATGGTCTGGTACGTGCCGCCTCTGTCGCCCATCACCGCAGTGGCCAACGCCGGCATGCTGGGCAGCAACGGCGAGATTCCCGACGTGTCGCAGCTGCGCATTCCGGTGAAGTACCTGGCCAACCTGCTCACTGCGGGCGACACCGGGCCCGTGGTGCGCGCACTGGAACGCATGCTGGCCATGCGTGCTTACCAGCGCACCAAACACGTGGACGGATTGATCAATCAGGACGTGCTTGACCAGGTGGGCATGAGTTCCCGCGAGGTGGAGGAGATGTACCGCTACATGGCGATCGCCAACTACGAAGACCGCTTCGTGATTCCCACCACGCATCGCGAGTACGCCGAGAACACGTTCAACGTCAAGGGTGGTTGTGGCTTCACGTTCGGCAACGGTTGTTCTGAAGGCGAGACCGAAACCAGCCTGTTCGGCAGCGAGAAGAAGCGAACCATCCCCATCAAGCTGGGGGCATGAGATGGCCCACCCCCGCCGCGCTTCGCGCGACCCCCAAGGGGGCAACGCTGGCGGCCCGGGAAAGCCGGTTCCGCGGCGTTTCTGGACAGGAACCCAGGCGAGCCAGCGCCCCGTTGATCGATTGAAGGATTTGATGTCATGAATCTGTTTTCTGCTTCACCCCCACAGGCTCGCCTCACGCTGCGCGTGCTGGCGCACCTGCTGCGGTACCCCGATTCCGAATTCCGTGCCCACACCGGCGAGATGCAGCAGGCCTTGCAGGCCGAAGCGGCGTTGCCTGCTGCGCGGCTGACCGAGCTGGATGCGTTGCTCAAACAACTGGGCACGCGGCCAGCGCTGGACGTGGAGTCCGACTACGTCGAGCTGTTCGACCGCGGCCGGCGCACCGCGCTGCATTTGTTCGAGCATGTGCACGGCGACTCGCGCGACCGCGGCCCGGCGATGATCGACCTGATCCAGACCTACGAAAAAGGTGGGCTGTACCTCGGCCCTGCCGAACTGCCGGACCACCTCTCGGTGGTGCTGGAATTCGCTTCCACCCAGCCGCCTCCCCAGGCGCGAGAGTTTCTGGGCGAGATCGCACACATCGTGCGCGTGATCTTCAGCGCGCTGCTCGGTCGGCAAAGCCCTTATGCCAGCGTGCTCGCCGCCGTGCTGGAACTGGCTGGTGAAAAAGCCGAAGCGGTGGCCGTGGCCCCGGAGCCCGAAATCGACGAAAGCTGGGCCGAGCCGGCGGTGTTCGGTGGTTGTTCCACCGAAGGCCAGGCCAAACCCGGCGCGCCGCAACCCATCCGGTTCGTCCGCCCCTCATCCCACGCATCTTCCACCCCCACCTCCACAGGAGCGCAGGCATGAACACGCTGCACAACTTCTTCTTCAACGTCTACCCGTATGTGTGCCTGTCTGTGTTCCTGATGGGCAGCCTGGCGCGGTTCGACCGCGATCAGTACACGTGGAAAAGCGACTCGTCGCAGCTGCTGCGAAAGGGGCAGCTTCGCTGGGGCAGCAACCTGTTCCACATCGGCATCCTGTTCCTGTTCTTCGGCCACGCGGTGGGCTTGCTCACGCCACACTTTTTCTACGAAGGGTTCATGAGTGCGTCGGTCAAGCAGCGGCTGGCCATCTATGCGGGCGGCACCGCTGGTCTGATCTGTTTCGTGGGGCTGTCGCTGTTGCTGCACCGACGCATCTTTGATCCGCGCATCCGCCTCACCAGCCACCGCACCGACTTGTTCATCCTGGTCATTCTGTGGGTGCAACTGGTGCTGGGGCTGATCACGCTGCCATATTCGTACGCACATACCGATGGCAGTGCCATGCTGGTGCTGGCCGACTGGGCGCAGCGCATCGTCACTTTCCGTCCCGACGCGGCTGGTCTGGTGATGCTGGAGTGGCCGTACAAAGTGCACCTGGTGCTGGGCATGACCATCTTCCTGCTGTTCCCGTTCTCGAGACTGGTGCATGTGTGGAGCGGCTTCGGCACGCTGGCCTACTTCTTCCGGCCTTACCAGGTGGTGCGCAGCCGCAAGCTTGGCTTGCCAGCCACCCGGTCAGACCCCAAGTCCCACGCACCACGATGAACCCAAGGAAAGCCACATGAACGCAGCAACCACCGTCGGCTGTGGCAGCGGCAACTGCGCCTGCGCAGGCGCCGCCCAGCCCCAGGTCGCCACCATCAACGGCATTGCCCTGCACGAACCCGGTGAACCGCTCGATGCCGGCACCCTGCTGGAGCGGGCCCACACCGAACTGCTGCGCCAGCAGGCGGTGAAGGCCGGCCTGTTCCCGCGCCACACCGGCTTGGTGGCGCCCGAACTGGATGAAACACAACGGGCCGTCATTGAAAGTATGCTGGACGAGGCGGTGGTGTCGCCTGAGCCAGACGAAGCGGAATGCCGCAGGCACTTTGATGCCCACAAGAGCCGCTGGATCGTCGGACAGGCGCTGCATGTGCGCCACATCCTGTTCGCAGTGACACCGGGTGTGAACGTGCACGCACTTTCGCAGCGTGCAGAGACTGCCCTGCTCGAACTCTCGCGCAAGGATGTACCAGTCGGACGTTTCGAGCAGCTGGCCACGGAGCTCTCCAATTGTCCGTCCAGCCAGGATGGCGGCGATCTGGGCTGGCTCACGCCTGAAGACTGCGCGCCCGAACTGGCCAACGAGCTGTTCTACCAGACCGATTCCAGATGGGGCATGGGTGTACATCCCCGACTCGTCCACACGCGCCATGGCTTGCACATCATCGAGGTGCTGGGTCGGCGCAAGGGCACGCTGCCATCGTTCGAAGAACTTCAGGACCGCATCCGTGCGCAGCTGGCGCTGCAGTCGCGCAGCACGGCCTTGCGCCAGTACATGCAGTTGCTGGTGGGGGAGGCAGTTGTTGAAGGCGTGGACATTGAAGGGGCGAGCACGCCGTTGGTGCAGTAGTGGAGCACTCCCCCCCGGCGCTGGGTGCGACCTCCGTCGGAGAGCGTGCCTTCACTCCCTCGCCCCTTTGGGGAGAGGGTTTGGGTGAGGGGTCTCTCCGCGCATTGGTCGACCGCAGCGCAGGGTCGCCCAAAGCAAGGTCAGCCCCCTCGGGGAGCTGCGACCCGCGCCAGCTGTGGAGCGTGGGGGCATGCCACTCCGGAAGCTGGTGTGGCCGGGTCTCGGCCCGGCGGCCGACCTACCTTTCTTTGCTTCGCCAAAGAAACGTAGGCCAAAGAAAGGCGACCCTGCTGCCGGTGACCCCTACGCTGCGCTCCGGGGCAACCTGTGGTGCTCACAGCGGGCGAGGTCCGTGCAAACTCGCCTTCAGCTCAGACATGCACGGCCCTTTTTCCGCCCGCTGCTGCGCTCCTCGGCACCGGCAGAAGGGGCCCGAACACGGGATCGGGATCGGACTTCCCCTCAGGCGAACGTGTCTTCTCTCCCTCCCAGGCTGGAGGAGGGCTGGGGTGGGGGTCCACGCCAACCAACTGCCGGAGCCTGGGCGCTGTCGATTTCGGCAACTGAGATACCCACCCCATTGCTTGGCATACATGGCGCGCTCGAGCACCGTGAAGCCCATGTGTTTGACACAGAACAAGGCGCGTTCGCGCCCGCTTCGTTAGCCTCCCACAGCTACCAACCTTATGTGGAACATGATGGACAACTCTTCCCAGACGGACCTGCTGATGCCCCAGGCGCCTGATCAAGACACCCCGATTGCCGAGCTGCACCGGCTGGCCAGCGCATCGGGCCTCAGAACCTGGCGACTGGGCGGGCGCGAGCTGTTGCCGGTGGTCCAGGGTGGCATGGGCGTGGGCGTATCCGCTGGTGGCCTGGCCGGCGCGGTGGCCTCGCTGGGCGGTCTGGGGACCGTCTCGGCAGTGGATCTGCGCCGCCTGCACCCCGATCTCTGGGCCAGCACCGCCGACCTGGAAAAAGAGCCCGACGCGCGCGAGCGCATCGATGCGGCCAACCTCACCGCGCTCGACCGCGAGATCCGTCGCGCCAAGGCCATCGCGCAGGGGCGGGGCGCCGTTGCCGTGAACGTCATGAAGGCGCTCAGCGCCTACGAACAATACGTACGACAGGCACTGGAAAGCGGCGCCGACGCGGTGGTGGTGGGCGCCGGCCTGCCACTGGATCTGCCCGATATCGCCCGTGACCATCCCAATACCGCGCTCATTCCCATCCTGTCAGACGCGCGCGGCGTGCAACTGGTGGTGCGCAAATGGGAAAAGAAGGGTCGCCTGCCCGATGCCATCGTGATCGAGCATCCCCGCCTGGCGGGCGGGCATCTGGGGGCCGCCAAGGTGGCCGATCTGCAGGACCCGCGATTCGACTTCGAAAACGTGATTCCGCAGGTTCAAGCCTTTTTCCAGACCGCCGGCATCGAGCGCGAAATTCCGCTGATCGCCGCCGGTGGCATCAGCTGCCGGGAAGACATCCTGCGCCTGCAGGCCTTGGGTGCTTCGGCTGTGCAGTTGGGCACCGCGTTTGCCGTGACCCTTGAGTCCGACGCCGACGCGGCCTTCAAGCGCGTGCTGGCCGAAGCCACGCCCGAAGACATGGTGGAGTTCATCAGCGTGGCCGGCTTGCCCGCGCGCGCCGTGCGCACGCCCTGGCTGGACAAATACCTGCGTATCGAACCCAAGCTCAAGGCCGTGGCTCATGTGAAGAAACGTTGCAACATGGCATTTGACTGCCTGGCGCATTGCGGGCTCCGTGACGGACAGGCCGAAATGGGCCAGTTCTGTATCGACCAGCAACTGGGCCATGCCCTTGATGGCGACGTGGGCAAAGGCCTTTACTTCCGGGGCGCTGGTCGGTTGCCGTTTGGCAATCAGATCCGATCGGTTCATGATCTGATGATGCGCTTGTTGGCCCCCCCCGCGTCGCCTTCGGCGCCACCCCCCTGAGGGGGGGTCGACATCCTGGACCGGCGAAGCTGGATCATCGATGTCCCTGGACCCAGGCACTTCGCGCGACTTTGCATGGCCATTGAACCAAGGATTTGAGCCACATGAAAAGAGACAACACCTTGCGCCCGCAGGACCTCACCCAGACACAGCCGATCAGCCAGGACGTGCTGGCAGAAAAATACCTCAAACCCGGTGAATCTGGCGTCGAAGACCTGTACCGCCGTGTGGCGCGGGCGCTCGCCTCGGTGGAAAAAGAAGCCGACCGCGCCGAATGGGAACAGCGCTTCCTGGACAACCTGCACGCTGGCGCCATCGGGGCCGGTCGCATCATGAGCGCCGCGGGCACTGCCATTCAGGCCACGCTCATCAACTGCTTCGTGCAGCCGGTGGGCGACGCCATCCAGGGTGTGGACGAAGAAGGTTTTCCGGGCATCTACGAGGCCCTGCGCGAAGCGGCCGAAACCATGCGGCGCGGCGGCGGTGTGGGCTACGACTTCTCGCGCATCCGCCCCCGCGGTGCCGAGGTCAAGGGCACGCATTCCATGGCCTCCGGCCCATGCAGCTACATCAACGTGTTCGACCAGAGCTGCTCCACCGTGGAGAGCGCCGGCGCGCGCCGCGGTGCCCAGATGGGCGTGCTGCGCATCGACCACCCCGACGTGATGGACTTCATCACCGCCAAGCGCACGCCCGGGCGCTGGAACAACTTCAATGTCTCGGTGGGCGTGCCCGATGCCTTCATGGAATCCCTGGGCAGCGACCAGCCCTGGGAACTGGTGCACAAGGCCCGCCCCGGCAAGCCCTTGATTGAAAAAGGGGCCTACCAGCGCGCCGACGGCATGTGGGTCTACCAGACGGTGGCCGCGCGTGAACTCTGGAACACAGTGATGCAGTCGGCCTACGACTTCGCCGAACCCGGCATCCTGTTCCTCGACCACATCCAGCAGGACAACAACCTGCGCTACTGCGAGTCCATTTCGGCGACCAACCCATGCGGTGAGCAGCCACTTCCGCCCTACGGCTGCTGCGACCTCGGTCCCATCATCCTGACGCGCTTCATCCGCAACCCGTTCGGTTTTGGTGGCGTGCCTTCGTTCGACTTTGATGCGTTCGAGAACGCCGTGGCTTTGCAGGTGCGTGCGCTGGACAACGTGCTCGACGTGACCTTCTGGCCGCTGGAACAGCAACGCGCTGAATCAGCGGCCAAGCGACGCATTGGCGTGGGCTTCACCGGCATGGGCAATGCGCTGGCCATGCTGTGCCTGCGTTACGACCGCGAGGACGGTCGTGGCATGGCGGCGAAGATCGCCGAGCGCATGCGCGACGCGGCCTACGAGGCTTCGGTGGCGCTGGGTCAGGAAAAAGGTGTGTTTCCCAAGTTCGAGGCCGAGGGCTACCTGGCCCCCGGCACTTTCGCCAGCCGCCTGCCCGCGCCGCTGCAGGCAAAGATTCGCCAGCACGGTCTGCGCAACAGCCACCTGCTCTCCATTGCGCCCACGGGCACGGTCAGCCTGGCCTTTGCGGACAACGCGTCCAACGGCATCGAGCCGCCGTTCTCGTGGATGTACCGGCGCAAGAAACGCGAGGCCGACGGCAGCACCAGCGAATACGCGGTGGAAGACCACGCCTGGCGCCTGTACCGCGAGCTCGGCGGAGATGTGGAGCAACTGCCCGACTACTTCGTGAACGCGCTGGCCATGACCGCCAGCGAACACATCGCCATGATGGAAGCGGTGCAGCCCTTCGTGGACACCGCCATTTCCAAGACGGTGAACGTGGCCGCCGATTACCTGTTCGATGATTTCAAGGACCTGTACCAGAAGGCCTGGCGCGCGCACCTGAAGGGCATGGCCACTTACCGGCCCAACAGCATCCTGGGGTCGGTGCTCGACACCGGCAGTACCGCCGGCGACGCGGTCGCAGCGTCTGCCATCGCGGCAGCCGCCAGTGCGCCGGTGGACCCGATGCGCACCGTGATCGAGAGCCGGCCCAAAGGCGCGCTGCCCGCCGTGGCCGACAAGATCGAATACTGGACGCAGGAAGGCCACAAGACGCTGTACATCGTGGTGTCGTTCCTGCCGGTGCCTGCTGCCGAGGGCGGCGGCATGGTGGATCGGGCCATCGAATTCTTCATGCCCGTGGGCCAGAGCGGCGAATCGCAGCAGTGGATCACCTCCACCATGCGCATGCTTTCGCTGGCTGCGCGCGGCGGTTTTCTGGAGCGCGCCTTGGGTGACATGCGCAAGGTCGCCTGGGACCGGGGCCCGGTGCGCCTGGGCACCTACCAGAAGGCTGACGGCACGCATGTGCCCATGTGGCACGACTCCGAAGTGGCGGCCATCGCGTTCGCGCTGCAGAACATCCTGGCGCGACGCGCCTCTGCCGCCGTGGCGGCCATGACCACCGAGCCGGTGATCGCCAGTGCCGCCAACCAGATGCCCGTGATGGCCGGCAAGAAGTGCCCCGAATGCGGCGCACACGCCATGATCCGCAAGGACGGCTGTGACATGTGCACGCAGTGCGGCCACATGGGGAGCTGTGGGTGAACACCGCCCCGCCAGCACCTCATCGGGCGCCGCCGCAACGCGGTGTGCCCGATGCGGGCTGGCGGGTGCAGCACCTGTTGCTGGCGCCACACCGGCTCGGGTTTTCACTGGCCGTGCTGCTGCTGTGCACCGCCGCGCTCTGGTGGGTGGTGGTGCTGCTGGACCGTGCCACCGGGGTGCTGGCACTGCCACTGGCCGTGTCGCCCTCGCTCGGGCACGCGGCCGTGATGACCTGGGGTTTCCTGCCGCTGTTCTTTGCCGGCTTCCTGTTCACCGCCGGCCCCAAGTGGCTCGGCGTGGCCGCACCGCATGCCCGCAGCCTGGTGGCGCCGCTGCTCTGGCAGGCCGCAGGCTGGCTGGTGTGGCTCGCGGGCATTCACCTGAGCGAACACATCGCGGTGGCCGGTGCCGGCCTGGCTCTGATGGGTCTGGCCTGGGTGGTGGCCCGGTTCTGGGCGCTGGTGCAGGCCAGCACGCTCAGCGACCGCGTGCACGCGCGCCTGGTGGCGCTGGCGGGAGCGCTGGGCGTGGCCAGCCTCACGCTCGTGGCGGGCGCGCTGACATGGGGGGCCATCGATCTGGCGCGGGTGGCCGTGCTCACGGCGCTGTGGGGATTCATCGTGCCCACCTTTGTGGCGGTGGCCCACCGCATGATTCCGTTTTTCACATCCAGCGCGGTGCCCATGGTGCACGCGTGGCGCCCGTTCTGGGTGTTGTGGGTGCTGTTGGCCGCTGCGGGCATGGAGGTGGTGGCCGTGTGGTGGCAGTGGCTGGGCTGGCCCGACGGCACCTGGGGCCAGGCGCTGCGATTGACCCTGGGCACGCTGGAACTGGTTGCGGGTGCGGTGGTGCTGTGGCTGGGCGTGGTGTGGGGGCTGGTGCAAAGCCTGAAGGTTCGGCTGCTGGCCATGCTGCACCTGGGTTTTGTGTGGCTGGGCCTGGCGTTTGTGCTGGCCGGGGTCACGCAATGGATTTCATTTTTGCAGGGTACGCCGGTGCTGGGCCTGGGTGCCCTGCACGCGCTCACCATGGGTTGTCTGGGCTCGCTCCTGCTGGCCATGGTCACCCGGGTGTCGTGCGGGCACAGCGGGCGCACGCTGGTGGCCGACAACCTGGTGTGGGCGCTGTTCTGGGGCCTGCAACTGGCCACGGTGTTGCGCATTGCCGGTTCGGTCCAGGCAGCGCCGCCAGCACTGATGTGGCTGGCGGCCTTGCTGTGGGCGACCGTGGTCACCGTGTGGGGCCTGCGCATGGCGGGCTGGTATGGCCGCCCACGCAGCGACGGTCGGCCTGGATAGGGAGTTGTGGCCATGTTGAAAACCTCCTTTCTGCGTTCGCCACGTGAGGGCGAAGCATCTTTGGACATTGCTACAGACGCCGGTATTGCGACCCTCGCCGCCGAGTTGATTGGCTCGCGCCGCACCGTGCTGCCCAAACGGCTGGGGACACCGGGGCCCGATGCGGCCCAGCAACAGATCATTCTGGAAGCCGCGGCCAGCGCACCCGATCACGGTCAGCTGCTGCCCTGGCGCTTCGTGGTGGTGCCCATGTCGGCCCGTGCTGCGCTCGGTGAGGTGTTTGCCGAAGCACTGATCGAGCGCGACCCTGACGCCACCACCGACCAGTGCGAACAGGCGCGAGAGAAGGCGCAGCGCGCACCCTGGTTGCTGCTGCTGGTGGTGGACGGCGCCTGTGGCGACCCGGCGGTGGACCTGCTGGAGCGCGTGGTCTCGGCTGGTTGCGCGGTGCAGAACCTGTTGCTGATGGCCACGGCCCTGGGGTTCGGCTCGGCGCTCACCAGCGGCAAGGCCTTGTCGTCCCGTTGTTTGAAGCGCCTGTTCGGTCTGCGCGAGCGCGAACGCGCTCTCTGTTTTGTCAGCATCGGCACGGTGCTGTCCGTCAAGCCCGGACGCGTGCGACCCGATGTGGCCGACTTTGTCAGCACACTGGGCGATGCGCCCACCTCTCAATTCTGATCCTTACAAGGAAATCCATGAACATCACCACCCTGGACGACCTGCTGCAGGCCGCCCGCACCCAACCCACGCCGCAGCGCCTGCTGTTTGTTTTCGCTGCTGCCGAGCTGCCCGACGACGCCACCGCCGAAGAACGCGAACGCTTCGAGCGCGGAGAAGGCGGCGCACTGGTGCCACAGATGTGTGTGGACAAGTCGCCCGACGAACTCGCGTCGTTCGCCCAGTTGAAAAAAGAAGCCGAAGGCATGGGCCCAGCGTGGCACATGGTGTTTGCCGCCGCCCTGTCGGGCACATCTGAGCAGCCGCCCGGCGCCCAGGAAACCGGCGAAGCCCTGACCGCCATGGTCGAAGCGATCCGCCAGGGCTACCTGAACAACTGCATTCCGTTCGACGCGCAAGGCCACGCGGTGGAACTGCACTGAGACCTGACCAGAACCGAGACACGCCGCCATGGCCACCTCCATCCCACTGACGCAAATCAGCATGCCCGGCCACCGCGCCCCGGGCGCTGGCTTTGAAGCGCCGTTCGAGATGCTCGACGCCTGCCACGAGCGCGTCGAGCGCATGCTCAAGCTGCTGGCGCGGTTGCAGCAGCGGCTGCTGGTGCACGGCTGGGACGAGAGCGTGGCACAGGCGGCGCGCGACGTGATGCGCTACTTCGATCAGGCCGCACCCCAGCACCACGAAGACGAGGAGCGTCACGTGTTTCCACCGTTGCTGGCCCAGGGCGACGCCGTGCTGGTGGCCATGGTGCAGAAGCTGCAGGCCGATCATCGGGAGATGGAACGCTCCTGGCTCGCGGTGCGCGAAGTGCTTGCTTCACTCACCGAAGCACCCCCCGCAGGCTGGACCGGCATCACCCCGGCACAGGCCGAAGTGCTGGGGCACTTCACCGGCCTGTACCGCCACCACCTGGACGATGAAGACGGCCTGATCTACCCGGCCGCCCAGGCCCGGTTGTCGGCAGAGGCCTTGCGCGCCATGAGCGCCGACATGATGCAGCGTCGTGGGCTGGAGCCGCCGGCCAGTTGAAGGCACGGCGTGTATCGACCGGTTCACTCCGAAGCGGTCGATGGATTCAGTGAACGCCTGTGGCCCCTGCCTGAACGGGTTCGCGATCTTTCGGCAGGAGCCCGGTCAGGGGTGCAGCGCCCGTCCGTTCCACCGGGACATTTCAGGTTCAATGTCAGCCGATCCATCTATGGGCGCATGCAGGGCTTGAACATGCTGAGAACGGGCGGCCTGCGCCAGGTGCGCCGCTGCGTCTTGTTCCAGGGCAGGGGCAATCGGCATTTCACTCAGGTAGTGGTTCTCGTGCATCACGCCCACCACCTCACCGTCACCGCTGACCAGAAACGCCTCAGGCCGGCCGTGGCGGGCGTGTTGTGTGCAGTGTGCCACCGCAGCGGCACATACCTGGCCCACCTGCACCGGGCTCAGACCCTGGCGGGCCAGTGCGTCGCTGGTTTCGCGCAGGGCCTTGTCCAGCAGGGCGTTTTGCGCCGGGTCGTTGTGCCGGGGCGTCTGCAATGCCAGCAACTCCTCCCGCACCGGCCGGCCCTGTGCGTCGAACCCGCTGACCCGAGCCGGCTGGCCGCGCCGCGCGTTGAGCTCCACCCGCGTGTGGCTGCCGTCCTGGTCGTAGTGGTCGATCTCCACGTCGCCACGACCTTGGTGTACCGCGATGTGCTGCTGGCTGCCGTCTTCGCGCGTGATCACGAAGCGTTCATGGGGTGAAACGTCGTCCGGGCGGGCGGTCTGGATCGCCTTCACCACGGGCGAATGGCTCAGTTCGGCAAACAGCTTGCGAACCTGGGGCGGCACGCTGGCAAAGTCCCCATGGCCTTCGGGAATGCGGAAAGCGCCCTGCGAATTCAATGACAGGCCGTGCTGGGCATTCACCAGCGCACCCATGGTGTGGTCGCGCCCCATGAGCGCGGTGGCGGGCAGCGTGCCGACCTTGCTGGCCATCAACACGGTCTTGAGCAGGTCCGGAACAGACGCGCCAGGCAGCAGGGCGGGGCCGGCGCCGGTGTGGCGGCTCAGGTACTGGTTCTGCATCACGCCCTCATAGGCGTAGGTGGCGATGTCGTTGGGCGTGCGCACGTCGTGCACCTGCCTCCCCGAAGCCTGGTAGCGGGCCAGCGCCGCGTCGGCGCCGCCCACGCTTTGGAAGTAGCCGCCCCGCAACGTATCGCGAGCAATGGGCAGGCTGTTGTAGACGTAGGCGTCGAGGTTGTTGCGCAGCGCAAAGCTCTGCGCCATGCCGCCGCCCAGGCTGTGCCCGGTGGTGGCGAAGCGGTAGTTTTTGTAGCGCTCGTCGTTTTGCAAGGCTTCCAATGCCACTTGCGCCTGGCCTTCGATCTTGGCGAACTCGCTGGCACCGGCGTTGCCCAGGTCGGACTTCCAGTTGCTCCAGGCGTCGGAGCCTTTGAAGTCGAAGGTGATTTCGTGGGTTCGATCGTTGATCGAGATCTTGAACTGGTTTTCCAGTCTACCGCTGGCGTTGTGCTGGGTATTCCAGCCTTCGGGACTTCCGGCTTTGAGACGGCCGTTGGCGTCGATGTCTGCGAGGGGCCAGTAGGCTGGAAGGTGCTTGCCGGGCTGGGCGTGTTCCCATGGGTCCGGGTAGCGCACGACTTTCTCAGCCTTTTCTGTGTTTGTGTGTGGGTAAGCCCAGTAGGCCAGAGCCATGCCAACGCGGGCATCAAGGCGATTTGGCGGATTGGGTGTTGAACTACCAAGCTGAAATATGGTGTCCATGCTTCACCCCTTATTGGCGACTATGTCCAGCCATTGATCACGGGGCCTTTGGCATTGATCGTCTATGTTCTCCCATAGCTTCTGGCGCTCGGCATCTTTGACTAGCGTTCGTGTGCCATCTGCATTGTGATGGTAGTAGCCATTTCTGAACCGGGGCCATACCTTGTAAGCGATGGTGTAGCTAGCCACCTGAGGTCTACCCTCCTGCACCACCAGCCTTCGCGCATAGCACTGCTGCTGCACCAAGGGCAACAACCGCGCCAGACCACGCTCCCACTGTGCCAAATCCTCCCCTGGCCCTTGCCCATAGTCCAGCTTGCCCGGCACCGGCTCGTCCATGGCTTCCTGCAAGGCCAGCAGAATCTTCGCGTCCATCGAGCCTTTGGCCGCCGCGCGCTCGAACAGTTCGGTGATGGCCTTCGGCTCGGTCACGTCCCTGATCCAGCCATCCGAATTGGCCAGCGCATAAAAGTAATCGCCCAGCGGGTCGCCCTGGGCTTGCAGGGTTGTGATGTGCTGGCGCAGCACGGCGATGCTTTGGTTGAGCTGGCGTGTGTTCGAGGCCTTTTCCACCTCCATGGCCACGTGGGCCGCGGTCATGCAGCCTGTGCCCAACGCGGCCACGAGCAAAGCCGCGCCCACCCGGACCCTGCAGGCGTGTGTTGTTGTCATGCAGATACCCCCTGAGAATTTTTCAGGAATGTAGCGCAGAAAAAGCAGGGGTCTGCTTCAGGGGCTGCTGGCGGGCGCAGCGACAGGTGATTGCGCCGGCAGTGAGCAGCGCGGGAAGACCATTGGCCGCCCGGAAGCCTGGCGCGGCGTGCCGTGCTGCTTCCTCAGATAGAGGCATACCAGGCAGCGAGTCAGGGCACCGAGTTGAAAAGAAAGGCCATCCGTTGCCAGCCCGTGGACGCCGACTCAGGTGGCATTCACTCCGCCGGGCCCACTTGCAACGCCACCTCGGCCACGCCTTCGACGCGGCCAGTGATCCTGTCGCCCGGCAGCACCGCGCCCACACCTTCGGGCGTGCCGGTGTAGATCAGGTCACCGGGCTGCAGGTGGTAGTAGGTGGACAGGTCGGCGATGATTTCGCGGATGTTCCAGATCAGCTTGTTCACGTCGGACGACTGCTTGGTGGCACCGTTGACTTCCAGCGCGATGGCGCCATGGTCCACCACCACGCTTTCCATCGGCACGATCTCGGAGCACACCGAACCTTCTTCAATGTCCTTGCCGGTGTCCCACGGACGGCCCTTGTCGCGCGCCACCAGTTGCAGGTCGCGCCGGGTCATGTCCAGGCCGGCTGCATAGCCATAGATCAGCTCGTGGGCGCTGGCTTCGCTCACGCGAAAGCCGGATTTTCCAATGGCCAGCACCAGTTCCATCTCGAAGTGGTAGTTGCTGGTGCGCGGCGGGTAGGCCACGGTCGCGCCGCTTTCCACCAGGGTCTGGGGCGACTTGGTGAAATAGAACGCCTGTTCGACGCTCTTGTCGACCGGACGGCCCATTTCCACTGCGTGCGCGTGGTAGTTGCGGCCTACGCAGAAGATGCGGTTGATGGGAAAGCGCTCTGTCTTGCCCCGGATGGGCAACGACTGGACGGCGGGAGGGGTGAAGAGGTATTGGGTCATATTGAATATTCGAAAAATGTGCTCGGAGCGCGTGTCTCAATCCAGGAATACCGCGGAACCGGCTTTGCCGGGCCGCTGGTATTGCCCCATTGAGGGGGTGACGCGCGGAACGCGCGGCGCGGGGGTGGTCAACGGACCTCGTAAACCCCCAGCTTGCGGTGCAGCGGCGACTCGTCGGCCATGAAGATGAAGGCCGGCTGGTCGGCCGATCGGTTCTTCAGCGTCACGAGCGAATAGCCCGGTGCGCAGCAGGTGTCGGCCTCGGCCAGCGTGAAGGTCTGGTCGGCGCCTTCCACCGTCACATCGGCGCGGCCTTCGATGGCGTGAAACACGCACGAGGGTGAGCGCGCGGGCAGCTTCAGCGTCTGGCCGGGCTTGAGCATCAAGGCGTAGAAGCCCAGGATGTTCTCGGCGTCATCGCCGGTTTCGGGGTTCACGTAGGTCACCTGCACGCATTCCAGATCGGGCTGGTCGGCGGCCATGCCCAGCAGCGCGGCGCGCGTGTCGACCCAGGGATAGCGCAGCATGGGGTAGCGCTTGTCGCTGCGGGTGAACACGGTGGTGGGCGCCACGCCGGCACGGGTCCACGCGCGGTCGCCGCTGCCCTGCTTGACCTGCTGGCGCTCACCGTTGATGTGGTAGCTGGCCTCCATGTAATAGACCAGCGGCAGGTCCAGCACGTCAAGCCAGACCACCGGGTCGGTGCCGTCGTGGCCGTGTTCGTGCCACAGGCCGGTCGGCGTGAGGATCAGGTCGCCACGGCTCATCGGGCATTTCTCGCCGTCCACCGTGGTGTAGGCGCCTTCGCCTTCCACGATCATGCGCACCGCATTGGGGGTGTGGCGGTGGCTGGGTGCCCACTCGCCGGGCAGCAGCAACTGCATTCCGAGGTACATGGCCGGGCTGGCTTTCATGTTTTCCAGGCCGTGGCCGGGGTTGGCCAGCACCAGCACGCGACGCTCGGCCTTCTCGATCGGAGTGAGCTCGCCGGCTTTGAGCAGCAACGGCTTGAGCGAGGCGTAGGGCCAATGCGTGGCCCTGGTTGCGCGCGTGGGCACCTTGGGGGGCAACACCGCACGCAGGCTGGGCCACAGCGGCACCAGGTTGAGCGCGCGCAGATCGGCCACATAGTCGGCCGGCAGGTCTTCGAGTTTTCCGAGATCGTTCATGGTGTCTCCAGAATGAGGCGTGGTTCGAGCGAGATGACTTTTCAAGCGAACCCCGCGGAACCGGCTTTGCCGGGCCGCTGGGGTTGCCCCTTGAGGGGCGGAGCGAAGCGACGGGGGTGGGTCATTGACTCAGACAGTTGTTGACGTTCCAGCCATACAACCACTCCATGGCATCGTAGAACCGTTCCTGGCTGCGGCCTTTCCACAGGCTGTTGCGCACCAGCCGTTCCACACCCACGGCGTGGTACAGGCGGCCCATTTCGCGGCCACTGAGCACGATGCGTGCGGTGCGGGTGACGCGGCTTTTCTGGTACAGCGGCAGGGCAGTGTTCCAGTCGTTGCCACTCACACGCAATGCCTCGCCCAGCGTGACCGCATCTTCCATCGCCATGCAGGCACCTTGTGCCATGTACTGCGTGGTCGGGTGCGCGGCGTCGCCCAGGATGGTGGCGCGGCCGAACACCCAGGTGTCGATCGGCTCCCGGTCGGCCGTTGCCCAGCGCTTCCACGTCTTGGGCAGTTCAATCAATTGGCGGGCTTTGGGGCAGATGCCCTGGAAGTAGCTCTCCACTTCCTCCTTGCTGCCGTCCGTCACACCCCATTGCTCTGCCTGGCGGCTGTGGAAGGTCACGACCACGTTGTATTGTTCACCACCACGCAGCGGGTAGTGCACCAGGTGGCATTTGGGGCCGGCCCAGAGACTGGCGGCGTTCCAGCGCAAGTCTTCAGGGAAGTCGGCCTTTTCGACCACCGCGCGGTAGACCACATGGCCGGTCACGCGCGGCGGGTCGTTCACGTACTGCGCGCGCACCGCCGACTTGCCACCGTCGGCGCCGATCAGCGCCTGCCCGGTCCAGCGCTTACCGTTCTGGTCGATGGCGGTCACGGTCTTGTTCGCCTCGTCCTGCTCGACCTTGTCGATGCGGGTGTTGGTGAAGAACTCGACACGGCCGGTCTCCACCGCGCCTTCGAGCAGCGAGCCGTGGATGTCGGCCCGGTGGATCACTGCGTAGGGGTTGCCAAAACGCTGGCGGAAGACCTCACCGGTTTCGATCCTGCCCACCAGGGTCTCGTCGAGCGCGTCGTGCATGACCATGTGGTCGGTGTAGACCGCGCGGCCCCGCGCCTTGTCGCCAATCCCCAGTGCATCGAAGGCATGAAAGGCGTTGGGACCGAGCTGGATGCCGGCACCGATCTCGCCGATCTCGGGTGCCTGTTCAAAGACCTGGACATGGAAGCCCTGGCGCACCAGGGCCAGCGCGGCTGCCAGGCCGCCAATGCCACCGCCTGCCACCAGCACGGGAAGTTCAGAAGGGCTTGCGTTCATGGGTTGTCTCCTCTGCGCGGATGTGAGTGATCGGCATCTGACAAGGTAAATCGTCAGCATACTCATTATAAGTGTAGTGCTAATATCCGGAAACGCCAAATCCGGTCGAAATCCAGGCCCTTTCTCGCCATGAAAAAATCCACCGCTTCGCCTGTTGATATCGACCTGCAGCCCGGTCACGCGATCCGGCGGCTGCACCAGATTTCGGTCGGCATCTTTCTGCAGTCGGTAGGCGACAGCGGCATCACCCCCGTGCAGTACGCGGCACTGCAGGTGGTGAGCAACCAGCCCGGCATCGACCAGCGCACGCTGGCGCGCAACATCGCGCTGGACACGTCCACCACGGGCGGCGTGGTCGACCGGCTGGAGGCCAGGGGCTGGCTGGAACGCCGAACCTCGCCCGAAGATCGGCGTGCCCGTCAGCTGTTCCTCACCCGCGCAGGCGATCAGGCCCTGGCCGGAACCATTCCTGCCATGCTGCGCGCGCAGGAGCAGATCCTGGCACCCCTGACCGAACGCCAGCGCGGAGAGTTCATGCGCATGCTGCAGGTGCTGGTCACGCAGAACAACGAACTGAGCCGGGCGCCGAGCGAAACGATGAAGTGACGGAGCGGCGCTGCGACGGCCCAGTCATTTGAAGTCACCGTCAGGGTACGTACATGTAGCCCGCGTTGCGCACGGTGCGGATGCTGCGAGGCTCGGCATCGGGGTCTGCTTCCACCTTGCGCCGCAGGCGGCCGATGCGGATGTCGATCGACCGGTCGAAGGGTTCCCACTCGCGGTTGCGGGTGTGCATCAGCAACTGGTCGCGTGAGAGCACGCGGTTGGGGTTGGCCAGAAACACCCTGATCAGGTCGTATTCCATGGCGGTGATGGCCACTTCCTGTCCCTCGGTCGCCAGGTCGAACATGCGCCGCGCGGCCATGTCGATCTCGCAGCGGCCAAAGCGCTGACGGCCATTGGCCGCGGCGGTCTGGGGCTCCGGGGTGGCCGCAGCCGGGGCCGACTCGCGGGCCTGCATGCGGCGCATCACGCTCTTGATGCGCGCCAGCAGTTCGCGCGGATCAAAGGGCTTGGCGATGTAGTCGTCGGCGCCCATTTCCAGGCCTACCACGCGGTCCACGATGTCGCTGGACGCGGTGACCATGATGATGCCCACGTCGTAGCGTTCGCGCAGAAAACGCGCCAGCGTCAGGCCGTCTTCACCGGGCAGGCGCAGGTCGAGCAGGATCAGGTCGGGCAGTGCGTCGTCGATCGCCTGCCGCATGCTGTTGCCGTCACCGGCCTGGCGCACCGCGTAGCCGTGGCCGCCGAGGTATTCGGTGAGCATGCTGCGCACGGAAGCATCGTCGTCCACGATCAGCAGGTTGGCCTGGGCGTTCATGCGGCGCATTTTGACATCGTCGCCAGGGACTGGGAATGGCCGAATACAAAACGGCAACAGGGCCGTTACCTGGCGCGCCTTGTCAGCACAAATGAAGAATGGCGATACACGACGGCAACCATTCGGGCGACAACAGCCACATGGCCAATACCTCGGGCCGACACAGTGAAGGCCTGCCTTGCGGCGCGGTGCTGCAGGCATCAACCCCCGAGGAAATCACCATGTCTACCCAAGTTTCTGCCTCCAGCGATCGCTACGCCAAGGTCATCGAAGTCTCCAAGCGCGTGCGCTGGGAAATTGAACGCGACCTGATCCGTGGCCGCCGCTTCGACTACACGAAAAACTTCCTGCCCAGCGGCCTGTCGCTGGTCAACGAACTGCCCTTCCTGAGCCCTGCGGACAAGCGCCTGCTCAGCCAGGTACAGGGGCGCACCTACGCCTACATCTTTGGCCTGGTGGAGCGCTTCATCGGCGCCAAGGTGCTGGAGATCAGCCGCGAACACTGGCTGGGCGATCAGGTGGCACTGGAGGCCCTGGTGCGCATGACCGACGAGGAGATCAAGCACCAGGAACTGTTCCGTCGGCTTGAAACCATGATGGCTGCCGACATGCCGCCCGGCTACGTGCAGACCGCCGAAGCCAATGCCGTGGCTCAGGCCGTGCTGTCCAAGAGCACCTGGGCGGTGCTGGCCCTCACGCTCGACATCGAGCTGTTCACCCAGGCCCACTACCGCGCCAGCATCGAGCCCCAGGACAACCTGTCCGAGCTGTGGAAGGACGTTTTCCTCTTCCACTGGAAGGAAGAGTCGCAGCACGCCATCCTGGACGAGATCGAACTCGTCAAGGAAAACGCCAAGCTCAGCGAGGCCGAGCGCGACGCTGCGGTGGAGGACCTGATCGCGCTGGTCGGCGCGGTCGACGGCATCCTGCAGGCCCAGGCAAAGGCCGATGCGAACTACTTCTGTCGCATCGCCGGCATGGCGTCGGACGCCGGGCGCGCCGCGCAGATCGAAGCCACCGTGCTCAAGGCCTATCGCTGGCAATACATCGTCTCCGGCGTCATGGAGCCGCGATTCCAGAAGGTCCTGTTTTCGATGCTCAACGAGGCACAGGCCGCGCGCATTCACAACGCCCTGGCGCCATTGACTTACGCGGTGCCGCAACAGCCCGAGCTGCCCTTGCCACTGGCGGCCTGACCGAGCAGCGGGTGGGCGCCTGCCCCACCCGCTGAAGGCCTCTGCGCGGCACAGCGTGCCATTCCCGCTGCACCGCGCCATCACCCTCTTCGGAGTTTTTCGCCATGAACCCGCACAACCACTTCCTCACCCGCGCGTGGCCTTGTCCGCGCGAAGGGGCCTCCCGCATGCCGGACCGCCTGGTCGCTGGCCCATGCTTTCAAGAATGGCGCTCAGCCCTGCAGTGCGCAGTACGGAGGGTAGCCCCGTGAGCGCGCCAGACGTCTTGCGGCTGTTGATGCTGGCCGCCATTTGGGGCGCCTCGTTCGTCTGGATGCGCTCAGCCGTCCCCGAGTTCGGCCCCGTGGTGCTCACGGCGATTCGGGCGGCGGGGGGTGCACTGGTGCTGGTGCCGCTGGTGGGCTGGCGCCCGCTCTGGCGTGCGCTGCAGGTACACCCCGTGGCCATGCTGGCGGTGGGCTTGACAGGTATCGCGCTGCCCTACGCCTGTCTGAGCTTCGCCAGCCAGCAGGTGCCGGCCGCCATCACCAGCCTGATCAATGCCACCACACCGATCTTTGCCGCCCTGGTGGCCATGGTCTGGCTGGGGCAGGCGACCAGTGGCGGGCGCTGGCTCGGCTTTCTGATTGCCTTTGCGGGCGTGGCGCTGGTGGTCACGGGCCAAGGGGGCGCCGACGGCAGCACCGGTTTCGGCTTCTGGAGCCTGGCGGCCTGCCTGCTGGCAGCTGCCTCGTACGGCACGGCTGCCAACCTCATGCGCCGCTACCTGACCGATGTGAATCCCGTGGTCCTGGCCGCAGGCAGCCAGATGGTGGCGACGGTGCTGCTCGCGGGCCCGGCGGCGGCCACCTGGCCTGGGGTCTTCCCCAGCGCTTCTGGCTGGATCGCGGCCGGCATGCTGGCCGTGTTGTGCACCGGCTTCGCCAAGGCGATCTTCTTCCGGCTGGTGCAGCGCGCCGGGGCCAGCAGTGCGACCACCGTGACCTTCCTGATCCCCGCGTTTGCTGCCACCTGGGCACACCTCTTCCTGGGTGAGCCGGTCACGGCCGAGCTGGTTCTGGGTGGCGCAACGATTCTGCTCGGCTGTGCGCTGGCCACCGGTCTGCTGCCCATCCGCCCTGCGTTCGGTCTGGCGCTGCGAGTGATGGGTGTGCGGCGCAGCACCGGTCTGTAGACCGGGCAGCCAGGCGACCACCCGGCCACCCCGCTTCCGTTCCATGCCCTGCTGCACGGTGCAGCAGGGCCTCCCACCCCAAGTAAACACCATGAACACCCACACCCCACCTTCGATCACCAACCGTCTTTCCGCCCAACGCGCTCCTCTCCCCCACGGTATTGGGCACCTGCTGGGTCGTGTCACCCAAGGGTGGCAGGCCTGGCAGCGGACCCGGCGCCTGCAGCGCGACGCGGCGGACTTTCAAAGGCTTGATGCCATCACCCTGCGCGACCTGGGCATGTCGGCCAGCGAACACGCGTCGCACTGGGCCGAGGCCGAAGGCCTTGCACCCATGACGCGCGAGCGCGTGCGGCGCGCTCGCCGCCAGGGCGGTCGGTGATGGACGCCCGTGCCTGGCGCATGGTCTTCGCCGCGGCCCTGCTCATGGGGTTGGTGATGGGCACGCGCTCGTCGTTCGGCCTGTTCGTCTCGCCTTTGAATACCGCATCGGGCATTGGCCTGACCGGCCTGAGCCTGGCCCTGGCGCTCGGTCAGCTGGCCATCGGTTTTTCCCAACCGGTGGTGGGCCTGCTGGCCGACCGCTTCGGCGCTGCTCGCGTGATCGTGGCCGGTGCCTGGCTGCTCATGCTGACCACGGCAGTGCCCGCGCTATGGCCGGTGCCTGCGGCGGTCGCGCTGTCGATGGTGGCCGCCGCCACGGCCGGCAGTGCCGTG
This sequence comes from Hydrogenophaga sp., assembly GCF_030651625.1. Classification (GTDB taxonomy): domain Bacteria; phylum Pseudomonadota; class Gammaproteobacteria; order Burkholderiales; family Burkholderiaceae_C; genus Hydrogenophaga. The sequence goes on along the minus strand of NZ_JAUSCF010000034.1, from coordinate 2,070 downwards.
GGCAGCAATGGTCTGCTGGTGGGCGAAGTGGGGCGTGCCGTGCCCGCGGCCCGCATGGGCCTGGCGGTGGGCATCGTTGGCGCGGGCGCATCGCTGGGTCAGCTGTTGCTGGGCCCGGCCACGCAGGCCTTGCTGGACAGCGCCGGCTGGGTCCATGCGCTGCTCGCCACGGCCTTGATCAGTCTGGTGGCCTTGCCGCTGGCCAGACCGTTTCGCCGGCCAGCGAATCAACCTGCGGCGCGGCCGTCGCAACCGGTGGGCGATGTGATGCGCGACCTGCGCTTCTGGCGCGTGAGCTTCACGTTTGGCGTGTGTGGCTTTCACGTCGGCTTTCTGGCGGTGCACATGCCCGGCGTGATCGAGCGCTGTGGCCTGCCCGCTTCCCTGGCCGGCACCTGGATCGCGGTGGCGGGTGCCGCCAACATCGTGGGCAGCGTGGCGGTGGGGCTGGCCATGAAGCGCCACGACTCGGCGCACTTGCTGGTGGCGTTGTACCTGATGCGCGCGCTGGGCGTGGGCGCGCTGTTGCTGCTGCCCAGCACACCCCTGGTGCTGACCGCCTTTGCCGTGGTCATGGGGGCCACGCATATGGCCACCTTGCCACCCACCACGCAACTGGTCGCGCGCCAGCACGGGGTGGAGCGCCTGGGCACATTGTTTGGTGTGGTCATGCTGGTGCACCAGCTCGGTTCGTTTGCCGGCATCTGGCTGGGCGGCTGGGCCGCCGAGCGCACCGGCAGCGACACCACCCTGTGGCTGGTGGACATCGCGCTGGCCTTGCTGGCGGCCTTGCTGGTCTGGCCCAGCCGATTGTCACGAAGCGAATCAGCAACGCCGAATGGCAGCCTGGCGGTCAAGGCGTGAGCTGATCGCTGTGCCACAGAGGCGGCGAGGGCAAACGCAAACAACATCGGGGCCGAAGCCACGATGTTGTTTGAGCACAGGTTCATCCTGATTGCTACACCGCGCAGCGCGAGACCTATCACGCCTGAAACGGTCCCATCCAGGGGCACCGCCGGGCCGGCTTTGGGTTTTTCATCCCAGGAGGACGCCGGCGGCATTCAACACCTGCGCTGTCTCGTGCGCAGGTAACCCCATGATGCCTGAATAGCTGCCACTGATGTGGCTCGTCCACAGCGCGGCCAGCCCCTGGATGGCGTACGCCCCCGCCTTCCCCATGGGCTCGCCGCTTTCAACATAACGACGGATCTGACCCTGGGTCAAGGGCGCAAACGCCACCCATGATGTCGACAAGGCCGACCACACCTTGTCGCCCCGCTGGGACGGTCGGCCCACAGCCACCGCCGTCAGCACCCGATGACGCCGCCCAGACAGATCGGCCAGCATGCGCATGGCATCCGCCTTGTCCTCAGGCTTGCCAAGAATGCGGGTACCCAGCGCCACCGTGGTGTCAGCACACAGCACTGGCGAAGGCGGCCATCCGCGCTGCTTGAGGCGAGCCAGCGCCGCCTGGAGCTTCAGGCCAGTGACGCGCTGTACGTAAGCTGCGGGCTTTTCACCAGGCTTCACTGCTTCCAGCGCCTCAACATCCTCGTCTGCATCGGGCAGCAAGAGCTTGCACGGCACACCCCATTGCTCCAACAGCTGCAAGCGCCGCGGACTCTGGGAAGCCAGGTAGATGAAATCAGTCATAGGGTCGCGTTGATACGCGCTTCACCGCCGGGCAGCGACCCGCGCGGCGCTGGAGCATAGGGGTCAAAAAGTTCACTCTCGGTGGTACGGATGATTGGCATTGACCGACCAGGCCCGGTAGAGCTGTTCGATCAGGAGCACGCGGACCATGGCATGGGGAAGCGTCAGGTCCGACAAGCGAATGCGCTGATGCGCACTGGCCCGGAAGTCTGGATCCAGCCCGTCGGGACCGCCAATGATCAGCGCCACGTCGTCACTGTCGAGCTGCCATTGCTTCAGTTGTTGCGCCAGCGCCAGTGTTGACAATGCGGTGCCCCGCTCGTCGAGCACCACCACCCGGCTGCCCCTGGGCAAGGCGGCCTGAATGCGATCCCGCTCTGCCGCGAGCACTGTCTCTAGCGTCTTGGAGCCTCGCGG
>NZ_JAUSCF010000033.1 GCF_030651625.1 Hydrogenophaga sp. | reverse complement strand
AAGCGAAACGCGTGGGAAAAGAGCCCAATTCGGCGCCGATTTTGAGGACTGTGGCCGTAGCCACAGCCGGAAAAACGGGGGCGAAGTGGGACTTTTCTCCATGCGTTGCAGCCGATGTCGTTCTGCCGCGCAGGCTCCTAGTCCGCACGCGCACCTTGTCCCCTTCATCCAGAGAGCCCTTCCCACCATGAGCCTGGTCCACCTGCTGCTGAGGCACGCCACCCTCCAACCTGAACGACCCGCGATCCTTTACGGGACCAAGCAGTGGGCCAGCTACGGTCAATGGGCGGCGCGCAGCGCCGGCCTGGCGCAACGCATGCAGGCGGCAGGTCTCGTCCCAGGTGACCGGGTGCTGATCTTCATGCGCAACCAGCCGCGCTACCTGGAGATCCTGTGGGCGGCCTGGTGGGCCGGTCTGGTGGTGGTGCCGGTCAACGCCAAGCTGCACCCCCGCGAAGTGGAGTGGATCGCGGCCGATTCGCAAGCCCGCTGGGCGTTCGTGACACACGACGTGGCACCCGGGCCGCTGGCCGGGCTGGAGCGCCAGGTCGACGTGGAGACACAGGCGTGTGACGAGCTGCTGGCGCCGGCGGTGGATGCCTTTGCTGTGCCCGTGGTCGATCGCGAACCGCATGACCTGGCCTGGCTGTTCTACACCAGCGGGACCACCGGGCGGCCCAAGGGCGTGATGCTCACCCACCGCAACCTGATGACGATGGGCCTGACCTACTTCATCGACGTGGACCCGGTGGCCGCCAACGACGCCATCGTCTACGCCGCGCCCATGTCGCACGGTGCCGGCCTGTACGCCATTCCGCACGTGATGGCCGGGGCACGGCATGTGGTGCCCGCTTCCGGTGGTGTGGAGCCAGCCGAACTGTTTGAACTCGGCTGGCAGCTCGCGCCGCTGTCCACCTTCGCTGCACCCACCATCGTGAAGCGCCTGGTCGACCACGCCGAGCAGCACGGCATCGACCCGGTACGCTGCGCACAGGCCTTCAAGACCATCGTCTACGGTGGCGCACCCATGTACGCCGCCGACATCCGGCGCGCGCTGCAGGTGATGGGGCCGCGCTTTGTGCAGATCTACGGGCAGGGCGAAACGCCCATGGTCGCGACCGCCCTCTCTCGCGAACAACTGAACGACACCGATCACCCGCGCTGGGCCGAGCGCATCGCATCGGTCGGTGTATCGCAAACGCCGGTACAGCTGCGCGTGGCAGATGCAGACGGACGACCACTGGTCACCGGCGAGGTGGGCGAGGTGCTGGTCAAGGGCGACAGCGTGATGGCTGGCTACTGGAACAACCCTGACGCCACCGCCGCCGCGGTGCGCGAAGGCTGGCTGTTCACCGGCGATACCGGCTGTCTCGACGCCGATGGCTTTCTGACACTGAAGGACCGCAGCAAGGACCTGATCATCAGCGGCGGCTCCAACATCTACCCGCGCGAAGTGGAGGAGGTGTTGTTGACCCTGCCCGGCGTGACCGAGGTGGCTGTGGTGGGCACACCCGACCCGGAGTGGGGAGAGTCGGTGGTGGCCTTCGTGGTGGTGCAACCGGGCACGACTGTCACGGTGGAGGCGCTGGACCAGCACTGCCTGGCCCAGATGGCACGGTTCAAGCGACCCAAGCGCTACGAAGTGGTGGCCGAGCTGCCCAAGAACAACTACGGCAAGGTGCTCAAGACGGCGCTGCGCGAGCGGCTTGCCGCATCGCGCACCTGAAGGGCAGCGGGACTGCCACCTTTTCTGCAGCAACAACCACAAGGTCGGGAGCGCCACCGTGACCAACGCGCTTGTGGTGATGGCAGGAACGCCTGCGCTGGAGCTTGGCACGAAAGCGTGAGCTGCGCGGAACTTGCCTGGCTTTGCGTCCAAGCTGTCGAAAGGCTGACACCCCGCCGTGAGGTAGTTCACGCAGCCCGCCAAAACAGCGCCGACCAAACCACCCACCGATCGCCGGACATCCCGACCGGCAAGCGACACCCTGCCCGCAGGGCACTCGCGGGGCGCGCCCCGTCCCAACCGAGCCGGCGACGCGCTCCCCCGTGGCGCATGAACGCGCCTCGACGGGTTGTCAGCGAAGAATGGCATCCCGCGAGAAGCCCATCCACGCTGGCGATCGTGCTGCAATTTCGGGAACACGATCTGTCGCAGCAACCCGGCCAGAAGGGCCATCCGCGAGGCCGCAAACAGTGGCCGGCGACGTGTCAGCGGGAACATCCAGGGCATGCAGCTGTCCGCCTATTCGGGTGCCCGGGCCAGCCGAATAGGCGGACATCCGGTGCAGTAGCGTAGAAATACGTCATGGATTGCCCCGCTGCTGCATCGACGGAGCTATCCCACCATTGCGGCTCTTCACGAGCTTCCCCACAACAAAGGAGATCCGCATGTGCTTCCTTGGAAAACGCATCCTTGTCACCGCCCTGTTCCTGTTCCAGGGCATGGCCTCGGCCAGCGACATCGTCATCAGCCAGGTCGCTCCGTTGACCGGCGTTCTCGCGAGCACCGGCAAGCAGATGGTGGTCGGAGGACAGATCTACTTCGACCACATCAACGCCACCGGTGGCATCAACGGCCAGAAGATCCGGTTGCAAGTGACCGACGACGGCTACAAGGTCGATGAGACCCTTCGCCTCACCAAGGAGGCGCTGGCCAACCCCGAGGTGGTGGCCCTTTTCGGCTTTGCCGGCACCGCCAACGTGGGCAAGTTGCTCACCGATGGCGTGCTGAGCCAGGGCGGGGCCGCGCTGGTGGCGCCCTACACGGGCGGTGAACCTTTGCGAACACCTTTCAATCCCTGGATCTTCCACGTGCGCGCAGGCTACGGCGACGAGACCGAGCACATGGTGCAGCAGGTCACCACACTGGGCATGAAGCGCGTGGCCGTGATGTACCAGGACGACGGCTTCGGCAAGGCCGGACTGGAAGGGGTGGAGCGCGCACTGGCCAAGCGCGGGTTGACGCTGACCGCCGCCGCTCCCTACGAGCGCAACACCGACCAGGTGGACGAGGCCGTGAAGACCATCCGGGCCTCCGACGCGCAGGCGGTCATCATGATCTCGGTGAACCGCCCCACGTCGGCCTTCATCCAGCGCTACCGGGAAGCGGGCGGTGGCGCTCAGCTGTACAACATCTCGGTGGTCGACCCGGCCGAAATCGTCAAGCTCGCCGGGCTCAAGCACGCGCACGGCCTCGGTGTGAGTCAGGTGGTGCCCTACCCTTTCATGCCCGCCATGCCGGTGGTGCGCGAGTACCAGCGCCTGCTCAAGCAATACGCGCCGGATGAGCTGGTGAACTACACCAGCTTCGAGCAGTTCCTGGGCGCCAAGGTGCTGGTGGAAGGCCTGCGCCGTGCCGGCCCCCGTCCCACACGCGCCGGTGTGATCAAGGCCCTGGAGACCATGAACAATTTCGACCTGGGCGGCACCTTCGTGCGCTACGCGCCGGACAACCGCATTGGCTCACGCTATGTCGAAGTGACGGTGATCGGGAGCCACGGCAAGTTGTTGAAGTGACTTCCCCCAGACGTGAAGCACCCCCTGCGCCGCTGACGCGGCTTCCCCTCTCTTGCGCCTTCGGCTCGGAGGGGGACGGCGCCTTGGGCCGGCAGAGCCGGACCTTTGTCGCCCTTGGTTGGGGAGCATGCACTCCGGCTACATGCCCATGAACCAGCGTCAGACGTGCCCCAGCAGCTTCGCCACCAGTTCGCCCTGTGTGGCGGCCTTGTGCTTGGTCATCAGACGCGCGCGGTGCGCCTCGACCGTGCGCGGACTGAGGTCGAGCACGCGCGCGATCTGCTTGCTGGTGAGCCCCGCCACCAGATGCTGGGCGACTTCGCGCTCACGCGGGGTCAGCGGTGTGGTCACCGGTCGGCGCTGCGAAATGTCTTCGAACATCCACACCGCACAGGCAAAAGGGTCTGCGCGGTCGCTGGCACGGCCGGACGCGTGGCACCAGAACAAGGATCCGTCGCGTCGCCGCATGATGCGTTCGTCGCTGTACAAGCCTGTCTGGCGCATCACGGCTTCGCCCTGCTCGCCGATGTTGGCGAACTCGTTCAACGTGGGGTACAGGATCGCAAACGGCGCGTCCAGCAGCTCCGGCACCGCATACCCGAACTGTCTGGCAAAGACTTCGTTGCAAAACACCACCACGCGGTGGCGCGACACACAAAGTCCCACCGGCGCAAGGTCAAAGGCCATTTGCATCGTCTGCAAAGCTTCAGGTTCGTTCACGGTGTGGGTCATGGCCCCGGATTGTGGCGGCAAGGCCCATTGCCCGTGTGCGTAAAGACACTCTTGACAGGCGGGTATCTCCCCGTTTGTCGTTTTCCTATCCATTTACCCACCCACAGGAGCTTTACCCGATGACAACCACTTCCCTGCACAACCGCCGCGCCCTGGTCACCGGTTCCGTCCAAGGCATTGGTCTGGCCATGGCCCAGGAACTTGCCAGGGCCGGCGCCGAGGTCGTGCTGCACGGACTGCCCAACGCAGCCGCGCACACCGCCGCGCGCGAAGCCCTCAGCGCCATCACCGCCAGGCCAGTGGTCTCGCTCTCGCACGACCTGGCCGACCCGGAGCAAGTGGCCCGCATGATGGAAGAGGTGCTGGCCGCAGGCCCGCTCGACATCCTTGTCAACAACGCCGGTATTCAGCACACGGCGGCCCTGCAGGACATGCCCCGCGCCCGGTGGGACGCGATCCTCGCCATCAACCTCTCGGCCGCCTTCGACACCATGCGCCTGGCCATGCCCGGCATGGTTGAACGCGGCTACGGCCGGATCATCAACATCGCGTCCGTGCACGGGCTGGTCGCATCGGTCAACAAGGCACCCTATGTGGCGGCCAAGTTCGGCCTGGTGGGCCTCACGCGCGTAGCGGCGCTGGAAGCCGCACAGGCCGGCAACCGCGCCAGCGGGGGCGTGACCGCCAACTGCATCTGCCCCGGCTGGACCGAAACCGCCATCATCGAACCGCAGATACTCGCACGGGCCGACCAGTTCGGCGGCGACCGCGATGCGGGCATCCGCGACCTGTTGAAAGAAAAACAACCCAGCGGTCGCACCTCGTTGCCCGAAGAAATCGCACGCACCCTTCTCTGGCTCTGCGACCCGGCAGCCCACAACCTCACCGGTGCGGCCATTCCCATTGACGGGGGATGGACGGCGCAGTGAACGCGCGGGCGCTCGGCGCTCTGTTCAGGTGTTGAGGCCCCACAACACCCACGGAATTGCATACCAGCACGCAGGGCATCGCAGATCGGGAGTCCCAGGGGATGCGCGCGCCGCTTCGGTCTGGTGCAGCGATGCCTTGGTCTGGCTGATGACTGCGATTCCCCAGGTCCCGATCTGCAGATGCGTAGAACTACGCTAGTACCAACCCGCTCGCGCATTCACACCCCATCCCTCACCATCGGTCGCTGTTTGGCACAAGCCGAAGTACCTATCGAAACCCGTCTCCGGAGAGCAATTTGTCTGCAGAGTGCATTCTCGAAACACAGAGTCTGACCAAGGAATTCAAGGGATTCGTGGCCGTCAATCAGGTGGATATGAAAGTTCAGCGCGGCCATATCCACGCACTGATCGGCCCCAACGGGGCAGGCAAGACGACGTTCTTCAACCTGCTGACCAAGTTCCTGCCGCCCAGCAGCGGCAGCATCCAGTTCAACGGTGTCGACATCACGCACGAAAAGCCCGCCCAGACTGCGCGACGCGGAATCATCCGCTCGTTCCAGATTTCTGCGGTGTTCCCGCACATGACGGTGCTGGAAAACGTGCGCGCAGCCTTGCAGCGCAACCTCGGAACCTCATTTCATTTCTGGAAGGCGGAGCGTTCACTGCATCCGCTGCACGAACGTGCACGGGAGCTGCTGGCGGCGGTGGACCTGCAGGACTTCGCCGAAGAGTTGACGGTGAGTCTTCCCTACGGCCGCAAGCGTGCGCTGGAGCTCGCCACCACCCTGGCGCTGGAGCCTGAACTCATGCTGCTTGACGAGCCCACACAAGGCATGGGCCATGAAGACGTGGACCGCGTCACGCAACTGATCAAGAAGGTGTCCGCGGGCCGGACCATCCTGATGGTGGAGCACAACATGAACGTCGTCGCTTCGATCGCAGACCGAATCACGGTGCTGCAGCGAGGCGCGATCATTGCCGATGGCCCGTATGCGGAAGTCTCCAGCAATCCCCAGGTGATCGAGGCCTACATGGGTTCGGCAGACACCGCCCTGCAAGGAGCGCACTGACCATGGCCCAGGAAATGCTCCACATCGAGGACCTGCACGCCTGGTACGGCGAGTCGCACATCCTGCACGGGGTGAACCTCACCGTTCACGAAGGTGAGGTCATCACGCTGCTGGGTCGCAACGGTGCCGGCCGGACCACCACCATGCGCGCCATCGTCGGCCTCACCGGCAAACGCACAGGATCGATCCGCATCATGGGGAAAGAGTCCATCGGGATGGCGCCGCACCGAGTGGCCCATCTGGGTATCGGCTACTGCCCGGAAGAGCGCGGCATCTTCGCCAGCCTGAGCGCCGAGGAAAACCTCATGCTGCCGCCCGTGCTGGGGCCCGACGGCATGTCGCTGGACGAAATCTACGACATGTTTCCCAACCTGAAAGAGCGCGCCAACAGTCCCGGCACACGCTTGTCTGGTGGTGAACAACAGATGCTCGCGGTCGCCCGGATTCTGCGTACGGGTGCCCGCCTGCTGCTGCTGGACGAGATCTCCGAAGGCCTGGCACCGGTCATCGTGCAGAAGCTGGCAGAAATGATCGTTGCCCTCAAGAAAAAAGGCTACACGATCGTGCTGGTCGAACAGAACTTCCGCTTTGCGGCACCGCTCGCCGATCGCTTCTACGTGATGGAGCACGGCGTCATCGTCAAGCAGTTCGAGAAGAAGGAACTGAGTCAGAACACGGCCATGTTGCAGGAATACCTGGGCGTGTAACCGCAGCAACGGGTCTTGCACCCTGGAATTTTTCAACCCAAAGGAGACATCATGAAACTCAAACCCGTCGTCATTGCCGCGTCCATCGCGCTGGCATCCGCCGCATCCGCACAGGGCACAGGCCCCGTCAAGATCGGCTTCATCACCGACATGTCCAGCCTGTACGCTGACATCGACGGCCCCGCCGGCGCCGAAATGGTCAAGTGGGCAGCCGAAGACTTTGGTGGCAAGGTGCTGGGTCGCCCGATCGAGGTGCTGAGCGCCGATCACCAGAACAAGGCCGACGTGGCCAGTTCCAAGGCACGCGAGTGGGTCGACAAGGACGGCCTGTCCATGCTGGTGGGTGGCACCAACTCCGGCGCGGCCCTGGCCATGGCCACCGTGGCTCAGGAGAAAAAGCTTCCCTTCATGTCCATCGGTGCAGGCTCGTCGCGCCTGACCAACGATGCCTGCACACCCTACACCGTGCACTACGCCTATGACACCGTCGCTCTGGCCAAGGTGGCTGGCAACGCGCTGGTCAAAGGGGGTTCAAAAAACTGGTTCTTCCTGACCGCCGACTATGCTTTTGGCCATTCACTGGAGGCCGATGCATCGGCGGTTGTGAGAGCCAACGGTGGCGCCGTGGCCGGTGCGGTGCGCCACCCCCTGAACGCATCGGACTTTTCGTCTTTCCTGCTGCAGGCACAAACGTCCAAGGCACAGGTGCTGGCGCTGGCCAACGCGGGAGGCGACTTCACGAATGCGATGAAGGCTTCCAGGGAATTCGGCATCAACAAAACCATGAAGATCGCAGGCTTGCTGGTGTTCATCAACGACGTGCACAGCCTGGGCCTTTCCAACACCGAAGGGCTGCAGCTGGCAGACAGCTGGTACTGGAACCAGGACGATGACTCGCGCAAGTTCGCCCAGCGCTTCTTTGACAAGTACAAGCGCATGCCATCGTCCATCCAGGCCGCCAACTATTCGGCGACCACGACCTACCTGAAGGCTGTGCAGGCGGCTGGTACCACCGACGCAGACAAGGTCATGGCCACGATGAAGAGCACGAAGGTCAATGACTTCTACAGCAAAGGCCAGATCCGCGCCGATGGCCGGATGATCCACGACATGTACCTGTACCAGGTAAAGGCCCCCAGCGAATCCACCAAGCCGTGGGATTACTACAAGCTGGTGGCCACGGTCCCCGGCGAGCAGGCGTTCACCACGGTGGCCGACTCCAAGTGCTCGCTGATCAAGAAGTAAGCGTTTGAAGCAAGGCGCGCTCCTGCGGGAGCGCGCCTCTTCGGCTGTCTGGTTGCTTTTTTCCGTCTGGCCTGACCGGACGCGTTTCCATGGAAATTTTCGGCATACCCCATCAGGCCTTCCTGGGCCAGATCCTGCTCGGCCTCGTCAATGGCGCCTTCTACGCCATGCTCAGCCTCGGACTTGCGGTGATTTTTGGTCTTCTCGGCGTGGTCAATTTCGCGCACGGGACCCTTTACATGCTGGGCGCATTTGCCGCCTGGATCCTGCTGGACAAGTTCGGCGTGAACTACTGGGCGGCGTTGTTGCTCGCACCACTCATCGTGGGTGCCTTGGGCATCGTGATCGAGCGCCTGTTGCTCCGGCATCTGTACGGGCTCGATCACCTGTACGGCCTGCTGCTGACCTTTGGCCTCACCCTGATTCTCGAAGGCCTGTTCCGCGAGATGTACGGGGCTTCCGGACAGAGCTACCCGGTTCCCGAACTGCTGCAGGGGGGGACCGACCTTGGCTTCATGTTCATGCCCAATTACCGCGCGTGGGTGGTGTTTGCATCGCTGCTGGTCTGTTTTGGCACCTGGTACCTCATCGAGCGCACACGGCTGGGCGCCTACCTGAGGGCAGGCACCGAAAACGCTGCACTGGTCCAGACCTTTGGCGTCAACGTCCCCCTCATGGTCATGCTGACCTACGGCGCGGGTGCCGGGCTGGCGGCACTGGCGGGCGTGCTGGCGGCACCCATTGTGCTGGTCAGTCCGATGATGGGGTCCAACCTGATCATCGTGGTGTTTGCTGTCGTTGTGATTGGGGGCATGGGCTCCATCATGGGTTCGATCATCACGGGTCTGGCGCTGGGCGTGGTCGAGGGACTGACCCGCGTTTTCTATCCCGAGGCGTCGAACATCGTGGTGTTCGTCATCATGGTCCTGGTTCTCATGGTGCGCCCTGCCGGCCTGTTCGGCAAAGAGGCCTGAAGTCACACGCAACACACCAGAGCTATTTGCCCAGCACCCGTATGAAAAACCTGTCCCAATTCTCCCGCCTGACCTATGCCATCCTGCTGGCACTGGCTTTGGCCGCCCCCCTGATGGGCCTCTACCCTCTGTTCCTGATGAAGCTGCTGTGCTTCGCCCTGTTCGCCTGTGCCTTCAATCTTCTGCTCGGCTTCACCGGCCTGCTGTCGTTCGGACACGCGGCCTTCTTTGGCTCTGCAGCCTATATCTCCGGTCACGTGATCAAGACCTATTCATTGACGCCGGAATGGGGCCTGGTCGCGGGCACGCTGGGCGCCGGTTTGATCGGCCTGGTCGTGGGTCTGGTCGCGATCCGTCGGCAGGGCATCTACTTTGCAATGATCACCCTGGCGATTGCCCAGATGGTCTACTTCCTCTGTCTTCAACTGCCCCAGACCGGGGGCGAGGATGGATTGCAGGGTGTTCCCCGTGGAGAACTGTTTGGACTGATCTCTCTGGCTTCGGACACCACGATGTACTACCTGGTGCTCGCGGTTTTCGTCGCCTGCTTTCTGGGCATTTCCCGCATCGTTCACTCGCCGTTCGGACAGGTGCTCAAGATGATCCGGGAGAACGAGCCCCGTGCCATCTCGCTTGGCTACCAGACCGACCGCTACAAGTTGCTGGCGTTCGTGCTGTCCGCTGCCCTGGCCGGTCTGGCGGGTTCCCTCAAGACGGTGGCAATGGGTTTTGCAACCCTTTCCGACGCGCACTGGAGCATGTCGGGAGAGGTCATCCTCATGTCCCTGCTGGGTGGCGTGGGCACGCTGTTCGGTCCGGTGCTCGGCGCCGGCCTTGTGATCGCGCTACAGAACCTGCTGGCCGACAAGGTGGGTTCCTGGGTCACCGTGATCATCGGTGTGATCTTCGTCGTCTGCGTGCTCGCATTCCGCAAAGGCATTGTTGGGGAATTGCAGGCGTTCATATTGCGCCGCCAGAAGACCTGAGCTGAGGAGACCCCGTGACGGCTGAACGCTCCGCGGTTCAGGCCGGTGCCACCGGTTTGAAGTCGTAGCCCGCACCCACCGCCACCATGTGACCCACGGCAGGAAACGGGAAGTGAAACCCTCCCACCATGGCATTGTTGGCGACGATGCGTTCAAACGCCATGCGGCGTGTCTGCCGTGCCGCCTCAGCATCCATGTCGAAAGCCACTGCCAGATCCGGATTGCGCGCAAACAGTGCAGGTATGTTGGTCAGGTCGGCCAGGAAAATGAAGGACTCACCGTCTGATCGCACATCGAACATCGTCATCCCCGGCGTGTGGCCATAGGCGTTGACGGATGTGATACCGGGCAGCACTTCGGAGCCAGGCTCAAAGATCTGGAGCATGCCTGCAGGCATGCTCCCGAACGTGCGGCGCGCATTGTCAAACAGGCCCTTCATGCGCCCGGCCGTCGCCTGAGCGGCGCGGGTTTCGTCCATCCAGTAGGCGTGTTCACCGGCGGGCACCATCACCGTCGCGTTCCTGAACACATACTCGCCAGCCCGATTTCGCAAGCCATTGATGTGGTCGCCGTGATAGTGACTGATGAGCACCGTATCAATGTCTTCGGCGCCAAAGCCAGCGGCTCGCAGGTTCTCGAGCAGCTTGCCGGTGGTGGGGCCTCCCCAGTCGCCCAGGCCAGTGTCCATGAGGATCCGGCGTTGTCCTGCAACCACCAGGAACGGTGTGTAAGGTACATCCACATAGTCGGTGGACAACCCCTGCGAGGCCAACAGTGCCTTGACCTCGGCCAAAGGCGCGTTGGCCACAAATTCCTCGCCCAGCGGCCGGCGCGAGACGCCGTCGAGCAGCGACACCACCTCTACTTGTCCCACCTTGACGCGTCGAAAGCCAGGATTGGGCAACACGGGCGTGCCAAGGTTGGGAGCGTTCTGGGCCCACGCCGGTACGAACGTGCCGGCAGCGTAAGCAGCAAATCCACCCAGGCTGCTGGAAATGAACTGTCGACGATTGACCATGAGCGGATCTCCAGTGAAGTTTTGAAAAGACAAAGGGAGGTGGCGCGGCTGGTTTACCTCAGTGCTCAGTGAGCCGGGGCATGTCCTGCAGCCATCGCTTCACAGGCTCAGCGCGCGGCGACTGACACTGTCGATGTTCTGGTCGCGCTGAGTACTTTTCCCGCGTCGGTGTTGCTGATCATCTCGAGACGCAGGCTGTAGTCCCCCGCCGGTGGATTGAGCCAGGTTTCGGTTTGCCCGGCGGTGAAATCAATCACCTCAGGCCTGCGTCCAGCGCGCTCCATCGTGAGCCGGAAGTGCCCGGTATCCGCCATCTTGGGGCTGACATGCGACACGTTGTAGCCACTTGCGTGGAACTGCACCCGGAACGGGCCTTTCACCGTCTCACGATCCGCCGGACTCAACAGCTCAACACGGGCAGGGCCTTGCACAGAGGCCGGTGTCACATCCTTGTTTTGTTTGCTGATGGTCACGTTCAGGGGTTTGCTGTAGACGAAGTAAGGGATGTGCCCCTGGTCCGCCAGCAGCAGGCGAAACTTGTACTTGCCCGGCGGCAGGTCCACAACCATTTCCATCTGACCCTTGCCGAAGTGAATGTATTGGTCGGTGAAAGGCAGCGGCCTCTCGAAATCGAGAGGCAAATCCTGATTCACAAGCAAATGGTGATGGCCGGCGCGTCCGGCGGTTTCGCCCGCAGGCACCAAGCCGCGCATGGAGAGGCCAAACCGCGCGACAAAGGGCGACTCGTAAGTACCGCCATCCTTCAGGTTGGTGAAATAGGTTTCAGCTGCACGCGGTGCCGGCACCACCCACGGATGCAAACTTGACTCCACTTCGTCTGTTGGCGCCGCCGGGCTTTGCGCTGCAAGCGGCATGGCAGTTGCAAACAGTGTCAAAGCCAGGGATGAGCCCCAAACTGGGAGCCGTGTGGAGGTGGTCTTCATGGAGGAGGCTTTCGAAATATAACGATTGGTATGTATCTATACTGATCGGTAATTTTATGGTCAGCACATTCCAGCAGCCTTGCGCAGGGACATATCCATTCACGGTTTTGGGTTATCCGGCGAATGAACCCACACCTGCACATCTGCCTTGCCAGATGGACTTCCTGGATCGCCCCCCCGCGGAGCCGGGTTAGGCAGTTGCCTGCACCACAACCGCCGCGCGGTGCCAGGTCGTCCAAACAGACGGCTTCGGCCAGCGCGCCGAGGCTCCCCATTCATCACCACGCTGCAACTGCGCTGACCCGAGGGGGTGGCGCATGAGAACCAGCGTTTGCACCTCGGCCGTGTGCAGGCCACTCTGAGCGGCTTCCGGCGCAGACAATCCGCCCACGCAAACCAGCGCCTGGCTCAGCTCGTGTCGCCCACCCGCCCGGCGCCTCCGGCAGCCGCACCACCTCCGGCTCCCACTCCCACGCCGATCCCCATGCCGGCACCACCTCCACCGGCACCCCCGCCACCTCGTCCACCGGCACCACCACCGCGCCGGGCGCTGCCTCCGCCTGCGCTGACGCGAAGCGGCCCCTGGTTGGGCACCACTGTGCCGGGCGGAACAGGCGTCAGGTCAAGCGCCTGGCGGATGAAGTCCCGCAGCGAAACCACCAGCGCGGCCACTTCAACATGGCGTCCCATCACCATTTCATTGGCGGCATGCGCAGCAAGCCGCACCTGTTCTTCGGTACCCAGCAGAATGACATCGGAAAGTGCCGCCTCCACGGCATCGCGTATCCGCCTGCGGCGCTCGGAGGCGGTGGCGAGGGTGTCGGGTTCTGCGCCTTCGTCTGCGGCAGTGTCCGGTCGCAACTCACGCAGGTGAGCAGGATCGACGGTCAACACACCGGTGAACGATCCACCCAGGGTTTTGTAGGCGGCGATCAGGACCTTCAGACGCTCGTTGATCTGGCGGTTTTCGCGTTCACGCCGCCGCTGGAAGGTCTGCATGAACACCAGCCGAACGCCGACGAACACGAGGGAGACCAGCACAAGGCTGAGCACCGTGGTCAACACGGTGGACCACGAACTGAAATCGAGCATGCCTCGCATGGAGTGCCTCCGTGTGTGGTCAATGACGGGCCAGCATGGCACCCTCGAATGGAAGGAGCCTTTGCCTCGAAGAACAGGGTGGTGCGCACGCCCGGCCACCCGGCGGCGGTATCCAGATGCTGCAAAGGCGCGGCGATCGACCTGATTTCCGCCTCGCCCGCATGCTGGTGACCGGCTCACGGCCTACACCCCAGTTCACGGGGTCCACCCCGTCGATGATCACCACCACGCTTTCGCGGTTTTGGTCGAACACGCTTTGCATCAGGTCGGTGATGCCGGCAATCAGGGCGGCTATCTGCCCGGCCGTGGTGGGGGTGTCACGGCGCGCCAGGGGGATCTGAACCAGGGGCATTGATATTTCTCCGTGCATTGGTCTTTGGTGGGTCAGCGCTCCGCGATGTAGTGCGACATCAGCGCACGCTCGCCTGGCGCCAGAAAGGCGCGCACGTCCACCTCGATGACCCGGTCGGCCATGGTGGCTCTGGCACGCTGGTGCAGGTAGTCGGCCCATGAGGTGACGATGAAGCGCTCCACATAACGCGAGGGTTCACCCAGGTCTTTGTAGACCCGCCAGAAGGTGGCGCCGTCGCGTCGACGTGGCGCCTTCATGCGGGCAATGGTGTCCAGAAACGCCTTGTCTTCGCCGGGGCGGATGCGGTAGCCCACCTCCACCGCCACCGGCCCCGCCTCCGGGCTGGGTTCGGCTTCCAGAAACAGCTCGTCCCAGGGCGTGCCCTGGGTCACTTCGTGGTCGGCGCCCACGCGCAAGGGAAACGGCCGCACCAGCAGCAGACCGGCCGCCATGAGCACGCCGGCAGCCACCAGCGCAGGCGTGAGGCCGACGATGTCGGACACCGCTCCCCAGAACGCCGACCCGATGGCGAACGCGCCGAGTGCCGAAACGATGTGCAGGGCCACCGCACGCGAGCGCACCCAGGGTGGGGCGCTGGCCTGGGTCGCGGTGTTGAAGGTGGACATGGTGGACATCCAGGCCGCGCCGCCCATGGCCATGGCTCCGTACACCAGCCACGGCAGGTTGATGAAGGCGGCCACCAGCATCACGGACGCAAACACCACACAGCTGGTGGCGACGATGCTGTCCAGCGAGAAGCGCGCCCGCATCCGACCGATGACCAGACCCGCCGCCACCGCCCCGGTGCCCAGGCAGCCCATGAGCAGACCGAAGCCTTCGGCGCCCGTGCCCAGCTGGCGCTGAGCGATCACCGGCAGCAATGCCCACAACGCAGAACCCGCGGCACTGAAGGCCATCACCCGCACCAGTTGGGCCAGGATGATGCGCGAGTGCCAGGCAAACCGCAGGCCGCTGAGCGTGCCGCCCCACAGGCGCTCGGGCGGCAACGTGGAAGGCGGGTGCGCCTTGGGCGGCCAGCGCCGGATCGACTCCCACATCACCAGCGTGGTGAACACCGTGACCATGAACACCCAGCCTGCGCCCAGCCGGGCAAACAGCAGACCCGCCAGCATGGGGCCGATGGCGCGCGCTGCGTTGTAGGCGATGCCGATGGCAGTGATGGCCTGCGGCCATTCGGCGCGGGGCACCGGGTCCACCACCGAAGAGTTCCAGGCCGGCGTGATGGCAGCGGTGCAGCAGCCACACACGAACACCAGAAACAGCACCGAAGCCGGCCCGCCCCAGCCCGCCAGTACCAGCACCGCCAGCAACAAACAGGCCGCCACCTGGGCCAGCAAGGCGCCAGAGATCAGTCGCCTGCGGTCTGTGGTGTCGGCCAGCACGCCGGCAGGCAGAGCCAGCAGGAACATGGGCAGAAACACCGCGGTTTGCACCAGCGCGGCCAGGAACGAAGACCCCGTGAGTTCGACCATGAGCCAGGCAGCCGCCATGGTCTGCATGCCCGCCCCGATGAAGAACACGGCCCCACAAAGCCACAGCCCGCGGAAGGCGGGCTGTCGAAGGGGGCTCCATATCGAATGGGAAGTTGACATCAACCCATTATTCCGCAGGCGCTGTCTTCGTGCCTGAAGGCACTCATTGGCGTTGAAGTGGCCACCTCACTCTCGGGCCCCTCACCCCAGCCCAAAAAAGGGGCTAGGGAGAAAAGCACGGCCACGAGCGAGGGGGAGCTATTCCAGGGCACCCGTGGAACCGGCTTAGCCGGGCCACTGGGTGCGCCCCCCTTCCAGGGGGGTGACGCCGAAGGCGGCGCGGGGGGTCAGACTATCCCATTCCGGATCGCGTACACCGTCAGTTCGGCATTGTTCGCCAGGTGGAGCTTCTCCAGCACCCGGGCGCGGTACACGCTCACGGTCTTGGGGCTGAGCATGAGTTCCTCAGCGATCTCGGAGAGTTTCTTGCCGGTGGCGATCTTCTGCAGGGTCTGCAGTTCGCGCTCGGACAAACTGGCGTGCAGCTCTTCGTCTTCCGGCTTGTTCAGGGTGTCGACCAGCATCTGCGCCACTTCGGCCGTCACATACTTGCGGCCCTGCTGCACGGTGCGGATGGCTGCCACCAGTTCGGCTGGCTCGCCTGCCTTGTTCAGGTAGCCCCGGGCGCCTGCGCGCAGGCAGCGGATGGCGTACTGGTCTTCAGGGTACATCGAGACCACCAGCGTCTTCACGGTGGAGCCCTCTTCCTTGAGCGCACCCAGCACCTCCAGACCGCCGCGCCCAGGCATGTTCAGGTCCAGCACCAGCACGTCGCATGGGGTCTTGCGCATCTGATCGCGCAGTTCGGGATAGCTGCCTGCTTCACCGACGACCTGGATGTCCACCGCCTCCGAGATGGTGTCGCGTATGCCGCGACGCACCACCGCATGGTCGTCACACAAAATCACTTTGATCATGAGGCTCCTGTAGGTTGTGGTCGGTGTCGCCCGGCATCGCTTCCGGCGACAAGGGGACCGAGAGAATCAGCGCCGTCCCGCTGGGGGATGAGCTCACATCGAGCCAGCCACCCACTTTGGCGGCCCGTTCGGTGAGGCCGAGCAGACCGAATGATTTGGCCTTGCGCAGCGCATCAGGCCCCATGCCCCGGCCGTTGTCGGTGACTTCGAGGGTGAGCACGCCCTCGCGATCGTTCAGGTCGATGTCAACATGGCTGGCCTGTGCGTGCTTGCTGATGTTGGTGAGCCCTTCCTGTGCGGTGCGGTAGGCCACCAGCTGCACGTCGCGGGGCACGTCAATGAATTCGGACGAGCGACGCACCACCACACGCTGGCCGGTGCGCCGCTCGAAACTGGAGGCCAGCCACTGCACCGCTGCGACCAGGCCCTGGTCAAGGATGGGCGGGCGCAGGTTCATCATGATGCGCTGGCTCGCGCCCAGGGCGTGCTGCAGCATTTCCATGGCGGTGTTGAGATGGCTGAGGGTGCCTTCATCCTTGGCATGCCGCCCGACCCAGGCCAGATCAAGCTTCACCGCAGCCAGCGCGCCGCCAATGTCATCGTGAATCTCGCGCGCGATGTCGGCCCGCTCCTGTTCGATCGATGCCTGCAGGTGTTCGGCCAGCTCGGCCAGCCGCTGTCGTGAGTCGGCCAGTTCGGCATCGGCCTGGGCCTTGGCGCGCCGGGTCTGGCTCACTTCCAGCGCGCGCTCGATCACGTGCGAGAGCCGGTGCATGCTGTCCTTGAGCAAGTAATCGCTCACACCGCGGTGCATGGCCTCTACCGCTGCCGCCTCGCCAATGGCGCCAGAGAGGATCACAAAGGGCAGGTCGCTGCTGCCTGTTTCACGCACGATATCCCACGCGTCCAGGCCTGTGAAGCCGGGCAAATGGTAGTCGGCCAGCACGATGTCATAGCCACCGGTGGCCAGTTCCTTCAAGAGATCCTCAAGCGTGTC
The DNA here is from genome assembly GCF_030651625.1 of Hydrogenophaga sp. Lineage (GTDB taxonomy): Bacteria > Pseudomonadota > Gammaproteobacteria > Burkholderiales > Burkholderiaceae_C > Hydrogenophaga. Next base: position 47,856 of record NZ_JAUSCF010000033.1, on the reverse strand, counting down.
CACCAGCGCGAGCTCGCAGTTCAGCTGGCTGCGCTGCAAGGCGAATTTCACGAGCGCGTGGTCCACCCGGGAATCTTCCAGATGAAGGATGCGGACGGTGGGTTTGTCGCTTGTCTCGCTCATACCGGTCGTGTTGAAGGAGGTGGGGGACCGACTCTGAACGCTGTCAGCCGCGTCGGCGTGCACTTATGCGCAGAGATGCCGCTGAATTTGGCCGGTTATCTGCCGATACAGCAACAACCAGTTGCAGAAAATTGTACTGCCCACCCCAATGACCGAACCACATCACACCATGGACCCGTCACCGATGCCGCAGACCCTGCCGTCCGTCAGCCTGCCCGTGAGCGTGGTGGCCGACCTGCAGGATGCCCTGTTCATGGCCATGACCGATCTGAACCGGCTTGAAGGCCTGCTCGATCACGCCACCGGCAACTTGCTGGAGCGTTTTGGGGCCGCAGAAAAGGCCTTGGGTCATTTGGCCATGGATCAGAACGACGATGTCGGCCAGATCCGCCTGAAGTTGCACCAGGCCGTGACGGAATTGCAGTTTCACGACATGGCGACCCAGTTGCTGGGCCACACCGGAAAGATTCTGCAGGGTTGCGCCTGGCGCCTGGCCGAAGAAGTCATGGAACCCGAAGAGGACGAAATTCCGATGGCCAGCCTGAATCCCATGCCGGATCGCCCCAGCCCGGTCGCGCAAAACGAAATGGACGCCGGCTCCATCGAACTGTTTTGACCCGGAACCGTTCAAGTCCCCCCAGATTCTGTCGATATTTGTTCGAAACACGGAGTGCTCCATGCTATCGATTCTTGCCGTAGACGACTCGGCTTCCATGCGAAAAATGGTCTCTTTCACGCTGACGGGAGCGGGTTTCCACGTGGTGGAAGCGGTGGACGGACAGGACGCCTTCGAGAAGGCCCAGACCCACACGATCGACCTGGTGCTGACCGACCAGAACATGCCCCGACTCGACGGCCTTGGCCTGACGCGCAAGCTGCGCGATCACCCCAAATTCAAGGCCACCCCGATCCTGATCCTGACCACGGAGTCGAGCGACCAGATGAAACAGGCTGGCCGCAGCGCTGGGGCCACCGGCTGGCTGGTCAAGCCATTCGATCCGAGCCGACTGATCGAAGTGATCCAGAAGGTGATTCGATGATGAAGCCCTCCCCCGCAGCGCTTTGCGCTACCCCCTCAAGGGGGCGACGCCATTTGACCGGCAAAGCCGGATCTTCGGCGTCCCTGGACAAAAAACCTCGTGCGGTTGCCGCAGCATTCAAGGAGCTTCACCATGGGTGAAATGATGAACGAAGGCCAGGCCGCTGGCGACAACTTCGACCTGACACAGTTCTATCAGATCTTCTTCGAAGAAGCCGGTGAGAACCTGGACCAGATGGAGCAGATGCTGCTCCAGCTCGACCTGGAAAAGGCCGACGACGAAGAGCTCAATGCGATCTTCCGCTGTGCGCACTCCATCAAGGGCGGTGCCGCCACCTTCGGCTTTGCCGACGTGGCCGAACTGACCCACCAGATGGAGTCGCTGCTGGACAAATTGCGTCGCCACGAACTGCAACCCACGGCCGCCATGGTCGACGTGCTGCTGGAATCCTCAGATGCGCTGCGTCTGTTGCTGGCACGTCACCAGGGCCGCGACGTGGAGACCCCCGCCACCCACGATCTGGTGAGCCGCATCAGCATTCTGGCCAACGGCAGTCCCTCTGAAGAAGTGCAAGTGCTGCAGCCTTCCACCCTGGCCACCGCACCAGTGAGTGTGTCCACACCCGCCCCTGTGGCAGCTCCGGCACCCGCTCCTGTGTCCGCAGCAAAACCCGCCAGCACGGCACGCGATCTGGAAATCCACATCGGCCCGGTGGACAACCTGGCACAGGCCGACGGCATCGCCGAGTTGTTCCGCGACATACCCGGCCTGGGCACGATCGACACCCTGCCCTGCGACCAGACAGACAAACGCATCTTCCGCGCGCAGACCACCGCCAGCGACACCGACCTGCTCGACCTCTTCACCTTCCATGTGAGCCGCGAACAGATCCGCATCGTGGACGCCGGCGCACCTCCTGGTGCCGACTCCCCGGCGGCCGATGCAGCGCCTCCCTCCCAGGAAGGCAAGGACTTCGGCTTCTTTGATGGCGCACCCGGTGTACCAGCCACTGGCGTCCCGGCAGCCGCTGCGCCCACCGCCGTTGCAGCCGCTGCTGGCGAAGTCGCCAAGCCCGCCGCCAAGGCAGAAGCACGTGCTGCGGCCCCGGCCCAGCTCGAATCGAGCACGCTGCGCGTCTCGGTGAGCAAGGTTGACCAGCTCATCAACCTGGTGGGTGAACTCGTCATCACACAGGCCATGCTGGCCCAGAAGAGCCGCGCGCTGGACAACGGCGCCAACCAGCCGCTGCTGGCCGATCTGGCCGACCTGGACCGCAACACCCGCGACCTGCAGGAGGCGGTGATGTCGATCCGCATGATTCCCATGTCGGTGGTGTTCAACCGCTTTCCTCGCATGCTGCGCGACCTGGCCGCCAAACTGGGCAAAAAGGTCGAGCTCATCACCCACGGCGAATCGACCGAACTCGACAAGGGGCTGATCGAAAAAATCACCGACCCGCTGACCCACCTGATCCGCAACAGCTGCGACCACGGCATTGAAATGCCTGAGGACCGTCGCGCACGCGGCAAGTCCGAACACGGCACCATCACCCTCTCGGCCAGCCACCAGGGTGGCAGCATCCTCATCGAGGTGCGCGACGACGGCAAGGGCCTGTCGCGCGAGAAGCTGCTCAGCAAAGCGCGCGAAAAGGGCATCGACGCGCCCGACAGCATGAGCGACAACGAGGTCTGGAACCTGATCTTTGCACCCGGCTTCTCCACCGCTGCGGAAGTGACCGACGTGTCGGGCCGTGGCGTGGGCATGGACGTGGTGAAGAAAAACATCACCGCGCTCAACGGCACAGTCGAGATTGATTCCTCCGAAGGTTTCGGCATGAGCGTGAAGGTGCGCCTGCCGCTCACTTTGGCCATCATGGACGGCATGTCGGTGCGCGTGAGCGAAGAGGTCTACATCCTCCCGCTGGCCAGCGTGATCGAGTCGTTCCAGATCAAGCCCAGCGACATCAACACCGTGGCCCAGGGTGCCCAGGTGGTGAAGGTTCGCGACGAATACATGCCGGTGATCGAGCTGGAGCGCGTGTTCCAGGTGCCGCGCTTCGAATTCAACGGCACCAGCCCGATCATGGTCGTGGTCGAAGCCGATGGCTCCCGCGTGGCGCTCATGGTCGACGAACTGCTGGGCCAGCAACAGGTGGTGATCAAGAACCTGGAATCGAACTACCGCAAGGTCCCCAACGTGTCGGGCGCCACGATCCTGGGCGACGGCAAGGTCGCACTCATCCTCGACACCTCCGGTCTGATCCGTCGTTCAAGACATTGAATTTTCCGGCGAGCCATTGCGGCGCAGAAATGCCTGTTGCGCCCGTCCCAGCCAGCCACCCCACAGACAGGATCCTTCGATGCTGCAGCAGACCACTCCAACCCAGCGCGCGCGCCAGGTGTCGGCTCGTCAAGCGATGGCGGAAGAAGGCCCGCTGGTGGAAGGCCGGGAGTTCGTCTGGAGCGATGCCGACTTCTCGCGCATCAAGGCGCTGATTTACAAGAAGGCGGGCATCAGTCTGCACGACGGCAAACACGCCATGGTCTACAGCCGCGTGTCGCGCCGACTGCGGGAGACCGGTCACGCCAGCTTCAAGACCTATCTTGACTGGCTGGAACAGCACGATGGCGCCGAGTGGCAGGAATTCATCAATGCACTGACCACCAATCTCACTGCTTTCTTCCGCGAACAGCACCATTTCGCCATCCTGTCTGAACTGATGGCCGCGAAGCGCACGCAGCCGTGGCGCATCTGGTGCTCGGCAGCCTCCACCGGCGAAGAGCCCTACTCCATCGCCATCACCGCCACCGAGACCCTCGGTGCCAGCGGCACGTTCCAGATCGTCAACAGCGACATCGACACCAAGGTGTTGTCCACGGCCGCACGCGGTGTTTACAAGAGCGAAGGCGTCAAAGGCCTTTCGCAGGAACAGCTGCAGCGCCACTTCATGCGCGGCAAGGGCGCGAACGCCGGCTTCATGCGGGTCAAGCCCGAACTGCAGAAGCACATGGAGTTCCTCACGGTCAACCTGATCCAGGACCTGCCCTTCCGCGAGCCATTCGACGTGGTGTTCTGCCGCAACGTGATGATCTATTTTGATGCGACCACCCAGCGCCAGGTGCTGGAGCGCATCCACCGCGTGATGAAACCGGGTGGCATGCTCTTCGTGGGTCACGCAGAGAACTTCAGCGACGCGCGCAACCTCTTTGTTCTGCGGGGAAAGACCGTCTATGAGCGCGTTTGAATCGGCCTCTGCCCTCGCTGCGAACCGCATGAGCGGCATCGCCATTCCCCCGCGCACAACCAGGCTGGACGTACTGAAGGCCCGCAGCACGAAACCGGGTGAGGCCTCCTTTTTCTATCACGACCACCATTTCCAGCACGACGCGGTCAAGGTGCTGCCTGGCGAATATTTCGTCACGGCGGACGACATGCTGATCATGACGGTGCTGGGTTCTTGCATTGCGGCCTGCATCTGGGATCCGCGGGTTCGCGTGGGAGGCATGAACCATTTCATGCTCCCCGAAGGGAGTGGCGACACCTCCGGGCGCTACGGCTCCTACGCGATGGAACTGCTGATCAACGAGATGATGAAACTCGGCGCGAGGCGCGAGCACATGCAGGCCAAGGTGTTCGGTGGTGGCCAGGTGATGCACACCTTCACCACCATGAACGTCGGCGAGCGCAACACCCAGTTTGTGCTGGACTACCTGCAGACAGAGCGCATCGCCATCATTTCCAAGGACGTGCTCGACATCCACCCGCGCAAGGTGTGCTACTTCCCGTCCTCAGGCAAGGCGATGTGCAAGCGGCTGGCGCATTCGCACCCCGAAACACTGGAAACACAGGAGCGCAAAGGCAGCGCTGCGACCGTGGCCAAGACCACATCGGGTGGTTCTGTGGACCTCTTCTAAAACCGAGGGAGACAAAACAATGGCCAAGATCCGTGTGGTGGTGGTGGACGACTCTGCGCTGGTGCGCAGCCTGCTGACCGAGATCATCAACCGCCAGCACGACATGCAGTGCGTGGGCGCAGCCGCCGACCCGCTGGTCGCGCGCGAGATGATCCGCGAGCTCAACCCAGACGTGATCACGCTGGACGTGGAAATGCCGCGCATGGACGGGCTGGAGTTTCTCTCGCGCCTCATGCGCCTGCGACCCATGCCGGTGGTGATGGTCTCCACGCTGACCGAACAGGGCGCCGACATCACCCTGCGTGCCCTGGAAATGGGTGCAGTGGATTTCGTGGCCAAGCCGCGCATCGGTGTGTCGAGCGGATTGAACGAACTCGCCGGGGACATCGTCGACAAGATCCGCGTGGCTGCCGCCGCCCAGGTGCGCCGCCTGGCGGCCCCACCCGGCGGCGCGGCGAATGCCCACGGCAGCGCTGGCGCGAGCCCCGGCACCGAGCCACCGCGCGCCCCCTTGCCGCGCATGTCCACAGAAAAAATCATCTGCATCGGGTCGTCCACTGGCGGCACCGAGGCCATTCGCGAAGTGCTGGTGCCCATGCCACCCGACGCGCCCGCCATTGTGATCACCCAACACATGCCGCCAGGTTTCACCACCAGCTTCGCCGCACGCCTGAATGGCCTGTGCAAGATACGCGTGGCCGAGGCGCAGGACGGCCAGCGCATCCTGCCTGGCCACGCCTACATCGCCCCCGGTGGACGTCACCTCCGCATCGATCGCAGTGGTTCCAACTACGTTGCTGTGGTCGAAGACAGCGAGCCCGTCAATCGCCATCGGCCGTCGGTCGAGGTGCTGTTCAAATCTGCCGCGCGCGTGCTGGGGCCCAACGCTCTGGGCATCATGCTCACCGGCATGGGCGCCGATGGTGCACAGGCCATGCGGGAAATGAAAGACGCCGGCAGCTACAACTACGTGCAGGACGAAGCCACCTGCGTGGTGTTCGGCATGCCGCGCATGGCCATTCAGTACGGCGCAGCCCATGAAGTATTGGCTTTGCAGCAGATCGCTCCAGCCTTGCTGAACCGTCTGGCCAGCAACCCATCGGCCGTGCGCCACCGGATTTGAGGGACCCCCGCGTTACCAAGGCGTGCCTTGCTGGGGCATGTGCAAAACACGCATTGAATATGTGGGGAAAATGCACCGAAACCGCAGGGTGAACACCAAGCACCTATGAACTTGCGAAGCGGTCGTACCTTCGTACTGCAACGGAGGAACCCGAGGTGCTAACCTCATGGTGAGACACTTCTGATCGGAAGAACCGGGTTCTTTCGCTCCCGCTCGGCACTTCCTTTCACCCCATTTTTCCTGCGACCCAGCCCGACACGCCATACCCTGAATGACGCCCATTTGCCACCCGTTCCGGAATGCCATGCCTCGCGGCCAGTGGCTGGGGAATGCCTGTGCGCTTGTTGGCACCAGGGCCCATGCAGAAAGCCGCCATGAGTGAGACATGGAACGTGGCGCGTTGGCGAGGACGTCACTGGGCAGCCGCCCTGGTGGTACTGCTGTCGCTGACCCTTCTGCCGCTGGGCTGGGTCCAGTGGCAGCAGTTCAAGTTGCTGTCGCCGACATACATCCAGCCACTGGACGCTTTGGCAGACCAGCTCAGCGAGATGGACAGCACGCTTGACAGGTTGAACGACCGCATTCAGGTTGCGCTCAGTCCGGAAGCCACCGCTTCCAGAGAAGCTCTGCGCTTGCATCATGAAGCCCTCACGACTCAAGCCCGGCGATTGCAGGACCTCGCACAACCCACGGATGTTCAGCCGATCGCCGTGCCGGCCCTTGATGTGTTGCGTGCCTTGCTGGCGTCTTCCGAGGCGTTGCTGGCCAGTCCAGCCGAACCCGTCAGCGACCGCGATGCACTGGGCCGACTCTCCAGCATGGCCGACGGCGTTCGATCCTCGTTCGCGGCGCTCGCGACAGACGTTCAGCTCCAGAGGGCCACGGTGTTGCAGCAGCACGAGCGCAGGGGCCGGCAGTTGGCCGTGACCGAGGCACTGCTCATCGCCCTGCTCGCGCTGAGCGCAACGGGTCTGGTCGCGCTGGTGGCACTTCGCATGCGCCGCCAGCGCCAACAGTTCCAGAAGCTGCAGAAACTCAGCAATCGCCTGGCGCACGCCCGCGACGAAGCCGAACTTGCGAACCACAGCAAAAGTGTGTTTCTGGCCAACATGAGCCACGAGATCCGCACACCGTTCCAGGGGTTGCTGGGCATGCTCGACCTGCTGGAGGAGCCCAACCTGACTGGCCGCCAGCGCGACTACATCCAGACCGCCCGCGACTCGGCGCTGCACCTGCTCGGCGTGCTCAACGACATCCTGGACGTGGCCACGATGGACTCCGGCACGCTCAAGCTCGCGCACACACCGGTGAACCTGCGAAGACTCGTGCATGAGGTGGAAACGCTGATGCAGGAATCGGCCCGCGACAAGGGACTGGCCCTGGATGTCTACACCGCCGGCAACTTGCCCGAATGGGTGTTGACGGATGCCGCGCGTCTGCGCCAGATTCTGTTCAACCTGCTGAGCAATGCCATCAAGTTCACCTCTTCAGGCAGCGTGATTGCAGAGGTCGCGCGGGCGCCAGACAAGCGCGATGGCGTGGTCATCACCGTGCGCGACACCGGCACCGGCATGGACGAAGAGACACTCAATCGCCTGTTCACCCGCTTCTACCAGGCGGACAGTTCACTCCGCCGGCGCGCGGGCGGTAGCGGCCTGGGTCTCGAGATCTCCCGCAACCTCGCCCGCATGATGGGTGGCGACATTGAAGTGCAAAGCCAGCCCAGAGTGGGGTCGGTGTTCACCGTCACGCTGGCCCTTCCTGAGACCGCAGCACCGCCTCAGGACGTACCCGACATGCCGAAGGCGAACCGGCGCGCAACGCCGCTGCGCGTTCTGGTGGCCGAAGACCACCCCATCAACCTCAAGTACATGAGCATCCTTCTGGAGAACATGGGGCACAACGCGGTGTTCTGCGAAAACGGTCAGCAGGCGCTTGACCTGCTGGGGAAGGATAGCTTTGACGTGGTGCTGCTCGACTACCACATGCCGGTGCTCGACGGGCTGGCCACCACCGAGGCCATCCGCGCACTGGACGGACCGGCGGCCCGCACCAAAGTGGTCCTGATCACCGCCGACGTGGTCAACGACACACGCAAACGGGCCAGCGAGGTGGGTGTCGACGCTTTTACAAGCAAGCCGCTGCAGGCGCAAGACCTGCAGCGTGCGCTGCAGCATTGCGGCCTGCTTGAGACGGGCTCAAGCGACACAGAAGGGGGCAGTGCACACTCCAGTCTGGGCGGCCTGTTCCCGATCTCAGCCTACGAACTCCCTGTGAGACTTCCAGACGAGAAGGACCCTTCAATTCTGATTGATTCCGAGTCCTTCACCGACATCGCTTCACTGATGCCGGAAGACACCCTCGCGGAACTGTTGACCACGCTGTTCAAACCCCCTGAAGGGTCGGTGCATGTGTTGCTGACGGCACTTGAAAATCACGATCTGGCTGCAGTGGGCTACAACGCCCACAAACTCAAGGGCACGGCCATGCTCATGGGTTTTCGTGCCATCGTGCAAACCGCGGCGCGGATCGAAGAGATGGTCCGCAAGGGCGAAGACCCGTGCGTGGGCGGCTTGAGCTTTCAGCTCCGGCACGACATGGAGCACACACAGAAAGCGCTGAGCCAGTTCGGAGTGCGCGAATGGCGCTGAAGGTTGGCAGGTCGCTTATTGCGGCGATGCTGCTGCCATTCGTTGTTCTCTGACGGCATCGCTTGCCGCCCGAATTCCCCTGTTCAAACGCGCTGATCCACCAGACTCCCGGCCTCATGGGGCGTGACAGTGCCATTGCCACGCTCGTCGTAAGCCACCACATCGGTCATTGTCTGGATCTGCTTGGCACCCGACAGGGCGTCGCTGGTGTCGGGGGCGGGCAGGGCCTGAACAACGGGCGCAGAGAGAGACTCGGGCGCCAGCAGGACGGGTCGGCGACCGGTCAGCGAGGCGGCCACGGCCGCCAGAGCGGACGAAGAACCGCTGGACGGTCCGGGCAGCTCGGCAGCGGCATCACGGCCCAAAGCCCGGTCCACCACCGCGGCGCTGGCCTGCCACACGTTGGAAAGGACCTCCCGCAAGTGCTGGTGGATGGCTTCCTTTTCGCTGGCGCGCTGCTCGATTTCCCGCGCAGAGGCTTCCCGCGCCGCGCGCTGGGCCACCGCCTCGGCTTCGCGACTCTGGGTGCTTTGCGCCGGGGCTGAAGCGTCGGCATCTCTGGGCAGCTTCGGCGCACCCTGCGGGCTGCTGCCGTCCTTGGACTGCTGCGCGGATTGCCGCTTCTGATCGAATCCCAGCCCGGCCTGTGCGTCGCGGCCGGCACCGGGCGCAGGTTGCACCGGCGTGATCGGCGTCACCGCAGGCACAGCGGTGCTCTGCGGCGTCGGCCAGGAAACGACATTGGAAGCGGAAAAGTTCAGCATGGCGGTCACCCTCGACAGGAGGCACGCGGCAGACAAGCCGGGTGTTCTAGAGCCTGTTTCGGCTGAACTGGGCTGAACTTGAGGACTTTATTGACCTTTCGCCACCTGTTTTTTCAGGTAGCAAATGCCTTTTCGTGCATCCAGGCCGCGTGTTTGGGTGCACGCTTGGTCTGGTTCCATTCGCTCAGCATGTCCCACTTCACTGCGTCGAGCTTTTGCATCATCTCGGGCGTGGCGGTGTTGGCCGCCAGTTCCAGGCGGTGACCGTTGGGATCGAAGAAGTAGATACTCTTGAAAATGGTGTGATCGGTCAGGCCCACCACCGCGATGCCGGCAGCCTCCAGTCGCGCCTTGGTGGCTTCCAGTTCTTCGACCGTGTCCACTTCCAGCGCGATGTGCTGCACCCATTCAGGGGTGTTGGGGTCGCGACCCATGGCGGGCGAGTTGGGCAATTCGAAGAAAGCCAGGATGTTGCCGCCACCGGCATCCATGAAGAGGTGCATGTACGGATCGGGTGCGTGCGTGGACGGCACCTGGTCTTCCGCGATCGCGAGCACGAAGTTCATGCCCAGGTGCTTCTGGTACCACTCGACGGTTTCTTTGGCGTCCTTGCAGCGGTAGGCGACGTGGTGGATTTTTCTGATGCTCATGGCAGTGTCCTCGATTGGGTGGGTTTCAGATGCCTTGACGGGCCGTGCGGAGGGCGTCATTCAAGACCGAGATGTCGCCGACCTGGTTGGCCAGCAGCAGGATCAGCTTGGCGTTGAGCAACTGGCTCTGTTCATCGCTGAGGTCGCGATGCGTGTTGATCAGGGCTTCGTAGAAGTCGTCTCCGGGCGTGAAGTCGCGGAAGTAGCGCTGGCCGGGCTCGGCGAGGTTGGGCTGGCATTGCAGGGGCATGGATGTCTCCTCGGTGTGTTTGGTTTCAGGCGGCGGCCGCCTCAGTGGCGGGGCGGCGGGCTGCGGGCGGGGGCGCGTCTTGCGCGGTGGCGCGGGCCAGCGCGCTGCGCACCGCAGCCACGTCAAACTGGCGCCAGCGCGCGGCCACATGCTGGTCCGGGCGGATCAGATAGCAGGTGCCAGGCCGGGCGTCAAACCGCCGCGCCACCAGACCATCGCTGTCGTGCAGCACGGTCAGGTTGGCCGGGTGGTTTCCGGCGTGGGCCGTGACCACCACGGTTTCCACGGGAATGGCCGCGCCCGCCAGCGCATCCGCGTGTGCGAGCACGGCCGGGTCGACCAGCTCCACCTTGTCGGCGAAGACGAGCAACTGAAAACGGTTACCCAGCTGGTCCAGCAACCAGCCGTCCTGGGCTGCCACGCGAACCGATGCGTCATCCAGTGGCGCGCCGGGCACCATGTTGCCCTCGAATTCGTCCGCGTCTGGCGTGTTCAGCGCCGAGTTCACCAGGAAAGCCGGCACACTCAGCCGCCCTGAGTTCACCAGCTTGCGGGCGAACGGCTGAGTGCGCGCCAGTTCCAGCGCCGCGTTGCGAAACAGCCGGCTGACCGTGCTCTTGGGCGTGATGAAGTCGGTGGACCGGGTCGAATTGCGGATGTTCTCGTCGGCCGCATAGGTGCGGTCGGCATCAAACGTGTCCAGCAAGGCGTCAGGTGCCAGGCCCTTCATCACCAGCGCCAGCTTCCACACCAGGTCGTCGGTGTCCTGGAAACCGGAGTTGGCGCCGCGCGCACCAAAGGGCGATACCTGGTGGGCCGCATCGCCCACGAACAGCAGGCGGCCGTGCCGGAAGTTCTTCATGCGCCGGCACTGGAAGGTGTAGATACTGGCCCATTCCAGGGTGAACGGGCGCGCGTCGCCGAGCATGGCCTTCACGCGGGGAATGATGTTCTCGGGCTTCTTCTCTTCTTCCGGATCGGCGTCCCAGCCGAGCTGGAAATCGATGCGCCAGACGTTGTCGCTCTGCTTGTGCAGCAGCACACTCTGGTTGGGGTGGAAGGGCGGGTCGAACCAGAACCAGCGTTCGGCCGGGTAGTCGGCCTCCATGATCACGTCGGCGATCAGAAAGCGGTCCTTGAACACGTGGCCTTCAATGTCCAGCCCCAGTTGACGGCGCACGTTGCTGCGCGCGCCGTCGGCCACGATCAGCCAGTCGGTATCGATCTCGAAGGCACCATCCGGCGTTTCCACGCTCACACGGGCGCCATCTTCCAAAGGCTGAACGCCAGCCACCTTGTATTTCCAGCGCAGATCCACGCCGAGTTCTTCGGCCCGTCGCACCATGGCTTCTTCCAGGTGGTACTGCTGCAGGTTGATCATGCCCGGGCGCTTGTGGCCGGCCTCGGGCACCAGATCGAAATGGTAGACCTCCTCTTCGCGCAAAAAGGTGCGGCCCACGTTCCAGCCGACGCCCTTGTCCACGATGGGATCGCCCACACCCAGGCGATCAAGGATTTCCAGCGCGCGCTTGGCGTAGCAGACGGCGCGCGAACCGACGGACACGCTGTCTTCTTCGTCGAACAGCAGCACGTCCAGACCGTGCAGCCTGGCATCGATCGCAGCGGCGAGGCCCACCGGGCCAGCGCCAATGACCACCAGCGGCTTGCGCTGTGGTGCGGCCTGCATCAGGTCGTGGGGAGGGTGGTAAGGGAAAGTGGGGTAGGTGTAGGTGGCCATCTGTGCTCCTCTTGGAATGGCGCAACTGTACCCAATAATTCACTATCAGTAAATCGATTTCTCTATTCGTAATGTTTTACTCAGGAATCGGGCAGGGCCATGCCGTCATGAGATTCGTGAAAAGTGCGGGCCCAAGGCGCAGAAACGATTTGGCCGGACTGCGTCCGGCCAAGATCGGAAATGTCCAGGTGACACCAGGGCAGTGGTTCAGTCCTCAGCCTCTTCGGGCGGCTTGACCAACGTGACAGGCACTGGCGAGATCTGGACCATCTCCTGTGACACCGAACCCAGCACCGCAGCGCGCAGACCGCCCCCGCCGCGCGTGCTCATGATCACCGCATCGCAATCATGACGCTCCACCGCTTCAACCAGCATCTGGGCCGGATCGCCGCTGCTCACGTCTGCCTCCACCTGCTGGGCCGCTGCGGACAGCAATCCCATCGCCGGACGCACCAGGTCACGCCCCGCGCCCTCGCTGACCTTCTGCAACACGTTGGGATCGTGCGCCACCACCAACTCGTACAGCGTCGCACTTTCTTGCACATTGGCCACTACGAAGCGGGCCTTCAAGCCCGCGCCCACCAGCTTGAGCGCGTGGTGCACAGCCAGCAAGGCGTGTTGGGAACCATCGGTGGGAATGAGAATTTTCAGCATGCAGGGATCCTGGGAATGAATTGAACCGAAACCCGTTCATACCACGTTTGCTCCTGCTCGAAACCTGCAGAACCCCGTGCGATGCATGGAGCCGGAAATGGCAGGCTCAAGGATCGAGGCAAACTTCCGGAGCGTAGTGCCTCAATCAAGCAACACCCAGGATCCGGCTCTGCCGGTCCAATGGTGTGCCCCCTCGATGGGGTCGCGCGAAGCGCGGCGGGGGGTGGACCCGTTCAATACGGTCGCTCGTTCAACACACACCAATAGAGCTCGATGTGATCGGCCACTTCCATGAACTTGCTGAAGCTCACCGGCTTCTCGATGTAGGAATTCACACCCAGATCGTAGGCCGCCTTGAGGTCACGGTCTTCGCGGGAAGACGTGAGCATCACCACCGGGATGCGGCGAAACCGCTCATGCGCCTTGAGCTGGCGCAGCACCTCCAGGCCACTGACCTTGGGCATGTTGATGTCCAGCAGAATCACCGCCGGGATCGGATCGCCGGCCTCCCAGCGGGGGAAAAAAGCCAGTGCTTCTTCGCCATCACGCGCCACGAGAATGTTGTTGCCCAAACGCTTCTTGCTGAACGCTCTCAGGGTGAGGTCGAGGTCCATCGGGTTGTCCTCGACCAGCATGATGGGAGGGACTTGGGGAGACGGATTCATGCAGGAAACTCCAGATAGAAAGTGGCTCCCTGGCCCGGTTCGCTCTGGGCCCACACACGGCCACCCATTCGCTGCGCCGCCTTGGACACCAGAGCCAGACCGACGCCTGTCCCAGGGTAATCTTCGGCGCGATGCAGCCGCTGGAAGATGCCGAATATGCGGTCATGGTATTGCATATCGAAACCCACGCCATTGTCTTTGACCCAGATCAGGCAGCTTTGCCCTTGCCGCCTTGCGCCAATCTCAACGCATGGCGAGCTTGCGCTGCGACTGAACTTCAGCGCATTGCCGATCAGATTGCGCATCGCAAGCTTCAAACCTTCCCTGTCCAGCCGAAGGGTGAGTGGCTCCACCTGCTGCACGATTTCGACGCCACTGCCCTCGATATCTGGCGCGTACAGCTCCATCAAGCGCGCGATCAGGGCCTGCACCTCCACCGAATCGGATCCCATGGTCCGGCGGTCCAGGTGGGAGTAATCAAGCAGGTCGGCAATCAGCTCGCTCATCTGCGAAACACCGGCGCGCACCCGCTCCACGAAATGCCGCCCCTCTTCGTCCAGTTGCGGGCCGTATTCTTCCAGCAGCAACTGGCTGTAGCCGTCGATGCCGCGCAGTGGTGCCCGCAGGTCGTGCGACACGGTGTAGGAGAACGCTTCGAGCTCGTGGTTGGCTTCACTGAGCTGCGCCGTGCGCTCCTGGACGCGCTGTTCCAGCACCTCATTGGCACGCCGCAGCATCTCTTCGGCCTGCTTGATCGGTGTGATGTCGAGCAGGGTGCCCGTGTAGAAGGGCAACTGGGCCACATCCCGCTCCTGCCTGCGCACGGTGCCCTGCAGCCAGCGCACGTCGCCATGGGCAGGGTTGGTCCGGAAATCCGAATTGGCCACCGACTCACCCCGTGCCATGGCCTGCATGAAACGGGCGACACCCGCTCGGTCGTCCGGGTGCAGTCGCTCCAGATAATCGTCCAGTGAAGGAGGCCCGTTGGCAGGATCCAGGCCGAGATTGTGAAACAGCTGGGGCGACCACCACCCCTGCCGGGTATCTGGATCAAAGGTCCAGCTACCCAGCCTGGCCAGCGACTCGGCCTGTTCCAGCCGGTCCCTGTGCTCGCTCAGCTGGGCGTTGGCTCGGAGCCGCTCGGTGATGTCCTGGACGGTGGTAAAGAGATGAAGGATGCTGCCGTCCGGATTTCGCAGCGGCCTGACGTTGATTTCTGTGTCGACCACCTCACCGTTCTTGCGCACGAAGCGCTTCTGCATGCCATAGCTGTCGATCAGGCCGGCGTTCAGGTCATCGAACAGGTTCAGATTCGACTTCAGGTCGTCCGGGTGTGTGATGTCGGTCCAGGGCAACTCCAGCAACTCTGCACGGGGATAGCCAAGTATTTCGCACAGGCGGTCGTTCACCTGCAGCCACCGCTTGTCCGCCGTCGACGAGATCGCCATGCCAATGAAGGGCAGTTCATAAAACAGCCGCAGCATCTGCGCCTGCTCGAACTGGGCCCGCTGCGCTTCCTTTTGCGCCGTGATGTCCAGCAAGACGCCGCTGATGCGAACCACCTCACCGGCGGTGTTGCGCTCAAGGGCGGTGCGGTCGTCCACCCAGACCCAGCGCCCGTCGGCACAGCGCAACCGGTATTCCTGTTGGTACTCGTCGGGTCCCTGGGCAAAGTAGTGGGCGATTTCTGCGTTGACCCGCTCCACTTCGTCCGGATGAAACAGGTCGTTGTAATGAACCTTTCCACCCATCAGGTCCTCTGGCGCGTAGCCCCAGTGCCGCAGCGAATCGCTCACGTACGACACCGGCCAGCCGGGCGCGTTGCGCCATTCGATCACCACCAGCGGCGAGCGATCGACCACCTGATTCATCTTTCGCAACCGCTCCTGATCGGTGCGCAGCCGTTCAGCCATCCGGTCTGCCTGGGCGCCAATGAGCGCCAGTTCATCACGACCCGCCACGCCGGTGCGCACCGACAATTGGCCCGATCCCATTTCGCCCAACGCCCTGGCCAAACGCTCGGCTCTCCGGAACCAGGCCAGGTGCAGCAGTGCAGCCAGCACAGCGGCGGCCGCCAGCATCACCAAAGCCTCGCGCATCAGCTCCGATTCCACCGCTGCACGTCGAACGGACAACGGCAGCGCAGCGTTCGCCACCACCACCAGCCGGTCACCCGTCTGGATGGGCACCAGACCCGTCAGGATCGGCTCATCGCCGAATCGCTCCACCTCGATCATCGTGCCGGTCGGCCGGGTCAGCACGTGATTCAGCGCCAGGTCGACGTCGGACATTCGCTCCAGCACCTTGTCGATCGGCTGGCCCAGGTCGCGTCGGGCAAGCGATGCCTTCACCCTGCCGCGCTGGTCGATCAGCAGCGCATGTTCGATCCCGCTGTGCAGACCCAGCCCACCGACCACGCGGCGAAAGAGAAGGTCTTGACCCATGCCTGCCGCCCGGTCCAGTCGGGTCTGCTCGGTGTTGAGGCGCTCCCGCAAACGCAAGACCTCCTGATCAATGACCAGGGTCTCGGCCTGCTCCATCTCATGCACGTAACGCACCGACAACGCCAGCAGCGACGCCAGCAGCAAAAATAGGGGCACCAACCAACGCGCGGTCAGCGGCAAAGACCAGTTGGACCAGCTCAAGACGGATTCCCCGCGCTCATGACACGCCTTGCGGGTTCCGGATCGATCAGCCGACCCCAGTCTGGCTCCTGGTCAAGCAAACCCGCCGCGATCAGCGTCTGCACCAGGCGTTGCGCGCCATGCACCAAGGGCGGGGGCTGGCCTGCCAGCAGTTGCAGCGACGCAGCAGGATCGTAGAAAACCAGCCCTCCCAGGGTTTCCAGGTATTGATCGGGTGTCATGTCGCTGCCTCTGGCCATGTCGGCGGCCACGGAAGGCCTGTCCCCGGTCAGTGCGTCCAAGCCGTCGCGCCAGCCCGCGATCAGGGCATCCACCTGCCCAGGCCGTTCTTTCAAGGTACTGGCGCGCACCACCAGCACGTCGAACAACTCTTCGCTCAGACCGGTGCTGTCGAAAACAACGTGAAAGCCTGCATTTTTCAGCGCGCCAACCAGTGGCTGGTAGGAGATGGCGGCGCCCGCCTTGCCATTGTTCAGTACTTCAAGGTGCAGGCTGGCTTCGAGGTTGAGCACGTTCACATCAGCCGGCCGCAGCCCCGCCTCCTGAAGCAGCCGCGTCAACATGAGTGCACCCACAGCGGAGCGCTCCACCGCAATGGTTTCGCCTCTGAGCGCTTCCAGCGATTCAATGCCCGGGCGGGCCACGACCGCATCGGCGCCTGCCGATGCGTCCAGCATCGCCACCACGCGCAAGTCCTGCCCTTCATGGGCCAGGCGCAGCGCTTCGTCCAGGGTCAGGGCGGCCGCGTCGATCAGTCCGTTGCGAAAGCCGCGCATGGCCTCGGTACTCGAAGTGAGCTCAACCACCTTGATCTGCGTGGTGTCAATCAGGTTGCGATCGCGCGCCAGGACCAGCGGGTCGTACCCGACCCAGCTGTTCATGCCCACCACCAGCGGTGGGGGCAGTGGCGATTCACAGGCGGCCATCAGCAGACCCAGGCCCAGCACCATCCCCGACCCGGCATGTGCAAGGCTGCGCCGAACCCGTCCCCGTGGCGGCACACACCCGCCTGCGGGCCGGCGGGCAAAGCGCCAACCACGGAAAACTCTGGCGCAAACCTTCGCCAGGCGGCAACCCTCCCGAAGCAGGGGAGCGTGCGTCACGAACGGCTTTTTCAGCGTCACGCGCATCCATTCACCCACGACCCTTACGGCAGGGGACAAGCCCTGCCATGCTCTCACCACCCAGGGTACCTGCTCCCGCTTGGGGAACGCTGCCGATTGCAACATGTCCAGCCCTCTGTATTCGGTTGCATTTTGTCACCACATCATCCCGATCTGCTCCGAACGCAGCGATGCCACCTGACTCGATTCGGGTGATATTTCCATTGCAAAATCCGGGTAAGCATGTGTGAAGTGGTACGGCCCCGTCGCCTGCCCTCTTTGCATCCTCAACGATTTGCCGGCGTTCCGGAAGGCCCAGAACCTCTCAAATTTGCTCTTTCTGGCGAAAATCACACTCCATGAGCTCGAATCTTTACGACCTGGGATACGAACCCACCGACCTCCACGTGACCATTTCCGATCTGATGGTGGCCACGTCCGACCACGCTGACGAATCACTGGATCGCACACTCACCGAAGTGCTCAAGACCTTGCGCGACCGTTTGAAGATGGACGTGGTGTTCGTCTCGGAGTTTGTCGATGGCAGGCGCGTGTTCCGCCAGGTGTCCGCCACCGACGCTCGTCCCACCGTCTGCGTAGGCCAGTCAGACGCATTGGAGGCCAGCTGGTGCCAGCGCGTGGTCGACGGCCGCCTGCCGCGCTTCATTGCCGACGCCAGGACCCATCCAGCCGTGGGCGCTTTGCTGGACCAACTGCCCTTCCCCATTGGCACCCACATCAGCACCCCCATCATTCTGAAAAACGGCGAAATCTACGGCACTTTGTGCAGCTTCTCGTTCGGTCCACACGACAACCCCAATCCCGATGACCTGAGAACACTCGAACTCACCGCCAGGCTCACAGCCCTGCGGCTGGAGGGCCACAACGTGATGCCGGCGCCCAAGGAGGTACCGAACTGGGAGATCAAGCAGGACTGACAGCTTGTGCAGCGCTGGCTCGATGACTGGTGCCCGCCATCGCATCCACCGCACCGGGCGATCAGAAGGCGCCTGATGTGGTTCAGGGTTTGGGCCGGGGCTTGGCGCTGCGGGCGTCGGCCTTGGCCTGGCGTTCCTGCAGTTCACGCCACATGATCTTGCCGGTACCCGACTTGGGCAGGCTGTCGACGAAACTCACCACGCGAGGGCTCTTGTAGGCAGCCATGTGGCCTCGCGCCCAGTCGACGATATCCTGCTCGCTCACCTGGCCTCGGTGTCCAGGCTTGAGCACCACCACCGCTTTCACGGTTTCACCGCGCTTGTCGTCTTGCGTGCCTATCACGCAGACTTCGTGGATCGCCGGGTGCTGGTACATCAGCGCCTCCACCTCGGCCGGCCAGACCTTGAAGCCGCTGGCGTTGATCATGCGCTTGAGGCGGTCGGTCATGAAGAAATAGCCGTCTTCGTCGACACGGGCCAGGTCGCCGGTGCGCAGAAAGCGTTTGCCGTCCAGCTCGATGAATGCATCGGCCGTGGCCTTGGCGTTGCGCCAGTAACCCTGCATCACCTGCGGCGCGTGCACCACGATCTCGCCGGTTTCACCCTGAGGCATTTCCTGCAGCGTCACCGGATCGAGGATGCGGGCATCCACGCCAAACAGTGGAATGCCCAGGCACTGCGGCTTGGGCCGGTGCGGCGGGTTGAGGTGGGTGGCGGCCATGGTCTCGGACATGCCGTAGCCCTCCACGTAGTCCAGCCCGGTCAACTCCTTGAGTTTGTGAGCCACCGCTTCGGGCATGGCGGCTCCGCCGCCCCGAATCCCGTTGAGAGCGGACAGGTCGACTTCACCGATGCGGGGATTGGCCAGAAAGTCCACCACCATGGTGGCGATGGCCTGCCAGCTGGTCACACCGTGGCGCTGCATGAGTTCGGCTGCGGTCTCGCGGTCCCAGCGCGACATCAGCACCACAGTGGCACCCATCAGCAACGGGCCGTTCATGCCGCCGGTCATGCCGGTCACGTGGAACAGGGGCAGCACCGACAACATCACCGCGTCCTGCGTGCGGGAGAACCAGTGCATGCCGCCCACCGCCGTGCACATCACGCTGCGGTGGGTGTGCATGCAGCCCTTGGGGTGGCCGGTGGTGCCCGAGGTGTAGGGCATCACGCACAGGTCATCGGGCCCGGCGGTGTGAGGGCCGGGCACGCGGTTCGCGGCCAGCGCCTTGTGCCAGGCGTGCAGGCCTGTGCCTTGCACTGGCTGGCGCGGTGCTGTCACAAAATCGGGCAGGCGCAGACCGTCGGGCTGGCCCAGGTAGTCGCTGTAGGTGGCGACCACGAGGTGGTCGAGGGGGGCTTCTTGCGTGCCGCCAGGGGACCGGAGGTGCGGCAGCACCTGCGGCAACAGGTCCTGCGCCACCACGGCCACCGTGGCGCTGCTGTCGGCCACGTAATGCGCGAGTTCCTCGCTCATGTTCATGGGATTCACCGGTACCACCACCGCGTTGGCGCGCAGGATGGCGTAGTAGCCCAGCGCCCATTGCGGGCTGTTCTGCAGGTACAGCAGCACGCGGTCGCCAGCCTTCACGCCGCAGTCGTGTTGCAGGTAGCCGGCCAGCCGGGTGGCTTCATCGTGGAAGCGGGAGAAGCTCAGCGGCTCACCGTAGTAGAGCAGGAAGGGTTTGTCCGGAAAACGCCGGGCCGAGACCTCGGCGTTGTAGAACAGACTGGTTTCAGGCAGAGTGAGCTTGCGCGGCAGACTGGGCGGCCAATGGGGATCGTGCGGCATGGGCATGCGCCATTCTCGACCCAGCAAGCGCAAGTGGCTGTCGCGAGCGTGCGCCGTTCGTCGCACCCGCTCCACCATGGGTTCCAGGTTCCATTTCCCCCATACTTCGTTTTTTCCCCCGACACCCTCTCAGAGCCATCCCGCACCATGAACCTGCCTGCACACCAACTGACCATGACCGTGTTGATGACGCCCGACATGGCGAACTTTTCCGGCAAGGTCCACGGCGGCTCCATCCTCAAGCTGCTGGACCAGGTGGCCTACGCATGCGCCAGCCGCTACGCCGGCCGTTACGTGGTCACGCTCAGCGTGGATCAGGTCATGTTCAGGCAGCCTATCCAGGTGGGTGAACTGGTCACCTTCCTGGCCTCCATCAACCACACCGGCAACTCGTCGATGGAGGTGGGCATCAAGGTAGTGGCCGAAGACATCCGCGCGCAGTCGGTGCGGCATGTGAACAGCTGCTTCTTCACCATGGTGGCGGTGGACGACGATGGCAAGCCCGCTGCGGTGCCGGCACTGGCACCCGTCACGCCCGACGAGCACCGTCGCCATGCGGCCGCCGAGATCCGGCGCGAGATGCGGCGCGAAATGCAGCGCCGGTTCGCTGCCCTTCACACCGGATAGCCAGCGGCAGGAGACCTGGTCCTGTTCTTTCAGGCCCCAGTGGGCAAGGGAAGATCGTCATCATCGTCCAGCACCTGGCTCACCATGTAGGGCAGCACCTGCTGGATGAACACCTCGCCCACCCAGTGACGAAGGTCAGGATCGGAAAGCCCTGCCTCTGACGTCAGCACCAGGCTGCAGAAGCTGCCGATGCCATCGTCCATGGCAATGCCTGGCGGCACAGGAGAGGCCAGCAAAGGGCCACCACGCGGGGCGGTTGTTTCCCTTTGCCAGACCCGGTCGAAGCGGTCGAAGTAGCCCACCGTTCCCCGGCGCCAGACATCGGCCACATAGATGTGCCAGGCCTGCTCGTGCTCGGTCACGAAACCCCAAGAAAACTCATGCACTTGCGCCGGTGCGGCATGGAACACGCCGATTTCAATCACGTCTTCCCGGGCTGAATACTCGGCATACAGCGGCCCCGGGCCACTGGGCCCCCCATCAATGAAGCGCTGGATCTCTTCAGGCAGCGAACTGAAATGCGGTTCGGGCTCTCCCGGCATGCGCTTGGCGCGCCGCAGCAAGCGCGCCGTGGCGTCCACGGTTTTCTGGGCGGCAATGATGCGATCCATGAAGGTCTTGCGGCCCTCCGGGGTGGACAGCATTTCCACCGTTTCGTCAAAGGCAGCGTCGTCCTGCAGGTTGCCGTCTTCGCGCAGGCGCAAGGCGATGTCGAGCATGGCGTTGCGGGTCACGTGTTCGAGCATGTAGGCCATGTCGCCACCTTCGTAGTCGATCATCGACTGCCGCACCCAGGCCACCGTCTCTTCCTGCGACAGGCCTTCCGGCGCACGCGGCATGTCGTTGAAGAGCGCCCTCAGCACCCTGACCGTATCCAAATCGCTCGCCATGTGTTCTCCGCGGGTGGAATCCGTCCAATTCGGTCGCGCTGGCGAAACTCAGGCCCCTGCGCACGCATGGCGTCAAGCATAGTGCGGTTCGGCGCGCGCAAGAAGCCGTCTGACGCCAACTCCGTCACGCAAGACGGCATCCCCCGGGGTCGCAGGCGACTCTGCGCGACGATGGCCTGGCCAGGGGACTGCGCACAACAGGGTCAGCCGCGCCCGATGTAGGGCATGTTGGTGGCCATGACGGTGGTGAACAGCACATTGGCCGAAAGAGGCAATCGCGCCATGCCCATGAACGTCTCGACCACGGCCTGCAGTTCCATCCGCGGCTCCGGCCGGACGCTGCCGTCGGCCTGGGGCACACCATCGGCCATGCGGGCCGTGAGTTCGCTGGCGGCGTTGCCGATGTCGATCTGACCCACGGCAATGCCATAAGGTCGACCGTCCAGCGCAGCCGTCTTGGTCAGGCCACTGACCGCGTGCTTGGTGGCGGTGTAGGCAATGGAGCCCGGCCGGGGCGCGTAAGCCGAAATGGAGCCGTTGTTGATGATGCGCCCGCCCATGGGCGCCTGCTCTTTCATGAGCTTGAAAGCCTGCGACAGGCAGTAGAACGCACCATTGAGGTTCACGTCCACGACCTGACGCCATTCGGCAGCGCTCACCAGATCTGGTGTCTTCGCGCCCAGCCCGCCGCCGGCGTTGTTGAACAAAAGGTCGAGTCGGCCGAAGCGCTCTCGCACGGCCGCAAAGGCGGCCGCCACCGCCTCGTCGTCGGCGACGTTGCAGGGCAGCACCAAGGCATGGGCGGCGTTTGCGCCAGCGGCTTCAGCGGTGGCCTGCAGCGCGTCGGCACGCCGACCCATCAAGGCCACGTGCCAGCCTTCGGCCAACAGGCCCAGGGCACAGGCACGGCCAATGCCGCTTCCGGCGCCGGTGACGATTGCATATGAGGTCATGGAGTGGATTCCTTTGGGCAATGGGAAAAGATGGGGCACTGTGCCACAGCTGGTTGAAAAGGCGCAGGCTCACCCCTTGCCCAGTGGCGGTCGCCCGAACAGGCTGGAACCATTGCTGATCGGGCCCAGCTCGGCCGCTGCAGCCAGCAGTGAAGACGCAAGGGCGTGCATGCGCTCACTGGTGAGCCGGATGCGCGGCCCCGCGATACTGAGCACACCGATCGCTTCCCCCCGGCGCATCACTGGAGCGGCCATGGCACTCATGCCGGGGGCAAACACCTCGTCGATCATGGCGTAGCCCCGCACACGCGCGGCGTGCAGATAGCCCAGCAAGGCTTTCACGGTGGTGGGCGCCTTGGGCCCGTAGTCGGCGGGCAAACCAAAGCCCTGGCGGGTGACGAGGTCGAGCGCGCGTTCGTCGCTGAGCGTGAGCAGCCAGGCATGACCAGACGCTGTGCAGGACAGACGCGCGTCCATGCCCATGTCGGGGTCGTAACGCAGGCCCTGGCGCATGCCTTGTGCCTTCGCGATCCAGGTCAGGCGGTCGTCGTCCACGATCGACAGGCGAACCAGTTCCCCCGAACTTTGAGCCAGCCGCTCCAGCAACGGTTCGGCGATGTCGACGATGCCCGCCGTGCTGAGGTAGCCCAGACCCATCGACACCAGTTTGGTGGTGAGCATGTAGTCGCCCTGCGCGCGCAGCTGCCGCACATAGCCGCGGCGCTGCAGGTCGTCCAGCAGGCGGTGGCAGGCGCTCAGTGGAATGTCCAGATCGGACGCCATCTGGGCCAGCGCCAAACCGCCGGGATGGGCGGCCAGGTGTTCCAGCAGGGAAAGTCCGCGATCCAGTGCAAGGCTCATGTGGGTTTTTTGTATGGCGGAATCGGTTTCCAGTTTGGAAAGTCTTTCCTGGTCCGGGTCAAGAATCGGCGGCAAGAACCTGGTGGCACCCCTTGATGGACTGAAAAACGCAGCCACCAATGTATGCGCACTCCGCGCCATTGACCAGTCACCCGACCCATCCCGGCCGACGACCCGATACATCATCGCCATGACCGACACCATCCACATCCTCAACGGACCCAACCTGAACCTGCTAGGGGTGCGCGAGCCCACGCTGTATGGCAGCACCACGCTGGCCCAGGTTGAGCAGCTCTGCCGCCGGGTGGCGAGCGAACTCGGACTGGGCTGCGAATTTCGCCAATCCAACCACGAAGGGGTGCTGGTCGACTGGGTGCACGAAGCGCGCGAAACCGCGGCCGCCGTGGTCATCAACCCGGCGGGGCTGTCGTTCCGTTCCATTCCTTTGCTGGACGCGCTCAAGGCGCTGGACAAGCCGCTCGCGGAAGTGCACATCACCAACATCCACCGCCGCGACGAGCTGTACCAGAAATCGCTGGTGTCGCTGGCCGCCACGGGCGTCATCTGCGGCTTCGGTGCGTTCGGCTACGAACTGGCGATCCGGGCCGTGCACCAGCAACTGCGCGCCGACTGAGTTTTTTCTGCTTGCTTTTCACCCCAAACCACAGGAGACATTGGCCATGAACCGTCACATCAACCGCCGCCACGCCATCGCTGCCGGCGCTGCCCTGGCATCCACCACCTTCCTGCCCGCATGGGCGCAGGGCACCACCCCGCTGCGCTTTGCCGCCGTGTTTTCCGACCGCGACATTCGCGCCGACATGATGCGCATGTTCGGCAAAGACGTGGAAGCCGACTTCAAGCTCGAGGTCTACCTCAACTCCACCCTGTACCGCCAGGGCACGGAGCTCGTGGCCCTGCAGCGCAACAACCTCGACATGGGCAACATCGGGCCACAGGACATTTCCAAACAGGTGCCCGCCTGGTCGCTGCTCACCTCGGCCTACCTGTTCCGCGACGCCAACCACCTCGGTGCCTTCTTCGCCAGCGACATGGGCACCGAGATGAAGAAGATGGTCGAAGACCAGTTGAAGGTGAAGATCCTCGGGCCCACGTTCTTCGGCACGCGCCAGGTCGGCCTCAAGCCCAAGAAAAAAATCAACGTGCCTGCCGACCTGGCCGGCATCAAGCTGCGCATGCCTCCCGGCGAAAGCTGGGCCCTGCTGGGCCGCTCGCTGGGTGCCAACCCCACGCCCATGGCCTACGCCGAGACCTACACCGGCTTGCAGACCGGCGCGATCGACGGCCAGGACAATCCCCTGCCCAACGTGCAGAACATGAAGTTCTTCGAGGTCATGTCGCAGATCGTGCTGACCTCGCACCTGGTGGGCTACGACCTGCTCACGGTGAGCATGAAGATCTGGGAAAGCATGACGCCCGCCAGGCAGCAAGCCTTCCAGGCTGCCGCCGACAAGGCCATCGCCTGGAGCACGGCCGAACACCTCAAGCGAGAAAAGGAACTGGCCGAGAGCTTCCGCCAGCAGGGTCTGGACGTGTACGAGCCCAACATTGACGCCTTCCGCGAGCACGCGCAAAAGATCTATCTGGCGTCCGCCGAAGCCAAACAATGGCCAGCGGGCATGCTGGAAAAGATCAATGCCATGAGGTGACGCCTGGCTGGTGGATGGGGGGCGGGCAACCGTGGCGAGCGAGTTGCTGTCCAGGGATCGCAGCACCTGCGTCAGCGCTTTCACGCACCATGGCTCCAGCGGCTGAAAGCGCCCCGCGGGCGAACACAAAAAAAGACCACACCCGGCAGGCGCGTCAGGGGTGCTGGTATCGCGCATTTCCATGGCAAAGATGCGAGAACGGCACCGGTCTTCCAGACCCAGAGCAACATGTAGCCTGCGCTTCGGCTACCCTTGCATGTTTCAGCAACGGGCAGTTGACCGTCGGGTCTGCGGTCACACGCCTCATTGGCGCAGGCGATGGGCCCACGGAAGCCTTCGTTCTGCAGAATGCAGATCCGGTTCTTGAACCACTGCAGACCTGCGCACGCCCTACCTGCCTCCCCCCAATGCCACCCACCTTCAAACCATGACACACCGCTACACCCTGGTCGCTCTCCTGTCCACCGTCCTTGCCACGAGCGTCTTCACCGCCCACGCCCAGACCACTGCACTGCCCGCTGACAAGGTACTGGCCTCCGGTGTGGCCATGAAATGGAGCGCCGCCGGCCAGGGCACCAAGCCCAGGGCCACCGACACGGTGCAGGTGCACTACCGCGGTACGCTGCTCGACGGCACCGAGTTCGACAGCTCGTTCAAGCGCGGCCAACCCGCCAGCTTTCCGCTCAACCGGGTGGTGCCCTGCTGGACGCAGGCGGTGCAGGAAATGAAAGTGGGTGACACCGCCGACCTGACCTGCCCACCCGCAACAGCCTACGGCGAGCGCGGTATTCCCGGCGTGATCCCGCCCAACAGCACATTGAAATTCCAGGTGCAGCTGCTGGCCGTCCAGGGCCAATGAGTTTTACGCCCACCGCACAAATGAGCGCTGACACCCACGAGCCCGTGCACGAAGACCGCGTATGGAGCGACGAACACTGGACCGCCCGCGTCATCAAGAACGAAGACGATGACGGCTGGGCGGTGGCCATGTACCTCGATGGCGAGGCAGAGCCCGCCCTGGTGGGCCCCTGGACCATGGGCCGCGACAAGAAGAACCCCAAGCCGCTGGACACCGGCACCTTCAACACCCTGGTCAAAACGGCCAAGGAGGTGATTCGCCGGTCCGAACAGCAGCGCCATGCCGAACTCAACAAGAACGTGAGCGTGTCGGTCGATGGCCGGCGCATTCGGGTGGAACTGGCCATTGTTCCCGACGAAGAAGGCGCCACCGCCAACTTGAGAGCGCTGGATGAGTTCCAGGAATTGCTGGCCTGCGTGCCGGCGCCACCCACCTTCAAACTGACGGTGGACAGCGCGCAAGCCTGGATCGCCTCAGACTTTGTGAAGCCGAGGTGAGTACAACAAATCACCCGCGTCGGGCTTCGCGCGACCCCCTCAAGGGGGCGGCAATGGCCGTTCGGCAGAGCCGACCCGGCGGTGCCCTGGATGGCGCTTTTTCAGGCGGCGGAGCTGATTCTTTTCAGCCAAAAAAAAGGCCCACACATGATTGACGGATTGATCGCAGGTCGGCTGATGGGAGATGCCTCGCGCCGCGTGGACAAGACGGGCCGCTCGTATATGGTGGCCAGGGTATTGGCACGCAACAAGGCCGATGAGGAACACATCGTCAACGTCATCGCCTTTGACGATGCTCCCTGCGCCGCCCTGCTCGCCCTCACTGATGGCGACGCCATTGCACTCTCCGGCTCGCTCACACCCAAGGTGTGGACCGACAAGCAGGGCAACACCCGCCCCAGCCTGGACATGATCGCGGCCCATGTGCTGACGGCGTACCACGTGAGCCACAAGCAGTCTGCCATTGGCGGCGCCGGAACGGAACCGGCCTGACAGGAGGCGCTCACGCCCTTTCGCCTAACCACCAGCGCAACCCAAAGTGCCGCTGACGGACCTAGGAGCCTGCGCGGCAGAAGGCATCGAAGCGAAACGCGTGGGAAAAGAGCCCAATTCGGCGCCGATTTTGAGGACTGTGGCCGTAGCCACAGCCGGAAAAACGGGGGCGAAGTGGGACTTTTCTCCATGGGTTGCAGCCGATGTCGTTCTGCCGCGCAGGCTCCTGGCACCACCGGCCGCTTCAACCTCGCACCAGCAATCACTGGGGATCGTTGCTGGTGCCCACCCGGATTGACCGCACCTTGCCGGCGTAGCGTCCCAGGCCATCCAGCAGCACTGCGCAGGCCTCGGGGCCGATCTCTGTGAACAGTTCGCGCTCGGCCTTCTTCACCGCCTTTCCGAAGGCGATCAACCAGTCGCGCCCTGCATCGGTGAAACGCACCATGCGGGCGCGCTTGTCGCTGGCATCCACGGCTCGCGCCACCAGTCCGAGGGCTTCACACTGATCGATCAACTCGGTCATGGCCGCATTCGTCATGTGGGCACGGCGTGCCAGTTCGGTGATGCGTGTTCCCTCCAGATCCAGATGTCGGGTGAGATTGACGTGAGAAAGCCGTGTGTGGCCATGGCCGGCGAGGGTCATGAGTTCAAGCACCCGGGCTTCGAAACGCGTGAGCGCGTCGCCCAGCACCCGACCGGCATTGCCAAGGCGCCAGGCATCGCTGGCCCGGGGGGGCCTTGTTGAAACCGGCTTCATGCGTAGAATGGAATTACTAAGGTAACCTAACTATATGGGACCGAGACATGCCAAACCAGACCTTGCCGGACCACCTGCCGATGGATCTGCTCACTGCTCAAGGCCTCGAGCTGAATGTGGACGTCCTGATCGCTGGCGCGGGTCCATGCGGCTTGATGCTGGCAAACGAACTTGGCCTCAGGAATGTAGCCTGTCTGGTGGTGGACCCGAAGCCGGGCACCGCCTTCAACCCGCAGGCCAATGCCACCCAGGCGCGCACCATGGAGCATTTCCGGCGCATCGGCATTTCACAACAGGTGCGCGCACTCGGCCTGCCCGGTGATCACCCCACCGACATCGCCTACTTCACCCGATTCGCGCACCATGAACTGGCCCGCCTGCGGCTGCCCACCGCCGCCCAGGCCACGCAGCAGATCAAACAGCTGGGCGGATCGTGGAGCGCGGCCGAACTGCCCCACCGCGTATCGCAGAAGTTTGTGGAAGCGGTGCTGCGTGAACACGCGGAAAAGCGCACAGGCCGACAAATCGGATTTGGCTGGCGACTGCAGTCGTTTGAAGACACGGCCGATGGCGTGACCGCGCAGGTGACACCTGTAGCGAAGGAAAGCAAGCCGGTCACGGTGCACGCCCGCTACCTGATTGGTGCAGATGGCGCCCGCAGCTCCGTGCGCAATGCACTCGGCATCGGCATGGTGGGGGCCACCGGTCTGCAGCGCCAGTTCATGGGCGGCAAAATGTTTGCCATCTACCTGCGTGCCCCCGCCTTCTACCAGCAGTTTCCGCACGACATCGCCTGGATGTACGTGTCGGTCAATCACGAGCGACGGGTGTTCATGGCTTCGGTGGATGGCCGGGGCGAGTTCGCCTTCCACGCGGCCGTTCAACCTGGCGAAACCCCGGAACAATGGACGCACGAGGACGCGCGGCGCATTTTTGCTGAAGCCAGCGGCATGGCCAACCTCGACATCGAGATTCTTTCAACCGGCATCTGGATCGCAGGCCACTCGCTGGTGGCCGAGCGTTACCAGCAAGGCAACGTGTTCCTTGCAGGCGACGCCGCCCACCTGTTCACGCCCACGGGCGGTCTGGGCTACAACACCGCTGTGGGCGATGCGGTCAACCTGGCCTGGAAGCTCGCCGCCGTGGTCAAGGGGCAGTCACACCCATCGCTGCTGGACAGCTATGAGCAGGAACGCCGACCCATCGGCCTGCGCAACACAGCGTATGCGCGTCAGTTTGCCGACTCGGTGGGATTGTTCGAAGCCACGCCCGCGCTGGAGGCCGATGGAAATGAGGGCGAACAGCTGCGCGCCCACGCAAGCGCCGAACTGGGCGCGCACGTGCGTCGCGAGTTCAACATTCCGGGTGTCACGTTCGGTGAACGCTATGACCACTCGCCGCTGGTGTACAGCGACCCAGCGCACATACCCACCGACCAGGCCAACGAATACATCCCCACCACGAACCCGGGTGGGCGCCTGCCCCATTGCTGGCTCGAGGGTGAGCGCTCGCTGTACGACCTGCTGGGCTTCGAATGGACCGTGCTCGCGCCCAGCCAGTTGCAAGCCGAGGCGCAAGCGCTCGCAGACGCAGGACACGCGGCAGGACTCGATGTGAAGCTGCTCATGCTGACTACGGACCAGGTGGGCGCCCTGCTGGACGCGGGTCTGCTGATCGTGAGGCCCGATCAGGTGATCGCGTGGCGTGGCCGGGATGCGCAGGATGCTGACGCGGTCTGGGATCGCGTCGCCAGAATCCGTGCAAGGACCACCTGACAACAGGTTGGCGCACAAAGAGTCAGACGATCCATGGCAGGAAGCGCTTTGTATGAAGGCGATAGCCGGCATAGCCGGGATGCGCGGCGACCATCCACCGTTCTTCGAAGGCGGCCTTGACCACCAGCACGACCACCAGCAAAGCCAGCACCAGCCAGGCGCCCCAGGTGGCGCTGGTCCACGCGCATGCCAGTCCACAGGCGATCACAGCGGAATACATCGGGTGGCGGATCCAGCGGTAGGGTCCTTGTTGAACCAGCGTCCCGCCCTCGCGCGGTACCGGCCGGATGTTGAAGTTGCCCAGCCGATTGCTGGACAAGGCCCACGCGCCCAGCAGCACACCCAGCACGGTGCTGAACCACGCACCCATTGGCACCTGCCCCGCCAGGAATGCCGGTGCGGCCCACCCGGCCAGAAGGAGGATGCAACCGAACTGAAGCACGACCAGTGTGGTGCCCAGGCGGTTGGCAAAGCGTTTGTCGGGGAGGTGCATGGACATGTCGCGATCAGCGACGCCGGGCGACCAGCCCGATCAGGGCGGAACGGCCATGGTGGCCACTGCCTTCGGCCAGATCCTCTTCGTATTCACGCAACGCCACGATATCGAGCTCGGCGAACGCCTCGCGCAACAGGGCCTCGGTATACAGATGCGAAGCCAGCGGCGGCCCGCCGGTCTTGTATTCCAGCTGCCTGGGCGTGTACCCCTGAAGCACCAGATGGCCCCCAGGCTTCAGCGCACGAACCATGCGCGCGAACAGCCGCTCGCGCAGGGCCGGGTCTGCAAACTGCACGAAGATGGCAGCGACCCCGTCACAGGCCGCCTCGGGCCAGGCGTAGTCGTCACAGTCAGCAACTGAGAAGTTGACCGTCGCACCCCGCTGCGCAGCGAGGTCACGGGCCTTGGCCACGCCCACCTCTGCGATGTCGAAGGCCTCCACGTCGAGCCCCTGTTCGGCCAGCCAGACGCT
This sequence comes from Hydrogenophaga sp., assembly GCF_030651625.1. GTDB lineage: Bacteria > Pseudomonadota > Gammaproteobacteria > Burkholderiales > Burkholderiaceae_C > Hydrogenophaga. The sequence goes on along the minus strand of NZ_JAUSCF010000033.1, from coordinate 17,457 downwards.
GTTTCGGCCCTCGCCATCGGCCACGCACAGCACTCGCTCGCCCGGCGACCAGACGGATGCGTGCTCACGCAGCCAGGCATTGGGCGCGGAACCGAACAGGAAACCGGGCGCGGCAAAGCGCTGGTTCCAGGTCTGGGCGGGCGAGTTGAATGGTGAGGAGGTCTTGGTGTTGGTATTCATGGGGTGACGGTATTCATCTGGTTGGTCGAAGCTGGCGCAAGCGGCTCTCCAGTGCGGCAGCATTGAGGATGCCAAAGTGGGCATCGACCTGCCTGCCCTGTGCATCGTAGAAAAGCGTGACAGGAATACCGCGTGAGCCAATGGCTTCGCCGAGTCTGGATCCCTTGTCAAGCAGCACCTCGCGCAGCGGCAAACCCTCCTGGCGCAGGTAGGTTTGCACCGCAGCGGGCGACTCGCCCTGATTGACGAAGAGAAAGCCCACGGCTGTTTCGCGCTGTTGCGCGGCGGCCAGCATGGGCATCTCGACGCGGCAGGGCGCGCACCAGGTCGCCCACAGGTTGACGACCACGGGTCGCCCTTGAGCCGCCTGCGACAGGGTGAGGGATTCGCCCCCTTCCAGTCCGGCCAGCTCCACATCCGGCATGGACGGCGAGCCAGCCAGACCGATCGCGGTGGATGCGAGCCACCAGACGGTCACACCGGCCAGACTGCTCACGAGCCAGGCTTTTTTCAGCCTGGGCCAGCGCAGGCTGCGCCATGCCAACCAGACCAAACCAGCGACCAGTCCCGCAGGTGCGTTCCAGCCGCCGTCACGCACATCCAGCGCCGACAGCGGCGACGCGAGGTAGGCATCGGCATGGATGACCAGGTAGGCCAGGCGCGCTGCCAGCAAGCCGACCAGCGCGGCGTGGAACACGGTGTTGCCAGCCACCTCGCCCTGAGCCGCGTCTTCGCTCTTGCGCGCGAGGCGAGAAGCGAGAAAGGATGTGCCCCAGACGGCGCACAACAGCACAAGGGGTGCCACCGGCAGTGCGATCGGGCCGAGTGAGAGGGACAACATGGGTCAGCCGGCTCCGCTGTGGGGTTTGTCAGTTGGCGTTTCGATGGCGTCGCGCAGAAACGCCACCAGCGCAGGGCCATGGGGTGCCAGGGCGTCGCGCAGATCGTGATCACCTTCCACGAGCATCAACCGCGCCTTGCTGGACACAGCCACCAATCGTCGGGCATCCTCCACCGGGACCGTGCGATCGGACAAACCGTGCACCAGCAAGGTGGGACAGTTCACGGCGGCCAATGTTCGAAGGGGGGCGATTCTGTCAAAGGAGGTGCCAATCACTTTCTGTACATGGCGCAGAACGTACCAGCCCAACAAGGGATACGGGACTCGTTTTTCAGCCATGAACCGTCGCATCACCTCTTCGGGGTGTGCGAAAGCAGACAGGCTGACCACGGCGCGAACGTCGTCATGCTGCGAAGCGTGCAGCAAAGCGGCGGCCGCGCCAACCGAGTGGCCCAGCAGCGCCAGCTGGTCGCCCGCAATGGCGGGCTGCGTTCTCAACCAGGCAAGCCCCGAAGCCATGTCCTCCGCGAAGCGCGGCATCGAGGTGAAAGTCTCGTCATCGCTGTGCCCGTGACACCGCGCGTCCATGAGCAGCACGGCAAAACCGGCCGCATGCAGCGGCGGCACAACCGGCCACATCATCGCGGCGTTCGACCCCCAGCCGTGCATCACCAGCACGGCTGGCAGAGGTGTCCCGGAGCTTCTCGGCGGCATCACCAGCCAGGCTGACAAGCGCTTGCCGCCGGTAGTCGGGATATCAATCTCCGTGACCTGATCACGCGGCAGGCCTGAGGCGTGCGATCGAAGCTCATGGCTGACGCGTGGTGCACGCAAGCCCCTGACGATGCCCAGATGGGCACACTTCTGCAGGGCCCAAAGACCACCGACAGTGGTCAATGCACCCATGATCATGAGCTGCTGCCCCGAGACATCTTGATGTCAGCTCTGGTCATGCAGAGTGACACCTTCTGCGTCGACCACGGTGACCTGCACCGGGATGGCCTGCCGGACGCTCTGGGTGACGGTGCAGAATTCTTCGAACTGCGCCAGGGCGCGGTCCAGGTGCTCCAGCGAACTCGCGGGCACGCCCAGCGTCAGGCTGGCGTGAATGGTGAGAATGCGCAGCCGGCCCTCCGGATTGCGTCCCACTTCGGCCTGCACGTCGCAGCGGATGGGCTCAGGGGTCTGCTTGAACTTGCGAAGGGAAAACAACAACGAATCGCTCAGGCAATTGCCCACGGCGGCACACAGCAACTGCGCCGGAGAAGGACCTTCCCCCTTGCCCAGCGGGGCGGGTTCATCGGCGATCAGGATGGGCAGTTCGTTGCCGAAGTGGATCTCGAAACGGTAGTCGGTTTGTTGCTGAAGCGAAACAGAAACGGTGGTCATGGTGCTGCCCTGGGTGCGTGTGGATGGTGGATCAGAGTGTGTTCAAGGGAATCTTCAGATAGGCCACGCCGTTGTCTTCCTTCGGCGGCAGCGCGCCTGCGCGGATGTTGACCTGCACCGAGGGCAGGATCAGCGTGGGCATTTCCAGGGTGGCATCGCGCTGCGTGCGCATGGCGACGAACTCGTCTTCGCTCACACCGTCGTGCACGTGGATGTTCTTCGCCCGCTGCTCGGCCACCGTGGTCTCAAACGCCACCGGACGGTCGTCGGGTGGATAGTCGTGGCACATGAACAGGCGCGTTTCGGGCGGCAGGCTCAGGAGCTTGCGGGTAGAGGCGTAGAGCGCACGGGCATCGCCACCGGGAAAGTCACATCGCGCGGTGCCCACGTCGGGCATGAACAGGGTGTCGCCCACGAACACCGCGTCGCCGAATCGATAAGCCACGCAAGCGGGTGTGTGGCCTGGCACGCACATCACCTCTCCCGCCATCGCGCCAAGCGAAATGGTCTCGCCTTCCTTGAAAAGGTGGTCGAACTGCGAGCCATCGAGCTTGAATTCGGGTTCCAGATTGAAGAGGTCCTTGAACACCTTTTGCACCTGGGTGATTTTTCCGCCGATGGCGATCTTTCCACCCAGCTCGGCGCGCAGGTAGGGTGCAGCAGAGAGGTGATCGGCGTGGGCGTGGGTCTCCAGAATCCATTGCACATGCAGATCGTTGGCGCGCACGTAGTCGACCACCTTGTCGGCCGATGTGTGACGGGTCCGTCCGGATTTGGCGTCGTAATCGAGCACCGAATCGATGATGGCGCAATCGGTTCCGGGACCGCTGTGCACCACGTAGGTCACCGTCCAGGTGGCAGGATCAAACATGCCATGCACCTGGGGTTGTGCGTTTGCGCTTGTCTTCGTGTTCATGGTGTCCTCTGTTGAATGAGCTGTTAACAATATATTGACAAACAATATATTTGTCAATATATTGTTTGTCAATCCCACCAACCCAACGAGTGAGTGCACCGATGGAGAACGTCAAGATGGACCTGGAAGAAATGCAGTCGGCCGCCGGGCGGGCCTGCCGGTTGATGAAAGTGCTGTCGAACCCCGATCGATTGTTGATCCTGTGCCAGTTGTCTCAGGGTGAACGCCGCGTGGGCGAACTGGAAGAACTGCTCGGCATCCTCCAGCCCACCTTGTCACAGCAACTCACTGTGTTGCGAGATGAGGCGCTGGTGAGCACGCGCCGCGAGGGAAAGCACATCGTCTACGGCCTGACCAGCCCCAAGGCACTGGCTGTGATCCAGGTGCTGTACGAGCAGTTCTGTGTGTGTGAAAGACCGTAAGCCATGGCCAACATTGGGGCTATCTCATACCTCGGGGCTCTTTGCAGCGGCAGATCGGTTCAATCTGGCAGCCTGAGGCACCTCTCATGACCCCACCTCCCGCCTGGCGCCAGTGGCTGCCTGCGCTGCCTGTGCTGCAATGGGGCCGTCGCTACAACCGGGAAACATTCGTCAGCGACGGCGTGGCGGCGCTGATCGTCACCATCATGCTGATCCCGCAGAGCCTGGCTTACGCCATGCTCGCCGGCCTGCCTCCCGAAGTGGGGCTGTACGCCAGCGTGGCTCCCCTGATCTTCTACGCCATCTTCGGCACCAGCCGTGTGCTGGCGGTTGGCCCGGTGGCGGTGGTTTCGCTCATGACGGCAGCAGCCATCGGCCAGCATGCCGTACCGGGATCAGACGCTTACTGGGCCGTGGCCATCACGCTGGCCTTTCTCTCCGGCCTTCTGCTGCTGGCCATGGGGCTGTTGCGCCTGGGGTTCCTGGCCAATTTCCTCAGCCACCCGGTGATCTCGGGGTTCATCTCGGCCTCGGGCATCCTGATCGCGGCCAGCCAGCTCAAAACGCTCTTCGGTGTGCAGGCCGAAGGTCACAACTTCTTCGAACTCACCCGATCCCTGCTGTCACAGGTGGGTGACATCCATGGTCTCACCCTGGCAATAGGTTCGCTCACCATCGCGTTTCTTTTCTGGGTGCGCAGTGGGCTCAAACCACTGATGATGAACCTGGGTCTGCGGCCGCGAGCTGCGGACATCATCGCCAAGACCGGTCCGGTGCTGGCGATAGCCGTGACCACGCTGCTGACCTGGCGCATGGACTGGCAGGCGCATGGCGTGAGGATCGTCGGCACCGTGCCACAGGGTCTTCCCCCCTTCACCATGCCGGTCTGGGACTTCGGTCTCTGGCAGCAACTGTTGGTGCCGGCGCTGCTCATCAGTGTGGTCGGTTTCGTGGAGTCTGTATCGGTCGGGCAGACCTTGGCGGCCAAACGCCGCCAGCGCATCGAGCCCGACCAGGAGTTGGTGGCGCTCGGCTCAAGCAATCTTTCGGCCGCTTTCACGGGGGGCTTTCCCGTCACCGGTGGTTTTGCCCGTTCCATCGTCAACTTCGACGCCGGTGCACAAACGCCAGCTGCCGGTGTCTTCACCGCGTTTGGCATTCTGCTGGCCTCCCTATTCCTCACGCCGGCGCTCTACTACCTGCCGCAGGCCACACTGGCCGCCACGATTGTGGTGGCGGTGCTGTCGCTGGTGGACTTCAGCATCCTGCGCAAGACGTGGCGCTATGCCAAGTCCGACTTCATCGCCGTGGTGGCCACGCTGGTGACCACCCTTGGTGTGGGGGTGGAGACCGGGCTGGTGGTGGGTGTGGCGGTGTCGCTGGCGCTGTACCTGTACCGCACCAGCCGCCCGCACATGGCCGAGGTGGGCCTGGTGGCGGGCACCGAACACTTCCGCAACGTTCAGAGGCATACGGTATTGGTCAGCCCCAGGCTGCTGAGCCTGCGGGTAGACGAGAGCCTGTACTTCGCCAATTCGCGTGCGCTGGAAGACCGCATCAACAGCGCCATGGCCAGCCGCCCCGGCCTGGAGCATGTGGTGCTGCAGTGTTCGGCCATCAACGAGATCGACGGCAGCGCCCTGGAAAGCCTGGAAGCCATCGACTTGCGCCTGCGCGACGCCGGCATTCGGCTGCATTTGTCAGAAGTCAAGGGACCCGTGATGGACCGGCTGAAAGCGACCGAGTTTCTGCACGCCCTGAGTGGCAAAGTGTTCCTCACCCACTACCAGGCCATTCGCGAACTATCACCCGAAGTCGGTTGACGAATCCGGGCCAGGAGCCTGCGATATCCTGCCGCTCATGTGCACCCGCTACATCTCCCCCGACCAGGCTTGCATCGAACGCGAATGGCACATAGGACGCGCCAACAGCGATCCCTGGCTGACCAAGGTGTTCGCGCAGGAGCTGTACCCCAGGCAGCAGGGGCCGTTCGTGCGGAGGTCGCGGGACGATGCGGGGTATTCGCTGGAGCTGGTGGCCGGGCGCTGGGGATTGATTCCCCCGTTCTCGAACACACCCGATGTGAAGTTCGCCACCTACAACGCGCGATCTGAAGAGATGGCGGGCAAAGCGAGCTTTCGCGATGCGTGGGCGCGCGGCCAACGCTGCATCGTGCCGGCCACCGTGTTCTATGAACCGAACTGGGAAACGGGCAAGAACGTGTGGTGGCAATTCAAGCGCGCCGACGGCCGGCCATGGGCACTGGCCGGGCTGTGGAGCCGCTGGTTGGACCGCCAGACCGGCGAGGTTCACGAGTCTTACACCATGCTCACCCTGGGCGCCAACAGCCACCCCCTGATGAGCCGCATGCACAAGCCGGAAATGGACCCGGCCTCGCGACAGCCGCTGCCACTGGCGCTGCAGGACAAGCGCAGCGTGATCCCCATCGAGCAAGGTGATGTGGAGCAATGGCTGGCCGGCACCGTGGTGCAGGCGCAGGCGTTGCTGAAGCTGCCGCAGGCCGATCTGTTCGATGCAGAACCCGAGCAAAAGGATGGCCTTTTTTAGAGGGCGCCCATGCTGTGGGGCCACAGCCACAGAAACCCAACCTGCGAGGTGGAAAGTCCGTGCAGCGGCCCACAAGCGCCTCGATTGAGTAAGTCGTTTTGGGCATTGCTACATCTGTTGACAATTGCTCGCGCCTCTGCCGGCTCGGTGGACCTAGCATCGCGTTCCCCACCACTCTCAGGAGAACAACACATGCACCCGCAACTCTCGAAGCTTCTTCGCGCCCTGGTCACGGGCGTCGCATTCACCAGTCTGGCTGCCACGGCCCAGGACGTGGTGGTGGTGGTTAACCCGGTCGATCCAGTGACCGCGCCGGTGCTCCAACCGCAGAAGAAGCCGACCTTCACTTCCCTGATCGCCGCCGAAAGCCTGGCGCAGCAGGGCGTGACCGACCCGAGCGGCACCGAACTGGGCGCGGCTGAGGCGAGTGTTCAGGCGATGCGCGACAGTGGCATGGGATGGGGCGCCATCGCCAACTCGATGAACGTCCGCCTGGGCGATGTGGTGAGCGCCGCGAACAAGTCGCCGCGCGCCATCAAGACCAGAACGGACTCCGACACTGAAACCGACACCACGGCGGACCGTACGCAGCGCAACCCTCCCGGCGACAAGCGACTGGCCGCTGCGGGCGACACGATCACCACGCGCGGTCTGGGCGCCGGCAAATCAGGCAACCAGGGCGGCGCCAGCAATGGGGGGTCTAGCGGCGGCGGCAAAGGCGGTGGTGCCGGCAACGGTGGCTCCGGCGGTGGCGGCAAGGGCGGCGGCGCTGGCAACGGGGGTTCCGGTGGTGGCGGCAAAGGCGGTGGCAACAGCGGTGGCGGCCGAGGCGGCGGCAATGGAGGTGGCAAGGGCGGCGGAAACGGTGGTGGCAAACGCTGACCTGCCGGCATCTTCCCGAACCTGAGTGGGGCCGCGCTCAGGAAACGATATAAGCCCCCGCCCCGGTCGACAGCAGTTTTCCGTCCGCCCCCCGGAACTCCATGCGGGTGCTGGCCACACGCGAACCCAGGCGCATGACTTCGGCGTGCAGTTCGAAGTGGTCGCTGATGCCGGGGCGCAGGTAGTCGATGCGCAGGTCGATGGTGCCGAGTTTGCTGAAGCGGTGCAGGCGCTGCTCGGGCGCTTCGTCCATGTGGCGCGCGCCGATGGCGGCCATGCAGGCCAGGCCGCCCATGGCGTCGAGGCAGGCGCTGATGACACCGCCGTGCACGCGGTTGTGGCTGTAGTGGCCCACCAGCTCGCGCTTCATGTCGATGCGCCCGGCCACCCGGTCGGGTAGCAGGCTGGTGATCTTCAGGCCCAGCACCTGGTTGAACACGATCTTTTCTTCGAAGATGTTTTTGAGACCGTTGATGAACTCGGCTTCGAATTCGGTGGGAGGCGTGATGGTTTTGCTCATGGTGGGGTGATTGTGGGGGAGTGCGCCAACGTGCCGGAGATGGCGCGTTTCAGCCCAGACCCAGCTGGCGGGCGGCGAGTTCTTTCATGATTTCTTCGGCACCGCCGCCGATCATCATCACCTTCACTTCGCGGTAGACGCGTTCGCTCACCGTGCCGCGCATGTAGCCCATGCCGCCCAGAATCTGCACCGCGGCATCGGCGCAGAACTGCATCGCCTGGGTGGCGTGGTTTTTCAGAAGGCACACACCGGTCACCCAGTCTGGCCCGACATCACCCGCATCGGCACGCGCACCCAATGTATCGACCCACGCCTGTGTGGACTGGATGCGCATCTGCATGTCAACGAGCTTGTGGCGGATCACCTGGTGTTCGATGAGCGTTGCACCGAAGGTCTGACGTTGTTGTGCCCAGGCCAGGGCCTCGTCGAAGCAGGCCTCAGCGAAGCCCAGCGCCATCGCAGACAGGGCCAGGCGCTCGCCGTTGAAGTTGCCCATGATGATGCGAAAACCCTTTCCCTCTTCACCCAGCAGGTAGCGCGAGGGCACGCGAACGCCGTCGAACCGCAGGTGGGCGGTGTCGCTGCAGAGCCAGCCCATCTTGTGCAGCCGGGTGCGCGATATGCCGGGCAGGTGGCAGGGCACGACGATCATGGAGATGCCTGACGCGCCTTTGCTCTGAAGATCTGTGCGCACGGCGAGCGTGATCCAGTCGCAGCGCATGCCGGAAGTGATGAAGACCTTCTCGCCGTCGATCACGTAGTGATCACCGTCCCGCCTTGCGGTGGTGCGCAGCGCGGCCACGTCGGAGCCCCCACCGGGTTCGGTGATCCCCAGAGCGGCGATCTGCTCGCCGCGCAGCACCGGCGGAATCACCTCTGCCTGCAGCTCGTTTGTGCCGTGGGCCAGCACTGGCGGCAGGCCGATGTTGTGCGTGAACAGGCTGGCCATCACCCCGCCGCTGCCGCCGAAGCGGGCGAGTGTCTGCGACATGGCGTTGCGTGCGCTCCATGGCGCGGGCGTGCCACCCAGGTGTTCCGGGTAGCCCAGCCCCAACAGGCCCAGCTGTGAGGCCGTTGGGTACAAGGCCTTCGGGAATTCACCCGCTTCCTCCCACGCATTCACGTTCGGTGCAATCGCTTCGCGCGCGAAGCGCTTAACCGTGTCAATCAGTGCGGTGCGGTCTTCGGCGTTGAAGTCTGGTTGGGAGGTCATGTCAGTGACGCCCGGCCGCCCGAGGGCACTGACGTGCCCCCTCCGGGGGCAGCGAACAAAGTGAGCGTAGGGGCTGTTTCATGCTACGCAGAAAAGGTAAGGAGGATCTGACCGGGCGCCACTTGCTGACCGTGCGAGGCCGACACCGCCTCCACCCGACCATCGCGTGGGGCAGTGATCTGGTGTTCGAGCTTCATGGATTCAATGACGAACAGCGGTGTGCCTTTCTGCACGTCGGCGCCGGCCAACGCATGCACGGCGATGAGCTTGCCGTTGAACGGTGCCCGCAACTCGCGTGCGGCTGAGGCACCGCCTTCGCGTTCGCGGGGCGTGTGGCTGAGGTCTTGAAGTGCCAGCGTGTGTGCGCCCACCTGGACCTGCCAGCGGCCGCCACCGAGTGACACGGCATGCACCCGCCACAAGACACCGTCGATGGTCACGCTGTCCTGGGCTACGCCTGCTTGAATGCTGCGCTCGCCCAGCGTCACGCTCAGGGCACCATGCCCTCGTTCCTGCACCGCCAGTTCGAGCGTGTGCCCGTCGTGTTGCCAGCGCAGCGGGCGGGCGAAGGGGGATGGCAGGGCAGCGGCGGGGGTCATCGCGTGGTAGGTGGCAGCCAGCACACCGGCAAGCACAGCATCGGGTGAGGGTTGGAGTTGTTCGCGCAGCTCGTCCCCATGTTCAGCCAGAAAAGGAATGAGCGCGTCACCTGCCACGAACACCGGATGGCGCAGGCATGCAGCCAGAAAGACGCGGTTGGTGGGCAGGCCCAGCACGGTGGTGGCGTCGAGTGCGTGAGACAGATGTTGTATGGCTTCAGTGCGGGTAGGTGCGTGAGCGATGAGCTTGCCCAGCATGGCGTCGTAGTGGGGTGTGATTTCGCTGCCAGCTTCCAGGGCGTGGTCGAAGCGCAGGCCAGGGGTGAGCGGCGGCGGCTGGAAGGCTTGCACTGTGCCGGTATGCGGGGTGAAGTGCTCATCCTCGGCACAAAGGCGCACTTCGATGGCGTGCCCATTGAAGATGATCTGATCTTGGTTGAGCGGCAGCAATTCGCCGCGCGCCACGCGGATCTGCCACTCCACGAGATCCAGCCCCGTAAGCATCTCGGTCACCGGGTGTTCCACCTGCAGCCGCGTGTTCATTTCCATCAAAAAGAAGCTGGCCGGGGTGGTGGCTTCTACAGCATCTGCTTCTTCGAGCAAGAACTCCACCGTGCCCGCCCCCACATAACCCGCCGCCTGCGCCAGCGCCACGGCGCAGCGCCCCAGCTCTTCGCGCAGATCAGGCGGCACCGCGGGACTGGGGGCTTCTTCGATGATCTTCTGGTGACGGCGCTGGACCGAACAGTCGCGCTCGCCCAGGTGCACACAATGGCCGTGTGCATCGGCAAACACCTGCACCTCCACATGGCGCGGGCGCAGCACGGCGCGTTCGATCAGCAGGTCGCCGTTGCCAAAGCCTGCCAGCGCTTCCGATCTTGCGCTCTTCAAGGCAGCGGGCAGGTCTTCGAGGCGATGCACCAGACGCATGCCGCGACCACCGCCACCGGCCACGGCCTTCACCATCAAGGGCGTTCCAACGCGTTCGGCCTCCGCCATGAAAGTGGCGTCGCTCTGGTCGGCGCCGAAGTAGCCAGGCAACACCGGCACACGGTGCTGCAGCGCCAGCGCCTTGGCGGCCGACTTGCTGCCCAGCGCGCGAATGGCAGCCGGCGGCGGGCCGACCCAGGTCAGGCCAGCGTCGATCACGGCCTGGGCGAAGTCCGCGTTTTCGCTGAGGAAGCCGTAGCCGGGGTGCACCGCATCGGCGCCGGTGATGCGTGCGGCTTGCAGCAGACGGTCGATGCGCAAATAGGATTCGGCTGAGCTTGTGCCGCCGAGCGCGAAGGCCGTAGTGGCCTCGCGCACATGCAGGGCAACGGCATCAGGGTCGCTGAACACGGCCACGGTTTCGATGCCCATGGTGTGGGCGGTGCGGATCACCCGGCGGGCGATCTCTCCCCGGTTGGCGATCAGCAGCCGCTTCATGGTTGTTTCAGCCATGGCGGTGGCAGCTTCTTGGCGAACGATTCCAGACCGGCTGCAGCTTCAGGGCTGCGCAAGGCCGCTGCGAAGGCCCTCGCTGCTTCGTCTCGCAGGTCGGGCATCTTGTCGCGCAGGCGATGAAGCAGTTGTTTGGTGGCAGCCACCGCTCCCGGGGCAGCGCGATTCAATGCCTGCGTGGCTTCGGCCACGGCGGTGTCCAGCACGTCGTCGTCGACCACGCGGTTCACCAGTCCAGCGGCTTGCGCCTGTGTCGCGGTCCAGCGCAGGCCGCCCAGCAGGCAATGCCTTGCGGTGGCGTCGCCCAGGCGCTGCCAGACAAAGGGCGCGATCTGTGCCGGTGGCAGGCCAAGGGTCACCTCGGGCGTGCCAAAGCTCGCGCGCTCGGTGGCCACGACGATGTCGGCACAACACACCAACCCGAAGCCGCCACCCATGGCTGGGCCATCGACCGCACACAGCAGCCACTGCGGCAGTTCGGTGAGGGCGTGCAGCACGTCGCCAAAGGCGCGGTTCAGCGCGATCAGCGGGTCGGTTTCGCCGGGCTGCAGCGGCTGGCCGATGACGCCGGCCAGGCTGCTCAGGCTGCCGCCGGCGCAGAAGGCACCGCCTGCGCCGGTGAGCACGATGCCACGCAGTGTGGGATCGGCCTTCGCGCGAATGCAGGCTTCAAACAGGCCCAGCACCATGGTGTCGGTGAGGGCGTTTCGGGTCGTGGGGTCATTGAGCGTCCAGTGCTCGACGTCGCCGTGGCGTTCGACGGTGAGAGGTGTGGTCATGGTTGGTGGTCCTGTGATGTGTGGGCGGGGTAGCCCCCACCCCTGCCCTCCCCCAGAGGGGGAGGGGGAAAGAGGGAAGGTTCTGCTCTCTCCCCTTCTGCCGTGTGGGAAAAGAGGGGGACAGCGGCGTCTCGGCTCTGTCCAAAGAGTGCCGGGCGTTCGGCTCCCTCCCCCTCTGGGGGAGGGTTGGGGTGGGGGCCCGCGTGAAGGGGTTTCACTTCATCGCCTTCTTCGCGATCCCCATGGTCTTCGCCAGTATGCCCAGCATCACTTCATCCGCCCCACCCCCGATCGACGCCAGGCGTCCATCGCGGAACATGCGTGAAACCTTGTTTTCCCAGGTGAAGCCCATGCCACCCCAGAACTGAAGACAGGTGTCGGGAACGGTGCGATTCAGGCGTCCGGCTTTGAGCTTGGCCATGGTGGCCCATTCGGTCACATCGGCTCCGCCCACATAGTGTTCACATGCCTGGTAGGTGAGTGCACGCAGGGCTTCAACTTCGGTCTTGAGTTCGGCCAGCTTGAACTGCACCCACTGCTGATCGGCCAGACTGGCACCGAAGAGCTTGCGTTCCTGCGCCCACTCGACCGTCCATTCGATGCAGTTGGTGAGGCTTTGCAGCGTGCTGGCGGCGCACCACAGGCGCTCTTCCTGGAACTGCTGCATCTGGTAGATGAAGCCCGCGCCTTCCTGGCCAATGCGGTAGCGCTGCGGCACGCGCACTTCGTCGAAATAGATGAGTCCGGTGTCGCTGCTGTTCATGCCGATCTTGCGGATCTTCTGCGCCACCTCGATGCCCTTGAGGAGCTTGCCGTTTTCGCGCATGGGCACCATCACCAGGCTCTTGTTCTTGTGCGCCGGGCCATCGCTGGTGTTGACCAGCATGCACATCCAGTCGGCTTGCAGGCTGTTGGTGATCCACATTTTCTGGCCGGAGATCACATAGTCGTCACCGTCCTTGCGGGCCACACTCCTGATGGCCGACACGTCGCTGCCCGCCGCGGGTTCGCTCACGCCGATACAACCCACCGTGTCACCGGCGATGGCGGGCGTCAGGAAGTCGCGCTTGAGCTCTTCGCTGCCGAAACGCGCGAGTGCGGGCGTGGCCATGTCGGTCTGTACGCCGATGGCCATGGGCACGCCGCCGCAGTGGATGTGGCCCAGCGTTTCGGCCATGGCCATGCCATACGAATAGTCGAGACCGGCACCGCCATAAGCTTCGGGTTTGGTCAGCCCCAGCAAGCCCAGATCGCCCAGGCCCTTGAAGATTTCGTGCGCGGGCATCATCTCGGCCGCCTCCCATTCGTCCACATGCGGGTTGATGTGCTCGTCGATGTACCGTTTGAGGGTTTTCTGGATTTCGCGGTGTTCGTGGGTGAATTGCATGCCTTGTCTCCTGGGTGCTTTCTTACATGCGCGCCACGCCAAAGGGCAGCGGTCGCGGGTTGTGTTGCGCTGATTCGGCGCAGGTGTCGAGGCAGAAGATCAGTACCGCGCGCGTGTCGCGCGGGTCGATCACACCATCGTCCAGCACCAGGCCACTGGTGTGAAACGCGTCGGCCTGGCTCTCGAACACCTGCACGATCTGGTCGAACTGCTGCTGCATCTGGGACTCGTCGGGCGTGATGCCTTTGCGCGCCATGCCGGCCTCGGCCACGATGCGCATGGTGCGCGCGGCCTGCTCGCCGCCCATCACGGCGGTGCGCGCGTTGGGCCAGCTGAAGAGGAAGCGCGGGTTGAAGCCGCGTCCGCACATGCCGTAATTCCCGGCGCCAAATGAAGCCCCACACTGGATGGTGACCTGCGGCACGGTGGCGCCTGTCACCGCCTGGATCATCTTGCTGCCGTGCTTGATCATGCCGCCCTGCTCGCTGTCTTTGCCCACCATGTAGCCGGTGGTGTTCTGCAGGTAGACGATGGGGTGGCCGAGCTGGCACATCCACTGGATGAAGTGCGTGGCCTTGTTCGCACCAGCCACGTCGATGGGGCCGTTGTTGCTGATGATGCCCACCGCATGGCCGCCGATGCGGGCCTGCACGCACAGCGTGGCGGGGCCGTACAGAGGCTTGAACTCGAGCAGGTCCGATCCATCGACGATGCGCGCCATGACTTCGCGCATGTCCACCGGTTCGCGGTGGTGGGGGGGCATGAGGGCGAGCAGGTCGTCGGTGGAAAGCTTGGGTTCGCACACGCCCTCACCCCCGCCCTTTGCGCCGAGTGCGGTGCCTTGCTCCCACTCCCGCGTGCGGGAGAGGGTGGGGGTGAGGGTAGCCACCACGCGCCGCGCCAAACCCAGCGCCTCACGGTCATCCTCCGCCAGGTACTCCCCCAAGCCAGACACACTGGTGTGCATCTCGGCACCACCCAGCTCTTCTTCACTTGCAACCTCACCAGTCGCGGCCATCAACAAAGGGGGCCCCGCCAGAAACGCCCTTGAGCGCCCGCGCACCATGATCACCACGTCGCTCAGCCCCGGCATGTAGGCGCCCCCCGCCGTGCCCGAGCCATGCTGCACGGTGACCACCGGCAAGCCAGCAGCGGAGTGCCGCGCCAGGTTGCGGAACAGCGAGCCACCGTGCACAAAGCCTTCGACCTTGTATTTGGTGAGGTTCGCCCCTGCGCTTTCCACCAGGTGCACAAAGGGCAGCTTGTTGTCGAGCGCCAGCTCCTGCACCCGCAGAATCTTTTCAAGCCCGCGCGCCTGGATGGCACCCGCCTCGATGCCCGAGTCGCTGGCCACCACCACGCAGCGCACGCCACTGACAAAGCCGATGCCGGCCACCACACCACCACCGGGTACGGATTTTTCCGGGTCTCTGGTGTCCTGACCAAATCCTGCCAGCGAGCACAACGGCAGCCAGGGTGCACCGGGGTCGAGCAGCAGGGCGATGCGCTCGCGGGGTAGCAATTGGCCGCGCTTGTCGAACACCGTTTTGGACTGGGCCGACTTGGCTGCGGCGCGGTCTTCGAGTGCGCGCAGTTGGGCAATGCGGTCGAGCATGGCGGCTCGACGCTGTTGCGCGGCTTCGGTGTGGGGGTTGAAGGCCGTGCTGAAGCTCATGCGATGGCCCTCACCCCAACCCTATCCCGCATGCGGGAGAGGGAGTGACTGCCCTTGCTGATCCACTGCGCCCTTCTCCCCTGGGCGCCCAAACTCACGTTTCCAGCGACGCGCCGAGTCATGCCACCTCTCCCGCTGGCGGTAGTGGGTTGGATGGAGGGCTGTCCCCCGCAAACACCTTGGGCATCACATACCGGTGAAACCCCTCAAACGCCTTCACCGCATCGCGCATCTGCACATCCGCTGGCGCCGCCACCTGCCCCCAACCCATGCGCACCTGAGGCCGCGCTCCGTCCACGCGTACCACGCTGCCACTGATGAAACTCGCGGCCGGGCTGAGCAGGAACACGATGGCCGCACTGGTTTCGGCTTCGTTGCCGAAGCGGCCCAGCGGCACCGTGGTGCGCATCTCACGCAGCATGGGACCGGCCTCTTCCGGGTAGTGGTCCATGCCGCTGGAAGCGATGTAACCCGGCGCCACCGCGTTCACGCGCACCCCGCTTTTTGCCCATTCCAGCGCAGCGGTCTCGGTGAAGTTCACCATGCCCGCGCGGGCCGCACCACTGTGGCCCATGCCGGGCATGGAGCCCCACATGTCGGCCACGATGTTGACCACCGCGCCTCCATGCGCTTCCATGCTCTGCACATAACATTCGCGCGCCATCAGAAAGCCACCGGTGAGGTTGGTGTCGATCACCGCCTGCCAGCCTTTGGCGCTGATTTTCTCCAGCGGGGTCATGTACTGGCCGCCGGCGTTGTTCACCAGCCCGTCGATGCGGCCATGGGCGACCACGATGGCCGTCACCAGCGCCTGGACCGCCGCCTCGTTGCGGATGTCGCAGCTGTGAAAGCTGGCGCGCCCGCCGTCGCTCACGATCTCTGCCGCCGTGTCCTGCAGCTTCTGCAGATTGCGTCCCACCAGCACCACGTGGGCGCCCAGGCTGGCCAGTTCGTGTGCGGTGCACCGGCCGATGCCCGAGCCACCACCCGTGATGATCACGACCTTCCCTGCCATCAGGCGAGGGGAAAAGACCGATCGGTAGCCTGGTTGCAACTGGTTCGATGGACTCATGTCATTCCTCCACGTTTCAAGATCGGCTCCACGGCAGATGGTTGGCCACACAACACGTACCGAGAGGGCAGCCACCGAACAGCACAGGGGATCATTCCAGCCTTTTCAGGAACAGGTGCACCACGGACGCCGTCAGGTCGTCCAGCGTGGCCTGGCGCGCCGGGTCGTACCACTGCACCGACCAGTTCAGCGCGCCGAACAGCATCATGCGCGCCAGCGCCGGATCGCCATGCAACTCGCCGCTGGCGTGCAAGGCCTTGAGCACCGGCACCCAAACCGCCTCGTAGCTGTCTTTCAGCCGGTTCACCTCGCTGCGTTGCGCTGCAGAGAGCGAACGCCATTCGTAAAGCATCACGGGAATGAAGTCGCTGTCGGGGCCCAGCAACACCTCGAAATGGCTGCGCACCAGTACCCTGAAGCACTCCCGTGCGCTCAGCGTGTGGCCGCATGCCGCCGCCTGCGCAACTGCCGTGTCCATAGCGCTCGCCTGGCGCTGCAGCGCACTTTTCATGCCCTCCTGCATGACCGCCGCCAGCAAGGCTTCCTTGTTCTCGAAGTGATAAAAGGGCGAGCCGGACCGCATGCCTGCGGCGGTGGCGATGTCACGGGTGCTGGTGGCGCCAAAGCCCTGCTGACGAAACAAGCGTGCGGCGGCCCGCAGCAGTTCCTGCCGGCGGTTTCCGTCGTCCCGTTCATGCACAGCCTTGCGGGGTCTGCCCCGGGCGCGGCGCACGGGCTCGGCCTGCGAGGGTTTTGATACGTCGGTCTCGATGCTCATGACTTCGCACCTTAGCAGGCCGCTTTATTTTCAGCAAGCAAACGCTTTGTAAAAATAGACCGGCCTGTCGCGTCGCGGACAGAACTGGCGCATGCCGCAGGGAGCGCGAAAGTCCTTCCGGAGCGAAATGCCCCAAGTCCAGGGCGCCTGTGGAACCGGCTTCGCCGGGCCACTGGGTGCGTCTCCCCTCCAAGCGCCGACGGCGCGCCAGAGAGGGGGGAAGCCGCGTCAGCAGCGCAGGGGGGTGTTCTTAGTCACACCCCCCAGACGATTTCAACCCCAGCCTGTTCGCATCGCTGCATCATCTCAATGAAAGGCGCACTGCGCATGCGCAGACTGACGTGATCGAACTCGGGCGGTGGCTCGCCCTTGGCTTGGGCTTCTTCGCGCTGACGCGTTTGATCGGCCTCTTCCTGAACCGCTGCGTCACGCAGGGCCTGTACCGCAGCCGGCATCTGCTGTGGCAGCACAATGCCCTGGGGCGCCGGGTCTTTGCCAATGATCTCCAGCACGCGCTGGCCGTGCTGCTTCAGCATCACCAGATCACCGGTTTCACGGGACTTGAATCGATAAACAGACATGTTGTGGACCTCCTTGTGTAGTCAGGTCATTCTGGCATCAATGAGGTGTGGTCGGACATCCGATATGGGCGGTTTGTTCGATCATTCTGTTCCGGTCCTTGTCGAGGGTCAACATTTGTCCATGTAGGCGCTGCGTCAGACTCGTGGGGTTTGTGTGGAGGGTGCCGAGGTCGACAACGGGATGGAAACGGCAATGATTCTGTAGAGCCCTG
>NZ_JAUSCF010000024.1 GCF_030651625.1 Hydrogenophaga sp. | reverse complement strand
CTGCAACGCATGGAGAAAAGTCCCACTTCGCCCCCGTTTTTCCGGCTGTGGCTACGGCCACAGTCCTCAAAATCGGCGCCGAATTGGGCTCTTTTCCCACGCGTTTCGCTTCGATGCCTTCTGCCGCGCAGGCTCCTAGCCATATCGGCGCACAAGCTCCAGCGCCTGCAGCATCAACCGGAATGGCCGCCCTCGCCCGGAAATCTGGTTCACGGTGCCGGTGAGCGTGACATTCATTTCCGGGCAGTGAAACGCAAAAGCACCTGATATGCCCGAGTGACCCAGAAGTTCGGGTGAGGCCCGCCAGGGCGAGAAGACACGCGGCAACCGAAAGCGCAACAGCCCCACTCCGGACTGCAGGGGAAAGAAAATGCGGCACCAGTCCTGCATCTCATCCATGTCGCCACGCGGGACCAAACCGCCATCAAAGAAGGCCTGGGTAAACATCTGCATGTCGCGTGCGGTGGAGACCACCCCACCGTCTGCCGGCATGCAAGCCATGGCGTTTGGCACCTCCAGCACGGAGGCACCGTGACGCAGGGGCATGGCAGACACGCCCGGTCCAAAGAACCGCGTGGCATTCAGCCCCAGCGGAACGGTGATCAAACGCTGCAGCGCCTCCGCCAGGGAAGTGCCACACACGCGTGCAATCACCTCACCCAGCAGATAGAAATTGGTGTCGGCATACAAGGCGCGCCGACCCTCTCCTGGCGGAAAATGCGGCCTCATCTCGTCCCGCGCCCAACCCAGTACCTCTGGCAAGCCGTAGCTCATATCTCGCCCGGCCAGCAGACCGTCAGACAATCGGCTGCCATCACGCCGTCGGCCCTCAAAATAGTCTGGCAGACCCGAGCGGTGCGACAGCAGGTGTCTCAGCGTGATCCGGCTGGTCAGGTCCTGCCCGCGCCAGCGGTGCAAGCCTGTGAGCATTCCTTCCGGAAAGTGGTCCACGATCGGGTCATCCAGCGACAAACGACCTTCGGCCCTCAGGCGCAGGATCATCGCCGTGGTCAGCAGCTTGGAGGTGGAAGCCACGAAATACGGGGTATCCACCGAGACAGGCACGCCCGCCCAGAAGCCGGCAGATGCACACAGCAGATCGGCCTCCCGCGCGACACACAGCACGGCCTCCTGAACCTGCCCGCGGCCCAGTTGGGCCACGACCAGTTGCTGCAACCGGTCGCTCAGATCCAAATCAGGCTGCGCCGATGTTCGGCACCAGTGCGCCGGGGTTCTGCCCCCCGCGCTGCGCTGCGGTGAAGGCCAGCATGCGGTCGATTGGCACTCGCGCGCGCTCGATCAGTGCGGCGTCCACCTCGATGCGGTTCAGGCCTTTCTCCAGCACCTGCGCCACGCCGGCCAGCCCATTCATGGCCATCCATGGGCAATGCGCGCAACTCTTGCAGGTGGCGCTGTTGCCGGCCGTCGGCGCCTCGATGAACACCTTGTCCGGGTTTTGCTGGCGCAGCATGTGCATCATGCCGTTGTCGGTGGCCACGATGAATGCGGGTGCGTCCATCTCGCGCGCGGCTTTAAGAATCGCCGAAGTGGAGCCCACGGCATCTGCCAGCGCGATCACGTCGGCCGGGCTTTCGGGGTGCACCAGCACCTTGGCCTGCGGGTACTCCTTTTTCAATGCCTCCAGTTCGAAGGCCTTGAATTCGTCGTGCACGATGCACGAACCGGTCCACATCACCATGTCGGCCCCGGTTTCACGCTGGATATAGCCCCCCAGATGCTTGTCGGGCGCCCACAGAATCTTGTGCCCCTTGTCCTTCAGGGCACGCACAATGTCCAGGGCGCAGCTGGAGGTGACCAGCCAGTCCGATCGCGCCTTCACCGCCGCGCTGGTGTTGGCATAAACCACCACCGTGCGGTCGGGGTGGGCGTCACAGAACGCGCTGAATTGATCTATGGGGCAGCCCAGATCGAGCGAACAGTTGGCGTCCAGGTCGGGCATGAGCACGGTTTTTTCCGGGCTGAGGATCTTGGCCGTTTCGCCCATGAAACGCACACCAGACACAACCAGCGTCTGTGCCGCATGGTCGCGGCCGAAACGGGCCATTTCAAGGGAGTCGCTGACGATGCCGCCGGTCTCCACCGCCAGGTCCTGCAGGTCCGGGTGCACGTAGTAGTGCGACACCATCACCGCATTGCGTTCCTTGAGCAACTGGCGGATGCGCTCCTTGAGTGCGGCGCGCTGCTTCGGACCGGGTTCTACCGGGACACGCGCCCAGGCGTGCTGCGTGGGGCACGCGGGTTGTTCGTATTCGACGTCGATCACATCAATGGAATCGCTGGGTGTCATGGTGGTCTGCCTTGCGTTCGTGCAAAAGGTCAACGTGCTTCAGAGCGCTTCAAAGCGCATTGAAAAGTCGATCGCCTTGATGTCTTTGGTGAGGGCGCCTATGGAAATGCGGTCGACGCCGGTTTCTGCAAGCGCACGCACGGTCTGCAGGTTCACGCCACCCGAAATCTCCAGGATGGCGCGCCCGGCGTTGCGGCGCACCGCTTCATTCAATGTGCCCAAGTCCATGTTGTCCAGCAGCACCATGGTCGCACCGCACGACAGTGCTTCATCCAGCTGCTCCAGGGTTTCCACCTCGATTTCCACGAAACGGGCCTGAGGCGCTGTGTCCCGCACCCGCTGCAGCACGGCGGCCACGCCGCCCGCAGCTGCGATGTGGTTTTCCTTGATCAGCACGGCGTCGTAAAGACCCACCCGGTGGTTCACACCGCCTCCGATGGTTACCGCGTACTTCTGGGCCAGTCTCAGTCCGGGCAAAGTCTTGCGGGTGTCCACGATCTGTGCACGCGTGCCCGCCACAGTCGCCTTGTAGATGGCCGTCTGGGTGGCCACAGCCGACAGCAGCTGCAGAAAGTTGAGCGCGGTGCGTTCGGCCGTGAGCAGCGGCTGGGCATGGCCTTCGATTTCCAGCACCACCTGATCGGCGGCACAACGCTGCCCCTCCTGCACGTGCCAGCGCAACCGGGCCTGCGGATCACAGGCCAGCAACGCTGCCTCCACCCAGGGCGCACCGCAGATCACAGCGTCTTCGCGCGCCACGATGCGGGCCCTCGCCTGGCGTGAACTGTCCACCAGGGCCGCCGTGAGGTCGCCGTCGCCCACATCTTCAGCCAGGGCCCTGCGCACATCGGCGAGCGCGAGCTCCGCCAGATCGCTCGCACTGAAGTCAGAGAGGTGTTTCATGGTGGTCAAGCATAAGGCAACGCTGCACAATCCATGCGCGGCGTGCGCAGCCATGGGAACTTGATGAGCATTGGCAGAACGGGATCGAATATAGTGCCCCCCATCTGCGGTCCCGAGCCCACAGGGAATATCCATGACCTCATCAACCACCTCCGCCCCGACCACCGGCACGCCCTACGGCACGCTGCCATCGGCTTCACCGCTGCCGCAGCGCAAACCGGTGAGCCTGCCGCGCCTGCACGAAATGCGAGAAAGGGGTGAGAAGATCACCATGCTTACCGCCTACGACGCCACATTCGCAGCGGTGGCCGATGCGGCTGGCGTGGAATGCATTCTGGTCGGCGATTCGTTGGGCATGGTGTGCCAGGGCTTGTCCAGCACCGTCGGCGTCACGCTGGAGACGATGCGCTACCACACCGAAAGCGTGGTGCGTGGCCTGCAACGCGTGCAGGCGACGGCATGGGTGATCGGTGATTTGCCGTTCGGCAGCTATCACGAATCGAAAGAGCAGGCATTGCGCAGCGCCGCCGAACTGATGCGCGGCGGCGCTCACATGGTCAAGCTCGAAGGTGGCGGATGGACCGCCGAAACTGTGCGCTTCCTGGTTGAACGCGGCATTCCGGTCTGTGCCCATCTGGGCCTCACCCCACAGACCGTACACGCCCTGGGCGGCTACCGGGTGCAAGGTCGGGGTGACGCATCCGCCCTGCAGCTCAAGCGGCAGGCGCTGGAGTTGCAGGACGCCGGCGCGGCGATGCTGGTCCTTGAAATGGTACCGGCCCTGCTTTCTAAAGAAATCACCGAGCAGCTCAAGACGTGTCACACCATCGGCATTGGTGCGGGCAAAGACACCGCCGGTCAGGTGCTGGTCATGCACGACATGCTGGGCATCAATCTGGGCAAGAACCCGAAGTTTGTGCGCAACTTCATGGATGGGCAGGCCAGCGTTCGCGATGCGATGGCAGCCTATGTGGCGGCCGTGAAAAATGGCAGCTTTCCCGACAATGAACTCCATGCGTGGTGAGAAATCCGTGCATGGAGCACGACAAATATTGACCGACAAGTCCAACCCCGATGGCGATTTTCCTGCCATTCATTGGGAAAGCTGAGACATCATGAAAATCGTCCATACGATTGACGACTTGCGCGCAGCCTTGCGCGCCTACGACTCGCCGGCCTTCGTGGCCACCATGGGCAATTTGCACCAAGGCCATCTGGCGCTGGTTCAAAAAGCCAAACCGTTGGGTGACGTGACGGTGGCCAGCATCTTCGTGAACCGTCTGCAGTTTGCGCCCCACGAGGATTTCGACACCTACCCCCGTACATTGCAGGCCGACTGCGCCCAGTTGGCCTCTGCCGGTTGCGACGTGGTGTTCGCCCCGTCTGAGAAGGATCTTTACCCAGAACCTCAATGCTTCAAGGTACACCCGCCGCCTGAGCTGGCCGACATCCTCGAAGGTCATTTTCGCCCCGGGTTTTTCATCGGTGTTTGCACGGTGGTGATGAAGCTGTTCCATTGTGTGTTTTCCGAAGCCAAAGGCCCACGCCACGCCGTGTTCGGCAAGAAGGATTACCAGCAGCAGATGATCATCCGCAACATGGTGCGGCAATTCGCCCTGCCGGTGAACATCGTTGGCGCGGAGACGCAGCGCGCAGAAGATGGCCTGGCATTGAGCTCACGCAACGGATACTTGAGCGAAACCGAACGGGCCGAGGCGGTACAGCTGTCGCTGGCCTTGCGTTCCCTGGCTCGCGATGCGCTGGCAGCCGCCGACGGACTGCCAGCCCAGCGGCTGGCGCTGGAAGAGCGTGCCATGCACGCGTTGACGCAGCGCGGGTGGCAGCCCGACTACCTCACGGTTCGTCGGCGCAGTGACCTCCAGACACCACAGGCGCAAGATGCCACCACAGCCCAGAGCCTGGTCGTGCTTGGTGCGGCCCGGCTGGGAAATACGCGGCTGATCGACAACTTCGAGGTGTAGGCCGAATCCTTCGACGGGGTGCCCGACACTCGGGCACGCGAACCCATGTCGCCAAGCCGTTACCAGGTCAACGCCGCTTCCTGCTTGGGGTCGCGCCCCATGAGCACTGCCAGGGCCTGCAACGGCAACAGCCGGCCATCGAGCAGGTCCACCACGGCTTCGCTGATCGGCATGTCCACGCCGAGCAAGCGCGCACGCTGCACCACGGTCTGCGCGCTGTACACCCCTTCGGCAACATGCCCGAGCGAGTCAACCGCCTCCCGCAGAGTCAGCCCTTGTGCCAGCAACTGTCCAACACGCCGGTTGCGAGACAGGTCACCCGTGGCCGTCAGCACCAGATCGCCCAGGCCCGACAGACCCATGAAGGTGTCAGCGCGTGCGCCCAGCGCCAATCCCAGCCGGCTCATCTCTGCCAGTCCGCGGGTGATCAAGGCTGCTCGAGCATTCAAGCCCAGCTTCAGGCCATCGCAAAGACCGGTGGCGATGGCCAGCACGTTTTTCACGGCGCCGCCCACCTCCACGCCGACCATGTCGTCGTTGGCATAAACCCGCAGCGCAGGGCCATGAAAGGCCGCCACCAGCGCATCGCGCACGCTCACGTGCTCACTGGCCGCCACCAACGCTGTGGGCTGCCCCAAGGCCACCTCTTGCGCGAAACTGGGGCCACTGAGCACCCCTGCCTTGAGCGATGGCGCCACGTCGGCCCGAATTTCGTGACCCAGCAGGCCAGCTGGCTGTTGGGAACCTTGCGGCTCCTCGAATCCTTTGCACAGCCAGGCAACAGGGCCCGGGTGGTCGCGCAATCCGGTCAGCATCCCACGCAAGCCGGCCATGGGCGTGCCGATGATCACCAGGTCCGCCTGGCCGAGGCGCTGCTGGACCAAGGCAGACACCGCCTCCAAAGGCACGGCTTCCACGTTCAGGCTTTGTGGAAACACCACGCCCGGTAGGTAGCGGCGGTTTTCGCGCCCCGACTGCATTTCCAAGACCTGCGCAGCGTCGCGCGCCCAGAGACTCACGTTGCGATCAGCACCTGACAGTCGCGCCGCGCTGACCGCCAGCGCGGTTCCCCAGGCACCCGCGCCGAGCACAACAATCTTCATTGCGCCAGACCCAGCGAACCGACGTTACTGCGTGACGATGCGCGGCGCGTCTTCGGCCGCCTGGGCCTGCTGCTGTTCATACATGGCCTGGAAATTGATCTCTGCCAGGTGCACTGGAGGGAACCCCCCACGCTGGATCAGGTCAGCGACGTTGGAACGCAGGTAGGGGTAGACGATCTGTGGACAGGCGATGCCCATGATGGGACCCATCTGCTCTTCTGGCAGGTTGCGGATCTCGAAAATGCCGGCTTGTTTGGCCTCCACCAGAAACACCGTCTTGTCCTTGATCTTGGTCGTGACCGTGGCAGTGACGCAAATTTCGTAGACGCCGTCGGCAGCCGGGCTGGCTTCCACACCAAGCTGGATGTCCACAGAGGGCTGTTCCTGCTCCAGAAGGATGGAAGGCGAATTCGGCTGCTCAAGCGAAGCTTCCTTCAGGTAAACGCGCTGGATCTGGAATGTGGGTTCTTGGTTGTCGGCCATGGTGGTGTCTCTGTGGATCAAAAATGAAGCCCGCTGCAGTGAAGGCTTCTCGCAGCGGGCGCTGATGTGGATTATGTCAGCCCCGACCTGCAGGGCCTTTCACTCTGCCTTGAGCATGGGCACCAAGGCGCCACGGGCATCGAGCGCATGCAGATCGTCACAGCCGCCCACATGGGTTTCGCCGATGAAGATCTGCGGCACGCTGGTTCGGCCCGTGATTTCGGTCATGTGGGCTCGCAATGCTTGCTGGCCGTCAACAAAAATCTCATTCAAGTCAGCCACGCCATGCCTTTGAAGCAAGGCCTTTGCGCGGCTGCAGAAAGGGCAATAAGCACTGGTGTACATCGTTACGTTGGCCATCAAAACTCCTGAATCAAACCCAAACAGTCTCTCAAGCTTAGGCTTTTTCCACCGGAAGGCTGGCGGCCTTCCATGCGCCCATGCCCCCGGACAGGGAATGGGCGTTTTCATAACCCAGCTTTTTGGCGATGGCCAGGGCACGGTTGGATCGCGCCCCGGTGGCACACACCAGAATCACCGGCGTGGCCTTGTTCTTGACGGTGCCGGGCAGCTTTGTTTCCAGATCAGCCAGGGGAACGTTCTTGGCGCCAATGACATGTCCACCAGCGAATTCGGTGGCATCGCACACATCCACCACCACCGCCTTGTCACGGTTCATCAGCATCACGGCCTCGGTGGCTTTGAGCGAGCCGGCGCGGCCACCTGCAGAGACAGCCGGCCACACAAGCATGGCTCCGGCGGTGAAGGCCACAGCAATCAAAATCCAGTTTTCGATGAAGAAACTCACAGGGGTACCCTTTCTAGACAACCGTGGATTTTAGAATGTCTGGCTGTCCAGCACGGCGACTCACGTACCCGATCAAGCGACATGCTGTTGTGCCGGGCTTTCTACAAGCGTTATTTCAGTTCTATTCGAATCACTGCCCATGTACAAACTTGTCCTGATTCGCCACGGCGAATCCACCTGGAACCTCGAAAACCGATTCACCGGCTGGACCGATGTGGACCTGACCGCCACCGGCCTGGAGCAGGCGAAGAACGCAGGCCGACTACTGAAGGCCGAGGGCTACGACTTCGATCTGGCCTATACCAGCGTTCTCAAGCGAGCCACCCGCACGCTGTGGCACACCCTCGATGAAATGGATCGCACCTGGCTGCCCGTGGTGCACAGCTGGCGACTGAATGAACGGCACTACGGGGCCTTGCAAGGCTTGAACAAAGCCGATATCGCCAAACAATACGGCGATGAACAGGTGCTGATCTGGCGGCGCAGCTACGACACCCCACCACCGGCGCTGGAGCCAGACGACCTGCGCTGCGAACGCCACGACCGGCGTTACGAGAGGCTCAACCCCAGCGAAGTGCCGCTGACCGAATGCCTCAAGGACACCGTTGCCCGGGTATTGCCATTCTGGAACGAATCGATGGCGCCAGCCATCCGCGCCGGCAAGCGCGTGGTGGTGGCCGCCCACGGCAACAGCATCCGGGCGCTGGTCAAGTACCTTGATGGGGTTTCGGACACCGACATCGTCAACCTGAACATTCCCAACGGTATTCCGCTGGTTTACGAGCTCGATGCCGCCCTGCAGCCGATCAAGAGCGCGTATCTGGGTGATCAGGAAGCGATTGCAAAGGCTGCGGCGGCTGTGGCAGCCCAGGGCAAGGCCTGACCAGGCAGGGCACACGTCGCCGGTGACCCACCGTTGAGCGGGCGCATTCCCACGCTGTGACGGGGTTTACGGAACCGACGGCCATGACACCGCTCCAAGGTGTATATTGGCTCGCCAGTGGGCCAACTGGGCTTGGCGCTGGCGTTAACTTCAGGATATTTCGATGGGCAAACAAGTGAGTCACAAGCTGAGGATTGCGGGCTGGGTGGCCATTGGCGCAGTCGCCGGCGCGCTTACCACGGTGCAGTTTCAGGCCGTGGCCAGGGGCACCATGGCGCCGTTGCCACTGGAAGAGCTGCAACAACTCGCAGCCGTTTTTGGCATGGTCAAGAGCGACTATGTGGAACCAGTGGACGAAAGAAAGCTCATTTCCGACGCCATCACGGGCATGGTCGCCAGCCTGGACCCCCATTCCCAGTACTTCGACAAAAAATCCTTCAAGGAATTCCGAGAGGGCACCAGCGGGCGGTTCGTCGGTGTCGGTATTGAAATCACCATGGAAGACGGCCTTGTCAAGGTGGTGTCACCCATTGAAGATTCGCCCGCGTTTCGTGCGGGCTTGAAAACGGGGGACCTGATCACCAAGATCGACGACACCATGGTCAAGGGCCTGGCGATCAACGATGCGGTGAAACTGATGCGGGGAGAGCCCCGCACCAAGGTGCTGCTCACGATCTTCCGCAAGGACGAGAACCGCACTTTCTCCGTGACCATCACGCGCGAAGAGATCAAGACCCAGAGTGTGAAGTCCAAACTGGTTGAACCCGGCTATGCGTGGGTTCGCGTCTCCCAGTTCCAGGAACGCACCATTGAAGACTTTGCGCGCCGTGTGGAAGACATCTACAAGGCCGATCCCAACATCAAGGGCATGGTCCTCGATTTGCGTAACGATCCAGGCGGTTTGCTGGACGCAGCCGTGGCGCTGTCGGCCGCCTTTCTGCCTGAGAACGTGACGGTGGTTTCCACCAACGGGCAGCTGGAAGACAGCAAGTTCGTTTACAAGGCCGTGCCCCAGCACTATCTGCGCCGGGGCGGCAGCGACCCCATCCGCCGCCTGACCGAGGCAACCAAGGGCGCCTTGCGCACTGTGCCGTTGGTCGTGCTCGTGAACGAAGGCTCGGCCTCTGCCAGTGAAATCGTGGCAGGCGCCCTGCAAGATCACAAGCGCGCCACCATCATGGGCAGCCAGACTTTCGGCAAAGGATCGGTGCAGACGGTGCGGCCACTGGGCCCGGACACAGGCCTCAAGCTCACGACAGCCCGCTATTACACGCCTCTGGGCACCTCCATTCAAGCAAAAGGCATCGTGCCCGATGTGCTTCTGGACGAAACCGCAGAAGGCAATGTGTTCGCTGCCCTGCGGACCCGCGAAGCCGATCTGCAGAAGCACCTCGGCAATGGCGGGGGGGCCATCCCACCGATGACGGACGCTCAACGGGCGGCCGAGCAACGTCGGGACCAGGACCGCGAAGATGCCCGCCGTCGTCTTGAAGATGAAGCGCGCAAGAACCCCGGCCAGCGTCTGGTGCCCGAGTTCGGCAGCGAGCAGGACTTCCAGCTCCAGCAAGCGCTCAACCAGCTCAAAGGCAGACCAGTGCTTGTGAGCAAGACACAGACCATTCGCAGCGAAGAAAAATCCGAAAACTGAGCGGTTTGCTCACGGCGGCAGACACTTGAACGACGACCAGCTTCTTCGGTATTCGCGCCACATCCTGCTCAATGAGCTGGGTGTCGAAGGTCAGGAAAAACTGCTTGCCTCTCACGCCCTCGTGGTTGGAGCGGGTGGCCTGGGCTCGCCGGTGGTGCTCTACATGGGCAGTGCCGGTGTCGGACGCATTTCCATCGTCGATCACGACACGGTCGACGCCACCAACCTGCAACGCCAGATTGCGCACAATCTGTCTCGAGTGGGGCACCCAAAGGCCGAGTCGGCGCGTGATGCGATCGCGGCCATCAACCCTGACGTGGTGGTGAATGTGATCAACCAGCGGGCTGGTCCCGACCTGTTGAATCAGCTGGTAGCTCAGGCCGACGTGGTGCTCGACTGCACAGACAATTTTGAAACACGCCACGCCATCAACCGCGCCTGTGTCGCACACCGCAAACCACTGGTTTCTGGTGCCGCCATCCGCATGGACGGCCAGCTCAGCGTGTTCGATCCCCGCCAGCCAGGCAATCCCTGCTACGCCTGCGTGTTTCCTGAGACCTCCGGCGTGGAAGAAACGCGCTGCGCCACCATGGGGGTGTTCGCTCCCCTTGTGGGGATCGTGGGCACACTGCAGGCCGCCGAAGCGCTCAAGCTGCTGAGCGGCATGGGGTCCCGGCTGGTCGGACGGCTGATGATGATCGACGGCCGGGACATGGCCTTCAACGAAATTGCCTTGCCCCAAAATCCCCACTGCGCGGTCTGCGGCCCGACTGGCGGGCACTGATCCAGACTCCAGAATCCGGGGCATGCTGCCTCAAGGCAGTGGGCAGGATCCATAGCGGCGCCGGAAGTCACGTGGCAGTTCCGGGGCTGGATCGGAAAACAGGCCTTTCCTGTATTCCCGCGCCACCGCTTCTTGTTCGGCATAGGGTCCCAGGCTGCGCCGCCAGCGGTAGGACCAGGCGTGACCAGCGCTGACCAGGCGAGCCGAAACATCTTCACCGCGCACGCTCACACGCACCAACGCCCGGCCATAGTCGTCGTAGCGACGCACTTCCACGAGTACCTCCTGCGCCGTCACCATGGCAGCGAGCGCATCCCGTGATGCCACGCCACCGGTCTGACAGATTTCCGGGGCATCAATGCCATCCAGACGCAATTTTCGGTAGCGACCTCCGGAGAGGGGACGTACCCACAAAGTGTCCCCATCGAACACCCGGGTCACTTTGGCCAGATACACCCTGTCGCCGCTGCTGTTTTTATTGGCCCGGTCCTGGACTGAAACACTCGCAGCCTGCACAACCACAAAAGGTCCAAGGAGCAAAAGCACACCTGCAGACCACGACATGGAAAGACGCCCTGCCGACGCCGATTGAAAAATACCCATGCGCTGAGTCTGCCACCATTGAACACGGCACTCGCACCAAACCCCCAGGCTCAACGCATTGCATGCCCGCGGCAAGCAGGGGTGGACTGAAGGGAGCCTACATGGCCATGTAGCGTCCAGGCCGGTGGTTGATGGCGATCGTCAGATTGAGCACCACCGCGCCCAGCACGGACCAGCCAACCTGCTGCCAGCCAACCACCAGAAAAGCGGCCAGCACGATTGCACAATCCATTGCCATCTGCAGGTGACCTGCGCGCCATCCGAATCGCTCCTGTGCGAAGAGCACCAGCACATTGAAGCCGCCCAGACTGGCCCGGTGGCGAAACAACATCAACATGCCCGTGCCCATCAGCAAACCGCCCAACATCGCCACAAAACCGGTGCTCAGCCTGCCGAAGGTGATCCAGAGAGGTAGCCAGTGCACAAACGCGGCCAGCAACGCAACCGCAGCAAAGGTCTTGAGCGTGAAGCCCATCCCATGCGACGCACCGCCAGGGCGTAGAAAGGCAGGTTGATTGAGAAGAACACCACGCTGAAACTCCAGCCCGTGGCGTAGTGCAGCAAGAATGCCAACCCTGCCGTGCCTCCGGTGAGCAGCCCGGTCTGCTGAAACATGACCACACCCAGGGCAACAAACAAGGTGCCTGCGAGCAAGGCCTGCACGTCCTCGTGCGGTCGGTGCATGCTTGGCAGTTGCGTGGCGGCAGATGACATGGGCGGCGGTATGTGGCGACGCGAAAGAGTGGACGAGACCGGAACGGACGCGCCAGTTGAGACAAGCCATGCACAAGGCAAGCAAAGGTGCACAGTGTCCATCCCTATCGGGCCCGAACCCTTGATACAGGTCAGGACAGACACAGGTGCGGGCCGTTTATCCTGTTTCGATGTCTGAATCCGCATTGCTCCAACCTGGCCCAACCGAAGAACGATGGCAATCTCGCGTGTCTTTCGCGGGTCTGGTCGCTGGCCCGGTGCTGTTCCTGTTGTGCCTTTGGCTGCTTCCCCACGGCGAAGCACTCAGCCAGGCGGGCCGTATCACGACTGGGCTGGGGGTCTGGATGGCGGTCTGGTGGATGACCGAGGCGATTCCACTGCCTGCGACCGCCCTGCTTCCGGTGGTGGCCTTTCCGCTTTCTGGCGTGCAAAGCACAGCTCAGACGCTGCAGCCCTATGCCTCCGACATCATCTTCCTCTTCATGGGCGGCTTCATCATCGGACTGGGCATGCAACGCTGGGGGCTGCACACGCGGCTCGGCCTTTCCATCGTGCGGATGGTGGGTACCTCGCCAGCTCGACTGGTGGCAGGTTTCATGACAGCCACGGCCTTCATGAGCATGTGGATATCGAACACCGCCGCAGCGATGATGATGCTGCCAGTGGGTCTGAGCGTGATCCAGTTGCTGCAGGATCGCACGCCCCTGAGCGACCCGACTGAGCAGCTCTCACTCCGACACTTCCGCACCTGCCTGCTGCTGGGCATCGCCTACGGCGCCTCCATCGGTGGGCTGGGCACCCTCATCGGTTCGCCTCCGAACCTGATTCTGGCGAGCTTTGCCCGCGAGCAGCTCGGCATGGAGATCACCATGCTGGGTTGGATGGCCATGGGCCTTCCCCTGGTGATGGTACTGCTGCCGCTGACCTGGCTCTGGCTTGTGAAGGTGGCGTTTCCGGTCCGCCTGAAGGTCGATGCCAGCACCCGCGAAACCCTCCTGAGCGACCTGAGCAGCAGCGCGCCAATGAGCCGCGGAGAAGCCATCGTGCTCGTGGTCTTTGGCCTCACGGCAACCGGCTGGATGCTGCGCCTGCCATTGTCACAGTGGCTCGACCTCCCCCAGTTGACCGACGCAGCCATCGCCATGACTGGCGCCCTGCTCCTGTTTGTCCTGCCCGTCGACATTCGCCAGCGCAGCTTCGCCATGGACTGGGAAACGGCGGTCAAGCTGCCCTGGGGCATCCTCTTGCTGTTTGGCGGTGGGCTCAGTCTGGCCACCGCCATCAGCACCCATGGCGTGGACGCCTGGCTGGCTTCAGGTTTTTCAGCACTGGCCGGTGTACCCTTGTTCTGGGTGCTGCTGTCGGTGACCACGCTGGTCATTTTCCTGACCGAACTCACCAGCAACACGGCGGTTGCCAACACACTGATGCCGGTGATGGCGGCCGCAGCGGTGGGCCTGGGGGTCGCGCCACTGCCCCTGCTCATGGCGGTGGCCCTGGCCGCGAGCTGTGCGTTCATGCTGCCCGTGGCCACCCCCCCCAACGCCATCATTTATGGTTCAGGACAAGTGGCCATGACCGACATGATGAAGGCAGGGTTCGCCCTGAACCTGCTCTCGTTGCTGGTCATCGCCACCCTCGTTCATTGGCTGGGCGCGTCCCTGACCGGCTGATCCCCAGGAGCGGCTTCAGTCGGGTCTGGGCGGGCTCTGCATGCGTTCACCCAGTCGCTGGTACTCCGTTGGATGGTACTTTTTCAGACGATCCAGCGCCAGCTCCACGTCTTGAACCAGGGTGGCAGCGTCTTTGGTCTTGATCTTCTCGATTTCAGCCTGAATGGCCTTGAGACGCTTCAAAGACATGGCAGCCGCCTCGGACTGGAGCGGGATCTGTTCGGCCAGATCCACCAGGACCTCGGTCAGGAGTCCCAGTTGCCGACCATAAGTGGCCACTTCAAATGCCTGGCGCTCTATCCTCCCATCGCCTGCTGACGCATCGATTCCGTCAAAAAACCAATGGGTTTGCGGGTCGATCCGCTGCGCCACACTGCCGCTGAACGGCAACTGCCACTGGGGCGCGAAGACAAACAACCAAGGAAACATGGACACCTCCTTGTAGAGGTGCCCATTTAAGCGCAAAGGCTGTCGCGGCACATCCCCAAACCGTACGTGCGGCAGACGGGGCAGCACAGCGTTGCGTATCGGTATCTATTATTTGGCGCCCGGGCGCCATCGCCTCGCCACCTAAACCAGCGCGACCCAGGACCCCGCGGGGGGCGGTGAGTGCCGCCCAACGGATCGCGTTCAGAGGTGTTCACGAGGCTTTCCGGAGCGAAGTGCCCCATCCAGAGATACCGGGGATCCGGTGACCACTCGGCAAGGCCACGATGAGCTGCGCCCGATCGGCGGCGAGGCGCACCACCAGAGGCTGATCCGTGCCACAGTTGTATTTCGTTTCGCCATCGGTGGATGGCTGTCTGTCATCAGAACCCATAAAGGGGACACCGCAACAATGGCGCCGAGCACAATCGGTCGTCTGGGGAATCGGGGGGTGCGGATCTGTACAGGACTCCAAGCTGAAGGATCAAAAAAGATCCTGCGCATTTTGGAGACTGAAGACCCTGCAAGCAGCGAAAACCAGGCATCACCGAAGAATTCACACTCTGTCACCCGTGATGAAGTGCAGCTCATTCACAGGGGTCGCGGGATGCGCTCAGCGTGCCAAAAAGGGCGCGTTCAACCAACGGCGAAATCCAGTTCTTGCGCCTGCTTTACGCGGCGGCACTTGCCTGGAACGCATTCGGAACGCACTGCGGCGATGACCAGGTCGTGGGTGCTCCAGAGAGCACACGGCATGCCCTGGCCATGCCGGCAGCCATCACTTCTGGACGAACTGGGTGGCACGCACACCGGCCATGCGAATTTGTTCAGCTTGCTCAGGCGTGGCAATGGGCAGGATTTCACCGGTGCCTACCAGGCCGAGGCGACGGGCTTCCGAATACTCTGCACGCACCTGATCTCGCGTCTTGCCCACACCACGTTCGGCTTGCACAGGTAAAACTTCACCATGTGCAATCAAACCAGCAGCTTGTGCGGTACGTGCCTCTGCCAGCACGGTGGCACGACTCAGGCTCGAGGTGGATGCAGTCGGCAGATCGGGAACAGCTTCCTGGGCCATGGCCAACCCAGCGGTAGCAACGAGAACAAACGGGACAAGGATGCGGGTGGAAAATTTCATGACAGATCCTGAACAAAGTGAAGGTTGAGAGACATTTGCACCGCTTTGTTTGCGGCACAGAACGAACTTTAGAAACCGCAGCTTGCGTTTCATGAACGCGAGGATTACCAATTCGTAATGCAGCAACGGGCTGTTTCTCCGACAATTTCGTCTTTGAATCGCACCTCTGAGTCAGCTCCACGTCCCATGCGCATCCTGGTCATTGAAGACGAAGCCAAACTGGCGGACTACGTCAAGCGCGGTCTCACCGAAGCTGGGCACACGGTGGACGTGGCACGCGACGGCATCGAGGGTCGCTACCTGGCACTCGAAGGGGACTACCAGTTGGTGGTGCTCGACATCATGCTGCCCGGCATTGACGGCTTTGGCGTTCTCTCGGCTTTGCGCCAGCGCCACAGCACACCCGTGCTGATGCTGACCGCACGCGACAGGGTCGAAGACAGGGTGCAAGGCCTCGAGGCCGGTGCAGACGACTACCTTGTGAAGCCATTTGCCTTTTCAGAACTGCTCGCTCGTGTGGGCGCGCTGCTTCGCCGTGGCCCCGCAGCGAATGAAAGTGCCACGGCTCGCATGACGGTGAGCAACCTCGAAATGGACCTGATCAGTCGCAAGGCATGGCGTGCGGGACAGCGACTCGATCTGACGGCCAAAGAATTTTCCTTGCTGGCCCTTCTGGCCCGGCGAAAAGGCCAGATCCTGTCGCGCACCACCATTGCCGAGCAGGTCTGGGACATGAATTTCGACTCCGACACCAACGTGGTTGAGGTCGCGGTGCGCCGCTTGCGCTCCAAGATGGACGACCCGTTCAAGCCCAAATTGCTGCACAACGTGCGGGGCATGGGCTATGTGCTGGAGGAAAGAGCATGAAACGCCCAGACGGCACAGCCCTGCAAACCAACTCAACGGCGGCCCAAACGGGTGCAACGCCATGTGCCTATTCAATCGGCCGGCGCCTTTCTCTGCTACTGGCCATCCAGACGGTGATTGGCCTTGGCGTGCTGCTGGCCATCATCTACGGTGCCACCACCATGCTTTTCAAGATGAAGCACGAAGAGCAGATGCGCACCTACAGTGGTGTGCTGGTGGATGTGATCAGGGAAGCCAGGGAGCACGGCGGCGAGCCAGAGGTTCTGGCCAAACTGGATTGGCTGGCCGAGCGGAGCCCGGGCTTCTATCTGGAGGTGGAAAGAGCGGATGGCAGCACGCTTCACCGGGACACGCCCCCCTCTTTCGACCTCGCCGAAAGCATCACACGGTCCATGGCGTTCACCGTACCCACCGCCGGTGGCGAACCGATGTACCGGGGGCAGCTCGTTCTTGATCGCACGCAAGACGCCAAGACCGGCAGGCGGGTGGCAATGCTTCTGATCGCCTCGGTCATCGCCGGGGCTGCCCTGGTGGGTTGGGGCACTTTCTGGCGTGTCCGGTGCAGTTTGCGGCCCCTGATCGATCTGGCCGCGCAAACCAAGGCCATTGATGCGCGACGGCTGGGGCAACGCCTCACGCTGCCCGAACCGGTGGAAGAACTCCAGCCCCTGATCGATCAGTTCAACGGCCTCATGCACCGGGTGGAGCGCACCTACATGCAGCTCGAAGGCTTCAATGCCGACGTGGCCCACGAACTCCGAACCCCACTGGCCACGCTGATCGGGCACACCGAACTGGCGTTGAGCCGGGAGAGGAGCGCCGAAGAACTGACTGAAACCCTCGCCTCCAACCTGGAAGAACTCCAGCGCATGGCGGCCATCGTCAACGACATGCTCTTCCTCGCACAGGCCGACCGGGGGGTCAAAGCCCGGCGAGGCGCGCCTGTCGGCCTGGCCCAACTGGTGCAGCAGGTGGTGGAATTCCATGAAGCCGCCATCGAAGAATCGGGTCTGACCGTAGCCATCGAAGGCGATGTCAGCCTGCCAATCGACGAGCCGCTGGTCAAGCGCGCACTCTCCAATCTGCTGGGCAACGCCATCCGTTTTGCCGACAGGGGCTCACGCCTGTCTGTGCACATTGCGCGGGACCATGATCATTCCGTGAAACTCTGGGTGGAAAACGTCGGTCCCAGCATCGACGCCACCCACCTCCCGCGACTTTTTGACCGATTTTTTCGCGTGGATTCCGCGCGAAGTGAGCCCAATCCAGAGCGCCAGCATCATGGCCTGGGACTTTCCATCGTGGCAGCCATTGCCCGCATGCACGATGGATTCCCCACAGCCGAGTCGAGCAACGGCACCACCCGGGTGGGGTTTAGCCTGTTGGTACCCGAGCCTGGTCTGGCTGCGTGAGCTGAAATCTCGCCACCCAGGAAAACGCGTCAGTCGGCCAGGAACAGTGTCTGCAGATCGCTCAGAAAATCAAACCCCCGGATGGTGGGTTTCACCTGCGAGCTTTCAACTGTCACGAAACCTTGGTCCTGCGCCTTCTGCAGGGCCACTTCGATGCTGGAGAGCGGCAAGCCAGTGCGTTCGGAGAATTGCTGGAGGGTGAAGCCGTCCCTGAGTCGCAGTGCATTGAGCATGAACTCGAACGGAAGCTCTTTGCGGGCAACTTCCTCTGCGCTGACCACGGCGTCTCCAGCAATGGCTCGATCCATGTACAACCGGGGATCGCGCACACGCACCGGTCGGCCTATTCGATGCGCGAAGCTGAGCTTGCTGTGCGCGCCGGCGCCGATGCCCAGGTAGTCGCCAAACTGCCAGTAGTTCGTGTTGTGCCAGCAACGGTGCCCCCCTCGCGCGTAGGCCGACACCTCATACCGCTCCAGACCTGCACTGCCTGTGGCCTCGGTGATCAGGTCCAGCATGTCCCAGGCATCGTCCTCCTGCGGCAACGCCGGCGGGTACTTTGCAAAGTAGGTGTTGGGCTCCAGCGTGAGGTGGTAGATGGAAATGTGCGGTGGCGAAAACGACAACGCGGTGCGAATGTCCTTTTCGCATTGAGCCAGGGACTGGCCCGGTAGCGCGTACATGATGTCAAGGTTGAAGGTTTCGAACGAACGGGCGGCCTCTTCGACTGCGGACATTGCCTGGTCAGCGTTGTGCACCCGGCCCAGCGCCTTCAGGTGCTGATCATTGAAGCTTTGCACGCCGATCGACAAGCGTGTCACACCGGCCTTGTGAAAGGCACGGAAACGGTCCTTCTCGAAAGTGCCCGGATTGGCCTCCAGCGTGATCTCGGCGTCGGCATCCAGACGCACAAGGGAGCGGATATCGCCCAGCAAACGATCGATGGCAGCAGGCGAGAACAGGCTGGGCGTGCCGCCGCCAATGAACACACTGTGTACCGGTCGCCCCCAGATAAGAGGCAGAGAAGCCTCAAGGTCGGCGCGTAAGGCGTCCAGGTAGCGCGCTTCTGGCAGCGGTTCATCGGCTCCAGCGTTGGCCATCCATTCGTGGGAATTGAAGTCGCAGTACGGACACTTCTTCAGACACCACGGCAGATGCACGTAGAGCGAAAGCGGCGGCAGGCTTTGCAGTTGCAAGGTGCCTGGCCGCATCCAGTGGCTCACGTCGTTCCATGCCGCCTGGGGCGACTTGTCCCGGTTCTTTTCGATCTCTCGGGGCCAGGTCATCGGCGCCGGTTTGCCCGCAGTCATTTCGTCGCTTCTGCGGGCAATGCGAACCAGCGCTCGCGCATCAGCGCCAGCATCTGCCGCACCGCACGGCCCCGGTGGCTGTTGGCGTTCTTCACCTCGGTGGGCAGTTCGGCAAAGGTCCGGCCGAATTCGGGCAAGAACATCACCGGGTCAAAGCCGAAACCGTTGGTTCCCGCAGGCTCGCGCGTGATCAGTCCCGGAGCTCGACCGGTTGCCACCAGCGGCTCGGGGTCGTCCGCGCTGCGCAACGCCACCAGCGTGCTGACCAGCGCAGCGCGCCGGTCATTCATGTCATTCATTTGTTCGAGCAAGGCACGCACATTGTTGTCATCGCCTTTTTCATACCCAAACCGGGTGGCATAAAAGGCGGTGTCCACACCGGGTAATCCGCCAAAGGCTTCCACACACAGTCCCGCATCGTCGGCAACCGCCGGCAAGCCACTCAGCTGGGCGGCGTGGCGGGCTTTGGCCAAAGCGTTTTCAACAAAGGTCCGGTGGGGCTCGGGCGCCTCTGGAATGCCCAGCTCTCCCTGTGGCACCAGTTCCACGCCCAGCGGCGCAAAAAGGGCCTGCAGCTCGGCCAGCTTGCCCGCGTTGTTGGATGCCAGTACCAGCTTCATTCAGGCCAGACCAAGGGCGCGGCGCTGCAGGGCCACGAGCTCGCCAATGCCCTTTTCTGCCAGTTCCAGCAGTGAATCCATTTCGCGCCGAGTGAATGCCGCGCCTTCGGCCGTACCCTGCACCTCCACGAAATGACCGGCCCCGGTCATCACCACATTCATGTCGGTGTCACAGGCCGCGTCTTCCACGTACTCCAGGTCGAGCAGGCTTTGACCCTGAAGGAGGCCCACAGAAATGGCAGCCACGTGGTCCTTGATCGGTGAGGCCGACAACTTGCCTTCCTTGAGCAGTTTGCCCACCGCATCATGCGCCGCCACAAACGCGCCAGTGATGCTGGCGGTGCGCGTGCCGCCATCGGCCTGGATGACGTCGCAGTCCAGCGAAATCGTACGCTCACCCAATGCCTTCAGGTCGAACACAGCGCGCAAGGAACGCCCGATCAGTCGCTGGATTTCCTGGGTACGCCCGCTCTGCTTGCCGCGGGCGGCCTCCCGGTCGCTGCGGGTGTGGGTAGCACGCGGCAACATGCCGTACTCGGCCGTCACCCAGCCTTCTCCGCTGCCGCGCTTGTGCGGCGGCACCTTTTCTTCCACCGAGGCGGTGCACAAGACCTTGGTCTGGCCGAATTCGATCAGTACCGATCCCTCGGCATGAATGGTGTAGCCACGGGTGATGCGAACGTCGCGCAACGCATCTGGGGCCCTTTGGCCCGGTCGGATCGATACTGTCATGGAAGGAAAGTTGGGTTTCAGAGTTTGCGTTCGGCCGTGCGGCGGATCGCTTCATTGATCTCGGCGATCGATCGTTCGATGGCCTCATCGTCCATGTCCTCGATGGTCGGATCGGGCACGCCGGACTGGATGGTGGAGGCGAACACGCCATCCTCGATGTCTTCGGTGGACACGCTGGTCGACTGGAATTCTTCAGGCGTTTCCCATTCCATGGCCAGCACGGTCACGTTGTCGCACCGGGCCCCACCCCGTTTGAGTGCCATTTCCACCAGTTCGGGCACCGCCTGCTCCAACGGACGCTTGGAAAGCTCTGAAGCAATCTCCAAGTCCTTCACCGTGCCCCACAAACCGTCCGAACACAACAGGACGCGATCGCCCTGCTGCAACTGGAGTGGTCCCGAAAGGTCATAGACCGGTTTCGCGGGTGAACCCAGGCAAGTGAACAGGATGTTGCGGTTGATGTGGTCGGTCGCCTTACCGAGGTGCGCCTGTTGTTCCATGTACGAGTGGTCCCGTGTGCGGGTGAGCAACTTGCCGTCTCGCACGATGTAGAGGCGGGAGTCACCA
Source organism: Hydrogenophaga sp. (assembly GCF_030651625.1). Lineage (GTDB taxonomy): Bacteria > Pseudomonadota > Gammaproteobacteria > Burkholderiales > Burkholderiaceae_C > Hydrogenophaga. Next base: position 325,935 of record NZ_JAUSCF010000024.1, on the reverse strand, counting down.
CAGTGCACCCAGTGCATGTGGTTGCGCTCCATGACCGCCGCCACCAGGGTGGTTCGCGGCGTGTCCAGCATGCCTTTTTCAGACGCATACCGAATGATCTGGTGGTGCGCGGCCATCAAGGCACTGGAGAGAAACTCTGCCACCTCTCGCACGGTGGGATTCGCCGCTTTCTGGAAGTAGGCAGAAAATGTCTGAAGTGCAAGCTGTGCGGCCATCGCACCTTCAGGGTGCCCCCCCATACCGTCGGCCAGCACAAAGAGCCCTGCCTCGCGGGTGTAGGCATAGCCCATGCGATCTTCGTTTCGCTCACGACCGCCCTGCCGGCTGATCTGGTAGACCGAAAACTTCATCGAAACTTGGTGCCAGCGTTCGTGGACTTGCGCATGCCGGACTTCTTGTTGTCCGACACGATGCTGTCAAATTGCAGGCGCATCTTCTCGGCCACTGTCAGCTTGGTGTAGCTGCGTTCGGTCTCCCGGCTCAGCTCCTTCTGCAAGGCGAACACCGATTGCGGACGGGACAGAGGATCGAGTGACATGCACCATTCCACCACTTCGATGAGATTGTCCGAATACACGCCGCGCAGGCGGGACAAAGCGAGCGACAGGCGGTCCTTTTCCAGTCGCTGCGGCGCGTCGTTGGGCGGATAACCCTGCATGCTGGCGTAAATGCAGGCGCCAATGGCATAAATGTCGGTCCACGGGCCCATGGAGGAGTCCCGGCGGTACATCTCCGGTGCGGCGAATCCCGGCGTGTACATGGGCCGAATGAAATTACCCTCTTTGCTCAGCACCTCGCGCGCTGCGCCAAAGTCGATCAGCACGGCCCGGTTGTCATCGGTGACGAAGATGTTGGCTGGCTTGATATCCAGGTGAAGCATCTTGTGCTGGTGCACGATACGCAAACCGCGCAGCACCTCGTCGTACAACGAGCGAATGGTGGATTCGCGAAACACCTTCTGCTTTTTTTGCTCTCTCGCCGTGATGATGAATTCTTGAAGGGACGCACCTTCAAGGTAGTTCATCACCATGTACACCGTTTCGTTTTCGCGAAAGAAATTCAGCACGCTGACCACCGAAGCGTGCGAAATCTGCGCCAGGGCCCGACCCTCTTCGAAAAAACTCTTGAGGCCAAGCCGGTACAGCGAGAGCTTTTCAGGCTGCACCTGGGGCAGCAATTCCCCTGGAGCACGCGAGGCAAGCGAGGATGGCAGGTATTCCTTGACGGCCACTTGCTGGCCCTCGGTGTCCACAGCCAGATATACGACACCAAAACCACCCGCCGCAACCTTGCGAACGATGCGATAACCACCGATGACGGTGTCGGGTGGCAAGGGGGCGGGTTTGACCTTTGACATAATTCGGATGGATTCCGGAACGCCTCGTTTTGGACCAGACAACCTGATGGGGCACAGTTCAATGGCAGTTTACAGCATGACCGGCTACGCGACAGGCCAGTCCGGAGGCTCTGCAGAAGCCAGATCACCAGAGAACGCCCGGGATGTCCAGCCATCGGTGGGCGTGGAAATTCGATCGGTGAACAGCCGGTTTCTGGATCTGTCCTTCAAGTTGCCGGACGATCTGCGCGGCACCGAACCGGCCCTCAGGGAAATGCTGACGGCCAAGCTCAAACGTGGAAAGGTCGAGGTTCGCGCATGGATTGAAGGCCGAGCGGAATCCGGCCCGCGCTCACCCAGCACGCTGGAGCTACAAAAACTGGTGGGGCTCCAGGACAATGTGCGGGCATGGCTGCCCACCGCTGCCCCCTTGTCCGTCGCAGAGGTGCTGCAGCTGTCCTCCCGCAATCCGTTTGATGCGAGTGATCTGCACAAACCCTTGATGGCGCTCGCCGCCAAGGCGTTGGACAATCTGCTCTCAGCCCGAGCTCGGGAGGGCCAGCGACTGACGGACATGTTGCTCGATCGTCTGAGTCAATTGCGCCAGTTGGCGCACGATGCCCAGCCGCTGATCCCACAAATGGTGGCGCAGCAGCGCCAGCGCTTCATTGACCGATGGAACGATGCGTTGGTGGCATCCGCCAGTGCGGTGACGGGCAATACCGTGGCCCCCGAGATGGCCCATGAAAGGGCTTTGACGGAAGCCACCGCTTTTGCCATCCGCATCGATGTGGCCGAAGAGCTCACGCGGCTGGATTCGCATCTGATCGAGATAGAGCGGTTGTTGAAAAAAGGTGCCGAAGTGGGCAAGCGGCTTGACTTCCTGATTCAGGAACTGCATCGCGAAGCCAATACGCTGGGGTCCAAATCGTCCAACATCGAATTGACCCGGATTTCTGTGGACATGAAAGTGCTGATTGAACAGATGCGCGAACAAGTCCAGAACATTGAATAGCCAGAATTTCATGCAATACCCCGGAAACCTGTTCGTTGTGGCTGCACCCAGTGGTGCGGGCAAGTCCAGCCTGGTCAAGGCCCTGATGGAACTCGACGCCCGTGTCGTGCCCTCCGTTTCGCACACCACGCGACCTCCCAGGGGGCAGGAGCTGCATGGACGGGAGTACTACTTCGTCTCAAAGGAGACCTTTGACCAGATGGTGATTCAGGGAGCCTTCCTTGAATGGGCCATGGTGCATGGCAACCGCTACGGCACGTCAAAAACGGCGATCGAGCAGCGCATGGCTCAGGGTGCCGACGTGGTGCTGGAGATCGACTTCCAGGGCGCGATCCAGGTCAAGCGGATTTTTCCGAACGCCGTGCTCGTGTTCATCCTGCCTCCGAGCTGGGACGAGCTGCGATCGCGGCTGGAACGCCGTGCCGAGGACACCCCCGATGTGATCGAGCTGCGACTTCAGAATGCCGCCACGGAAATGAGCCACGCCCGGGAGTTCGATTTCGTTATAATCAATGAGTTGTTTGAACGGGCCTTGTTCGACCTCAAGGCCATCGTCCATGCCCAGCGGCTCAAGTTTGCCGCCCAACGTATCGCCAGGAGCGAAACGTTCAGCGCACTCAACATCGCCTGATTCACCGAAATACCCCGGAGCCCACACATGGCACGCATCACTGTCGAAGACTGCCTGGAAAAAATCCCGAACCGCTTTCAGCTTGTGCTGGCAGCGACCTACCGCGCCAGAATGCTCAGCCAGGGCCACGCCCCCAAGATTGAAAGCAAGAACAAGCCAGGCGTCACTGCCCTGCGCGAGATTGCCGAAGGCAAGATTGGCCTTGAGATGCTCAAGAAGGTCCCCCTCTGATTCAGCGGGTTTCACTCTCCAGAAAGCACCGCTTGGCGGTGCTTTTTTGTTTCTGTGTCCGGGCCAATTGCGCCCATAGACAGCCTTCCATGGCGCACGCGGCCAATTCCTCCCATCTCGCGCTAAAGTAGTGGCATGAGTCCCGCGGCCCCAACCAGTGTTTTCGCGCCTGCAGAAGTGCCTTCGCACCCTGCAGTGAGTGCCGCTGCGGCCAGTTTTGCCGCGCTGGTCGGAAAGCTGGACTACATGACGCCGGTCGAGGTCGAGAGCGTGCGCCAGGCCTACCGGGTCGCCGATGAGGCTCACCTCGGACAATTGCGCAAGAACGGTGACCCCTACATCACCCACCCCATCGCAGTGGCTGCCCAGTGTGCGGAATGGAAGCTGGACGCCCAGGCGCTGATGGCAGCGCTCATGCACGACGTGATCGAAGACTGTGGCATCACCAAACCGGAGCTGGTGGAGCGGTTCGGATCTCCGGTGGCCGAGCTCGTCGACGGGCTGACCAAACTGGAAAAGCTCGAATTCGATACGCGTGAGCAGAACCAGGCCGAGTCGTTTCGCAAGATGCTGCTGGCGATGGCGAAAGACGTTCGCGTCATCCTGATCAAGCTCGCCGATCGCACCCACAACATGCGCACCATGGGAGACATGCCGCGCAGCAAGTGGGAACGCATCAGCAGCGAAACGCTGGAGATCTACGCTCCCATCGCTCACCGCCTGGGCCTGAACTTCACCTACCGGGAACTGCAGGATCTGGCTTTCCGCCATCTGCATCCTTGGCGCTATGAGGTGCTTCGCAAGGCATTGAACAAGTCCCGCACCCGCCGTAGAGACCTCATTGGCCGGGTGGAACAGGAAGTCGAAGCCCTTTTTTCCCAGCATGGCATGCCGGTCCGCATCCTCGGACGAGAGAAGACCCTGTATTCGGTGTACCGAAAAATGGACAACAAGCACCTGTCCTTCTCGCAGGTGACCGACATCTACGGCTTTCGGATCGTGGTCCCCGAACTGACCGATTGCTACACCGGCATGGGCATCCTGCACCAGCTCTACAAACCATTGCCTGGCAAGTTCAGAGACTACGTGGCCATTCCCAAGGTCAATGGCTACCAGTCCCTGCACACCACGCTGATCGGCCCGTTCGGGACCAACATCGAGTTTCAGTTGCGCACCCACGCCATGGATGTGGTGGCCGAATCCGGCGTCGCTGCGCACTGGCTGTACAAAGCCAGCGAGCCCAACAGCGACACGTCTCAACGGCTGGGCACGCAGTGGTTGCAATCGCTGCTGGACATTCAACAAGAGACTCACGACGCCAGCGAGTTCTGGGACCACATCAAGATCGACCTCTTTCCCGATGCGGTGTATGTGTTCACCCCGAAGAGCAAGATCATGGCGCTGCCACGGGGTGCAACCGTGATGGACTTCGCCTATGCCATTCACAGCGACGTGGGCAACCGCACCGTGGCGGCGCGTATCAACGGCGAGCAATTGCCCTTGCGCACCGAGCTCAACAACGGGGACGTGGTGGAAATCGTTACCGCGGCCAGCGCAGAGCCCAACCCCGCGTGGCTGTCGTTCGTGAAGACCGGGCGGGCAAGGTCCAAGATTCGCCACTACCTCAAGACCATGGCACAGGAAAAGGCCCATGTGCTCGGGGAGCGCATGCTGAATCAGGCATTGCGCTCCGAAGGCATCGCGGCACTGCCCCTTGAAGATGACGAGTACCGCGCGACCTGGGACAAGCTCCTGCGCTTCACGGGCAACAAGAGCCGTATCGAGCTGCTGTCCGACATTGGCATGGGCAAGCGCATTGCCGGCATGGTGGGCAAGAAGCTTGCCGTGCTGCTCTCGGAAACGGGCCTCAAGCCAGACGCCTTGCTCATCAGCACCGAACGCTACGCTTCAGGCGCAGATGAGTCGATGTCTCAGGGCATGGTCACGCTGGACGGCAGCGAGGGCTTGTCGGTGCAATACGCGCCATGTTGCAAGCCCATCCCGGGCGATCGTATCGTGGGCTACCTGGGGCGCGGAGAAGGCCTGATCGTGCACGCGGAAGACTGCCCCACAGGCAAGCGTCTTCTGGCACGCGACAGCGAACGGTTTCTGGAGGTCGAGTGGGCAGACGAGCCCTTGCGCTCGTTCGACACCACATTGCTGGTCACAGTCACCAACGGCAAAGGCGTGCTGGCTCGCGTGGCCTCAGCCATCGCAGCCGCTGAAGCCGACATCACTCACGTTGACATGGGCAACGAGCCGGCCCAATCTGCCACCGACATCCGTTTTCTTGTTTCAGTACGAGACCGGGTGCATCTGGCGGACGTGCTGCGAAGCCTCAAGCGCACGCCCTCGGTGCTCAAGGCGCAGAGATTCAAGCCTTCGAAACCTTGACGGGTTTTCAGTCTCGCCCTGGCGCAGGGTAGGACACCGACAGCACCTCCAGCACCTGCGGCCCGTCGGGTAGCACCAGTCGAACCTCGTCGCCCACACGTGACTTGAGCAAAGCGCGGGCCACTGGCGACACCCAGCTGATCTGGGCCTGTGCACTGTCGGCCTCGTCGATGCCGAGAATCGTCACGGTGGTTTCTTCTCCTGCCGAATCAGCGTATGTCACTGTCGCGCCAAAGTAGACATGCTCACCGCCGAAGTGCGACGACGCATCCACCACCTCGGCAATCTCCAGGCGCCGCGTCAGAAATCGAATGCGCCGATCGATTTCACGCAGGCGCTTCTTGCCGTAGAGGTAGTCGCCATTTTCTGAACGGTCACCGTTGCTCGCTGCCCAATGTACGATCTCCACGATTCTGGGGCGCTCCTCGTCAATGAGCGCAAAGAGCTCGCTTTTCAGCCGCTCGTATCCAGCCCGCGTGATGTAGTTCTTGCCATCAGGCGCACTGGGTACAGGAGGATCTTCGTCATCCTCGTCGCGATCGGTTTCGCGGGTGAAAGCCTTGCTCATGAAACACCAGAAACGAACAGGTCGGGGGGGCAACACACCACCCAAGCGGGTGTAAAGGCAGAAAATGAAAAAGCCTGCAGCTTTTGGCTGCAGGCTTTCATTTATGGTGCGGCTGGCAGGAATCGAACCCACGACCCCTTGGTTCGTAGCCAAGTACTCTATCCAGCTGAGCTACAGCCGCGCAAGCCCTGCAGTATAGCATGGCTTTTTTGGTAGGCCGTGTAGGACTTGAACCTACGACCAAAGGATTATGAGTCCTCTGCTCTAACCAACTGAGCTAACGGCCCTACGGAATGCGCATTGTAGGCGCACCCGCACACGGCTATTTGCTGTGGCTGAGCGCGTTGCTCACCAGTTTGGCCGTGACATCGACGATCTGGATCATCTTGTCGTACGGCATGCGCTGTGGCCCGATCACGCCGAGTGTTCCAACCACCTTTCCATCGACTTCGTATGGAGCGGTGACCACTGACAGATCCTCAAACGGCACCACCTGACTCTCCCCACCGATGTAGATGCGCACGCCGTCGGCCTGGGTAGACACGTCGAGCAACCGGATGAGCTGGGTCTTTTGCTCGAACAGATCAAACATGCGACGCAACTGGCCCATGTCGCTGGAGAACTCGCTGACGGACAAAAGATTGCGCTCACCAGAAACGACCACGTCCTCGTGATCGCTGTCGCCCTCGACACCTATGTCCACTGCTGCCTTCATCAGATCGGCAATTTCACCTCGCAACGCATCCACTTCGGTCCGCAGACGCTCGCGCACAGCCTCCATCGTGAGGCCAGCGTAGTGAGCATTGAGAAAGTTGGCGGCCTCCAGCAACTGGGTCTGGGAAAAATCCACCTGGGTGTGAATGATGCGGTTCTGAACGTCGCCATCGGGTGACACGATGATGACCAGCACCCTGCGTTCAGACAGGCTCAGGAACTCGATGTGTCGAAACACAGATGCACGCCTGGGAGCCATCACCACCCCAACGAACTGGGACAGATTCGAAAGCATGTTCGCCGCGTGACTGATGACGCGCTGGGGTTGCCCCCCTTGAATACTGGGCGCAGACATGTCGCCCACTGGAGAGAGACTCTCTCGGCGCACGGTCAACATGGTGTCGACAAACAGACGATAACCGCGTGCCGTGGGGATTCGCCCTGCTGAAGTATGGGGGCTGACAATCAATCCCAACTCTTCCAGGTCACTCATCACATTGCGAATCGTCGCTGGCGACAGGTCCAGCCCGGCGGCCTTGGCGAGCGTTCTCGAACCAACAGGTTGACCGTCGGCGATGTATCGCTCGACCAGGGCTTTGAGCAAGAGCTTTGCGCGGTCATCCAGCATGCCTGCATTCTAAGGAGTGTGTCGCTGTTGTGCCGAGCGACAACGAGGGTTTGGGAGACTGGAGCGATCGGCCAGCTGTGCTGTAATTTGCTCATGAGCCACGCCACCGACCAACGGACCCCCTCTTCGCGGACGGCCAGTGGCCTTCGATTCGCCCATGTGGTCATTGTCGGCAAGTACCATGCACCAGGTGCTCGAAACGCCGTTGAAGAAATTGCCCACTTCCTGCATGACGAAGGGTGCGAGGTGTCGCTGGAACGCGACACAGCGCTCAACACCGGATTGCTCCAGTATCCAGCGCTCACGGTTCCCGCCATGGGGCAAACCTGTGATCTCGCGCTCGTGGTGGGTGGAGACGGGACCATGCTGGGCATCGGCCGCCAGCTGGCACGCTACGGCCTTCCCCTGGTGGGTATCAATCAAGGCCGGCTGGGCTTCATCACCGACGTGCCGTTTGAAAGCTTCCGCGAAACGCTGAAGCCCATCTTGCGCGGCGAATTTGAAGAAGAAGCCCGGGCGCTGATGGCTGCTTCGGTGTGGCGGGATGGCCGCTGCGTCTTTGAAGCCACAGCGCTCAATGATGTCGTCGTCAACCGCGGCGGGGCCGCCAGCATGATCGAGCTGCGAGTGGAGGTGGACGGTCATTTCGTGGCCAACCAGCGGGCCGACGGCCTGATCATCGCGTCGCCCACCGGATCCACTGCCTACGCCCTTTCGGCGGGCGGCCCATTGCTGCATCCGGCCATCGACGGCTGGGTCATGGTGCCGATCGCGCCACACACCCTGTCGAATCGGCCAGTCGTGCTCCCGGCACGCAGCGAGATTGCGGTGGAAATCGTCTCTGGAAAGGACGCCAGTGCCAACTTCGACATGCAGTCGCTCACCAGCCTGCTCCACGGGGACCGGATCGTGGTTCGCCGATCGGAGCACGCCTTGCGGCTCTTGCACCCCTCCGGCTGGAACTACTTCGATACCCTGAGAAAGAAGCTGCACTGGAATGAAGGGGTCTGAATTAACGGTCAGAATACAGGCTCCTTGGCTCCTGTTCGGCCCTGGAATTTGTTTGTGTTCTGGAACACGCTCTCTACCTTCTCCATTTCATGAGCCTGCGACGCATCGTTTTGCGCGACTTCGTGATCGTGCAATCTCTCGACCTTGAGCTCGAAAAGGGATTTGGCGTGCTCACGGGTGAAACCGGTGCTGGCAAATCCATTCTGGTCGATGCTCTGCAGCTTGCACTCGGTGGCAGAGCAGAGAGCGGCGTGGTGCGCGAAGGCGCGCAGCGGTGCGAGATCGCTGTCGAGTTCGAAGCCCTGCCCTCGCTGATGCCCTGGCTCGAAGAGCATGGATTCGGGGTTGATGAGCCTTTGCTGCTGCGGCGAACGATCGATACGGAAGGTCGAAGTCGCGCCTGGATCAATGGCAGCGCAGCCACCGTGGCACAGCTCAAGGCATTGGCCGAACCGTTGGTGGATATTCACGGCCAGCATGCCTGGCAAAGTCTCACGCGCCCCCAGGCAGTGCGCCAACTGCTTGACGCCTACGCAGGAATCGACACACGGGAAGCGGAACAAGGCTGGATGACCTGGCGAGAGCGTCGCAAGGCCGTGATGGATGCCACTGAGCGGCAGGCTTCGCTTCAAGAGGAGAGAGACCGACTGAGCTGGCAACTGGGTGAACTGGAAAAGCTCGCGCCTCTCGCCGGCGAATGGGAAGACCTCAACACCCGGCATGCACGCCTGGCCAACGCACAAGCGCTGCTGGACGCAGCTCAGACCGCGTTGACCGCACTCGATGAAGAAGACTCCAGCGCCACCGGACTGATCCATAGGGCGGTTTCAGCACTGAAGGCCCAATCCCACATCGAACCGCTGTTCGTCGAACACATCGAGTCGCTTGAAGGCGTGCTCGCCCAAGTCCAGGACACGTTGCACAACCTGCATCAATACACCCGCCACGCCGACCTTGATCCAGAGCAACTTGAATCCCTGGATCAAAGGATTTCGTTGTGGGTGTCGCTGGCCAGGCGCTACCGCCGAGCTCCCGAGGATCTCGCCGACCTGCTCACGCAATGGAAGACCGAACTGGGGCAAATCGGGCAGGCGCTGGATCTGGCTCATTTGAAGCAGGCCGAACAACAGGCTTGGCTGGCTTTCGAGAAGACAGCCAATACACTGACAAAAAAGCGCCAGCAAGCCGCTCCACGGCTTTCTGCTGCTGTCACCGCGACGATGCAGACCTTGGGCATGGAAGGCGGTGTTTTTGATGTGGCACTCAGGAAGCTGGATGAACCTCAGGCGCACGGTTGGGAGCACGTGGAATTTCTGGTGGCGGGCCACGCCGGCACCACGCCCAAGTCCGTCGGCAAAGTGGCCTCTGGCGGTGAGCTCTCGCGCATCGCTCTCGCCATTTCGGTGGTGACCAGCCAGCTGGGAACCGCGCCCACGCTCATTTTTGACGAAGTCGATTCAGGAATTGGTGGCGCTGTGGCACACACGGTCGGTCGGTTGCTGAAACAGCTCGGACAGGACCGGCAGGTGCTAGCGGTGACCCATCTGGCGCAGGTGGCCGCGTGTGCCGATCAACATTTGCTGGTGAGCAAGCATCGTTCAGGAAAGCAGACCTTGAGCACGGTGGCCCCTATCGCAGCCGAGTCGCGCGTGCAAGAACTGGCGCGCATGCTGGGCGGGAGCGTCCAGTCGGCAGTGTCATTGGCTCATGCGCGCGAACTGCTCATGGCTTGATCCCATCCAGTCACATGACAGATACGCCAGACACCGCCATTGAACTGGTCTTGATCACGGGCATGTCCGGATCAGGCAAATCGGTCGCGCTGACAGCGCTGGAAGACATCGGGTTTTTCTGCGTGGACAACCTGCCACCTGACCTGCTCGATGCCTTTGTCGAACTGGATCAAACCCACCGAGCGCACAAGGTGGCCATTGCCATGGATGTGCGCAGCGCCGCTTCACTGCCTGGTTTGCCGGAGCGGTTGAAACGTCTCACCCGGAAGGCCGAGAAAAAAATCCAGCTCACCACAGTCTTTCTGGATGCCACCACAGACACGCTTGTGCGACGGTTCTCGGAAACCAGACGTCTGCATCCACTCTCGCTCAAGACCGCCAACGACCAGCAACGGGCTCTGACCGACGCCATCGAACACGAGCGGGATCTTCTGGCTGAGCTCCGCGACCAGGCGCTGGTGCTTGACACCAGCCTGATCCGGCCAGCTCAACTCAGAAGCCACATCAAAGCGCTGCTCAGCACATCACCTGCGCCCTTGACGCTGGTGTTTGAGTCGTTCGCGTTCAAGCGGGGCATTCCCATGGATGCGGATTTCGTGTTCGACGTGCGTATGCTGCCCAACCCCCACTATGAGCCCGCACTCAAACCCCTGACCGGCCGCGATGCGGCGGTGGCAGCGTATCTTGAAGTCCAGGATGAAGTTCGGGCAATGGAAGCGCAGATCCAGGCCTTCCTCGAACAGTGGCTCCCCCACATGCTGAAAGACCACCGAAGCTACGTCACCGTCGCCATTGGTTGTACCGGCGGACAACACCGGTCGGTGTACCTTGTCGAGCGACTGGCCAAGGCTTTTGGTGCGGAATGGGCCACGCGCGTGCGTCATCGCGAAATCGACGGCTGGCCTGCAACGCTGGCTCAGCGGGCAGGTGCGGCTCCCTGAACAGGGGCGGCTGGCTGCTGAGCTTGAGCCATCAGCAATGCGCGCAACGGGGCCGGCATCCCATGGGCGTGCAGATCGCGCTCAGACACCCACTGACCCTCGCCTGCAGGCACAGCAGCGCATGGCTCTGCAATTTCCAGCAGCAACGGCTGCAACCGCAGTTCCCGGTGCGTCAGGCTGTGCGATACCGGCTCAAGCAACTGCACTTCTTCGCGCTGTGCGGCGTCAAGTGTGTCCATCAGCCTGACCTCGCTCTCAAACACGGGCGCGCAATAGAGCCCGGCCCAGATGCCCCGGGCTGGACGGCGCAAAAGCCACCATTGAATCTGGCCAGAACGCAGCACCCTCTTCGCCAACAGGAGCCACCAGGTTTCGTGCCGTCTCTTGGTCTTTCGGGTCTTGACCGGAAACTGTTCGGCGATGCCTGCGGCCCGGGCACGACAAAGCTCCGACACGGGACATCGTTCGCACAGCGGCCGGCTTCGGGTGCAGACGGTGGCACCCAGGTCCATGAGCCCTTGCGTGTAGGCCGACATATCGTCGCCGAAAGTGGTCTTGGGTACCAGCGCCTGAGCCAGCAAGCTCAGCTCCTTCTGCGCCGATGCCATTGACAGGTCACCTGAATAGGCCAGCAGCCGACTCAGCACCCGCCGCACATTGCCGTCGACAATCGAGATTTTCTCGCCATGGCAGAACGCGGCAATGGCAGCAGCAGTGGACTCGCCAATACCCGGAAGCGTTGCCAGAGCGCTGGCAAACCGGGGAAACTCACCCCCATGCTCGGTCACCACCATCTGGGCGCAGCGGTGCAGGTTGCGCGCACGACTGTAGTAGCCCAGTCCGCTCCAGAGGGCCATCACTTCGTCTGTGCTGGCGCTGGCCAAGGCCCTCACATCTGGAAACCGCAAGAGGAATCGAGGGAAATAGGTGAGCACCGTGCTCACCTGTGTCTGTTGCAGCATGACTTCCGAGAGCCAGACCACATAAGGATCGCGGGTGCTCTGCCAGGGAAGGCCATGACGGCCATGTACCCGCTGCCAGGCGATCAGGGCTGCTGCAAAACCGGCAGGTACGGCGCAGCCAGCGCCAACAGACGCGCCGCTGCTCATGCAGCCGTTGCTTCTGCGACTTCGTCTTCCTTGGCTGAGAGCAGGTGTTCCGTGAGTTCGGCCAGCTTGGCGTCTGCCAGATGGAGTTCGGCCTGTAACGCCTGCAGCTCGCGAATCCGCTCATTGAGGCCGCCCGCTGCCTGCTGGATACGTGAAACCGCTTCGATGCGTCGGCCGAAGTTGCGTCGGCGCTCGCGCAACTGGGCGTCAAGCTGCGCAGCAGCCGACTTGTTCCACAGCTCGACCTCGTTGACCGCCGTCTCAAACACCACGCGCAGGCGGCTCATGAGCGCTCTGGCCAGCCGTTCGGCAAATTCAGGTTGTGCGAGCCTGAGTGCATTGCCCAGGCTGAGGTACTGGACGTGGCTCTTTTCAATCAGTTCCAGATCCCTGTAGAAGCGAGCGAGCTTGGGTTGGGGGGGCGCCTGCAGAGAAAACCCGTATTCGGCATTCAATCCTTTGAAGCTGCCCTCCAGCATGGCCTGGATTTCACCCGCCAGACGCTCTGTCTGGATGAGGCCCTCGCGCAGGCTCTCAAAGGTCTTCCCATATGCCCGACGCACACCCAGCTTGACACCCGGTTGCTTGAGTGCCTTTGTGAGCGCTGCCACCTCGATCTTGAGATGGGTGTGTCCCAGCAGCGCAAAAAGGTCTTTCAACAGCCGCAAGTGCACCGAACGCACCGCCTGTATCTTCGCTCCACTCGCATCAAACTCGGCCTGCTCCTGCTCGATGCGCAAACGCATCTGCTTGATGACCCCGTCGTTCTTGCCTCGAAGTCCTTCCAATTCCTGCACCTGCTCCACCAGATCGCGCGCACGCGTGTGCACCAGTCGACTGGTCTCCAGACGAAGGGACTGTATGCCTGATGCCACAGCCGCTCTAAGAATCGCGCGACGCTGGCCCAGCAGATCCACACCCAGCGCTGTCTCCAGCTCCATCAGTTTGCTCGCCTTGAGCAGCTTCTTGTCGCGATTGACCTTTGCCAAAAGCCCCTTTTGCGCTGACACGGCAAGCACCTGGCGTGGCGACAATCCCAGAATGTCGGCAGCATCGGTTCTCTGGGATGCGATCTGAAGCTGAACCTGCTCGGGCGAACTCAGCGCATCCCACATGGTGTCGATCTTGTTCAGCACCACCAGTCGAGACTCTGTGCCCTCACCCAACACCGAGAGGTGCTGACGCCAGATGCCCAGGTCGGATTTGGTCACACCGGTGTCGGCCGCCAGGATGAACACCACCGCATGTGCCTGAGGCAACAGACTGACGGTCAGCTCAGGTTCGGCGCCAATGGCATTGAGCCCTGGCGTGTCCAGAATCACCAGTCCCTGCTTGAGCAGCGGGTGCGCCATGTTGATCAATGCGTGCCGCCATTTCGGCACTTCGATCATCCCGTCCGGGCTGGGCAGGGGGTTGTCATCAGGCAGTTCGTCGTTCCAGAAGCCCAGAGCGGCAGCCTCTGCCTGAGTGACCTTGCGGACCTCGGCCACTTTCTGGATCGCTTGTGCCAGTTGATGGGGATCGTTCACATCCAGGTCGATACGCTCCCATTTTTCGGGCGCATTGCGCCAGTCAAGCAGCGACTTGGCGTGCAGGCGGGTCTCAATGGGGAGCAGTCGCAGGCAAGGCGGAATGTCTGCGTCGTACCCGAGTTCGGTCGGACACATGGTGGTGCGCCCGGCGCTGGCAGGCATGATGCGGCGACCGTACCCGGCAAAAAAAACGGCGTTGATCAGTTCAGACTTGCCGCGAGAGAACTCCGCAACAAAGGCCACCATGATCTTGTCGTTGCGAACCTGCTCATGAAGCTGGTCCAGGCGCTCGCGAATACCGGGCTCCATCAGGTCGTGGTCGGTCAGCCACTCGGACAATAGCCGCAGCCGCAAGGCAAACTGTCGGCGCCACACCCCGTGCTGATCGAATTCCTGATTGAAGCTCATATCCCTTGTCTCTTTGATGCCGGCAATATAGCACCGGCCCCTGGCCAGAATCCATATCGTCAGAGGTACGGTACAACGGGTGCGCCAGGCGCACCCCCGATGCTCAGGGCTTCTGGCACTTGGGGCAGAAAAAGGTCGAGCGCTGACCCTGACGAACAAGCTTGACGACGCTACCACAGACGCGGCATGGCAGGCCGGCTCGACCGTAAACCATCGCATCGAGCTGAAAGTAGCCGGACTGTCCCTCGGCACTGGAAAAATCGCGCAGTGTGCTGCCTCCCAGAACCAGGGCCCGTTGCAAGACCGCGACGATGGCCCCATGGAGGCGTATGGCACGCGGTTTGCTCAGTCGGTCGGCACGGAGTGTGGGTCGTATGCCGGCAGCAAACAAGGCCTCGGATGCGTAGATATTGCCCACCCCCACCACGATATCGCCTGCAAGCAGTACCTGCTTGATGCTGCTGCGGCGCTGTCGCAGCGCCTGATGAAACCGCAGCGCATCAAAACCTGCTTCAAGTGGCTCGACCCCCAGCCGCTCGAGAAGCTTGGTGGCAGGCGGCTCACTCACCCCTGTGGCGTACACGACAGCACCAAAGCGACGGGGATCGTGAAGGCGCAGGACACCCCTGCTGGTGTGAAGCTCGAAATGGTCGTGCGGACCCCTCTCGGGCAATGAGGGAGCAAACTGGAGACTACCCGACATGCCCAGATGGACAAGGAGGATGCCGTCATCAAGCTGGACGATGAGGTACTTGCCTCGTCTCGTCACCTCAAGCACAGAACGCCCCAGGAGCTCAGATGCCTCACACCCAAGTGGCCAGCGCAGTGGCTTTCCCAAATGCACGCCCAGCACCTTCGCCCCGGCAATGCGGTCGACGAAACTCCGACGTGTGACCTCGACTTCGGGCAATTCAGGCATGACGTGTCGGCATTCTCAAAAGGGGTGGAACGCAATGAGGGTCTTGGACTCCTATCCACTTCGGACCACAACCCTTCAATTATCATCATCCGATGTCTACCCTGCGCAGCACCCCCACACCCCTTCTGGATTGCCAGCGTAGCGACACCATGCCCCCCAGTCTTCAGCGTCGCGTCGGTCACGCCATGGTGGCCACATGGATGGCTGTGTCATCGATGGCAGCCTGTGCACAAACGTCGGCGCCCACTCCGCGCACGGCTGATCCAGTCAAGGCATCCGAAGCCGTTTCGGATTCTGTTTCGAATTCGGGGCTCGATGCCCCATTGTTCTACCAGCTCCTGATCGGTGAACTCCATGCGCGCACCGGAGATGCAGGCGCGGCCTACTCACTGATTCTGGATGCGGCACGCAATCAACGGGATCCGCTCCTGTACAGACGAGCGGTCGATATCGCCCTGCAGGCACGCTCGGGAGAATCGGCGCTCAGTGCTGCGCGCGCCTGGTCACGGGATCTGCCTGGGTCGCCCGACGCTGACCGGTTTGTGCTGCAGATCCTGCTTGCACTCAATCGCGTGGCAGAAACCGGGCCAGCACTCACGTCTCTGCTGGCCTCTGGCGACGGCGTTTCGCGAGACGAAACCATCAACGCGATTCCGCAAACCTATGCGCGCGTGTCTGACAAGGCACTCGCCTTGCAAGTGGTTCAAGGCACCCTCAACCCCTATCTTCAGGGCCCCCATGCGCCGGCGGCATGGACCACCGTCGGGCGCATGGAACTGGCGGTGGAGCAACCCGAAGCTGCGCTGACGTCGGCGCGCAAGGGCCACGCAGCCAACCCGCAGTCGCCCTTTCCAGCCATGCTGGCCCTTGAACTGGTGGAACGCGGCCAGCGCGGGGCGGAGGACATCGTGCGCGACCATCTGCGCGTGGCTTCGCCCGCTGGCCCGTTTGGTTCACAGGTTCCCCTGGCCTATGCCCGCATCCTGCTCGACCTGCAGCGCACGGCAGAGGCTGCCCGTCAACTGGAGAGCCTGACCACGAACCAGCCTGAGCTGGCGGATGCGTGGCTTCTACAGGCCACGATCCAGGTTCAGGAAAACAAGCTGGATGCGGCGAGCAAATCGCTGCAGAATCACATGCGACTGGCGCGGGAGGCTGGTGACGAACGATCGGCCCGGGGGCTGACTCAAGCCTATCTGCTCATGGCTCAAATCGCCGAGAAGCAGAACGACATTCAGGCGGCCAATGCCTGGCTCGACCGCATTGAAAATGCAGACGACATCATGGCAGCGCAAATGCGCCGTGCGTCGCTCCTGGCCAGACAGGGACAGATGACCGAGGCCCGGGCACTGCTGCGCAACCACCCTGAACGCCGACCTGACGATGCCAGACTCAAGCTGGTGGCAGAAGCCCAGTTGCTCAGGGACTTCAAGCAGTGGCAAGAGGCCTATCTGGTCTATAAGGAAGCTGTGAGGCAGTTCCCGGACCAGACCGACCTGCTTTACGACCAGGCCATGATGGCCGAGAAAGCCGACAACCTGGCTGAAATGGAAGTCCTGCTTCGGCAGTTGATTGCGGCCAAACCCGATTTCCACCATGCCTACAACGCACTGGGTTACTCACTCGCCGATCGCAACGTCCGCCTGCCCGAAGCCAAGGAATTGATCGAAAAAGCGGTGGCGTTGGCGCCTGGTGACGCCTACATCCAGGACAGCCTGGGATGGGTCGAATTCCGAATGGGCAATGTGCCGCGTGCGCTGAGCATCCTGCAAGCGGCCTACGGCAAACGTCCGGATGCAGAAATCGCGGCCCACCTCGGTGAGGTTCACTGGGTGCTGGGTCAACGCGAGCAGGCATTGAAAATCTGGCGAGAAGGCCTTCTCCTGGCCAACGACAATGAGACGCTTCTCAATACGCTGAAGAGATTTCAGGTGCAACCGTGAGTGGCTGGGTCACCGCGCTTGTCGGCCAGCGGCGGCTCTGGTGCCTGATGACATGTTCCCTGCTGCTGGCTGCCTGCGCAACACCTCAAAGGCAGGTACTGCCCGGAGAATCCGCATGGATGGGTCGCCTGGCACTGACTGTCCAGACCGAGCCGGTTCAGTCGGTGACGGCCGGATTCGACCTCAGGGGCTCCCCCGCTTCAGGGAGACTGCTGCTCACGTCCCCCCTGGGCAATGCCGTGGCCAGCGTGGCATGGACCGAAACAGACGCTGAATGGCGCCAAGGCGACCAGGTCGTCAAGAAGCGCAATCTTGAAGAACTCACCACCGAACTGGGAGGAACGGCGCTGCCGGTGGCCGCCCTGTTTGCCTGGTTGAACGGGACTGCTCTGGAGGCCGATGGCTGGCAAGCCGATCTGTCGCGGTACAAAGACGGGCGGATCACAGCGAAGCGCAACTTTCCGCTGCCCAGCGCCGAGTTGCGACTGATACTCCAACCTTGAACAACAGGTCCAACTCTCCAGCGCTGAGGCGGTTGCTCGATGTGCCCGCACCCGCCAAGCTCAATCTGTTTCTGCACGTCACAGGACGGCGGCTGGACGGCTATCACTTGTTGCAATCCGTCTTCATGTTGATCGATTGGTGCGACGTGCTCCATTTCGAGTGCCGCGACGACGGGCTTGTCACGAGGGAAGACATATCAGGCCCCGCACTCCCCGCCGACGACCTCTGCGTGAGAGCCGCCCAAGCGCTGAAGGCCGCCACAGGCTGCCCGCTGGGCGCGCACATCGGGCTGGAGAAGCGCCTTCCCGCCGAGGCCGGTCTGGGTGGTGGCTCTTCCGACGCGGCCAGTTGCCTGCTCGCTCTGAACCGGCTCTGGGGGCTGGGCCTGAGCCGGTCCCAGCTTGCATCCATCGCCTTGCCCCTGGGGGCCGATGTGCCCTTTTTCATTGGCGGGCAGACGGCATGGGTGGAGGGCATAGGCGAAGAACTGATCCCGGTTTCCTTGCCTGAAACCCGTTTTGTTGTGGTCAAACCACCGGGCGGGGCGTCCACACAACAGATATTCCGATCTTCGGACCTTAAAAGGGACACTGAAACTGCTATACTCCAAGGCTTTGCTGCAAACGAGTCAGCGGGCACCTTGAGACTCGATCTCCAGAGCATTCTGGACTTCGGCCACAACGACCTGCAACCCGTCGCACAGGGCTTGTGCCCCGATGTGGGACTGTGCATCGACTGGCTTCAGAGCCACGGTATGTCAGGTCGCATGACGGGGTCGGGTACTGCGGTATTCGCACATGCGCGCCATTCGCCGGACCTGTCCGACGTGCCAGGCACATGGACGGTGCAAGTTTGCAGCAATATGAATGTGCATCCATTGTTTGGCTGGTGTCCAGATTAGAATGTCGGACTCTGCTGTCAAGCACTGAATGCAGATTCAGCGACATTTTTTTGCTGCCTGCCAGGTGACAAGCCGGGCACGCAGCTTGTGTAGGGGAGTCGCCAAGTTGGTTAAGGCACTGGATTTTGATTCCAGCATGCAAAGGTTCGAATCCTTTCTCCCCTGCCACCCTTTTTAAGCACGACAAGCACGCGACCAGCCATCTCAAGATGGCTTTTTTGACGACAGCTTCAGAGGCTTCGTTCAAACCGCTGGAAACACCATGCAAGTTCAGCCCCCGGATTTCATGATCTTCACCGGGAACGCCAACCCGGTGCTGGCTGCGGAAATTGCCCAGCACCTCGGCACGCAGCTCGGCGCGGCCAATGTTGGGCGTTTCTCCGATGGTGAAGTGACTGTCGAGATCACCCAGAACGTCCGCGCCCGACATGCGTTCGTGATTCAGTCCACCTGCGCGCCGACCAATGAAAACCTGATGGAGCTGATCATCATGGTCGACGCGCTCAAGCGCGCATCGGCGGTGAGCATCTCTGCGGTCATCCCCTACTTCGGCTACGCCCGCCAGGACCGGCGCCCCCGCTCCAGCCGCGTGCCCATTTCGGCCAAGGTGGTGGCCAACATGCTCCAGGCAGTTGGTGTGAACCGCGTGCTGACCATGGACCTGCACGCAGACCAGATCCAGGGTTTTTTCGACATCCCGGTCGACAACATTTACGCGTCCCCCGTGCTGCTGGGCGACCTGCGGCAGAAGAACTATCCCGACCTGTTGGTGGTGTCTCCAGACGTGGGCGGCGTGGTGCGTGCACGCGCGCTGGCCAAGCAGCTCAACTGCGACATGGCCATCATTGACAAGCGGCGCCCCAAGGCCAACGTGTCCGAAGTGATGCACGTGATCGGTGACATCGATGGTCGCAACTGCGTGATCATGGACGACATGATCGACACCGCAGGCACGCTGGTCAAGGCGGCAGAGGTGCTCAAGGAACGCGGTGCCAAGCATGTCTATGCGTACTGCACCCACCCGATTTTTTCCGGACCGGCCATTGAACGCATCGCCAAGGGCAGCGCACTGGACGAAGTGGTGGTGACCAACACGATCCCGTTGTCCCAGGCGGCGCAAGCCTGTTCCAAGATTCGCCAGCTCTCCGTGGCACCGCTGATGGCAGAGACCATCGCGCGCATTGCCTCGGGTGAGTCGGTCATGAGTTTGTTTGCCGATCAGGACAACCTCTTCTAAGAGACCCTGCTGGCAGCAAAAAGCGAGCGCGCCTCATTTGAGGGGCTGCTCTTTATCAACAGAGGCGTTCTGGTCGCGGAACCCCTCAAATGGAGAATGTCATGCAATTTGTCGCTTTTGAGCGCGCCAAGCAGGGTACGGGTGCGAGCCGCCGTCTGCGCAACACCGGTCGCGCGCCCGGTATCGTTTTTGGCGGTGATGCGCCTGCCATCACGATCGAACTCGATCACAACGCCTTGTGGCATGCCCTGAAGAAGGAAGCCTTCCACTCGGCCATCCTGGACATGGACGTTGGTGGCACCGTGCAAAAAGTGCTGCTGCGCGATGTGCAGTACCACCCCTACAAGCCACAAGTGCTGCACGTGGACTTTCAGCGCGTCAACGACAAGACCCGTCTGCGCAAGAAGGTGCCACTGCACTTTGAAGGCGCTGAGAGCTCGCCAGCCGTGAAAGTCGACCGCTGCGTGATCAACCACGTGATGAACGAGATCGAAATCGAGTGCCTGGCCACCCAGTTGCCAGAAAACATCGTGGTCGATCTGAGTGAAGTGACCAAGGGCAGCACCATCCACACCGGTGACATCAAGCTGACCAAGGGCATCAAGCTGGTCATGCACGGCCGCAGCAACCTGACGGTGGCGACCGTGGTCGAGCCCGTCGAAGAAGTGGTGGCCGCTCCTGTGGTGGCTGCGGTTGACGACAAGAAGGGCAAGAAGAAGAAGTAAGTCCTTCCGGACCCTTGCTTCTGCCACCAACGGCCCGCTCTGCGGGCCGTTGTCATTTCAGTTGCTCCACCGCGCAGCGTGCGACCCACGACGCATGAAACAGTCCCATCCAGGACACCGCTGGGCCGCCCTTCGACAATCTCAGGACGGACGGCAATGCCGTCCCTTTGAGGGTGTGGCTCGAAGCGGCGCGGGGGTTTTTCGTTCTAACCTCACCGATAATCCTGTGAATGATCCGACTCATCGCTGGCCTGGGCAATCCGGGACCTGAATACGAGCACACACGCCACAACGCGGGCTTCTGGTGGGTGGATGAAGCAGCCCGCCTGCTCAAGGTTTCGCTGCAGATGGAGCGGGGCCACCAGGGCATGGTGGCACGCGCCAATCTGGGTGGACAGTCCGTCTGGCTGATCGAGCCGCAGACCTTCATGAATCTCTCAGGCAGGTCAGTCGCCTCGCTCGCCCGCTTCTACAAGATCGCGCCCGAGGAGGTGCTGGTTGTTCACGATGAACTCGATTTGCCGCCAGGCGAAGCCAAGCTCAAGAAGGGTGGCGGCCATGCCGGCCACAATGGCTTGCGTGATATCCATGCTCAGTTGGGCAGTGCCGAATACTGGCGGCTGAGGATCGGTATTGGCCATCCTGGCAACAGAAACGAGGTGGCGAACTGGGTACTGAAGAAGCCTTCGCCTGACGACCGCATCGCCATTGCCCAGGCATTGGACCGCAGTCTGAAAGCACTGCCAAATCTGGTTGCGGGTGACATGAACAAGGCCACGGCGCTGATTCACACCAGCAAGCCACCCCGGCCCAAACCACCCAGACCCGAGAAAAAGGAAGACCCAGCCGCTCAGGTCTTGGTCAATGCAGGATCAGCCACTGGCGCGCCACCCGCACCTGAAGACGCCTGACCCTGCTGCTGCAAACGCTGGTATTTCTGCCAGAGCGTCTCCCGGTTTTCGATGTGCCCGGGATGAATGGGAATGCAACTCACAGGGCACACCTGCACACACTGCGGTTCGTCAAAGTGCCCTACGCACTCGGTGCACTTTGCCGGATCGATCTCGTAGATGTCCTCACCCATGTAGATGGCCTGATTGGGACATTCTGGCTCGCACACATCGCAGTTGATGCATTCGTCTGTGATCATGAGTGCCATGGTGTCTCGCCCTCTTCGCCAAAAAGCTCAGGCTTGCAAGGGCTTGGGCGCCAACGCCCTGGCCACCGGCGCACTGACCATGCCCGACACATCACCGCCCAGCGTCGCAATCTCACGCACCAGGGTGCTGGAGATGCATTGCAGGTCGGCCTGCGGCAACAGGAACACGGTTTCCACCCCGGGGTGGAGCTTGCGGTTCATCGCGGCCATCTGTGCTTCATAGTCAAAATCCGTGACGTTGCGGATGCCACGCACCACCGCCACTGCGCCGTTCTGCCGGCAGAAATCCATGATCAAGCCATCGAATGGCAGTACCCGCACGCGCCCGGGCAGGTCTCGCGTGGCTTCGGCAGCCATTTCCAGACGCTCTTTCAGGCTGAAACGGGTCTTCTTGTGGTGGGCAATGGCCACGGCCAGCACCACCTCGTCAAACAGCTGTGCGGCCCGACGCACCACGTCCTCATGCCCCAGGGTCAGTGGGTCGAACGTGCCGCTGTAGACGGCGATGCGCGCGCCGGTGGCGGGGGTGGACAAGACTGCATTCATTCAGCGAATTATGCGCGAGGGCCTGGCGCCGCCCCACTACTGCGCGGGCAAAGTCCGCAACAGGTGAAAGGCCACGGCACCCGCACGGCCGTGTTTATGCAGCTCCAGCCCCATCTGGGAAAGCTCATCGTTGGTCCAGGGGCGAGGGGCTTCCAGGTAGATGAAACCTTGCGATCCGATGGCCTGACCTGCGGCCGCCAAGGCAGTGGCAAACAGCGCCTCATTGCCACCCTCGGCAAAAGGCGGATCCAGAAAAATCACATCCAGGTTCTGCCCGGCTCGTTGCCTCAGGGAAGCCACGGCATCACCCCGCTCCACCCTCACGACCTCCGCCTTGAGCTGGTCCTTCATTCGGCGCAGGCGCATGAGCAGCTCATTGTCATGCTCGACCAGCACCACCTCGGTCGCACCGCGTGAAGCGGCTTCCAGGCCCAGCGCACCGGTGCCAGCAAAGGCATCCAGACAGCGCCACCCAGTGAGATCCTGGCCCAGCCAGTTGAACAGGGTTTCGCGCACGCGCGCAGGCGTGGGGCGCAGCCCGGGCGCGTCGATCACGCTCAGTCTGGTTCGTTTCCACAGTCCGCCGATGATGCGAACTTCGTGGGGAACCTTGGCCAGACGGCCAACGGGCTTTTTGCCGGTTGCTTTCATTCATTGAGTCCGAACATGAAACAGCGCACGAGCTTACGGCAACCGCCACCCGCGCTGATGGCACATGGGGCCAGGCCACTCAGGGTTGGGCGCCCACGACCACCGTGACCATGCGGTCGGGTTGCAGCACCCGGCCAAATGCGCGCCGGATGTCGGCCACGGTCACGCGCTCCACCTGCTGGGTCCAGGTGTCGAGGTAATCCAGCGGCAGGCCGTTCCAGGCGATGTTGGCGACGTTGTCCAGCAGCTTGCGATTGCTGTCGATGCGCAGCGCAAAGCCATTGACGAGGTTTTCCTTGGCTGCCGTCAGCTCTTCCTCGGTCGGCCCATCGGCCACGAAGGCGCGCACCACCTCTCGCGCCACGCCGACGGCTTCGTCTGCCTGATCGGGGCGTGTGGTCAGCCCGATCTGGAAAGGCCCCGCGTGCCGTCCAGGCGAAAAATAGCTGTACACGCTGTAGCTCAGCCCCCGCTTTTCGCGCACCTCGGTGGTCAGACGGGACACAAATCCACCACCACCCAGGATGTAGTTGCCCACGAACAACGGGAAAAAATCAGGATCATCGCGCGCCACGCCCGGTTGCCCGATGAGCACCTGGGCCTGGGCTGCCTTGAAGGGCAAACGCTCGTCGACTGCGCGGTCTATTGGTTTTACCTCACCAACTTCTGCCAGCGGTTCGCAGCCGTGCGGCTGGACGGCGGCCATGAACTGGCTCACGATGCGATCGGTGCCGGCGCGGTCGATAGCACCCACCAGACTGATCTGGGCGCGACAAGCGGCCACATGTCGGCGGTAGAAATTGCGCATGTCGGCCACCGAGATGGTGTTGAGGGTGTCGGCAGTGGCTTCGAATCCATACGGATGCTCACCGAAAACCGCGCGCGAAAAGGTTCGACCTGCATGGGTGGCCGGGCGATTCTCCGCCTCTTTGAGCGCAGCCAGGGTGCGTTCGCGGTCGCGCTGCCAGACGGCATCAGGCCACGAGGGTGCGGCCAGTTGTCGGGCTGCCAGCGCCACGGCCTGCTCCAGGAGCGCAGACTCGGTGAGCGTGCGCAGCGACACGGTGAAACGATCGGACGACGCCTGTGCCCCGAACTGGGCGCCCAGATCGACCCAGGCCTCGCTCAACTGGTTTTCATCAAGCGCGGGCAACTCACCCTGGGCCATCACGCCGCCGGAAAACAGACCGGCGGTGGCGCTCGCCAGGCCGGCTTTGGCCATGGGTTCGCGCCGGCTGCCACCGTCGAAGTTCACCTGCACATCCAGCATGGGCAAGGTGGGTGTGCTCACCAGATACACACGCGCACCGCTGGCGTGGGTCCAGTGTTCGATGGGCATGGCTGCCTGCACCTGGAGCCCCAAAAGACAGGCGCCGAGCGCACACAACAAGCGCTTGAAACGCGCACTGAAGAATGAAGTTGATGACATGAAATTCCAGACAGCGCGGCGGCGCGTCAATGACGAAGGGCGGGACGGTTGCCGGAAGCGGCAGGGGTGGTAGCTTCTCGCCGCCCGGGGTCTGGCACCAACACGCCAGTGGTGAGTTGTTCGTCGCTGAAATAGCGCTGAGCCACCGACTGCACCTGCGCCGCCGTCACGCCTTGCAAGAGCTTCATGAGACGCTCACCCGTGTCGATGGGCATGCCATTGATCCAGTAGCTGCCCAGTTCGCGCGCCTGATTGAACACGGAATCGAGCTTGTAGATTTCGCTGGCGGTCCACTGGGTTTTCACGCGGCGCAGTTCGGCTTCGTTGACGCCCTCCCGGGCGATGCGTTCGACTTCGGACTTGAGGGCGGCAGCGGCCATCTCAGGTGTCACACCACGCGCGGGCACGGCGCTGAGCAGGAAAAGCTGCGGCCCTCGTCCCATCAGACCATATGACGCACCGGCGGTATCGGCCACGCGCTTGCCCCCCGTCCCGGAGCCCTGCACCAGCGCCCGCTCCAGCCGGGCGCCGCTGTAGCCGTCGAGTACGGCCGACAATACCGTGAGCGCGAGTGCATCCTGCTGCGAACCGTCGCCGGTATCGCCCTCGCCGGTCCAGCGCGGCACTTTCCAGGCCAATGCCACCAGCGCCTGATCGGCCACGGCACGGAACTCGAGCTTGCGCGGACCGACCTGCAAAGGTTCATCGCGCGGCTTGCGGTCTGGCAAGGCCCGTGCCGGAAGGCGCCCGTAGATGTCTTCTGCCAATGCCCGCACCTGATCGACATCCACATCACCGGCAATCACCACCGCTGCGTTCGTCGGGCTGTACCAGCGCTGGTAAAACTCGCGCACATCGGCGGGTGTCATGGCGTCGAGATCGCTCATCCAGCCGATGATGGGTCGCCGGTAGGGGTTTGCCTGGAAAACCATGGCATTGAGCGCTTCGAACATGCGCGCACGAGGGGACTCTTCGGTGCGTTGCCGCCGCTCCTCTTTGATGACCTCGATCTCGCGCACAAATTCTTCGTCCGCCCACTGGTTGCGGGCAAACCGGTCGGCCTCCAGGCGCATCATGGCTTCCAGTTGATTGGAGGGCACCTGCTGGTGGTAGGCCGTAGCGTCCCGGCTGGTGAAGGCGTTGTCACGCCCGCCCAGCGCAGCCACGCGCCGCGAGAACTCACCCGGTTTGAGGTCTGGCGTACCCTTGAACATCATGTGCTCCAGCACATGCGCCACGCCCGAGGTACCGTCGACCTCGTCCATGGAGCCCACCCGCACCCACAGCATGTGCGCCACCGTGGGGGCACGGCGGTCCGGGCGCACGATCAGTGTCATGCCATTGGCCAGCGTGAACTGCTGTGCGACCAAGGCATTCACCGCCGGGGAAGCGGTGGACCCAATGGCCGCCGCAGGCGACGCAAGGGGCGGCGAGGATGGCGATGCTGCCAGGGCGATGGGGGAAAGAACCAGGGCGAATGTGGCCGCCATCAGCGCGTTGAGCGCAAGCAAAGTGCGTTTCATAGAATGCAATGGATTCTAGAGATGGAAAAATGTTCTCGTTCTTTCGCAAAAAAGCCCCCACACCCGATCCCGTCGCGCCCACCCCGGCCCTGCCGGAGCCCCTGACCGCATCGCCCGCACCCCAGGCTGAGCCCCCGGTCGCAGTACCACCGGTGCCCGTCGAGGCCCCCAGGCGGAGCTGGATGGACAAGCTCAAGGTGGGCCTGCGCAAGACGGGCTCCAGCCTGACCACCGTTTTCACCGGCACCCAGATCGACGATGCGTTGTACGAGGACCTGGAAACCGCCCTGCTGATGGCCGACAGCGGCGTCAAAGCCACCGAATTCCTGCTGACTGACCTGAAACGCCGCGTCAAGGAAAGCAAGACCACCGACCCGGCCGCCGTGAAGGGTTTGCTTGCTGATGCCATTGCGGACCTGCTCAGACCGCTTCAGAAAGCCCTGGTGATCGGTCAACACAAGCCCACAGTGGTCATGGTGGCGGGCGTCAATGGCGCGGGGAAAACCACCTCCATCGGCAAACTGACCCGGCACCTGGCCCAGGAAGGCGCCACCGTGCTGCTGGCGGCGGCCGACACCTTCCGCGCTGCGGCACGCGAGCAACTGGCCGTCTGGGCCGATCGCAACACGGTGGAGATCATCACCCAGCAAGGCGGCGACCCGGCCGCAGTGAGCTTCGACGCGGTGACGGCCGGCAAATCACGGGGGCGCGATGTGGTGCTGGTCGACACCGCCGGTCGCCTGCCCACCCAGTTGCACCTGATGGAAGAGTTGCGCAAGATCAAGCGCGTGGTTCAAAAGGCCGACGCCACGGCACCGCACGAGGTGCTGCTGGTGATCGACGGCAACACGGGGCAGAACGCCCTGATGCAGGTCAGGGCCTTTGACGAAGCGCTGGGCCTCACCGGCCTGATCATCACCAAACTGGACGGCACGGCCAAAGGTGGTGTGATCTGTGCCATCGCACGCGAAAAGCCCATTCCGGTGTATTTCATTGGGGTGGGCGAAAAGCTGGAGGACCTGGAAACCTTCAACGCGCGGGAATTTGCCCAGGCCCTGCTCGCCTGAGAGATCAATCCTTTTCCTTGCCTGTGCCCTCGACCGCCTCTGCGTAGCTGCGCCATTGCTTCATCGCGTTGCGCATGGTGAGCAGTTGCCGCTCAAAGCGCGGACACGCCTGGCACATGGCCATGTGCAATCGCAAGGCCAACCGATCAGACAACGGCAGATCGCGGTCCTCGCGTGCAATGAGCAGCGCGGTGATTTCTTTGCAAGTGCGGCGGAAAGGGTAGACGGGCTTCATCGTGTGACAAACCAGTTCAGTTCAAGGCATTCGCGCAAGCGGAGTCGGGCGCGGTGCAGCTGGACATAGAGGTTGGTCGGTGTGAGTGAGAGTTCCTTACAGATGTCTTCGCTGGAGAGCTCCAGCCATTCGCGCATCAGGAACAAGCGCCCTTGCGCCGGTGGCAGCTTTTCGGTACAGGCCTCGAGTACTGCGAAAAACTGCCGGCTCTGCATGTCGCGCTCGGGGTTGCCCCACTCTGTCGGTTTTTCGGCGAAATGCCCATCCGTCTTGAACGCCATGTGTTCCAACGGATCGAAGCTGTCGTCGTCGGAACCTTCGTCGAGTACCACCTCGCGCTGCCGCTGGCGCAGTATGTCGATGATCTTGTGCTTGAGGATGCCCACCAGCCAGGTCTTGAGCTGTGAGCGGGCCTCAAAGGCTTGCGGCTTGGCAAGGGCGGCCAGCAGGGTTTCGGACACAGCATCTTCCGCCCACGCCTCGTTGCGCAACTGCAGACGTGCAAAACGCATCAGGTAGTCGCGCAGGACGACCAACTGCTGCTCGTATTCGGAGGAAATTATTGATGGCATGTGTGGCCCGCTGGCTTGCCAGTGTAAGGAAACCCGGCAACGACCGACCGATCGTAGAGCGTGCTTTCCCAGGGACTATCTCTGTTGTGGCAGCACAGCCAGCAGACGCTGTCGATCCGGTAAGCTCCCCCGAACGCTGGAGTCCCCAACTTGAAATTCGAGAAACACACCCTCTCCCGTCGCGAATGGCTGGTGCTGGCCGGGGCCTCCGCCGGCAGCAGCCTGCACCCTGCCCTGGCGCAGTCCGGCACCACATGGAGCGAGGTCGAGAAGACCGCCCGCGGACAGACCGTGTACTTCAACGCCTGGGCTGGCAGCGAACGCACCAATGCCTACCTGCAATGGGTCGGCGCGCAGGTGCAGGCTGCGTATGGCGTGAAGCTGGAACACGTGAAGATCACCGACACCGCTGACGTCGTCAAACGCGTTCGCGCCGAAAAGGCCGCCGGGCGCAGCGCGGGCGAAGGCACGGCGGATCTGGTCTGGATCAACGGTGAGAACTTCGCCGCCATGAAGCGCGATGGCTTGCTGTTCGGCCCTTTTGCGGAAAGCCTGCCGAACTTCCGTCATGTGGACACCACCGGCAAGCCCACCACGCTCAACGACTTTTCGGTGCCCACGGAGGGCATGGAGTCCCCCTGGGGCATGGCCCAGTTCACCCTGTATGCCGACAGCCGGCGGCTGCCGAATCCGCCACAAAGCATGGCCGAACTGCTGGCACTGGCGCGCAGCCAGCCCGGTCGCATCAGCTACCCCCGTCCGCCCGACTTCACTGGCACCACCTTCGTCAAACAGGCCCTGATCGAAACCGTGGGTGATGCATCTGTCTTGGGGCAACCGCCCGTGGAGGCGGACTTCGCCCGTGTGACAACGCCTTTGTGGGCGTTCCTTGACGACCTGCATCCGTACCTGTGGCGCACGGGCAGACAGTTCCCGCAGAATCCTGCCGCCATCCGCCAGATGATGGCCGATGGCGAACTCCTGCTGGGTCTGACCTTCAACCCGAACGAAGCTGCCAACGAAATTGCCGCGCGGCGACTGCCGGAAACCGTGATGAGCTGGCAGTTCGCCAAGGGCACCATCGGCAACACCCACTTCGTGGCCATCCCGTACAACGCCCGTGCTGCGGCAGGCGCCCAGGTGGTGGCGAACTTCCTGCTGTCTGCCCAGGCACAGGCGCGCAAGGCCGACATCGCGGTCTGGGGCGACCCGACGGTGCTCGATGTGGCGCGCCTGCCCGCCGCCGAACGTGCGCGCTTTCCCAGCCAGCCACTGCCAGGCCAGGTGCGCAACTCTGCGCCCACGCTGCCCGAGCCTCACGCGGCCTGGGTCGATCCGCTGGAACGGGAGTGGACGCGCCGCTACGGTGGCTGAAATGAAACACCCCCGCGCCGCTTCGCGTCACCCCCTCAAGGGGGCGGCACTGGCCGTCCGGCAAAGCCGGCCCGGCGGTGCCCTGGACTGCACCGCTTCGTGCGTCAGGTGCTGCTTCGGCAAAAAGAAATACTGACATGCTCTGCCCATGACCGCTCTGCACAGGGTGGCCGTTCTGGCCCTGCTGGCCCTGGTCGCCCTGCCGGTGCTGGCCACGGCCGCGATGGCGATGGGTGCCCTGCTTGATGCCAGCGCCTGGCGTGCCCTGTGGCACGACACCCAATGGCGGCGCGCGCTGGGCCTGAGCGCATGGACCGGCCTGGCATCGACCTTGCTGGCCTGGTGGTGCAGCGCCGCGCTGCTGGCACAAGGTTTCGTGCGGCGTTCACTGGTCCGGCTGCTGCGCGGCCTGCCGGTGATGCTGGCCACGCCGCACGCCGCCTTCGCCATCGGCCTGGTGTTTCTGGTGGCCCCCAGTGGCTGGCTGCTGCGCCTGTTCTCGCCCTGGCTCACCGGGTTCAACTTCCCGCCTCCGTGGCCCACCACCCAGGACCCCTGGGGCCTGGGCCTGATCGTGGCCCTGGTCGCCAAGGAGATCCCTTTTTTGCTGTGGACCGCCGCCACCCAGTTGCAGCGCGACGACGTGCGTCGGCGCTGGCAGGCCGAACACGCCATCGCGCAGACACTGGGCTACGCGCCCCGGCGGGCGTTCTGGCGCGTGGTCTGGCCCCAGCTCGCACCCCGGCTGTTCTGGCCGCTGATGGCGGTGCTGGCCTACGGGCTGACGGTGGTGGACATGGCCCTGGTCATCGGCCCCGCGGCGCCACCCACGCTGGCGGTGCTGGCCTGGCAATGGTTGCGTGACGCAGATCTGGCAATCAACGCCCAAGGTGCGGCGGCCGGTGGCGTGCTGGCAATAGCGGTCCTGCTGCTCGGCGCTGGCTGGCGAGGCGCACAGCTGGCCTTGTCTACCCTGAGCCGGTACCCCTCGGGGCGCCGTGGCCAGGCCCCGTTGACGGGTTCAGAAGAATGCCACGCTGGTTCTCTCACGTGGTCTTTCATCGCACTGACCAGCCTGTACGGCGCCGTCCTGCTGGTGCTGGCGGTGGGTAGCGTGGCCGGGGTGTGGCCATTCCCCTACCTCTGGCCCGAACGGTTGACTGACCAGGCATGGATCAGCGTGTGGGCCAGCCGTGGCACCGTGTTCAACACCCTGGGACTGGCCGCAGCGTCTGCCGGGCTGGCGCTGGCCTGGAGTGTGGCCTGGCTCGAACTGGCGCCGCGCCGCTGGGACAATGCCCTTCGCCCCGTGCTGTATCTGCCACTGGTACTGCCGACCGTGCTGTGGGTGGTGGGGCTGTATGCACTGGCGCTGCAATGGCGAATCGAAGGGCATTGGATCGGGCTGCTGGTGGCGCACTCCTTGATGGCGCTGCCCTATGTCTCGCTGGCCTTGTCGCCCGCCTACCTGGGTTTCGACCCGCGCTACGGACAGCTCAGCGCCAGCCTGGGGCACGGCCGCTGGTCACTGCTGTGGCGCATCAAGTGGCCGCTCCTGCGCCGTGCGCTGGCTGCCAGCGCAGCGGTGGGTTTCGCGGTGAGCGTGGCCCAGTACCTGCCCACGCTGTACATCGGCGCGGGTCGGTTCACCACCGTGACCACCGAGGCCGTGACGCTGGCCGCCGGTGCACAGCGCTCGCTCACGAGCGCCTACGCCTGGCTGCAGTTTGTGCTGCCCGTGCTGGGATTTGCGCTGGCCGCATGGGTGGGTCGGCCCCGGCAATTTAAAGTGCAGGGTTCATGAGTGCAACGCCGGACAGTTCCCAAACAAGCTCGCACCGCAGTCCACTTCAATGACCCTGTCCGTTCGCATCGACCACCTTGGCAGCCAGCAACGCACCCTGTTGCGCGACCTGCACTTCAACGTACCGCCAGGCCGCATCCTGACCCTGATGGGACCCAGCGGCTGCGGCAAGAGTTCGGTACTGGGCGCCATCGCCGGCACATTGTCGGCGGTGGCCGAAGGCGCACAGGCGTTGTCCTTTCGAGGCTCGGTGCAACTCGATGGCGTGGACTTGCACACCCTGCCCACGGCACGGCGCGGCGTCGGCCTGTTGTTTCAAGACGACCTCCTGTTCGCACACATGAATGTGTCGGAGAACCTGTTGTTTGCGGTGCCGCCAGGTGACCGCGACCTGCGCCGGACCCAGGTGGCTCAGGCCCTGGACGAAGCCGGTCTGCCCGGATATGGCGAGCGCGATCCGGCCACCCTCTCCGGCGGGCAGCGCGCGCGCGTGGCGCTGATGCGCGCCCTGCTCGCCCGCCCACACGCGCTGCTGCTCGACGAACCATTCGGACGACTCGACGCGTCCCTGCGCGACCAGTTCCGCCAGTTCGTCTTCGAGCACGTGCGCTCGCGCGGCATTCCGGTGGTGCTGGTCACGCACGATGCAGCCGACATCGCCGACCCCACGCTGGTGATCGACTTGACACCCGACACCACCGACCATGTTTGATCGCGCCATCCAGCAAGCCATCAAGCCCGCACTCACCCGCGCAGCACGCGTGCTGCTGGGCTGGGGCGTGGGCGCGGACGCGCTGACCTTTGCTGGTTTTGCCATCGGCATGGGCGCCGCACTGGCCATTGCCCTGCAACAGTTCATGGCCGGCCTGGCCTTGCTGCTGCTGTCGCGCCTATTCGACGGACTGGACGGCGCGGTGGCGCGAGCCACCACACCCACCGATCGGGGCGGTTTTCTGGACATCACGCTGGACTTCCTGTTCTATGCCGCCATTCCACTGGCCTTTGCGTTGGCCGACCCTGCCGCCAACGCGCTCGCCGCGGCGGTGCTGCTGGCGGCCTTCATCGGCACCGGCAGCAGCTTTCTGGCCTTTGCTGCGGTGGCGGAAAAGCGGCGGCTGACCCCGGTCGCCTTTCCTGACAAGAGCATCTACTTTCTGGGCGGCCTGACCGAAGCCACCGAGACCCTGCTTGCCTTCGCTGCCATGTGTGCGTGGCCCCAGCACTTTTCGGCCATCGCCTACGGCTTTGCAGTGCTGTGCGGGATCACCACCGCCCTGCGCATCGGCTGGGGCTGGCAGCGCTTCCAGTGAACCGCGCCCGCATGAACCCTCCCCAAACATCTGCGCCCCGCACCAACACCGGCTGGCTGCGCGGCTTTTCAGTGCTGCTGGTGCTGGCCCTGATCGCCTACCTGGTGATGGCGAAGCCGGTCGCGCTCGGCGACCTTGTTCAACGGGTTCAGACGCTGCCCCAGTTGCTGTGGGCCCAGTTGATCGGGCTCACGCTGGTGAGCTACGCCGCCCGGTTCATGCGATGGCACAGCTTTCTGAGCGCGCTCGGGCATCGTGTGCCCTGGGGGCGCCAGTTGCACATTTACCTGGCGGGATTTGCCATGGCGGTGACACCAGGCAAGGCGGGTGAAACGGTGCGCTCTCTCTACCTGAAGCCACTGGGGGTGGGCTATGTGCACAGCTTGGCCGCCTTTTTGTCAGAACGCCTGCTGGACCTGCTCACCGTGGGGCTGTTGGCCACGCTGGCCATTGGCTGGCTGCCAGATCACCGCACCGGCGCATGGCTGGCGGTAGCAGGCTGCGTGGCGGTGGTCTGGGTGTTCCGCGCGCACGGGCTGGAGTGGCTGGCGCGCCGATTGGGCGCGGGGGCAATGGGTCGCCACACCGCCGAGGGCCTGGCCGCCACCTCGCACCTGCTGTCTGGACGACGCCTGGGCTTGGCCCTGCCGTTGAGCGCCATGGCCTGGACCGCGCAAGGCTTGGCGATGCACGCGGTGCTATTGACGCTGGGGCATGACGTTGCGGCCACGGACGCCGTGGCCATTTTCGCGCTGGGCCTGCTGGCTGGCGTGGCCTCGTTCATCCCCGGTGGCGTGGGTGCTACCGAAGCCGCCATGGTGCTGCTGCTGCACACGCAAGGCGTGGGCACGGCCGATGCGCTGACTGCTGCACTGCTGAGTCGCACGCTGCCGCTGGCCGTGGGGCTGACGGTGGGCGTGGTCGCTCTGGGCGGGTTGGCACTGAAGACAAGGTGACCCCGCGAGGCGCTTCACGCTACCCTTTCAAGGAGAGAAGGCATGCTCGCCTGAGGGGAAGTCCGATCCCGCTCCCGACTTGCGCCGTCATGCGCTGGCGAGTAGCACAGGGCCGGGCGGACAAGGGGCGCGCATGTTTGAGCGAAGCGAGTTTGCGCGCACCCCGCCCGGACCGAGCAACGCAGTGTGCCCGTAGCGAAGCGAAGGGACAGCGCATCCGGCTCGTCTTTCTTTGGCTTACGTTTCTTTGGCGACGCAAAGAAAGGTAGGTCGGCCGCCGGGCCGAGACCCGGCCAAACCATGCTTCCGGAGACAAAAGGCGAATGCGCGGAGAGGGCCCCACCCCAGCCCTCCCTCCCCCAGCGGGGGAGGGAGCAAGAAGAAGCCCTCAGTGAGTTCGCCGAAGCACAGCCTTCTCCACCTCCAGCACCACCAGCACCGCCACCCCAATGCCCGCACACACCAGCAACTGCTGCAGGCTGAGCGCGCGGGTGTTGAACAAGATCTGCATGAAAGGCGCATAGGTGAACAGCGCCTGCAACACCACCACACCCGCCACCGCAGCCAGCACGCGTGGTGTGCCCTGCACGCCCACCCAGGTGAACGACGGCGACTTCAGGAAGCGCACGCTGAACAGGTAGAACACCTCCATGGAAACCAGGGCATTGACCGCCATGGTGCGCGCCGTCTCCACCTCGGCGCCAGAAGCCAGCGCCCAGCGGTACGAACCGAAGATGCCGAACAGGAACAATATCGACACCAGCCCCACGCGCCAGATCACAAAAGGCGACAGCATGGGTTCGGTGGGTGAGCGTGGGGGCCTGCGCATGACGTCGGGTTCGGTGGGCTCGAACGCCAGCACCATGGCCAGCGCGACCGAGCTCACCATGTTGACCCACAGGATCTGAGCCGGCAGGATGGGCAGCGCCAGGCCGAACAGAACGGCGGCCAGCAAAGACAGCGACTCGCCTCCATTGATCGGCAGCAGGAAGGTCACGGTCTTGCGCAGGTTGTCGTAGACGGTGCGCCCCTCTTCCACCGCGTGTGCAATGGAGGCAAAGTTGTCGTCTGCCAGCACGACCGCACCGGCCTGTTTGGCGGCCTCGGTGCCCTTGCGGCCCATGGCCACACCCACGTCGGCCTGCTTGAGCGCGGGTGCGTCATTCACCCCGTCGCCGGTCATGGCCACCACCTCACCCTGAGCTTGCAAGGCACGCACCAGGCGCAACTTGTGTTCCGGGCTGGCGCGGGCAAACACGTCCACCTCCAGCACCAGCTGCTGCAGGGCAGCGTCGCTGGCGGCGCCGATCTCCGGGCCAGTGACGGCGCGCAGGCCCTCGCCCATGCCGAGTTGCCCGGCGATGGCGCTGGCGGTCACACCATGATCACCGGTGATCATCTTCACGCGAATGCCTGCTGCGCGGCACTGCGCCACGGCGCGCACCGCCTCGTCGCGTGGCGGATCGATGATGCCCACCAGCCCCATCAGCGTGAGTCCCCGGGCCACGTCGTCGGGACCAAAGCTCGTCTCGTCCATCCCCGGCTTGCGAGCCAGTGCCAGCACACGGCGACCGGCACGCGCCTGGGCATCGATCGCTTGCTCCCAGGCGTCGGCGTCCATGGGTTCGACTGCTCCATCGGCTGTGAGCTGGGACTCGCACATGGCCAGCACACGTTCAGGTGCACCTTTGAGCAGAGCGACACAGCCATCGGCATCGCGGTGCAACGTGGCCATGTATCGATGTTCGGATTCGAAGGGAATCACGTTCACGCGAGGCCGGTCGCGTGCCAGTTCCTGCGGGTCGATACCCGCCTTCATGGCCAGGGTGAGCAGCGCCCCCTCGGTCGGGTCCCCTGCCAGCTGCCAGCCGCCGTCGGGCGACTCGCGGTGCAGGCTGGCGTCGTTGCACAGTGCAGCGGCCTCGGCCAGTGCAAGCAGCGCGGGAGCTTCGCGGAACAACTCGGCAGACTGCAGATGATGGTCGCCCCTTTGCAGTGCGCCTTCCGGCGCGTAACCCGCACCTGCCACCTCAATGGTCTGGCCAGCCAGCACCACCTGCTGCACCGTCATTTCGTTGCGGGTGAGCGTGCCGGTCTTGTCCGAACAGATCACCGTGACCGAACCCAGGGTCTCCACCGCCGGCAGGCGTCGCACCACGGCGTGCCGTGAGGCCATGCGTTGCACACCGATGGCCAGTGTGATGGACATGATGGCGGGCAGGCCTTCGGGAATCGCGGCCACGGCCAACCCCACGGCGGTCATGAACATCTCGGCCATCGGCAGGCCACGCACGGCAGTGCCGTAAGCAAACAGGGCTGCCGCTGCGCCCATCACGGCCAGCGTGATCCAGCGAGCGAGCTGGGTCATCTGGCGCACCAGCGGTGTGGTGGTCTGCTCCACGGTGGTGAGCAGATGCCCGATACGACCCATCTCGGTCGCCGCGCCCGTGGCCACCACCAGTGCGCGCGCCTGCCCCTGCGTGACCAGCGTGCCGGCGTAGGCCATGCACAGGCGGTCACCCAGGGCGGCGTCGGTTTCCACCTCGGCCAGCGCTTTGTCCACCGGCATGGATTCGCCAGTGAGCGCGGATTCATCCACCCGCAAGTTGTGCACCCTCAGCAGGCGGACGTCGGCTGGCACGCTATCACCTGATGCCAGCTGCACCACATCACCGGGCACCAGATCAGCGGCGTCAATCTCGTTGGTGCGTCCGTCGCGCAACACCATGGCATGGGGTGCCAGCAAATGGCGGATGGCCTGCAGCGCCTTCTCGGCTTTGCCCTCCTGCAATACGCCAATGCCTACATTGAGCAGCACCACGGCCATGATCACTGCGGCGTCGAGACCGTGCCCGATCAGAGCGGTCGTGGCGGCAGCGGCCATGAGCACGTAGATCAGCAGGTTGTGAAACTGCGCGGCCACGCGACGCCACAGCTGCGGCGGCGCCACGGCATCGAGCCGGTTGGCTCCGTACTGCTGTTGACGCTGTCGGGCTTCGTCCGTCGACAGGCCATCAGGGGAAGCCTCCAACGCCTGCACAGCCTTCTCAGGTGTCAACGTGTGCCATGCCTTGGCATCCTGCCCTGGAGAGGTTCCGGATGACGAGGTCTGGTTCGACTGTGATGTGTGTGAAGAATGCGCCATGGACGAACCTTAACTGACGCTGCGCAGGTCTTCCACCTTTTCAGGCTTCAGCGTTGACCTGCCGCAAGGATACGTTCGCTTCGATCTCGGCATGCACTTTTGTCATGAACCGCCATCGCCCAGCGCCTGCGCGAAGAACGCAGAGAAGATGGCATCACGCTGCACCGCGTAGGCCTCGCGCATGGGTAGGCTTGTCGCATCGGCCAACCAGCGCAGGTCGTCGCCCAGTCGGGGTGTGTCCACAAGACCGCTCGGCACCCAGTCGGGGTTGAGCAGCCAGGCCACGCAAATGATGTCCCAGATCACCCAGCTGTAAGGCTCCGCACCGGTCTGGCCCAGGATGGCCCACAGCGGGTTGTGCGTGTAGAGCCGGTACAGCTCGTCGCCGATGGCGCCTCGCCCCTGCACGTGGCGCTGCATCTCTGGCAGCGACAAACGAAGCTGGGCGCCCACGTGGTAGCCGGGCAGGTAGACCAGCGGCACGCCGCAGTCGAACAGCCACTGACTGGCCCACAGGTCTTGCTCCAGGTTGAGGCTGGTGTTGGGCCAGGGAGCGTGGCTGGGGTAGCCGCTGGTCCACACCACGACGATGCGGTCGATCAGATCGGGCGCCAGCATGAGCGCGCTGGCGATGTTGGTCACACAGCCCAGGGCCATCACATAAAGCGGCGGCCCGTCGGCGGCGTGTTCGCGTGCGGTGGCGATCAGGTGATCCACAGCGGCGCTGTGCAGCGGCTGCCCAGGCCCTGACAGGTAGCCCTCGCTGCCCCGGCATACCTGCGCCTTCGCCGCCACACTGACCGGGTCGCCCAGCAGGTCGAGCACCCTGTGGATCTCGTCGAAGCTGCGCGCCATGCCCACCCCGGGAGGCGCGAAGGCCGGATCATCGGCTGACGCGAGGGGCAGGATGGATCGGCGGTGAGCGAAGGAGAACGGCGCGGCGTACAGGCCAGCCACCCGGAGCCTGTCCGGCCGGCACATGGCCCAGGCGATGGCGAACTGGTCGTCGATCTCGTTGGCCGCGTCGGTGTCGATGACGACGCGAACCGGGCCAGCAGGAGGTGCGAGACGTTGCTGGTACCAGGTGGTGGAACGGTGTGAGGCAGTTTTCATGTTCGATGGTCAGGAGGACCGAATTCGGGTTCGGTGGGAGAGGCGCCTGTTGCATGAATGGCCTGCCAGCGCTGCCAGTCGGCGGGCTCGTCCACGTCCCAGAGGGTGGGCATTTCATGCCAGTTGGCTTCAGCTTCTCTCAGGCGTTCCCGGGTCTGTGCAAGCACTCGGTCGGTGCTCCAGTCCACGCGTTCGAACACCTTGGGCAGGGGTCTGGCGAGGCCGATCAGCACATAGCCGCCGTCTTCCGCCGGGATCACCACAGCGTCGTGGGCCTGCAATGCGTCAGCCGCCTCCTGCAGATGCGAGGGCATGAGCGCCGGGCAGTCAGTGCCCACAATGAGCAGGGGCAAACGTGAGTGATCCTGAAAGTGGGTCTTCATTGCGACAGACATTCGTTCCCCCAGGTCGCCCGCCGGCTGCGCCAGACACGCCACACCACGGCGGTTCTGCAAGCTCCGGAAAAAGCGGTGTCGTGCATCGGGCGCACACCACACCGTGAGCGGCCCGGTGGCGGCATGGCGCACCGTGGCCATGGCCTGCAAGGCGAAACGTCGCTGTGCGCGAGCCGCACCGGTCGCCCCCAGCAAGGGTATCAACCGTGTCTTGGCCAGCCCCGCCACCGGCGCCTTGGCCATCACCGCCACCGCTGCGCCAGCCCGCGTGTGATAACCATAGCGCCTTGCAAGCGTTGCAGGGTCAGCGCCCAGCGCATAGGCAGCGCGCAACCGCCACATCAGGCCCAAGGTGCGCCAGAAGCCATTCGTGTCCCAACGGCGGCCAGACGTGGTGACGTGTGCAGCGAGGCAGGCCGGTGGCGATACGCGGCGCAAGCGGCTGCTGAGTTCCACGTCTTCCATCAAAGTGATGGGAGCGAAACCACCCAGGGATTCGAACAAGCGGCGCTGCACGAACACCGCCTGGTCGCCGGTGGCAATGCCGGTGAGACGGGATCGCGCATTCATGAACGCGGCCACCATGCCCAGCAAGGGGTGGTGGCCCTCGATGCGCACGTCGAAGCGACCCCAGCCTCCGCCACGCGCAAGTGCTTGTTGGATCAGCGCACCGGCATCCGGTGGCAGCACCGTGTCCGCATGCAGGAACAACAAAGTGTCGCATCCGATCCGGGCAGCGACATAGGCACCGACGTTCATCTGGGCAGCTCGGCCACGTGGCGCGCTCACCACCGCGTCGGCCAGCGGATGCGCAATGGCCAGCGTGTCGTCGTGGCTGCCACCATCGGCCACCACCACCCGCGCACCCCGCGCGCGCAGACCAGCCAGGCCATGCAGGCGCGTGGCCAGCAAGGCACCTTCGTTCAGCACCGGCAGCACGATCGCGAGCTTCATGGGCGCAACTCGCGCTCCAACACATCGAACTCGTCGAGCATCTGCCGCACCACCGTCTTGCCCAGGTAGTGGTCCACCCGATCGCGCACATGGGCCACCAGTGCCGCTTCGCTGCACTCTGTCGACCAGTCTTCGCCGTCGGCCCCTGCCACACTGGCTTGCCCGGACAGCACACGCCACTTGGCACACCAGGTCACCGACCACAACCACATGGCGCGGCGCAGCGGCACGTGCCAGGTCTGGGCGTCGGGCACGGTATCGCCCACCGCTTGCGTCCATCGCCGATAGAAACCGATGGTCTCGTCTGGCGTGAGCACCGCATGCGAATCAGCGTCCCAGGTGGTGGAGGTGTAGAGCGTGGCATGGGCCAGGTCCAGCGCGGGGTAGCTGTAGCGGCATTTCTCCAGGTCGACGAGCACGGCAGACCCGTCGGCACGCACCAGAAAATTGCCCGGGTGACCGTCAAAGGCGATCAGGCGCCGCGCGGGGCGTTCGCCTTGCTCGCACAAACGCCGCAGTTGAGTGAGCTGCGACTGGATGGCCTGCGACACCGAGGCATCCATGGCAGCTGATGGCAAGTGGGCAGCCTGGGTCTCGATTTCTGTCACCAGGGCGCGCAGGGGATCATCCGCATTGAGCAAAGGCGCACGGACGGCTTTGGCAGGCAGGGGAAGGCGATGCCAGGCGGCCATTGCGTCTGCGATGGCGTCGAGGTCTTGTGGCAAAAGGGCTGATCTGCCGATGATCTCTTCGACCAGCAAAGCGCCTCGCGGCAAATGATCGGAGGGCGCAAACCAGCCGTGCAAACGAGGGGTATGGCCGCTGGCTGAAGCCCGCTCGAAACAAGCGCACTGGTAGGACAGGTTGTCGCGCGCCGCCAGCCCCATCTGGCTTTGCTTCGGCACCCGAGCCAGCACGCCAGTGTCCACCAGCCGCACATGGTCGTGGGCCAGGCCCTTGTCAGGCAAAGGCACGAGCCTGGCATCGGCCAGCGGATGGGAAGCCTCGCGCAGCGCCTGATGCAAGTGCGCGCAAAGCGGCTGGAAATGGAAGGCGGACGACATGCAGCGTGGGTTGCGTTGGTGATGGAGGATGGGTCAAGTGTGTCGCAAGTGCTGGTGACCGGCGATGATCCGGGTTGAAGCGGGCCATGGGGTGAACGACCTGCACAACCGGCGCAGGGACACGGGCAATGTAAGAATCGCCGCATCGTTGCGACTCATCGGCATCGATCCACTGGGAGTTGTCGTGAATCTTCGCAAGGTCTTGCTGTTGACTGTGGTGTTGCTGGGCGTGTTTGCCTTCTTCGCCCTGGACCTGGGTCGATTTCTCAGCCTGGCTTACCTCAAGGAAAGTCAGGCGAGCTTTGCCGATCTGTACGCGCAAAAGCCTGTGCAGGTGGTGGGAATCTACTTCCTTGTCTACGTGGCCGCGACCGCACTGTCGCTTCCCGGGGCCACCATCATCACGCTCGCCGGTGGTGCCTTGTTCGGCCTGTGGTGGGGTACTTTGATCGTGTCGTTCGCCTCCAGCATCGGTGCCACGCTGGCGTTTCTGGTGTCGCGCTATGCGTTGCGCAGCAGCGTGGAGGCGAAGTTCGGCAACCGGCTGGCCGAAATCAACAAGGGTGTGGAAAGGGAAGGCGCGTTCTACCTGTTCACGCTGCGCCTGATCCCGGTGGTGCCGTTCTTCGCGATCAATCTGCTGATGGGCCTGACCCAAATGAAGACAGCCGTCTTCTATGGCGTGAGCCAGATCGGCATGCTCGCCGGCACCCTGGTGTATGTGAACGCAGGCACGCAGCTGGCGCAGATCGATTCGCTCCAAGGGATTCTGAGCCCTGCGCTGCTGGGTTCGTTTGTGCTGCTAGGCTTGTTCCCGCTGATCGCACGCAAGATCGTGAGTGCGGTGCAGAAGCGCAAGGTGTACGCGCGCTGGGCCAGCGTGCGACCCCAATCATTCGACCGCAACCTGATCGTGATCGGTGCGGGGGCGGGCGGGCTGGTTAGTGCCTACATCGCCGCGACGGTCAAAGCCAAGGTCACACTCATCGAGGCCCACAAGATGGGTGGAGACTGTCTCAACTACGGTTGTGTGCCCAGCAAGGCGCTGATCAAGAGCGCCAAGCTCGCGCACCAGATGCGGCACGCGTCGAAATATGGCCTGTCAGACACCACACCCACATTCAGCTTCAAGGCTGTGATGCAGCGCGTCCAGGACGTGATCCGTGCGATCGAACCGCATGACAGCATCGAGCGCTACACCGGCCTGGGCGTGGAGGTTTTGCAGGGATACGCCAAGCTGATCAACCCCTGGACGGTGCAGATCGCGCTCAACGACGGCGGCACGCAGACCCTGACCACGCGCAGCGTCGTGATCGCCGCCGGTGCCCAACCCTTTGTACCGCCCCTGCCTGGCCTGGAAGACGTGG
This sequence comes from Hydrogenophaga sp., assembly GCF_030651625.1. Classification (GTDB taxonomy): domain Bacteria; phylum Pseudomonadota; class Gammaproteobacteria; order Burkholderiales; family Burkholderiaceae_C; genus Hydrogenophaga. The sequence goes on along the minus strand of NZ_JAUSCF010000024.1, from coordinate 284,791 downwards.
GCTATGTGACCAGCGACACCCTGTGGGAGACCTTTGGCCAGTTCGACGAGATTCCACAGCGGCTGGTGGTGCTGGGTGGCGGTCCGATTGGCTGCGAGCTGGCGCAGAGCTTTGCGCGCCTGGGCGCGCAGGTGACCCAGGTGGAGATGGCGGCGCGCATCATGATTCGCGAAGACGAGGAAGTGAGTGAACTGGCGCAGTCGGCACTGGAAGCCGACGGCGTGAGCGTGCTCACAAACCACAAGGCGCTGCGCTGCGAACGCGTGGACGGAGAAAAGATCCTGGTGGTTGAACACGAAGGCGTGGCGCTTCACATCGCTTTTGACCAGCTGATCTGCGCCGTGGGCCGCAGCGCGCGTCTCACCGGCTATGGTCTGGAAGAGCTGGGCATTCCCACCAACCGCACGGTGGACACCAACGAATACCTGCAAACGCTCTACCCCAACATCTACGCCGCTGGCGACGTGGCGGGCCCCTACCAGCTCACCCATGTGGCTGCGCACCAGGCCTGGTACGCGGCCGTGAACGCCCTGTTCGGCGAATGGAAGATGTTCAAGGCCGACTATTCCGTGATTCCCTGGGCCACCTTCATCGACCCCGAGGTGGCGCGCGTGGGCTTGAACGAGCAGGAGGCGCAAGAAAAGGGCGTTCCTTTCGAAGTGACGAAGTACGGCATTGACGACCTCGACCGCGCCATCGCCGACAGCGAGGCCCACGGCTTCGTGAAGGTGCTCACCGTGCCGGGGAAAGACACCATCCTGGGCGTGACCATCGTGGGCACACACGCGGGCGACCTGTTGGCGGAGTACGTGATGGCCATGAAGCATGGCCTGGGGCTCAACAAGGTGCTGGGCACCATCCACACATACCCCACGCTGGCCGAGGCCAACAAGTACGCAGCAGGCGAATGGAAGCGCGCGCACGCGCCGCGAAAGATGTTGGAATGGGTAAAGAAATACCATGACTGGAAACGGAACTGAACCGATCGACTGGCGCATGGTCGAATCCAGCGGTATGACCCTCCCAACCCCTCCCCTCTGGGCACCGTTGCTTCTGCTGCTCAGTTGCGCCGCGCAGGCCCAGCCCGTTGACCGCCCGCTGCCACCGCTCGTGGCCGTTGAGAGCGGATCGATTCATCCGGCCTGGCGGGTGGTGGGTTTTCCCAGGCGTCACGCCGACATCCCCCCCACCCTGTTTCAGGCCGACGCCATCGACGGTCAGTCCGCATTGCGCGTGGACACCAACGCCTCCTACGGCACACTGGTGAACGACTGGAAAGGTCCCGCGCAGCCATTGCGCTGGCGCTGGCGGCTGGATCAGCCCCTCACCGGTGGCACCGCCCCGCCGGACCTGATGGCCAAGTCGGGCGACGACGCAGCGCTCAAGGTCTGTGTCATGTTCGACCACGCGCTGGACCGCGTGCCGTTCATGGAGCGCACCGTGCTGCGCATCGCACGCGGGGTGAGTGGAGAGAACCTGCCTGCAGCCACCGTGTGCTACGTGTGGGACAGTGGCAGGCCAGCCACCTTGCAGGGCACCAACCCCTACACCAATCGTGTGCGCTTCTTCAGCCTGCAGGGCAAGGGTGCACCACTGGGCCAGTGGGTGGCGCAGTCGCGCAACGTGGCGCAGGACTTCGTCACCCTGTTCGCCGACGAGCTGCCACAGGGCAAGGCCACCGCACTGACCGACGTTCCGATGGTCACGTCCGTCGTCATTGGGGCTGACAGCGACAACACCGCCAGCCGCAGCACAGCGTGGATCGCCGATCTGCAGTGGGCCACGCCAGCGCCCTGAATCGCCCGGTCTGCCCGAGCAGTACCCGGTGGTTCTTCACGGGGTGCGGCAAGCCCGGTGGCAACAGCCCGTAACATCGGTGCCATGCACCACGGCATCAAAAAACTCCTTCTGCTCGGCGCCGGCCATGCCCATGTGCATGTGCTGGCGAGTCTGGCCCAACACCGCCCCGCCGATCTGGACGTGACGGTGCTCTCTCCCTACGACCACCAGACCTACAGCGGCATGACGCCCGGCTTCGTCGCCGGCCACTACACCGCCGAGGAATCGCGCATTGCGCTGGAGCCCTTGATGAAAGCCGCGGGTGCGCGCTGGATACAGGGCCGTTGCGTGGGCCTGGACGCTGAGCACCGCACGGTGAGCGTGGCGGGTGCAGGCATCGACACGCCCCCCCTTCTGAACTACGATCTGCTCTCCATCGACACCGGCGCCACGATCGACCGCGCACGGCTGGAGGCTGAAATGCCCGGCGCCATCACCCACGCGCTCAACGTGCGGCCCATTGAAGGCTTTGTGCACCTGTGGCCCCAGGTGATGGAGCTTGCGCGCGATCGTGCGGTGTCGCTCGCCATGATCGGCGCGGGCGCGGCCGGTGTTGAACTGCTTTTTGCAGCCGAACAGGCGATACGGGAACAGGGTCGACCTGGATCGCGCTTCACGCTGATCACGGGCGGGCCGGAGGTGGTCGACAACTACCCCGAAGGCGTGCGCCGGCGCGTCTTGCGCCAGTTGAAGCGCCGCGGCATCACGGTGCTGCGTGAGGCCTGCACCGGCGTCGCTGAAGGAACCGTGCATCTGGCCAATGGCGCCACGCTCGCCTGCGACGTGCCCATTCTGGCCGTGGGCACCCACGCACCCCCATGGCTGCAGGAAAGTGGCCTGGCACTTTCCGATCAGGGCCATGTGCTGGTCAACGTCTTCCAGCAAAGCACCAGCCACCCGGAGGTGTTCGCCGCCGGCGATGTGGCCACGCGCGGCGATGCACCCCACCCCAAGAGTGGCGTGTACGCCGTGCGGGCCGGTCCTGCGCTTTCGACAAACCTCCTGGCGGCACACGAAGGCCAGGCGCTCAAGCCCCATCCGCCACCAGCGCGCACGCTCAACCTGCTGTCCTGCGGTACCCGACACGCCATCGCCAGCTATGGCCCCTGGCACCTCGAAGGTGGCTGGGCCTGGCACTGGAAGGATCGCATCGACCGCGGGTTCATCACCCAATACACGCTGCCGGCATGACTTCCGGGACTGCCACCGACCGCAGCGCCTGGGGGGTGTTCCTCGTGTTCCTGCGCCTGGGGCTGACATCGTTTGGCGGCCCGGTGGCCCACCTGGGCTATTTCCGCACCGAATTCGTGGAGCGGCGGCGCTGGCTGAGCGAGCGCTCCTATGCCGACATCGTGGCCCTGGCACAGTTTCTGCCCGGTCCAGCCAGCAGCCAGGTCGGCATGGCGCTGGGGCTGACGCGCGGTGGCTATGCTGGCGCGTTCGCAGCCTGGGTGGGCTTCACTTTGCCCTCGGCCATTGCGTTGATTCTGTTCGCGCTGGGTGTGGCGCGACATGGCGACATGATCTCGACCGGCGCGCTGCACGGACTGAAGGTGGTGGCGGTGGCCGTGGTGGCGCAGGCCGTCTGGGGCATGGCACGCCACCTGTGTCCGGACGCCACGCGACGGGTGATGATGGTGCTGGCCGCCGCTGGCGTGCTGCTGCTGCCAACGGTGTGGGCGCAGGTGGGCGTGATCATGGTGGCTGGCGCAGCGGGTCTGATCCTGTTCCAGCCCACTGCGGCAACCACCACCGACGCGCTGCCGCTGACCGTGCGCCGCCGCACCGGCCTGTTCTGGCTGGCCCTGTTCGTCATCCTGCTGGTAGGTCTGCCCCTGCTCGCCCAGGCCGTGCCCGATGCGACACTGGCGCGCGTTGACGCCTTCTACCGCGCCGGCTCGTTGGTCTTTGGCGGAGGCCACGTGGTGCTGCCTCTGCTGCAGGCCGAAGTGGTGCCCAACGGCTGGGTGGACAACGACACCTTCCTGGCTGGCTATGGCGCCACCCAGGCGGTGCCCGGCCCGCTGTTCACCTTTGCGGCCTTCCTGGGTGCGTCGATGAGCACGGCACCCAGCGGCTGGGTGGGCGGCCTCGTCGCACTGTTGGCGGTTTTTGCGCCATCGTTCCTGCTGATTGCGGGCGCTCTGCCCTTCTGGGAACGGCTGCGGGTGCTGCCCAAGGCACAGGCCGCGCTCATGGGCGTGAACGCGGCGGTCGTGGGCATCCTGCTGGCGGCGCTGTATGACCCGGTGTGGAGCAGCGCCATCCACAGCATTGCCGATCTGGGGCTGGCCCTGCTCGCGCTGATGGCGCTCATGCGCTGGAAGCTGCCGCCGTGGGCAGTGGTACTGGGTTGTGCGCTGGCGGGCTGGGCGCTTTCACGACTTGGCTGACAGGTTCAACAGCCCAACTGTTCGGCCAGATGCACCAGGTCGCGCGCGTGCCAGGTGTTGTCAGGGTCAGGAGACACGTCCTTGACACGCACCGCACCGAATTCCAGCGGGCGCTCGATGTAAGCCGTGGCCAGGCCGCAGTCGCGCGCAGCGGCGAGGTCATCCTGATGGGCGGCCACCAGCATCACACCAGCAGGCGGCACATCGAAGGTGTCCGCCACGCCCAGGTAGGTGGCAGGGTCTGGCTTGTAGGCGCGGAACACTTCGGCAGACAGGATGCAATCCCATGGCAGGCCGGCGCGCTTGGCCATGTTCGTCAGCAGGCCGATGTTGCCGTTGGAAAGCGTGCAAATGGTGAAGCGGGTCCGCAGACGGGTGAGCCCCGCCAGCGTGTCCGGCCAGGGGTTGAGCCGGTGCCACGCGCGGTTGAGTTCGACCCTCTCGGCCTCACCCAGGTGATACAGCCCGAACTTCGGGAGCAATTCGTCCAGGATCATGCGGTGCAAGCTGTCGATGCGCGTCCATCCCAGTTCGCCTGAACGCACCCGCTGCATCGCCGGCTGATAACCGCCGCGCCAGGCCAGCGCAAACGCGTCGGCATCGACCTGCGGATACAGCGCCTGCATCTCGCTCACGATGCTGCCGTGCCAGTCGACCACGGTGCCGAAGATGTCGAAGGCGAGGATGGTGGGAGAGATAGGCATGAAATCAAATTCTAGAAGTAGGTGCCGGAGCGAAAGGTCTTGATCCAGGGCACCCGTGGAACTGGCTTCGCCAGGCCACAGGGTGCGCCCCCCTTTCAGGGGGGTGACGCCGGAGGCGGCGCGGGGGGTGCATCCTCGTGCTGCGGCGCGGGGGGTTGTTCGAACCGTGCTCCGACATGAATCTCACCGCGAGCCTCGGCCAGCTCCACCTGCCGCTGACGCTCAGCCAGACGAGCCTTCTCTTCAGATGTGCGCTGCTCAAAGCAATGGGCACAGCTCACGCCCTTCACGTAGTGCGGTGAAGCTTTGTCGGCCTCGCTCAGCGGCCAGCGGCAGGAACGGCACAACTCGTGCGGGCCGGGTTGCAGGCCATGGCCCACGCTGACGCGTTCGTCGAACACGAAGCACTCGCCCTGCCAGGTGCTCTGTTCGGGAGGCACTTCTTCCAGGTACTTGAGGATGCCGCCTTCGAGGTGGTAGACCTCGTCGAAGCCGCGCATTTTCATGAGCGCCGTGGATTTTTCGCAGCGGATCCCGCCCGTACAGAACATCGCAACCCTGGGCTTCTTCCCACCTTGCAGTTCAGGTTGTGCATCGAGCCAGGCTGGAAGTTCGGTGAAGGTCTTGATGTTCGGGTTGATGGCGCCCTCGAAAGTGCCGATGGCCACCTCGTAGTCGTTGCGGGTGTCGATCAGCAGCACTTCCGGATCGGCCAGCAACTGGTTCCAGTCTTGCGGCTTCACGTACTGACCCACGGTCTTGTTCGGGTCGAGCTCGGGCACGCGCAGGGTCACGATTTCTTTCTTCAGCCGCACCTTCATGCGCAAAAACGGCGGCTTGTCACTCCACGATTCCTTGTGCGCGAGCGCGGCCAGTCGAGCATCGGCGTGCAGGTGGGCCAGCACCGCGCGCACACCGGCTTCGGGGCCGGCGATGGTGCCGTTGATGCCTTCGCTGGCCAGCAGCAGCGTGCCCCTCACGCCATTCGCCTCACAGCAGGCCTGCAAGGCGTCGCGCAGATCCTGAAAGTCGGGCAGGTCGACGAATTTGTAGAGCGCAGCGGTGAGGTAGCGGGACGCCTTGGGCGCAGAGTCGGGTGTCGGCGGGGTCATGGGCGAAATTATCCTCCTGCGCGCCACTTGGGCCTTACAGAGGCTCCAGCCGGGAAGGGTCCGGGTGTTGGAGCCAATGGGCAAATTCTTCTGCCAGCTGAGCGGCGGCAGAGGTGGCGGCTGTCCATGCCTTCATTCGCCCCGGCACATCGTGTGCGTAGCGAATGAAGTCGTTGCGGTCCGGCAAGCGCGCGCCCGGCAGGGTCTGTACCCAGGCCGGGTCGGGTGCGAGCACCAGCATGTTGTCCAGTGCGGCGCTGGCGCGGTGCCGGCGTTTCCAGGCCTTGTCGAGCCAGCCGGGCACCACCGATTTCTGGAAATGGGGATAGAGCACGATGGGGGACTGTGGCGCTGGCTGGTACTGCAGGTGCAGGTGGTAGTCGGTGATGCCGCCGTCCCAGTAAGTACCCGGGGGCGCGTGGGCAATGCCATGCACCGGTCGCAGCATGAAGGGAATCGAGCAACTGGCCTGCAATGCGTCCATGAAATTGTCGCTGCGCAGCGGCGCCTGGTGGGTGCGGAAGTCGCGCGTGCCGAATGGCAGGGGTTGCGGGTGGTCAGAAGAAAACACCACCCGGTCCAGCCAGGCGCCCAGCGCCTTGCGGTGCAGCGCGTTGCTGGCGAAGGCGCCCAGGTAGCCCAGGGGGGTGCGCCAGCGACCGTCGCGTGCCAGCAAGTGGCGCCCGCGCGACGCCACGATGTGAAGCCGGTAGCGGGGGTGGTGCAGCACCTCTTCGATGCGCCCGCCATAGAACACCTTCAGGTTGCCGGCGAAGCGCTGGCTGACCTGTGTGGGCGTGGGCCGGGACTGGCCGGGCGACGGATCATGTCGCTGGGCAATGTAGTCGTGCTCCAGGCGCTCGAAAGCCTGGCGAGGATCGCCAAGACAGGCGGTGGCCATGCGCCAGGCACCGATCGAGGCACCGATCAGGTGCACCGGCTGCTCGCTCTGCAACAGCCATTCACCAAAGATGAAACGGTCCAGCGGACCCAGGATGAGGCCCTTGGGGCCACCTGCAGCAGCGGGCACGATGCCGACGTCCTGCGGACGCAGGCCTGCCTGTTCAATGTGGCGGCGTGCGTGGGGACCGGCGTGGAGTCGAAGCGCTTGCATGGGCTGCGATTGTCTCGCAGCCGCGTGCGACTGGAAGATTCAGGCCTTCAGGCCGTTTCGTGCTCGCTTTCGCTGCCGATGCGGGTCAGCGCAGGAATCTCTTCACCCACCACGGTGTCGGGGTCGATCCCCAGCACCAGACCGATGGGATCCGGGTAGGTGTTGATGAGGTTGTCACTGCGGAATTCGAGTTCTTCGGCCCGCGCACGCCACGAGGCAATGTGGATCACGCCGGCGATCGGCTCGTACACATCGTTGTCGAACGGCGCGTTCTGGTGTTCGATGGCGTTGATCATCTTTTTCGGGAAGTTCCATTCCCGGGCCAGCGCGGCACCCACGTTGGCGTAGCTATAGCCAAACAACCCGCGCTCGGCGGTGGCGCGCTTGAGATCGAGCATGGGCACGCTGCGGTCCAGGTCGATCATGGCTTCGGGCATGCCCACGTGCATCACCAGTTCACCAATGCCGTGAATCAGGCCTGCGGTGAACGCGGTGTTCTCGTCGATCCTGATAGGCAGCGCCAGGTAGCGCGACAGGTTGGCCGAATTCAGGCTGTAGCGCCAGAACTGGTTGAGGTTGACACTGCCCACCATGTGGAAGCAGTCGCTCAAAGCAGCGCCAACCACCAGGGCACGCACCTTGATCAGGCCCATCACGCTGATGGCATCCCGCGCGGTGGTGACCGAGCGGTGCAGACCGAAAAAGGCCGAATTCGCCAGCTTGAGCAGCTTGGCGGTGAGCACCGGGTCCGACTCAATGAAGATCGCCGCCTGCAAGATGTCGACCTCTTCCTGCTCGAAGGTCTCGATCAGCTTGCGCACCACCTTGGGCGCCGACGGGAGCGCATTGGGCTGCTTGAGGAGCTTTTCGATCTGCATGCGGCACACCTGCAAAGGTTCGGTTCAAACAGACGGACATTCGCTGTTTGACTCTATTTCGTCCGGTGGAGAGCAGACTTGAGCGGTTTTGAAACATCCCCGGCGCGCGATCCGCCTGGCATGCCGTGGCCCAGTCCAAGGGCACCAAGGGTCCGGCTCCGCCGCCTCAAGGTGCCGTTCCCTCTCCAAGCGCCGAAGGCGCGCCAGAGAGGGGGGAAGCCGCGTCAGCGGCGCAGGGGAAGTACCGAATGCCTTCCGGAGCGAAGTGCACCCATCCAGGGGCATCAAGGGACGGCTCCGCCGGCCCAAGATGCCGTCCCCCCTCCCAGCGCCGAAGGCGCGCCAGAGAGGGGGAAGCCGCGTCAGCGGCGCAGGGGGGTGTCAATCTATAAAAGCTCCCAGCGCCTGACTGAACGACCATTCGGTCGGGTCCTTTTCCAGCACGCTGTCCAGATCCAGGCCCAGCGTGAGGCCGATCATGTCAGGGAAGGTGGCCACCAGGCCGCTGGCGTCGAGCTGGATTTCTTCGGCGCGGGCGCGCCACGAGGCCAGGTGCAGCAAACCGCCGAGACGGTCGTAGGCTTCGCCCTCGAACGGCTCGATCTGGTTGGCCAGGGCGGAGACCATCTCCGGAGGAAAGTGCCATTTTTCGGCCATCCCGGCACCCACCTCGGCGTAGGTGTAGCCAAAGTAATTGCGTTCGGCGGCGGCACGCTGCAGGTCCAGCGGCGAGGTGCCCATGTCCACCGGTACCATTTCGTCAGGCATGGCGATGTGCATCACCAGAATGCCGATGGCGTGGATCAGTCCCGCCGTGAACGCATTGCCCTCGTTCTGCCGCAACACCCCGGCCAGCGAGCGCGAAATGTCGGCCACCCGCAGGCTGTAGCGCCAGAACTGTTTGAGGTCGATACCAGGGATGTTCTTGAAGCTGGCGCCCAGCGCAGCGGCCATGACCAGCGAGCGCACGTGGGTCAGGCCGAGCATGGCCACGGCTTCTTCCACGTTGCCGATCTTGCGGCTGACGCGAAAGAACGCGGAGTTCGACAGGCGCAGCACCCGGGTGGTGAGCGCGGGATCCTGGGCGATCAGATGCCCGATCTTCTTGGGATCGGGGTCTTCCTTGTTCATCTCGGCGAGCAGGTCCGAAACACTGCGCGGCATGGTGGGCAGCGCACCAGGAAAATTCAGTAGGGCTTCGAGTTGCATGAGCTGAAGTCCGGAGGACGTTGGATGGTTAACTTCCTTGCTTATCGGCATCTCTGTCGACAACTTGAAGACACCGTTTCGCGCCATCAGCGCGGGCGACCGACCCACTCTACACCGAGTTGCAACATTCAGTTTCATTTTCGTGCGGCGCTTTTGGGGTACTTTTCCCCAACTTGGCGCTTTGCCAAAGCCGGGCGCCGCCTCAACGATGCGCGGGCCGCCCTTCAGCGCTTGTCCCGCCCCTGGAGTTTGGCAAACGCCGAAGCCATGGCCGACGGTGCTGCCGCCTGGCCGCCCCCTTGAGGCGCACCACGACCACCTCGCTGCACCGGGCGCGCCGGTTCGAACCGGTTGTCGCGTGGTGACGCACCCGCATCGCGATCGCGCCGCCCCGGCTCGGCGTCGAGCTTCATGGACAGGCCGATGCGCTTGCGCGCCACATCCACCTCCATGACCTTCACCTTGACAATGTCGCCAGTCTTGACCACCTCGCGCGCGTCGCTCACAAAACGGTTGGCCAACTGGCTCACATGCACCAGACCGTCCTGGTGCACGCCCAGGTCGATGAACGCGCCAAACTGGGCCACATTGCTCACCGTGCCTTCAAGAACCATGCCCTCGCGCAGGTCGGCGATGTCTTCCACACCGTCGTTGAAGCGTGCCACCTGAAAATCCGGGCGCGGGTCGCGGCCGGGTTTTTCCAGTTCGCCCAGAATGTCTTTCACCGTGATCACGCCGAAGCGCTCGTTGGCGAACAGTTCGGGGCGCAGGGTCTTGAGCATGTCGGCCCGGCCCATCAGGTCCGCCACCGGCTTGCCGGTTTGTTCCATGATCTGCTCGACCACCGGGTAGGTTTCCGGGTGCACGCCGGTCATGTCCAGCGGGTTGTCGCCGCCACGGATGCGCAGGAAACCCGCGCTCTGCTCAAAGGTCTTGGCGCCCAGGCCCGCCACTTCCATCAGCTGCTTGCGGTTCCTGAACGCGCCATGGGTTTCGCGCCAGCGCACCACGGCCTTGGCCACGCTGCCGGAGAGGCCCGACACCTTGGACAACAGCGGCACGCTGGCCGTGTTCAGGTCCACACCCACACCGTTCACGCAGTCTTCCACCACGGTGTCCAGCGTGCGGGCCAGTTCGCTCTGGTTCACGTCGTGCTGGTACTGGCCCACGCCAATGCTCTTCGGGTCGATCTTCACCAGTTCGGCCAGCGGGTCCTGCAAGCGCCGCGCAATGCTGGCCGCGCCACGCAGGCTCACGTCCACGTCGGGCATTTCCTGGCTGGCAAACTCGCTGGCTGAATACACCGAAGCGCCGGCCTCGCTCACCACCACCTTCTGCAGCCCGTGGCAAGGGTGGCTGGCGTCGGTGCCCTTTTGCACCAACTTGATCAAATCAGCGGCGAGCTTGTCGGTCTCGCGGCTGGCTGTGCCGTTGCCAATGGCGATCAGGTTCACGCCGTGCTTCTCGGACAGCTTGGCCAGCGTGTGCAGCGAACCTTCCCAGTCACGCCGAGGTTCGTACGGGTACACGGTGGCGGTGTCCACCAGCTTGCCAGTGGCGTCCACCACCGCCACTTTTACGCCGGTGCGAATGCCAGGGTCCAGGCCCATGACGACGCGCGGCCCGGCGGGTGCGGCCAGCAGCAGGTCGCGCAGGTTGTCGGCAAACACCTTGATCGCCACCGCCTCCGCACTCTCGCGCAGACGGGCAAACAGATCGCGTTCGCTGGAGAGCGAGAGCTTCACCCGCCAGGTCCAGGCTACGCACTTGCGCAGCAAATCATCGGCCGCACGGCCTTTGTGGCTCCAGCCCAGGTGCAGGGCGATGCGGCCTTCGGCCAGGCTCGGCACAGCAGTCGTTCGGGCTGAGCCTGTCGAAGCCGGCGCTTCGGCTTCTGGCAGCACCAGCTTGGCATCCAGAATCTCCAGCGCACGCCCCCGGAACACGGCAAGAGCGCGGTGCGAGGGCACGCGGCTGATGGGTTCGTCGTAATCAAAATAGTCGCGGAACTTGGCCACCTCGGGCGCGTTCTCGTCTTTGCCGGCCACCAGCGTGCTCTTGAGCAGCCCTTCAGCCCAGAGCCATTCACGCAGGTTCTGCAGCAAGGCAGCGTCTTCGGCCCAGCGCTCGGAAAGGATGTCGCGCACGCCATCCAGCACGGCGGGCACGGTGGAGAAGTCGGCCCCGGGTTTGCCGTCGTCCAGCACCTCGGGCTCGCGAGTGAAGGCAGCCGCCTCGAAAGCAGGGTCCAGCGTGGGGTCGGCCCACAGCCTGTCGGCCAGCGGCTCAATGCCAAACTCGCGCGCGATCTGCCCCTTGGTGCGGCGTTTCTGCTTGAAGGGCAGGTACAGGTCTTCCAGTTCCTGCTTGGTGGGCGCGTTGGCAATGGCGGCGCGCAAGGCATCCGTGAGCTTGCCCTGTTCGTCGATGCTCTTGAGCACCGTCACGCGGCGGTCTTCGAGCTCGCGCAAGTAGCCCAGGCGGTGTTCCAGTTCGCGCAACTGGATGTCGTCCAGCCCGCCGGTGACTTCCTTGCGGTAGCGCGCGATGAAGGGCACTGTGGCCCCACCGTCGAGCAACTCCACGGCAGCCTGAACCTGCCGTTCCTCAACCCTGATTTCTGTGGCGATCTGCCGAATGATCTGCTGCATGCACCGTCGATGTGGAAACAAGAAGCGCGCCAGTTTGCCACAGGCGGAGTTGCTGCAGGTTCCCAGATGGTTCGCTGGCGAACGGACAGGCGGCCTGAAACCTGACTGAATAAGGGCTCTGCGATTGGCGATGTGCTTTCTTGTCGCAGCTTCTGAAGACGCTGGTCAACGGAAGCGAAATGGAGAGCTGCCAAATGTCGCGCCCCCAAACCGAAGGAAAACGCCATGTCCAACGAGAAAACGGCCCACATTGAGCCATCCAAGCACTCAACTGACGAGGTTGATGAATCACGGAATCTGGTAGAGGCCAACGTCGACGACGCTCCAGGCGCTGGTTCGCCGGCCGTCAAGCCGAACACGAATCTGGATGACGACGGCAAGCCCACGACGGACACACCGAAGAACCCAAAAATCTGAACGATCCGTAACCTGTTGGGCGTGATGCGTCTCTTTTTTGGAGAGCGTTTCACAAAGTCCCTGAGCAACTTGCGTCACGCAGCTTCAAGCGGCTTGCGGGCATCGATGATCGTGGGCAGGAACTCGGTCACGGTGGGATGCACCGGCAGCGCTTCACGCACCTGTCGCCAGCTTCCCTCGCTGGCCATGACCAGGCCGATGGCCTGGATCACTTCGTCGGCCGCCATGCCGAGCATGGTGGCGCCGAGGAAATGCCCGCTGTCTTCGTCGATCAGCAGCTTGATGAGGCCGGTGGTTTCGCTTTCCTCCTTGGCGCGGCTCACATCCTTCATCGCGTGCACGGCCTGGCTGATGCGCCGCCCTTCTGCTAACAAGCGCTTCGTGTCGGCTTCATACAGGCCCACATGGGCCAGCGGCGGGTCGGTGAACATGGCGTAAATGGTGTTGCGCGCGTCGGCGCTGCGCTGCCCGCCTGCCAGGTTCTCGCCCACGATGTCGTGATCGTGGTAGCTGGTGTGGGTGAAGGCGCCGCGCTGGTTGATGTCGCCCAGCGCCCAGATGCCTGGCACATCCGTCTCCAGCCGGTCGTTGGTCAACAGGTAGCCGCGCTTGTTGGTCTTGAGATCAACGGACTTCAACCCCAGGTCATCGGTGTTGGGCTTGCGCCCCACCGCCACCAGCAAATGGCTGCCTTCAATGATGCGACCGTCAGCCATCTCCACGCGGGCACCGTCTCCGGTCTTGCCGGGCGACACCCGCGATATCTCCACACCCAGTTGCAGCTCAATGCCTTCGGCCCGCAGCATCTCGGCGATGGCCTCAGACACATCTTCGTCTTCCCGCGAAGTGAGCCGTGGCCCGATTTCGATGATGCCCACCTCGCTGCCCAGACGCCGGAAAATCTGTCCCATCTCCAGACTGATGTAGCCACCACCGATGATCACCAGCTTGCGCGGCAATTCCCGCAACTTCAGTAGACTGTCGTTGTCCAGATGGGGCGTTTCTTCCAGACCAGGAATAGGCGGCATGAAGGCCCGCGTGCCGGTGTTCAGAAAGACCTTGGGGGTGTGCAGTGTGTGCGAGCCAGCTTCCACGATGAAACTGTCGCCCGCGCGGCCCGCCAGCCTGCCATGCTCCTTGACGATGGTGAGCCCATCCAGCCCGCCCAGCCACGCCTCAAGGCCTGCCCGCGAATCGTCCACGCGCTTGTGCATGCGCTGCATGGCCACCCCGAAGTTGACCTGAACCGGGCCCACCTCCACACCAAACTCCGCCGCCCGCCGCGCGAGGTGTGCCACCCGGGCCGACTTGCGCAAGGTCTTGGTGGGCGTGCAGCCTCGGTTGACACAGGTGCCGCCCAACTCACGCGACTCCACCAGCGCCACCTTGCTGCCCTGCGCCACCAGCTTGGCGGCCAGCGACGGGCCAGCCTGGCCGGCGCCAATGACGATCGCGTCGAATGTATCGGTTGTCATGAAGCGACCTCCTTTGCTTTCATCGAAACCGCCTGGTTGTGCTGCATGCACCGTGACACGCACGCACGATCCCGTTTGTTGGCGACATGCGTTCATCATGAACCAATGCGAACATGCGAATTGCAACCCGATGTGAGCCGCGCGCCATCATGCGCGTGGGGTCACTGGACTACCATGACGCCGGGCGGAGCAAGCAGGCCTGCCTCCCCGCAATCAATCACCACCTAGCACCATGCCCACCACTGCGTTTGCCGTTCTGGTGCCTTCAGCAGAAAGCCTTGTCGCTGAACTGCGCGAGCGTTTTGACCCAACGGTGAAGCTTGGCGTGCCCCCGCACATCAGCATCTTGGTCCCGTTCATGGACCCTGCACACGTCACGCCCGCCGTACTGGCCAAAGCGCAGGAAGCCTTGATGGAAGTCCCGTCCTTCGAGTTCACGCTGAGGCGGGTGGGACGCTTTCCGACCACCACCTACCTGGCACCTGCGCCTTCAGCACCCTTCGTCGCGATGACAGCAGCACTGGTTCGCGTGTTTCCAGAGTTTCCTCCATATGGCGGTGAGCATGCGGAGGTGATTCCCCATCTGACGGTGGCGGATGGGGACGCGGAGCGTGCAAGCTTGGCGGCGCTTGAGCTTGAGGAGAAGTTGCGCGCGGCTGGGCAGATCAAGGCCACCGCATGCACGTCCGTGGTGTTGCTTGAAAACTCTACGGGCCGATGGAAGGAAATGAACTTGTTCAAACTGGGGGAGGCCCCCTGATCCACTGGCGTCAACAACCGGGGAAGGCCCACTTGGATAGGTCACTCATGGCATCGCCAATGAAATCGCTGGCCAACCAACGGCTCCAACCAAGAAAAACACGGCGAGAAAGAGAGAGGCATACCAACGAATACCGACCTGAACTGCATTTGGCAGCCTGCCGACGATCTTGCTATTCGACTGCAAATTACCACGCTCAGGATGGAACCAGACACATACGCAAAGCAATGCCCACGGCGCAAAAGCGATCGGCCCAGCGAGTGCACCGACCACCGTTACCACCCGCTCCGACCCTATGGAAAACGAAACCAGCAGCAACGCCATGCCTACCACCGAAATCCCAAGAAACCACCAGCGATGGGGGAACATTTGTGCGGCCAAACGCGTGAAGAAGCTCGGAGACATATCGATGTTCAAGTCCCTGAAAACTTGAGAGTCATGCTACGGGGTGCAGAAGCAGTCTGCAAGGTTCAGGTGATTTGTTCAGTCGCCTCCGGCGTTGCCAAGTCCTACCGAGCGCCTGGTCCTCAATGCCGCACCCGCAAAGAACTGCTTAACCCCGCCAGCAGCGCACACCCCGCCGCCACACACAGCGCCACCGTCTCGCCCTGGCCATCGTGCTGGTTCCACACCCCGTAAATAGCGGCAAGCATCACCGCCCCTATCGTCTGCCCGGTGAGGCGTGCCGTACCCAGCATGCCGCTGGCCGCGCCGCTGCGGTGCAGGGGCGCCGTGGTCACGATCGTGTGGTTGTTGGGTGACTGGAACAGCGCGAAGCCTGCGCCGCACAGCGACAGGCGCCAGGCCATGTCCACAACCGTGGCATGTTCGGGCCGCAGGCCCACCAGCAGAAGGCCGGTGGCGAACACCAGCATGCCGACGCCGCCCAGCAAGCCGTCAGGGTAGCGGCCGATCAGGCGCCCTGCGATGGGCGCGGTGAGCGCGGTCGCCATGGGCCACGCCATCATGATCAGCCCGGCTTCCATGTGCGAGCGGCCTTGCACTTCCAGCAGCAGGAACGGCAGGCTGAGCAGGGCCAGCATCTGCGCGCAGAAGGCGCCGACCGATGAACCCATGGACAGCGCAAACACGGGCATGCGCAGCAAGTCCAGCGGGAACATGGGCGCGGCCAGGTGCCACTGGCGGCGAAGGTACACCGCCCCCACGAGCACACCGGCGGCCAGCAGGCTCCAGCCCAGCACCGGGGTGGTGTGAGCCGCGTCACCGCCGCGTACACCCAACTGGTCTGCACCGACAAACACCAGCGTGAACATGAGCACATTGAGCAGCACATCGACCAGAGAAAACCGCGGCGCGGTGCCCGTGCGTGGCGAGTTGAATGGCAGCGCGCGACGTCCCATCCAGAGGGTGAGCAGGCCCAGCGGCACGTTCATTGCGAACAGCCACGGCCATGAGGCCACGGACAGGATGCTGGCCGCCACAGCCGGGCCGGCCATGGCCGAGGTGGCCACCACCATCGAGTTGACGGCGATGCCGCGACCCAGCCGCGCGCTCGGGTAGATCAGGCGCACCAGCGCGGCGTTCACGCTCATGATGCCGGCCGCGCCCAGGACCTGCAGTGCACGCGCGGCCGTCAGTGTGGCCAACGAGGTCGCCAGCATGGCGCCGACAGACGCGAGCACGAACAGCGCCATGCCCACCAGGTAGACGCGCCGGTAGCCCAGGCGGTCGCCCAGCGCCGCGAGAGGCAGCAGCATCACCAGCGAGGCGATCTGGTAGGCGTTAACCACCCAGATGGCTTGCGACGCGCCAGCATTGAGCTCGCGGGCTATGCCGGGCAGCGCCAGGTTGACAATGCTGCCGTCCATCACCGCCATGGCGATGCCCAGCACGATCACCAGAACGGCGCGGCCCCGTTCGGGGGAGGGCAAGCCGTCGGGCGGGGTCAACCGTGGGCCTCGGCAACCGGGTCCGGCCTGGGTTCCTTCGCGACCTTCGCGATGATTGTCTGCATGAAGAAAAAAAAGCGCCTTCCGGCGCCACTGATTGCTCAAGGGCCGGCCAGTTTGCCATAGGCGGGCCAGGGCAACGGGAAGCGCGTCAGCCAGCGGGACCGGTGATTGCCGTTTGTTGCGCCAGCTGCGGCGCGTTCCCATCGAGCCAGGCCGCGATGGTCCGCCCCAGGGCGTCCTGGCCCAACACCAGGCGCAGGGTCATCTCACGGTCCAGCCGGGACACGGGCACCAGATCCACCGGCAATGGCAGGCGCGCGGCCAGCGCCTGAACCGCGGCTTCCTGGCCCGGCGCGTATTCGATCTGGGTGTGACGTTGCCGGTACGGCCTGGCGTTGGTCAGGCGGGCCGTGACCACACCCTCCTGTGCCAGCCGGTCGGCGGTGCGGCGGGCCAGCCGCACCACGCCCGCCCCATTGGCAATTTCCAGCTTGACCCCGCGGATGTCGGTCCAGATAGCGAATGGCCCCTGCTGAAGGGCCAGCTCGCGGCTGAGCACCAGACGGTAGCCGGTGTCCGGGGTCGGCAAGGGCTCGACCTTCGCGACCTCGCGCACCGCCCCGGGGGCTGCAACGACCGAGACCGGCGTGTCGGGCGATGGCGGCATGGCGTTGTCAACCACCTGCAGCACCATCACCGAGGGCTCAAGGCCCGGCACGATCTGGGCTGTGGGTGCCACGCCCGTCGGTTCGGGTGGCTGCACCGGAAGCGGCGCGGCAACCACCGCGACCGCAGGCGCCTGGATCAGCGCAGCCACCGGCGCAACGGCCGACGCCACGCCCCGCTCGCTACCCGCTGGCCGCAACTCGAACACCTGCGGCGCCACCGAGACGATCTGCGCCGAGTCGGCCACCACAGCGCCACCGGCAGTGTCCTGTGTCTGAAGTTGTTGCTGAGTCTGGCCTTGAACTTGAGTCACTACCCCCTGCGTCGGCTGGCTCGCCCCCTCGTTGCGCGCCTTCTCCAGCAGGGCCAGGTTGCGCAGTGTCTGCTGGCTCTCTGGCAGCAACTCGCGCGCCATGCGCAGAGCCACCTGTGCTTCGTCGAATCGGTTTTCGCGCAGCAGGATGTAGCCCAGGTTGTTGTGAATGTGACCTGCCCCGGGCGCCAGGTCGCGCGCGCGAACCAGCAGCTCCAGCGCCTCGGCGGTGCGGCCGTCCTGCGCCAGGATCACGCCCAGCCCGTTGAGCGCGCCCACGTGGTCTGGTTTCATCTCGAGCGCGCGCCGGTAGCGCTGGGCGGCGGTCGCCAGTTGCCCCTGATCGTGCGCCAGCCGGGCCATCGCATACATGCTCTCCGACACCGACAGCTGGGGCTTGAGCACCGGGGTTGGCCCGATGCGCATCACCGGTTCGATCCGCATATCGGACCCCACAGTGGAACACCCCATCAGGCCGGCGAGCGCCAGCAAGGAAACCGTCGTCGTGAGTCTCATGTCGTTACTCCTGGTTCAGCGATCAACCATTGCCACCCATGGTGGGCAACAGCACCCGGTAGATGCTGATCATGGCGGGCCCCATGAGCACCAGCATCAGCGATGGAAAGATGAAGAAGATCAGCGGGAACAGCAGCTTCAGCGGAATCTTCGCCGCGCGCTCTTCGGCGCGCAGGCGCCGGTGAACCCGCATGGTCTCGCCCTGGATGCGCAGCGCCTCGGCCACGTTGGTGCCGAAACGGTCGGCCTGCACGATCATGGCGACGAACGAAGCAATGTCGTCGACGCCGGTGCGCAGGGCCAGGTTGCGCAGCGCCACTTCACGCTTGACGCCCATGCGCAGCTCCAGCGCCACCAGACCCAGTTCGTCCTCCAGTGCCTGGCTGCGCATGCCGATCTCGCTGGCGGCCCGGTTCATCGCTGCGTCCAGCCCCAGGCCGGCCTCCACACACACGGTCATCAGGTCCAGCGCGTCGGGCAGCGCATCCTGCAGCTCGTTCTTGCGCGAAGCCACCAAGCGCGCCAGGATGCCATTGGGCAGGTAGTAGCCAATCGCCGCCAGCAGCAGCAGCAACAGCAGGTGCGTGTTGGTGCTGAGCTGCACCGATGCCAGGCCGGTGAACATGAGGAACAGACCGGGCAGGCCCAGTGCCAGCACCGTCTTGCCCGCAAAGTACAGCGCGGGCCAGCTTTTCTCGCGCAGCCCGGACTGCATGAAGCGCACCCGCAGGCTGGAGCCCTCCCAGCCTTCCTTGGGCGCCGACAGTTTGGCCACCGGCCCCACGGCCTTGACCACCTTGGCATGCCATTCGGCTCTGCCTTCCAGGCCGGGGCTGCGCAACCCCACCGAACCCACCTGGTCCAGGCGCTGCTGCACCCCGGCCCGGCGGTTAAGCCACATGGTAAGTCCGAGGGTGATGCCCGTCACCGCCAGAAACACCAGCAGCAGCATCGGCCATTGTTCGTTGAGCAGGTTGGCCATGACTCAGACCTTGATGTCGATGATTCGCCACATGGCGAAAATGCCCAGGGCCATCATGCCCAGTGCGCCGTAGATCAGGTTGATGCCGAACGGATCGGTGAACAGCACGCTGATGTAGCCCGGGTTCACGATGGAAATCATCAGCGCCACACCAAAAGGCAACAGCGTGAGGATCCAGGCCGACAGCTTGCCCTCGGCCGCCAGCACCCGCACCTTGGCAAACAGCTTGAAGCGCTCGCGAACCAGTTCGGCCAGCTTGCCGAGCAGCTCGGCCAGGTTGCCGCCGGTCTCGCGCTGGATGATCACCGCCATCACGAAGTAGCGCACGTCCGGGCTGGGCACGCGCGCGGCCAGGTTGCTCAGCGCACCATCGGCCGAGACACCAAAGCCGATCTCGTCCGAGGTTATGCGGAACTCGCTGGCCACGGGTTGTGGCGCTTCGCTGCCCACCATGGCCAGCGCCACTGGAAAAGCGTGGCCGGCGCGCATGGCCCGCGACATCAGGTCCAGCGCATCGGGCAACTGGGCCTCGATCTGGTGCAGACGCTTGTTGCGCCGGCGCAGCAGCAACAACAAAGGCAGCAGCGCCAGCGCCACCACCATGCCCAGCACGAAAAACCAGGGCCAGCGCAGCAGCAGACCCACCAGCAGGCCGCCCAGCGCCAGCATCGCACACACGCCAAGAAAGTGCGAAACCGAGTTGCGATCCCCCGCCTGCTGCATCACCCTGTCAAGCTGCCGGGCACGCGGCATGCCCAGCAGCAGGCGCTGGAAAGAAGGGCTTTCGCTGAGCAGGCGACGGCGAATCATCGACAGCTCGCCCTCCTCCACCTGGCCTCCGGCGGAAATGGCGCGCAAGCGCTGCTCCACACGCCGAACCTCGGGGCTCTTGGTGTCGCTCCAGTAAACGTACAGGCCTTCGAGCAGCAGCACCACCGCCAGAAAACCCAGCAAGGCAAACAGGGCCAGTCCGAGGTTCATGGCTTCACTCGTAGATCAGGGAGGGATCGAAGGTCGCGTCGGGCACCGACAGGCCGAAGGACTTGAGCCGGTCCATGAACTTGGGCCGTACCCCGGTGGCCCGGAAGTGCCCCTGCACCGTGCCATCGGCCGCCATGCCGGTCTGGTTGAAACGGTAGATCTCCTGCATGGTGATCACATCGCCCTCCATGCCGGTGATCTCCTGCACGCTCACCAGCTTGCGCCGGCCGTCGTTCAGGCGCGCAATCTGGATCACCGCGTGAATCGCCGAGCTGATCTGGTGCCGCATCGCGTCCTGCGGAATGGTGGCCCCGCCGTAGGTGGCCATGTTTTCCAGCCGGGTCAGCGCATCGCGTGGGGTGTTGGCGTGAACCGTGGCCATGGAGCCCTCGTGGCCGGTGTTCATGGCCTGCAGCATGTCCAGTACCTCGGCGCCCCGCACCTCGCCCAGCACCACCCGGTCGGGCCGCATGCGCAGGCTGTTGATCACCAGTGCACGCTGGCTCACCTCGCCCTTGCCCTCGATGTTGGGCGGCCGGGTCTCCAGCCGCACCACGTGGGGCTGCTGCAGCTGCAGTTCGGCCGCGTCCTCGATGGTCACGATGCGCTCGTGGTGCGGAATCGACGCCGACAGCACATTGAGGAGTGTGGTCTTGCCGGTGCCCGTGCCGCCTGAAATCAGGATGTTCATCTTGCCCTTGACCATGGCCGAGAGCAGCTCGGCCAGTGTCGGCGTGAGCGAGCGTTTGCCGATCAGGTCGTCCATGGTCAGCGGCACCACCGAAAACCGGCGGATCGAGAGCAATGGCCCGTCCAGCGCCAGCGGCGGGATGATGGCGTTCACCCGTGAGCCGTCCTGCAGCCGTGCGTCCACCATCGGGCTGGATTCATCGACCCGGCGGCCGATGCGCGAGACGATCTTGTCGATGATCTTCATCAGGTGGTCGGCGTCGGAGAACACCACGTCGGTGAGTTCCAGGCGACCACGCCGCTCGACGAACACCTGGTAGGGACCGTTGACCAGAATGTCCGACACCGTCGGATCGGCGAGCAAGGGCTCCAGCGGACCCAGGCCCATGATCTCGTCCTGGATGTCCAGCACCATGCGGCGGCGTTCCTGGGCGTTGAGTGCCGCCCCCGATTCCATCAGCAGCTGCTCGACCAGGATGCCCAGCTCTTCGCGCAGGCGCTCCGGCTTCATGGCGCCCATCACTTCGAGGTCGATGCGGCCCAGCAGCTGGGTGTGCAAGCGATCGCGCAGGTCGTGGTAGGCAGCCTGGGACGAGCCGGATTCGAACGGCTGGCGCGGCGCGTCGCCGGGGCGCAACGGACTGCGCAATTCGTGGGGCTGTGCTCGGAGGTTCATGGTGTTCTCGTTCGTGTCGGTGCTTCAGTCGGTCATTCGGTCTGTGTGGCGGTCGTGTGTGTGGGTGTGCAGGGCCCGCTCTCAGAGGCCTCCGGCCCAGGTGGCAAACCAGCTCCGCTCGGACTTCACGGTCACGGGCGACAGCTCCTTCGCCCATTGCACCAGAGCCTTGGCCACCGGGTCCTTGGGCGTCAGACGCGGCAGCGGGTCGCCCTGGTTGATGGCGGTGCGCACGGCCGCGTCGCTGGAAGGGATCTGCCGCGCCACGGGCAGCCCGGTGGCTTTCTCCACATCTTCCGGCCGGATCAGGTTGCTCTTGGCAAAGGAATTGAGCACCACGCGGACTTTTTCCCGGCCATACCCCAGTCCATCGAAAACCTGGACCATGCGGCGGGCGTTCTTGAGTGCAGGCAGGCTTTGTTCGACCACCAGGGTGATGCGGTCGGCCACATCGAGCGCCTTCACTGTGGCAGGATCCATGGCCCGGCCCACGTCCAGCAGCACAAAGTCGTATTCGGTCCGCGCCAGCGCGATGAGGGCCGCCACGCTGTCGGCCGTCACCTCTTCCAGCTGGTAAGGCAGCTCGGGCGCCACCACCACACTCAGGTTCTCGCGCACCTTGAGCACGCTGGCACCCAGCAGGGCACTGTCCAGACGCCGCGCCTGGCGCGCCAGATCGACCACGTTGGCCGGCGCCTTGCGATCGGTCAGGTAGGTAGCGGCGTCGCCGAAATACAGATTCAGGTCGATCAGCAACACCCGGCGGCTGCTCTTGGCCAGCACATAGCCCAGGTTGGTCGCCAGAAAGGTGGCGCCGCAGCCGCCCTTGGCCGGAATGAAGGCATGCACCTCGCCCATGGTTTCGCCGAAACGCGAGGTGTTGGCGCGCGCATCGCGCAAATAGTCGAGCGCCACCATCAGGGTCTCGGCGCTCAGCGGCCCCGAAAGCACGTCGCGCACCCCCGCGCGCATCGCGCGCTTGAGGGTGGCCATGGAAGCGTCGTTGCTCACCATCAGCACCAGCACACCGGTGACACGCTGGGTGGCAGCGTCGATCAGTTCGAAGTCGGTGTCATCGGGTTCGGGCAAGTCAAGCAGCAGCACATCGGGCTGGTCCTTCTGCAGCACCGACAGCAAGGTCCGTGCGCCGCCCACGTGCACGGTGATTTCAGCGCCCGGCAGGCTCGCAAACTGCCGCACCACCTGCTCTCGGTGTTCAGGTGTGGCGCAGATCAGGGAAACTTTGGAGGTCATATTGAAAGTAGAGAGCGCAGGGCGAGGCCGGGTATCAAGCGGGAGGCGCAGGACAAACCGAGTTCCCTGCGCTGTTCATGTATTCGCGCGGCAGGCTGGTGGGGAACTGCGGAATCGGAAAAGGAAGGCCGAAGAAGGGGCTGACGGGTGCAAACTGGGCACCCACGATGCGGGCCGTGACCGTGGTGCAGGTGTCGATGTTGCAGCCCGCCGGTTCGTACTCCAGCACCATCCGGCTGGCCGGAATACCGCCCCCGGTCATCTGGCTCATGCGCGCCTTGATGCGGGTGAAGTCCGTGTCCGCTTCGATGCTGCAGACCACGCCCAGACGAGCGCCCAGGCGGGTGGCCTCGTTCGCGCCGTTGAGCAGGAACAGCCAGCGCCCGAATTCCATGATGCCCAGCAGCAGGGTGAAGAACAGTACCGCAACGATGGCGAACTCGACCGCTGCCACGCCTTTCTGCAGACCGTGGCGAGCGGGACGGCAATGGAATCGAGGGAGATGCATTTGCATGGCGCCTCCTCAGTTCGTGCTGGCCGCCATGGTGATCCTCACCGGCGAGAAATTGATGTTCGGCACCACCCAGGGAACCAGCGACTGAAATGCGTAAGTCGAGCCAGTGCCTCCGATCGTGACCGAAACCAGACTGGTGGTGCCATCGCCGGTCGCTACGTTGGCGTGCGTGTCTGGACACAACACCGGATCGCAGACCGAGATCATGGCGACCGTCATATTGGGCACCAGCGGCTCGCGATCGCCACAGTTGAAGGTCCCACACAGGGCCAGCGAGCGCGCGTTGGTCCGGATGCCATCGGCCGTCTGACCTGCCGGCGGACTCGCCAAATTCTGCTGCGACAGATATCGGGCTGCCCCCCGCGTGGCCTTGACCAGCCCGTTGTACTGATAGAGCGCCCGACCCAGTTCCGTGATACCAAAGCACAGGATCAGCATCGGCAAGACAACGATGGCCATCTCCACTGCAGCCACACCACGCTGGTGCTTTTTTCCTGGAAAGCCTGTGACTTTCATGCTCATTGCACCAGTTGCGGCACCAGGGGCCCGAAGGTACCGGGCGCGCCGTTGGTGGCACACGGGCTGCCAACTGCGGTGCTCAGCCCGAGGAACTCCATAGTCGGCACCGGCGAACTGCCCAGCATCGGGTTGAGCATCAACACACAGGCCCAGCCCTCCACCACGGGGCGCCCTGTGCCCACATTCCAGACCGAACAGTCAACCACGGGTGCCACCACCAGTCGGCGAAAGCGCCCAAGGCTGGTGTGCTGTCCCGAAGAGATACTGCTGTATGGATTGGGCACACTGAATTGGTAGGACGCATAACTGGAAGCCGCTGTCCGGTAGTTGATCGCACCCGCCTGTGAACCGGCATAGGCATTGGCGCCTGCGGGCCAGTTGCTCAGCGAATAGCCGTAGCCTGTGATGTCAGGTGGGGCCGTAGCCACCTGGGGATTGCCGGCGCCCGAGCGGTAGATGCCAAAGCGCGAGTTCCACGCAGTCTCCAAAGATGCGATGGCACCCGGCTCGTCGACCTCGCTACCGATCGCCGTGTCGCATTGCCCAGGGCCGGTCAGCAGATCAGCCAGTTCACTGGCGCCACCACCAGGTGGGGTGAAGTCAATCCAGCCGAAGTTTCCTGTGCCGTAGGGAGAGCCTGGGCCCGACGGAGGTGCCAGCCACTGGCCGATCGACAGGCCAAAGCTGGAAGCGGCCGTCGTACCCGCCACCTTGCAGGCCGCGACCGGGATCGCACAGGCCGAATCCGAGGGTGCCAAGGTCGCCACCGCACGGGCGGACACGGTCTGTGTGGTCAACAAGGGATTGAGCACACGCATGAAGAAGACAGGAATATCCGCCAGTGGCACGCTGCATTGCACGAAGGCGGCGGTGTTCGCGTCGGCCGAGGCCCGCGTGACGTAGGGGCCCGCCAGGTTCTCTGCAAAGGTGACGTTTTCAGGCTGGACGTTGACCACCTGGCCCTGGAAGTTCACCCGGTTCTGGATCGCGGCGATATTGCCTTCGAGGGGGTTTTCACTCACGCCGCCGGTTGTGAAAACCCGACCGTAGGCGATGGCCCGGTCCAGAGCGTTGGCGTTGTTCTGTCCAGGGCGCAACTGAGAGGAAGCGGCCAGGGCACAGGCATCCATGGCGTTCTGTAACTCGGTCTTGATGATGAAGAAACGCCCCAGGTCGATGGCCAGGCCAGCAAAGCCGATCAGCACCGCCAGCGTGATACCCAACATGATCGCCACCGCACCACGTTGGCGCCGTGCAGGGGCTTCGCGTCGATGGGGATGGCGCTTCATGAGCCTCTCCATGGTCTGTGAGTGTCGATCGCGGGCTCAGTCGCCGGTGATCGCGCCGCCGATGTTGATGACCTCGAACGTCCGGGGCGGTGCCTTGAACGAGTCCACGTAGCGCCCCTGGGCCGCGTTCGCGGCCTTGCCGTCGATGCCCAGCACCGGGTCGCGGTTCTGTTCGCTGGCTTGCGGGTTCAGGGTCTGTACCGCGCGCGCTTCGCGCACGGCCACGCCCATGTTGGCGTCCAGCCGGGGGGTGGAGGTGGCGCAGGCTGCGGTGCCCAGCACGGCGGCACCCACCGTCAACCATCTGACGATGCGAAAGGTCAAGGTGTGGGGGTTCATGGCGGGGGCTCCTTATTTCGTGGTCGGGTTGGCTGCCGGCGCGGCGGGCGCGGCGGGCGGTGCGTTTGCCGGCGCTGGCTGGTTGGGCGGGTAGGCCTCCAGTTGGCCGCCCAGATAGAACTCGGCCCGGCTGGGCGGCTGGTAGCTGTCGGTGGGCAGGGCGAAGCCCGGGTCGAGCTGTTTCACCAGGCGCGGGGTGATGACGAACATCAACTCGGTGCGGTCGTCTTGGAACTCGTTGCTGCGGAACAAGGCGCCCAGCACCGGGATTTCGCCCAGGCCGGGCACGGCGTCCAGCGCCTGGCGGGCGTTGTTCTTGATCAGCCCCGCAATCGCCAGGCTCTGCCCGTCCATCAACTGCACCGTGGTGGCGGCGCGGCGGGTGGTGAAACTCGGCAGGATGGACGTCACACCGGCCACCGTGGTGAAGGGGGTTCCGGTGGAAGACAGCTCGGAGACTTCAGGCGCCACCTTGAGGTGGATGCGGCCGCCGTCGAGCACGGTGGGCGTGAACTTCACCCCCACGCCGAATTCCTTTTCTTCCAGGGTGATGGTGGTGCCGCCGGTGGCGCTGTTGTCGCGCGCCACTGGAATGAAGATCTTGCCGCCGGCCAGGAAGCTGGCTTCCTGGCCGCTCACCGCAACCAGGTTGGGTTCGGCCAGGATCTTGACGACGCCATCGCTTTTCTCGGCGTCGATCTGGAAGCGGTTGTTGGTCAGCGCGTTGATGCCGCTGAACAGGCCGCGGCCGTCACCACCGAAATTGGGGTTGATGCCGTAAGTCCAGTTGCCGCCCGAACGCGAAGAAAACAGGTTGATGCCCATCTTCTCCATCATGGTCTTGGACACCTCGGCCACCACCACCTCCAGCATCACCTGCTGGGCTTCGGCTACCGACAGCAGGTTGACCACCTGTGCACCGGCGGTGCGGGCCGCGGCAGCGCCGCCACCGGTGCTGGCCACCTTCATGGTGGCACCCGACTCGGCGCGGTTCTCGCCCGCCACCACCGGCAACACCAGGCTCTTGTTCACATCGCGCACGAAGGCGTTGGCAATCTCTTCGGCCGCCATGGCCTTGGCCGCGCTGGACACCACCCCGGTGAGGATCACCGAGTCGGCCGCCGGGCGCACCTGAATGCCGGTCTCGCTGGGCAGCAGTTCGCGAAGCTTGGCTTCCATGCGCTTGTAGTCGATATTGACATTCACATCGATGGCCGTGGCACCGCCCCCCTGACGCCAGACGATCAGGTTGGTCGAGCCGTAGGTCTTGCCCAGCAGGTACAGCTCGGTCGGGCTGATGAGGGTGACATCCGCCACGGTGGGGTTGCCCAGCGAGATGCGGGTGACTTCGCTGGGCATGCGCAGCAGCGTGGACTTGCCCACCGTGAGGTCCATCGACGGGCCGACCGTGGCCAGATCGGTGCTGATGGCGGTCGAGGCCAGCGGCGCGGCGGCCACCTGGCTGGTGGTGACGCCCCGCGTGACCGCGGTCTGGGTTTGCGCCGGCGTGGCGGCGAGCAGGCCGGCGGCGGCCAGGGAGAGGCTGAGGGCGCGCAGAAGTGGGGTGTTCATGGTCGCTTCTTCTTTCTTAGAAACTGGCGGAGGACTTCTGGGTGCCCCGGATCACCTCGACGGTGGTGGCCGGTGGCGCCGGAGGGGGAGCAGCCGGCGCGGCGGCAGGGCGCGACACGACGCGACGCACCGGCGCGGGTGCCGCGGCGGGTGCCGGTGCCGGCGTCGGCCGCGCATCGCCGAACAGGTCTTCGCGGCGGATGCCGGCGGTGTTGGCGCCGTCTTCCACATCGACCTGGTTGCGCAGCATCAGCGAGAGCGTGCCCACGTTGCGCGCCAGGTCGATCTTCTCGGCCTGCTCGGGCGTGACCTCCAGCGTGACGGCGTTGACCACGCGCGGCCGCGTCTCGTCGGGGCGGCGCGCCTCCTGCGCCACCGCCAGCACCATGATGCGTTCCAGCACCACCCGCGAGATGGCGGTGTCGCGGTCGTCGCGGATGTTGACCAGCAGGTCCACAAAGCTGCCCGGCGCCAGGAAGCCGGCCACCCCCACCACCTCGTTGACCTTGACGGTGATGGCGCGGTGGCCCGCCTTGATGATGGAGTCCAGCCCGGCCTTGGTGCCCTCGGGCGCCAGCTTGGGCTCGAGCACCGGCTCGCCCTGGAAGATGCCGCTGCGCACCACACGGCCTTCGAGCAGCTTGGCGTCGGTGAACGCCCCGGCAGGCACGCTGCCCGCTGGCCAGGGAATGGCCTGCAACATGACCGGCGTGATGGCCTGACCCAGGTCGAGGTCGCGCGTGGCCACCAGCACCTGGGTGCGGTCTCCGCTGCTCTGCTGGCCCAACCAGCGCGCCGCAAGCACGACCGCTGCGGCACCCGCCAGCAGCGACAACAGCAACATGAAAACGGCCCGTTTGCTTTGCATGGTCAATCTCCTGAAAGAGGGGCGTCATTGGCCGGTGCGTCGCGCCCGGGCAGACCAAAATAGTTGGCCCAGGCCCACTCCAGGGCCTCGGGTGTGAGGCGTGGGGGGCTCTGGCGGTAACGGGCAAGGTCGGCGATCTTGCTGATCACGTCGAAGGGAATGCACGGCAAGTAGGGCTGACCATGGCGGGGGTGCAGGTTGTCAACCAGGTGCTGCACACCGGGCCGTTCTTCGGGCACCCCGGTGCGCTGGCAGGCCTGGGCCACCACCCGGCGGTAGGCGCTGGCGTCCAGCGGCTCGATCTCGATCTTGTAGCCCAGGCGGCGCGCAAAGGCCGGGTCCACCAGGCTGTCGGGCGGCAGGTTGCTGGAGAAGATCACCCGCACATCGAAGGGCACGGAAAACTTGGTGCCGGTGCTGAGCGCCAGATAGTCGACATGGCGATCGAGCGGCACGATCCAGCGGTTCATGAGCTCGGTGGGGCTGATGCGCTGGCGGCCCAGGTCGTCGACCACGAAGATGCCGTTGTTGGCCTTGAGCTGGGGTGGCGCGATGTGCATGCGGGTATGGGGGTCGTAGGCCAGGTCCAGCGTGTCCAGCGTGAGCTCGCCGCCGGCAATCACCACCGGGCGATCACAGCGCACCCAGCGGCCGTCGGCCGAGAGATCGCGCAGCAGGCTGCGGCCCATGCCCGCCCCAGCCTGCGCGGGCCGGTGCACGATGGGGTCGAACACCTGGATGACCTCGCCATCCACGTAAATGGCGTGGGGTACCCAGACATGTCCTTCGATGGTGCGCACCAGGTGCTCGGCCAGAAAGGTCTTGCCGGTGCCGCTGGCGCCGTGCAGGTAGATGGCCTTGCCCGAATTCATGGCGCTGCCCAGGCTGGGCAGCAGGGCCGGCGGCAGCACCATGTCGCCGAGCACCTGGGCCAGGCGCTGGGCGCGCACCGGTTGCAGCTGGCTGTTCTGTTCGTGCACCTGGGCCACGTAATCGTCCAGAGGCACCGGGGCCGGGCCCAGGTAGTGGCATTTGTCAAACGCCATGCGCGCGCGGCGCTGGCCGGCGTCGGTCAGCACGTAGCTGATGTCGCCTTCCAGCGTGCCGCGGCGCGGTACCTCCACCAGGGCCTGGGTGCGCATGTGGATGAGCAGGCCGTCGACCACCTGCGCAGTCAGCCCGAGTTGCTGGGCCAGGGCATAGAGCTTGAGTTCGCCCTTGCGGCTGAGGTGGCGCAGCGCCAGATCGGTCAGGAAAGCGGCCGGCAGGCCAGCCACGTCGGGTCCGTCGCCAAACGGGTCGGTGGGCAGGGCCCGGAGCAGCAGCGAAGGCGAAGGCTGGGACATTTCGGTCATGGCAAGCTCGCTCACCCGAACGGGATGAAAGGGGCCCTGCCCGAGAGGGTCCAGGCGGCATACCCGGCCACACCGCCGGCCACGGCCACGGCGTAAGGCATGCGCCAGGCGGTCTGGGTGCGGGGGTCAAAAACGGGGCCGGTGGCGCCGGGGCGCAGCTGGCCCAGCAGGGCCAGCATGTTGTGGCGCACCAGCGCACCTCCCGGGAAGAGAAACATGCGGGCCAGGGCCAGCACACCCCCGGCCAGCAGCACGCACAGCGCCAGGTTGACGGTGGCGGCCGGGCCGGCAAAGGCGCCCACGGCGGCCAGCAGCTTCACATCGCCCGCGCCCAGGGCGCGCAGCAGGTACATGGGCAAAAAGAGCAGCAGACCGGTCAAGGCGCCGGCCAGCGAGAGCCACAGGCCCAGAGCGCCTGGCTCGGTGGTGAACAGACCCGTGCGGGCGTCAGACGCCGTGTGGGCCAGGTTCAGCAGCACGCCCGCCATGAGCGCGACCAGCACCAGGGTGTTGGGTATGCGCCGCTGCCGGGCGTCCGACCGGACCGCCAGGGCCAACAGCACGGCAAGCGCCAACAAGGCGGTGAACTGCCAGCCTTGCGGCGACAGGATTCCTGTCATGAGCAACCCCCTTGACTCATCAATGCGTTTTTTGGTGATTCACATCCATGACGCTGGACGGGCGGGTCGGGTGGTTGCGAAGCTGGCATGGTCGACCTGCATGCCAAGTCAATTGAGTTTCAGCCGCCTCCAATCGCCTGCAATACAGTACTGGTCCAAGTACCCCAAAGACCACCATTGCCAGTGCCAGCAACAGACACTGATCCAATAATCACCAAGGCAATTAGCGCGGCCAGAAGCGCGTACTCGATGCTTGTCACACCTTGCTGAGTTGATTTCGCTTTTCTGTGAGTCGGCATACATACCTTTCGATGAACCCTTGCAAACGAACTCGGAGAGTTGGTCAGTGCGCCACCTCCGAGTTCGGCTGACCAAGTTCACACACAAGTGGCGGGAGTTTCCAAGCAATCTGCTATCGCTTGAAACGTGGTTCCCAGTCCATCACCCACAGCCGCAACAGCGGCAATGATCACCACCGCAATCAGCGCCGCGATCAGCCCATATTCAATGGCGGTCACACCCTCTTCATCGCGAAGAAAACGACGGGTCACATTCAAAAATTTGTCCATGATTCAGCTCCAAGCAAAGTTCAGGTTGAAACCATCAGCCACCCCCCATGGGCAACCAATGAATGCATGAGCCCCATTCATCGCCTTCGAAATGTGTACCAAAGTGGTGCATTCAGGGCAATATTTGCAACTCATGGATTCATTCTGATACTCGGCTAAAACTTTGCAAGGGATTCCCAGTGTTCTGTTACACCTTGACCGGCCGTTTGGCCTTTTTTTAACGTTTTGTGTGTGATATCGCACAGACATATCCGTTCGAGTCATAAATAAAACCGGTCATCCGATCTTGGGGTAACACTTTGTTAGCGCTGTCTCGTGGGCACAGTGCCGTTGTGTACCAGTTCGGCCATGATGAAGAATGCCCCGTTGTAGTGCGGTACGCGACTCGGTGAGAAGTTGGGGGAGTGCCAGCCCGCTGTCGCGCAGGAACAGGCTCGGTATCCGGTGCGCCGCCCAATGGCTGGCGGAGCTGCCGCGGGCGATGGGTTCGCCGCTTTCAGGCCCTTGATTAACCGACTGGCCGGCCCGGCGCCACCCGAGCCGGTTGGGTCGGAAGTCGTGAACGCCTTCCACCGCCACGCGCAGCGGCTTCCAGCTTCAGCTTTCCAGGATTGCTTGCCGCAGGGCTTCAACAGCTGAAGGCATGCGGTCGTCGGGAAGGTTCGAAAAACCCAGCATCAGAGCGGGCGGGAATGCCCCCTCGATCACAAAGTCCGACTGCGGGCGCGGCAACAAATTGCGACCCCACGCGTTCTCTGCGACCCGCCGATCGTCGAGCACTTTGGGCAACCAGCCGATCATGTGCAGGCCGGCGTTGAGCTCCTCGATGTTCACCAGGTCTCCCAATCCGTGCTCCAGCACCGCCCGCCCCCGCTGCGGGGAAGGCAGACCGTCGGGCAGGCTCAACTGCTGGCCCCGGCCGGACACGGGCCAGACGCGTACCCACCCAGCGTGGCCCAGGTCAGCATCACGCCCACCAGCGCGCCACTGGCCATGCCCACCACCATGGGCAGCGGTTTGCCACTGGCAAACAGGCTCACAACGGCCATGGCAAGGGCGCCGCCCAGCATCTGCAGCGTACCCATCAAAGCCGACGCCGTACCGGCGATGGCGCCATGCTTTTCCAGTGCAAGCACCGACGTGGTGGGGATGACCAGGCCCATGAACCCGCTGGCAACGAAGTACAGGGCAATCAGCACCCACAGTTCATCGCCACCCGCCAGGTAGTAGGCCAGCAGCAGGCACATCACCACGCCTGACGCACTGGCCGCCGCCTTCACCACATTCACCAACCCGAAGCGGCGGCCCAGCAACGCGGTGCACTGCGCGGCGCCAAAGAAGGCGGCCGCGTTGACCGAAAACGCCAGGCTGTACTGCGTGGGTGTGAGCCCGTAGTGGTTGATCATCACGAACGGCGAACCGGCGAGGTAGACAAAGAAGCCGGCCAGGGCCGTGCTGGCAATGCCCACCAGACCCAGAAAATGCCAGTCGCGCAGCAGCACACCGTAAGAGCGCAGTGCGCTGCTCAGACTGCTCTCCAGGCGCTGGGCGGGCAGGCGGGTTTCTTTCAGCGCGCCGAACACCAGCGCCAGGCCTGCCACGGACGCCAGTGCCACCGCCCAGAACACGCCGCGCCACCCGGTGAGCGCGATTACACCACTGCCGACCAGGGGCGCCAGAATGGGGGACACGCTGAAGACGAGCATGAGCAACGACATGAGGCGCGCAGCCTCGGTACCTGTGTGCAGATCGCGCACCACGGCACGCGGGATGGCCATGCCGGCGGCCGCGCCCAGACCTTGCAGGAAGCGGAGCACCACCAAGGTCTGCACGTCGGTGGCCAGGGCACAGCCTACGCTGGCCAGGGCAAACAGGCCCAGGCCGAAGTACAGCGGCGGCTTGCGGCCCACCATGTCGGAAATGGGGCCGTAGAGCAACTGGCCGGCACCCAGCGACAGAAAGAAGGCGGTGAGCGTCCATTGCACGGCACCCACCTCGGCCCCCAGGCTGCTGCCAATGGCAGGCAGCGCGGGCAGGTACATGTCGATGGCGAAGGGGCCGATGGCCGAGAGCAGCCCCAGAATGAGTGCGATTTTGAGGAACGAAAACGATTGCATAGCCGGCTATTGTCGCCGCACCGCGTAGGTGAAAACCCGGGTATGGCCGATGGACTCATGCCCATCAGGGCACCGGGCATGCCTTGCGCAAAGGAGCAGGAACTGTGGGCAAAGCACTCCAGCTCTCACCGTCAATCAAACAGACCCCTATCCAGCGCGCCTTCGATCATCAGCATGCGCAGCTTCGTGCGCGCCCCACCGCTGGCTGAAAACCCGCCGGGTTTGTTGCCTGCTGCCAGCACACGGTGACAGGGCACCACCGGCGCAAACGGGTTGTGGCCCATCGCCTGCCCCACCGCACGGGCCAAGCCTGGGTCACCCAACGCCTGGGCCACCTCGCTATAGGTGCGCGTTTGCCCTGGCGGTATGGAGCGCACGCAGTCGTAAACCTGTCGCTGGAACGGGGTGAGGCGGGCCATGTCGAGCGTGATCTCGCGCAGATCGCTGCGCGAACGCCCTTCCAGCACGGCCTGCACGCCTTCGATAGCCGCTTGCAAGGCGGCCGGTGGTGCCGCCTCTGCCATACATGGCAGGCCCTTCAGCAGACGCAGGCGGGTGCCTGGTGCATCAGCCTCCGGCAATTGCACCGCCATCACGCCGTGCGGGCCCCAGGCAATGCCACACACGCCAATGGCGGTGTTGAACAGCGCATGGCCGCATTCTTCCATGAGTGGCATATGGACCCTTGGCCGCCGCCCATCAACTCTCGAGGATCGCGCATTTCAAAGCTTCAACCGCAGACGGCATTCGCTCGTCAGAAATGTTCGAGAAACCGAGCATCAGCGCCGGTGGAAACTGTCCTTCGACAACAAAGTCTGCCAGTGGGCGTGGCAGCAGGCCGCGCCGCCATGCGTTCTCCGCCACGCGCTGGTCGTTCAAGTGCGGGGGCAGCCAGCCGATCAGGTGCAGGCCTGCGTTGAGCACCTCGATGTCGGCAAGGCCGGACAGCGCGTCACGAAGGTATCGGTGCAGAGCATCCTGGCGCCGCCGGTAGTAGGTTCTCATGCTGCGTACATGGGACTCAAACGCGCCGGACTCGATCAGGCGTGCAATGGTGAGCTGGGTTGACAAGTTGGGAGGGCGACCGATCAGGTCGATCAGCCGGGAAACAATGTCCACGTACCGGGTGGGCACCACCAGATAGCCCACGCCGAGCGAAGGCAGCAGCGTCTTGCTGAAGGTGCCGAAGTAGATCACCCGGCCGTCCGGGTCCAGGCTTTGCAGCGACGGTGCGGGCGTGCCGCCGAAGCGGTATTCGCCGTCGTAGTCGTCTTCCAGAATGAGGGCGTCGCGCTCCCGCGCCCAGCTCAGCAGTTCCAGCCGCCGACTCAGGCTCATGGTGTGGCCGAGTGGCGCCTGCCGGGCTGGCGTGACATAGGCAAACCGCGCGCCATCGTCCTTTCTGCGGCCCTCAGCCACCACCATGCCTTCGCTATCCACCGGCACGGCGGTGGTTCGCAGGCGAAACAGCGCGAACGATTTTCTGGCGCCCGGATAGCCGGGGTTTTCCGTCCATGCGCCGTCGCCCGGGTTGGACAGCCCCAGCAGCACCAGGTGCAGCGCCTGGTGGGTGCCGTTGATGATGAACACCTGGGACGGATCGCAGATCACGCCCCGGCTGGCACCGAGGTAGGCGGCCACCTGCTGGCGCAGTTCTGTTGCGCCTTCGGCCGGGCAGCGCGCGGCGCCCGACCGGATCAGCCCGAGCGAAATGCGGCGCTGAATGCGCACGTAGAGCTGCGCCGGAAAGGTGGCGATGGAGGGAATACCGGGGTTGAAGGGCTGCGCCAGAACGCCACGTTCTGGTCGTACCGGCTTGGTCTGGGCCATCCGCTCGGACAGGCGGTCCCCGGGTGGCACTGTCACGCCGGGAACCGCGCCGCGCTGGGCGAGCCCCCCCAGCTCTGCGGGCAGCACCTCCGGGATGAAGGTGCCCGATTTCTCGCGCCCTTGCAGATACCCCTCCGACTTGAGCTGCTCATAAGCCTGCGCCACCGTGGTGCGCGACACGCCCAGCTCATCGGCCAGGTTGCGCGTGGCC
Organism: Hydrogenophaga sp.; assembly: GCF_030651625.1. Classification (GTDB taxonomy): domain Bacteria; phylum Pseudomonadota; class Gammaproteobacteria; order Burkholderiales; family Burkholderiaceae_C; genus Hydrogenophaga. The sequence goes on along the minus strand of NZ_JAUSCF010000024.1, from coordinate 250,445 downwards.
GGCATGCGCGTACCCGGCTTGAGCTGACCGGACAACACCACCTTGCGCAGCTCCTGAAACAGCTGCCGGCTGATGGGCGCGCGGCTGCCCTTGGTCAGGCTCAGCCCCGGCAACAGGGCCCCCGAAGACGGTCTGGACATGGTGGTCCTTTCGGTTCGTGCGAATTCTGGCCTTGAAGGATATTTCATTCTGGCCGTTTTCAACCAGCCAAATCCCTTCCAAGATGCGCCCATGCCCGCCCGCCTCAGGCCAGCGGCCCACCCCGAACCGGACCTGGCGAACAGAGCCCCATGAACGACATCACCATCGCACAGGCACTGACCAAGGTCTTCGCCACGCCCGCCCCGGCTTACCTTCCCTTCAAGGCCGGGGTGAAGTGGCCCAGCCGCGCCCTGCCCGCGGGTACTTGCGACTGTCATTTCCACATCTTCGAGCCGACGCCACAGGGCACTCCCGCCTACCCGTTTGCCGAGCCGCGCAGCTACACACCAACCCCTGCCAGCCTGGGCGACTACCGCACGATGATCAACGCGCTGGGGATCGAGCGCGCGGTGCTGGTGCACCCCAGCGTGTACGGCAGCGACCACAGCAGCTTCGAACACTGGCTCACGGTGTGCGGCAGCTGGATGCGCGGCGTGGCTGTGGCCAAGCCGGACACGCCGCTGGCCGACATTGAGCGCTGGCACCGGCTGGGCGCGCGCGGCACGCGCTGCAACGCCTTGTTCGACGGCGGCGTTCCCGAGGACGCCATACCGCGCATCGTGGACCGGGTACGCGCTTTCGGCTGGCACCTGCAGGTGCTCATGAACGTGAACCGTGACCCCCGGCAGGTGATCGACCTGGCTGCGTTGGGGGTGCCCCTGGTGGTGGACCACTGCGGCCATGTGCCGGCCAGCGAGGCGCTGGACAGCCCCGGCTTCAACAACCTGCTGGCCCTGGTGCGCGAAGGCCGCGCGTGGGTCAAGCTTTCCGGGCTGTACCGGCTCACGCCGCAGCGCACGCGCTTCAGCGACGCCGAACCGCTGGTGGAGGCCCTGATGCGCGCCAACATGGCCCAACTGGTATGGGGCAGCGACTGGCCACACCCGGCCATTGCACCGCCCATGGTCGACGACGGCGATCTGGTTCAAACCCTGCTGGACGCCTGCAGCGATGAAGAGTTGCAGCAGATTCTGGTCGACAACCCCACGCGGCTGTACTGGTCCGACTGACCGGCGCATCCATTCCTTCAACCACCCCCTTTCACCATTTTTTTCGCCCGCTATTTCGCCCACAACAGGAGACAACCATGAACCACAGAAACAAGCTACGCACCCTCATCGCCCTGGCCGCCAGCGCCTGCCTGACCTTGGGCGCCAGCGTGCATGCGCAGTCGCCCACCGTGATCAAGCTCGGCTGGACCACCTCAGACGGCGCGCAGGACCCCTACGCGGTGGGCGCGCGCGCCTTCAAGGCGGCGGTGGAAAAAGAAACGGCGGGTCGCGTCGAGGTACAGCTGTTCCCCAACCGCGCACTGGGCGACGAGCGGCAGATGCTGGAAGGCATGCGCTTTGGCACGGTGGACGCGGGCATCATCACCAACGCCGTGATCGCCCAGCTGGAGCCCGCCTTCAGCGTCAACGACCTGCCGTTCCTGTACGCCACCGAGGCACAGGCGCACAAGACGCTCGACGGCGAGATTGGCAAGGACCTGGGTGGCAAGCTCGCCGGCAAGGGCATTGTTCTGCTGGGCTTCATGGAAGGGGGCTTTCGCAACATGATCAACAACAAGCGGCCGGTCAGCACCCCGGCCGACGTGCAGGGCGTGAAATACCGCGTGATGCAGAACCCGGTGTTCATCGACATGTTCACCAGCCTGGGCGGCTCTGCCGTGCCCATGGCCTGGGGCGAGACCTTCACCGCCGTGCAGCAGGGCACCATCGATGGTCTGGAAATCCCGCTGGCGGTGATCGATTCCAACAAGTATTTTGAGGTAACCAAATTCCTCTCGCTCACCAACCACACCTACTCCGCCATTGGCCTCGTCATGAGCAAGCGCTCACTGGACAAGCTGCCCGCCGACCTGCGCAAAGCGGTTGAAACGGCAGCCACCGCTGCTGTAGCGACCCAGCGCCAGACCGCAGCGGCGGATGCGAAGACCACGCTGGCCAAGTTGGAAAGCAACGGCATGAAGATCAACCCGGTACAGGACGTGGCCGCCTTCCGGGCCAGCGTGAAGCCGGTGTACGACAAGTTCCGCCAGAGCGGCCAGGGCGCGGTGCTGGACAAGGCCCTCGAAGCGGTCAAGTGACAAGTGAAGTGACCGGCAGCGTTCAGGACACCCCCGCTACAGCGCCGCAAGACGCGTTGTGGCGGGGCCTGCGCACGGCGTTCACGCACCTCGCGAGCGCCGTGCGCGCCGTGGTGGTGGCGCTGGTGGCCGTGATGCTGAGCGCCCTGGCGCTGCAGGTGGTCATGCGCTACGTGTTCGGCCAGGCGCTGAGCTGGAGCGAGGAGCTGGCGCTGCTGTGCTTCAGCTGGTCCGCGCTGCTGGCCATTGCGCTGGGCGTGCGCGACGCCGTGCACGTGAGGCTGGACCTGCTGGTGGCCGCGCTTCCGGGCGCACTGGCCCACTGGCTGGACAAGGCGTCGGCGCTGGCGGTGGCGGGCGTGGGCGGATTCATCGCCTGGGCCGGTCAGAACTACGTGGTGGACTCTTTTGGTGCCACCTCGGCCGCCATTGGCTACCCCACGGCGTGGCTGTACGCCTGTGCGCCTGTCAGCGGCGCGCTGATCTGCCTGTTTGCACTGGAGCACGTGGTGCTCGGACCACCTTCCCAGGCCACCCGCGCCGCCCCAGCCACCCCGCACAAGAACGCCTGATGTCGACCACCGCCTGGATTCTCACGGCCGGTTTCACAGCCCTCGTGCTGATGGGCATGCCGTTCGCCTTTGCGATTGCGCTGAGCGTGATCGTGGTGCTGCTGGTGGTCGGTATCGAGCCCATGCTGCTGCCGCAGACGCTGATTGCCGGCACGCAGAGCTTCAGCCTGCTGGCCATTCCGTTTTTCATGCTCGCGGGCGAACTGATGCTGGCGGGCGGCCTGTCGCAGCGGCTGGTGCGGGTGGCAGAGGTGTTCGTGCGCCATCTGCCCGGCGGCCTGGGCCTGGTGGTCGTTCTGGCCGCGCTGGTGTTCGCAGCGGTCAGCGGTTCGGCCCCGGCCACCACGGCCGCCATCGGCGCCGTGATGATCCCGGCCATGGCCGAGCGCGGCTACGACCGCGCCTACGCCACCGCCCTGGTGGTGAGCGCTGGCGTGTTGGCGCCGCTGGTGCCGCCCTCGATCGCTTTTGTGATCTGGGGCGTGATTGCCGAACAATCGATCAGCAAGCTGTTTCTCTCTGGCGTGGTGCCGGCGCTGCTGATGGCCACCGGCATGGTGGTGCTCATCGTATTCAAGGCGCTGCGCGAACGGCGCGAACGCGAGCCCCGGGCCAGCTGGCGCGAGCGCTTGGCGGCCCTGCGCGAAGGCATCTGGGCACTGCTGGCGCCCGCAGTGGTGCTGGGCGGCATCTACGGCGGCGCCTTCACGCCCACCGAAGCCGCCGTGGTGGTCTGCGTGTACGCGCTGGTGGTGGGGCTGCTGATCGAGCGGCGCCTGCAATGGCGAGAGCTGCCCGCCATCGTGGCGCGCGCCATGTCGATCAGCGGCGTGGTGATGGCGGTGGTGGCGGTGTCTGCCGGCTTCGGCTTTCTGGTGGCGCAGGAACAGCTGGCCACCAAACTGGCCGTCTGGCTGGCCACGCAGTTCGAGAACCGCTGGAGCATGCTGATGGCCCTGAACCTGGGCTTCTTTGCCATGGCGGCGGTGATGGACGAGATCGCCATCATGGTCATCCTGGGGCCGATGCTCATTGGCATTGCCAACCAGTTCGGTGTGGACCCGATCCACTTCGGCGCCATGATCGTGACCAACGTGGCCATCGGCATGGCCACACCGCCGATTGGCTACTGCCTGTTCGTGGGCATGGCCATTGGCGGCGTGAAGCTGTGGCCGCTGTCGCGCGCCATGCTGCCCTTCATCGCCATGATGCTGGTGGTGCTGCTGCTGGTGACCTACGTGCCGCAGGTGGCATTGCTGCTCATCCGTTGAGGGCGGCCTCGGGCGCGGCCGCCCTCAGGCCCCGCGCAACTGCGCCCGCAGCGCCACGCCAATCTCCGGCCGCTCCAGGAACGGGTCGGCCGGGTTTTCCTGGTTCACGATATTTTCCATTCGGGCGCGCACATTGCCCAGCGCCTTGGGGTGGCTGTAGATGTAGAAGTGGTCGGCCTTCATCGCGTCAAACACCAGTTGCGCCACTTGCGCGGCCGTGACCTTGCCCGAACTCACCGCCTTGTCGCTCATGGCCTGGCCGATCAGCTGGCTCTGTGTGGCTTTCTCGTCGGCCAGCTCCGCCGGCTTGTTCCGGTGGCTCTGGCTGATGCCGGTGGGTACGAAGTACGGGCACAGCACGCTGGCGCTGACCTGGTCGCTCACCAGCTTCAGGTCCTGGTACAGCGTTTCGGTGAGGCTCACCACCGCGTGCTTGCTCACGTTGTAGATGCCCATGTTCGGCGGCGTGAGCAGGCCGGCCATGCTCGCGGTGTTGACGATGTGGCCCCGGTAGGCCGGGTCGGCTTTGGCGGCCGCAAGCATCATGGGCGTGAACAAGCGCACCCCGTGAATGACACCCCACAGGTTCACGCCCAGCACCCACTCCCAGTCCTTGACCGAGTTTTCCCAGATCAGCCCGCCCGAGCCGACGCCGGCGTTGTTGAACACGAAATGCGGTGCGCCGAAGGTTGTCTGCACGTCAGCAGCCAGCGCTTCCATCTGTGCCTGGCTGGACACGTCCACCCGGCGCGCCAGCACCTGAGCGCCGGTGGCCTTGATTTCGGTTTCGGCGGCGTCCAGCGCGTCCTGCTGCACGTCGACCAGCACCAGGTTCATGCCCAGCGATGCACCGATGCGCGCGCATTCGAGGCCGAAGCCGGAGCCCGCGCCGGTGAGCACGGCGGTCTTGCCTTTGAAGTCTTGAATCATGTTTGTCTCCTGTCGTTAAAAGTCATTACCTGAGTGGGGTGCGCAAGTGTGTTGACCAGCACACACCGCAGAACCGGCTCTGCCGGGCTGCTGGTGTGGTCCCCCTGGGGGGAAGGCGCGAAGCGACGCAGGGGGGATTCACAGCCTGATCATCTCGATGTGGTCGATACCGTCCTCGATGTAGAGCGGGCCGTCGGGCTCGAAGCCGTGTTGCCGGTAAAAGGTTTGCAGGTGCGCCTGTGCGCCGATGCGGATGGGCTGCTCGCCCAACAGGCCGTGCACGGCCCGCAGTGCTTCGCGCATGAGCTCATGGCCGATGCCGGTGCCGCGTGCGGCTTTTGCCGTGACCACGCGGCCAATGCTCACCTCGGGAAACTTCAGTCCAGGAGGCACCAGACGGGCGTAGCCCAGCAATGCGCCTGAATGGGCTTCACCCAGCAGGTGAAAGCAGTCCAGGTCGGCGCCATCCATGTCCTGGAACACGCAGCTCTGCTCCATCACGAACACCTCGGTGCGCAGCTGGAGCAGACGGTACAGCGTGCGGGCATGCAGGGCATCAAAAGGCAGGCAGCGCCAGGCCACGGGAACGGGGGGGCTCAATCGCGCACTTCCCTCAGGACAAAGCCGATGCGCGGAAAGTGCACATGCAGGCGGCCGGCGCGTTCGTCGGTGCGCTCCAGCGTGTAGCGGGTGCGCGTGGCGGCACGCAAGATGCCTTCGGTGGGTTCCTGACCGAAGGCTTCAGCGGCAACGGTGACACGGCTGCCCAGGGCGATGCCGTGGTCGTCCTGGAAGGTATCTTCGGGCAGCGGTGCGGGGTCGACAGCGCCGGCGATTTCGATGGCCTGGGTGCTGCTGAGCTTGCCCATGTCACCGTGGCCGATCGCTGCCATGCGGTCCATCCATTCGATGACCGCCGGCGTGGCGTCAAGAATACCCGCCATGGCTGGGTTCACCACACGGCTGAACCACAGCGGGTGGTAGGCCGCGAAGTCGGCCACGCAGGGCATTTCGCCCAGCAGGAAGGGCTGGTCTTCCACCATGGTGGACAGGCGGCGCAGGTAGCTCTTGTAGGCAGCGGTGGCGTCGCTGGGGCGCAGGCTGGTCATGCCGGCGCGCATGGCACCGCGGTCGGCGGCGAACGCCTGTGCGCTGGCCAGCGGCTGGTCGGCGAACAGCGCGGCCGCGCCCTTGGGGCTGAGGTTGTAGCCCATGGCGGCCCAGAACAGCGTGCTGTCTGCCCACTGGGCCAGCACGCGGGCCATGCCCTTGAGCCGGTCCGGGTACAGGGTGGGTTCAGGCTGGTGATGTTCGAGCACGTCGCAGATGAGCGCGGTGTCGCAAAAGATGTCAGCACCCACCTGCAAAAACGGCGTGCGCCGGTAGCCGCCCGTGAGGGCCAGCACATCCGGCTTGGGCATGATGCGCGGGATGATCACGCTTTGCCAGGGCAGCCGCTTGTGGCCGAAGATCAGGCGCACTTTCTCCGAGAACGGCGAGGTGGGATAGTGGTGCAGGATGAGGTCGGACATGGCTGTCTCAATAAATGCGTTCGAGGTGAGCACTTCGGCAGGCTCAGGGCGAACGGGTGTGGGCTGGTTCATGCGGGTTGGGCGCGTTGAAGGATGGCATCGAAGTCGGTGCCGGCCCCCAGCGAACCGAAGCTGTGGCCCCACTGGCCATCGATGCGCGAATCGCAGAATGCAGCAAACACGGCACCCGGTGCGGTTTGCGCCAGCAGCGCGGCCTGCACCGCCAGCGCCACGTCCTGGGCCAGTCGCCGCGCCTCCATTTCAGAAGCCATTTCTTCCACGCGGATGGGAAGTTGCGCTGCCAGCCGGTCCAGTGCGGGGTGCATACCCCTCGCTGGCGCGAGTTCGTGTTCCAATGCGGCTGCCGCATCGGCTTTGCGCAAAGCCCGCAGCAGGTCAATGGCCATGATGTTGCCCGCGCCTTCCCAGATGGAGTTCAGCGGCATTTCGCGGTAGATGCGCGCCATGACACCTTCACCGCCCTCTTCCACATAACCATTGCCGCCCAGGCATTCCATGGCTTCCTGTGCGAAGTGGCTGCCACGCTTGCAGATCCAGAACTTGGAAACCGGGGTGAGCAGGCGCGCCATCACCTGTTCATGGGCGTCGTTCGGGCGGTCGAAGCAGCGGGCCAGCCTCAGCGCCAGTGCAGTGGAAGCTTCGCTCTCCAGCGCCAGGTCGGCCAGCACGTTTTTCATCAGCGGCTGATCGATCAGGTATTTGCCAAAGGCCTTGCGCTGTGCGGTGTGGTTCAGCGCCAGGCTCAGCGCATGGCGCATCAGCCCGCTGGTGCCGAGCGCACAGTCCAGCCGCGTCATGGTGCCCATGGCCAGGATCTGCGGCACGCCGCGTCCCTCTTCACCCACCAGCCAGGCGCTGGCGCCCACGAACTCCACTTCGGAACTGGCGTTGGCCTTGTTGCCCAGCTTGTCTTTCAGGCGCTGGATGAACAGCTGGTTCATCGACCCATCGGGCAGCACGCGCGGCAGGAACAGGCAGCTCAGGCCGCTGGCCGTTTGCGCCAGGATCAGAAAGGCGTCGCACATGGGTGCGGAAAAGAACCACTTGTGGCCGGTGACCTGGAAGCGCTGGCCCCAGTTGTCGCTGCCATCGGGCACGGCCTGCGTGGTGTTGGCGCGCACGTCGGAGCCGCCCTGCTTTTCCGTCATGCCCATGCCCATGGTCAGGCCCGGCTTCTCACTCCACAGCCTGAGTGTGGGATCGTAGGTTCGGCTGGTGAGGCCGGGGGCCCAGTCCCGGTAGATGGCCGGGTTGTCCTTGAGTGCGGGTGCGACCGCGTAGCTCATGGAAATGGGGCAGAGGATGGAGGGTTCGAGTTCGGTGAAGAGCATGAAGCCGGCGGCGCGCTGGACGTGAGCCCCTGCGCGGCCTGCCTCGTCTGGGTCCGCTGCGCCCTCACCCCAAGCCGAACCATGCAAACCCGCTCCCACCGCCGCACCCATCAGCGCGTGGTAGCTCGGATGAAACTCCACCTGGTCGATGCGGTGCCCGAACCGGCTGTGCGACTTGAGCTGCGGCGTGAACACATTGGCCAGGCGTGCATGGGTCTGCATTTCGGCACTACCCACCAGACCACCCAGCGCATGCAGTGGCGCCGTGTCCAGCGCAGGCGCATTGAATTTCAGCGCGTCCTGCAGCGCCCGGTTACCGGCAAACAGGTTGACATCGACCAGCGGCTCCACCTGGTTGAACACCTCATGCGTGGCACTCATGACAACTCCTTATCGAGCGCGATGCCTTCATCCAGAGCCACCGCGGAACCAGCTTCGCCGGGCCGCCAGTGGCGTCCCCATGGGGGGAAGACGCAAAGCGGCGCAGGGGGGGGTTAGATCAACTTGACGAGCTGCTTGCCGAAATTCTTTCCCTTGAGCAGGCCCATGAAAGCCCCTGGTGCTGCTGCCAGGCCTTCTGCCACGGTCTCGCGCGGGCGCAGCTTGCCGGTGGCCACCAGGGTACCGAGCTCGGTGAGCGCCTCAGGCCAGATTTCCATGTGCTCGCTCACGATGAAGCCTTCGATCTTCAGGCGGTTCACCAGAATCAGCGCCGGGTTGGTCAGTGGCAGCGGCTGCCCGTCATAGCCAGCGATCATCCCGCACACCGCAATGCGGCCAAAGGCGTTCATACGCAGCAGCACCGCGTCGAGCACCATGCCACCCACGTTCTCGAAGTAGCCGTCGATGCCCTTGGGGCAGACTTCCTTGAGCGCCTTGGCCAGCGAGTACATGTCCTTGTGCAGCTTGTAGTCGATACAGGCGTCAAAGCCCAGCTCTTCCACCGCGTACTTGCACTTTTCCGGACCGCCGGCAATGCCCACGGTGTGGCAGCCACGTGCCTTTGCCAGTGCGGCAAAGGCACTGCCCACGGCGCCGGTGGCCGCGCTCACCACCACGGTGTCGCCGGGCTTGGGGTTGATGATTTTCACCAGGCCATACCAGGCGGTCACGCCGGGCATGCCGACCGCGCCCAGGTAGTACGACAACGGCACGTGCGTGGTGTCGACCTTGCGCAGCGCGCCGGGCTGCGCGGCATCGACCACGCTGTATTGTTGCCAGCCGCCCATGCCCACGACCTTGTCGCCCGCCTGGAACTTGGGGTGCTTCGATTCGACCACCTCGCCCACGGTGCCGCCGATCATGACCTCGCCCAAGGGCTGCGAGGCCGCATAGCTCTTGCTGTCGTTCATGCGGCCGCGCATGTACGGGTCCAGGCTGAGGAAGTGGTGGCGCACCAGCACCTGGTTCTCGGTCAGGGCGGGCGTGTCGGTGGTGACGAGCTTGAAGTTGTCGACTGTGGCTTCGCCTTGAGGGCGGTTGTCGAGCAGGACTTGTTGGTTGGTGGGCATGGGTGGGTCTCCTGGTGGTGTTAGGGGAAGAGAAAAATTCAAACGGATGGGGTGCGCCTCAGAGGCTGAGCGTTTTTCGGTCGTGTCCGAGCAACGCGCCAAAACGTGCCCAATCAAGGCGCAAAGCACAGCCATAGCTCGGGCTATGGCGCGCATTTGCAACGCCGAGTGGGTGCGTTTTGGCGTGGTGAGCGGGCATGAACGAAAGACTCTCAGCCTCTCAGTGTGGGCAAGCCCACGCCGGCGGCGTCGAAGCCACCGTCGACCGCGAGCACCTGGCCGTTGATGTAGCTGGCCTGCGGGCTGCAGAGGAAGCCGATGGCGTTGGCAATTTCTTCTTCACTGCCGTAGCGGGCGAGCGGAATGGTGTCGTGGTAGTCGGCGCGGATGGCGGGTGTGTGCACCGCCTTGGCCATGGCGGTTTCCACCGGCCCGGGCGCAATCGCATTCACGCGGATGCCCGCGTTACCGTATTCCACCGCCTGCTGTTTGGTCAGGTGAATCAGTGCCGCCTTGGAAGTGCCATAGGCCACGCGCAAGGTGCTGGCGCGCAGGCCCGAAATGGACGCAATGTTCACCACCGCGCCACCGCCCTGCTCCAGCATCACAGGGACAACGGCCTGGGTCATGAGAAAAGCACCGTCGAGGTTGGTGGCCATCACGAAGCGCCATTCGTGAAAACTGGTTTCGCCAATCGGCTTGAACACCGCCACCCCGGCGTTGTTCACCAGCGCATCAATGTGCCCGAAATGATCGACCGTGCGCTGCACGGCCGCGTCCACTTGCTGTGGGTGCGACACGTCGGCTGGTACGGCGATCGCGCGCTCGGCGCCAATGCCTTCATGACGCAAGGCCGCCTCGGTTGCTGCCAGCGTGGCCTCGTCGTTGTCGAGCAGCACCACCCGGTGGCCGTTGGCGAGGAACCAGCGCGCCGAGGCCAGTCCGATACCCCGGGCAGCGCCGGTGACGAGGGCAACGGGCAAGTCTTGGATCTTCATCAGTCTGTCCGCAAGGTGTTCAGTTCGTGGGTACCCTTGCCCACCGGCAGGCGAGGCACGAACTTGAAGGTGCCGGTGGCATGGCAACACAGCTTGTCTTCGGCATCGAAGATGCTGCCTTCGGTGAACGCCATGGTGGCCGTGCGGTGCAGCAGCTTGCCCCGCGCAGTGAGCGGCCCCTTGGCCGCCCGCATGAAACTGGTCTTCATCTCGATGGTCACGCAACCCATCTCTGGCTGCACCGAACGCGCGGCGTGTGCCATCACCACGTCCAGCAGCGTCATGCTCGCGCCACCGTGCACCACGTCAAACGAATTGAGATGGTCATCGGCTGGCGCAAACGTGATCTCGGCTTCACCGTCTTCCATGCGGTGAAGTTCAAAACCCAGCAGATCAACAAAAGGGATGCGAACAGAAAATTTCATGGGCAAACGATACGACCGATGGCGTGCAGTGTCTTTAATCCAGTGGCGCCGCGGAACCGGCTTTGCCGGGCCGCCAGCGCCGCCCCCTTGAGGGGGTGACGCCGCAGGCGGCGCGGGGGTGGGCCGAATCTAGCCGCCAGTAATGACAGAAACCCCGCCATCCACCGCCAGCCACTGGCCGGTGATGTGCTTGCCAGCATCCGACGCATAAAGCACCGTCAGGCCTTTCAGGTCTTCGTCGTCACCCAGTCGGCCCAGCGGCGCGTGCGCGGCCAGCTTTTCTTCACCCATGGCCTTGAGCGTGCCCACCGTCATCTTGCTGGGAAAAAAGCCCGGGCAGATGGCGTTGACCGTGATGCCGTATTTGCCCCATTCCGCTGCCAGCGCACGGGTGAAGTTGATCACCGCGCCCTTGGAGGTGTTGTAAGCAATGGTGTTCATACCGGACGGGTTGCCACCCAGGCCGGCAATGGAGGCGGTGTTGATGATGCGGCCGCTCTTGCGCGCGATCATGCTGCGCTTGGCCAGCACCTGACTCAGAATGAAATAGCTGCGCACGTTGAGGTTCATCACCTTGTCCCAGGCTTCCACTGGGTGGTCTTCGGCGGGTGCGCCCCAGGCGGCGCCGGCGTTGTTGACCAGGATGTCGATGTCGCCCAGGCGCTGCAGGCTTTCATCGGCCAGACGGTGGATGTCTTCTTCCTTGGAGCAGTCGGCCGCGACCCAGCGCGCATCGATGCCAGCGGCCTGCAGTTCGGCCGTGGCGGCCTCCAGGTCGTCGGCCTTGCGCGAACTCACCAGCACGCGGGCGCCGGCTTCGCCCAGTGCATGGGCCATCTGCAGGCCCAGGCCGCGTGATCCGCCGGTGATGAGGGCGGTCTTGCCCTTGAGGTCAAAAAGCTGGGAAACGGTACGGGTCATGTTGTCTTCCTCGTTGTGATTGGGGGTGTCAGGTGGTGTGTCATTGTGGGTGATTCACACCCTTCAGTGTGTCACCGGCGCGGCCTTGGCATCTGCGGTCTACCGTACTGGAGCAATCACACATCCGGAGCGCATTGATCCATCCAGCAACACCCAGGATCCGGCTTTGCCGGTCCAAAGGTGTGCCCCCTTGAGGGGGTCGCGCGCAGCGCGGCGGGGGTGGGATCAAACCTCGTAGTCAAAGCACTGGCGCGACTCGACGACCGCCTTCATGAAAGGCTTGATCGCCACATGGTCCGGGTGGTTCAGGTAGGCGTCCAGCGCAGTGCGGTCGGTAAATGCGCTGCAGAGCAGCAGATCGCAGGTGGCTTCCATGCCAGGCTGGGCGGTGCCCACTTCAAAGCGCAGGATGCCGGGTGTGATGTCGGCGCAGGCCTTGAGCATCTCGGCGGCCTTGACCACATTGGTGGCCTTTCTTTCGCCCTCGGCCTCGTCCTTCAAGGTCCACATGACGATGTGGTGCAGCATCAGAAAGCCTCCTCTGGCAAGGCGGCGCAGGTCTGGTCGCGGCTGCTCACCACTTGCAGCCAGGCGCCGATCTTGGGTAGCTCGTAATGGAAGAAGAACCGCATGGCGGCCAGGCGGCCGGTGCGGGCAGCGCTTTCTGCGGCGGCGTGTGCGGCCAGGGCCACGTCCAGCCAGATCCAGGCCAGCACCGTGTGACCAAAGGCCTGCATGTAGGGCACGGCGTTGGCCAGCGCGTCGGTGGGGTTGCCGGTGGCCCAGGCGGCCTTGGTGGCCGATCCCACTTGCGCCAGTGCCTGGCCCAGGGCGTTGGCGTGCGCCGCCAGTTCAGGCAACTGGACCGCGCGCTCGATGGTGGCGTTGATGCGCCCGGCCAGCAGTTGCAGGCCCTTGCCGTTTTCCATCAGCACCTTGCGGCCCAGCAGGTCCATGCCCTGAATGCCGTGTGTGCCTTCATGAATCATGTTCAGGCGGTTGTCGCGCCAGTATTGCTCCACCGGGAAGTCGCGCGTGTAGCCGTAGCCACCGTGGATCTGGATGGCCAGCGAGTTGGCTTCCAGGCACCACTCGCTGGGCCAGCTCTTGGCAATGGGTGTGAGCACCTCCAGCAGCAGGCGCGCATCGTCGGCAGTTGCAGCATCGGCCGTGTGCTGCTCGTCCACCAGGCGCGCGCAATAGAGTTCGAGCGCCAGTGCGCCTTCGCAATAGCTCTTCTGCGCCAGCAGCATGCGCTTCACATCCGCGTGTTCGATGATGCGCACCGGCGGCTGCGCCGGGTCTTTACCGGCCGGGCCCATGGGCCGGCCCTGGGGGCGGTTCTTCGCGTAGTCCAGGCTGGCGTGGTAGCCCGCCATGCCCAGCATGGTGGCGGCCAGGCCCACGCCAATGCGGGCTTCGTTCATCATGTGGAACATGCAATGCAGGCCCTTGCCGGCCACGCCGACGAGGTAGCCCACCGCACCGGCTTCGCCATTGACGGGGTACTTGCCCTCGCCAAAATTCAGCAAGGTGTTGGTGGTGCCGCGCCAGCCGCATTTGTGGTTCAGGCCCGCCAGGGCCACATCGTTGCGCTCGCCGGTCAGTTGGCCTTCTGTATCCACCATTTTCTTGGGCACGATGAACAGCGAGATGCCGCGCGTGCCAGGCACAAGTTTGCCGTTTTCATCGGGGATCTTCGCCAGCACCAGGTGGATGATGTTGTCGGTCAGCTCATGTTCACCAGCCGAGATCCACATCTTGTTGCCCCTGAGTCGGTAACGTGGGCCCAGCGGGTCGTTCTCGAAACCTTCGCCATCGGGCACGGCCCGCGTGGCCACGTCACTCAGTGAAGAGCCGGCCTGCGGCTCGGACAGGCACATGGTTCCGGAAAACCGACCTGAAAATTCATTGAGTGCAAACACCCTCTTCTGGGCATCGGTGCCATGCACCATCAGCAGGTTGGCGTTGCCGGTGGTGAGCATGCCGCTGCCGATACTGACCGACGCCATGGCAAAAAATGCGTTGGCCGATGCCTCCACGGTGTAGGGCAGTTGCATGCCACCCACTTCGTAGTCCTGCGCCGCACTGAGCATGCCGGAGGCAGCGTAAGCCTTCTGCGCATCGTGCGTGGCCTGCGGAAGAACCACTTTCTCGCCATCGAAATGCGGCTCCTGCATGTCCACCAGCCGGTTGAACGGTGCGTACTTCTCACGCGCGATGCGTTCGCAGGTGTCTAGCACCGCATCAAAGGTTTCGCGGCTGTGGTCGGCAAAACGTTCACGTTCGCTGAGCGAGGGCACATTGAGCCAGTCGTAGAGCAGGAAATCGACGGTGGGGCGAAGGCTCATGGCGCGCTCCGAGATGAAACCGATCAACAAAACTCTCAAACCCTGCGCCATCTCCGGAGCGCGGGCCTGAGTCCAGAGATGCCGTGGAACCGGCTTTGCCGGGCCACTGGCATCGCCCCCCTCTGGGGGGTGACGCGAAGCGGCGCGGGGGGTGCTCGTCAGAGCACTTCAAATACCCCGGCAGCACCCATGCCACCGCCGATGCACATCGTCACGCAGACGCGCTTGGCACCGCGGCGCTTGCCTTCGATGAGCGCGTGGCCGGTCAGGCGCTGGCCCGACACACCGTAGGGGTGACCCACCGCAATGGCGCCACCGTTGACGTTGAGCCTGTCGCCCGGAATGCCCAGCTTGTCGCGGCAGTAGATCACCTGCACCGCGAAGGCTTCGTTGAGTTCCCACAGGTCGATGTCGCTGACCTTCAGGCCCAGGCGCGCAAGCACCTTGGGGATGGCAAACACCGGGCCGATGCCCATTTCGTCAGGCTCGCAACCGGCCACCGCAAAGCCGAGGAAACGGCCCAGGGGTTTCAGGCCGCGCTTCTCGGCCAGGGCTTCGTCCATCAGTACGCAGGCGCCTGCGCCGTCGCTGAACTGGCTGGCGTTGCCGGCGGTGACCAGGCCGCCCGGCAGTGCCGAACGCAAGCCGGCAATGCCTTCCTTGGTGGTGCCAGCGCGGATGCCTTCGTCGTTCTCGACCGTGACCTGCTTGGTCATCAGGCCCATGACCTTGTCGGCCACGCCGGCGGTCACGGTGATGGGGGCGATCTCGTCCTTGAAGAGGCCCGCTTCCAGTGCGGCCGTGGCGCGTTGCTGGCTGGCAGCGCCGTACTCGTCCATGGCTTCGCGGGAGATGTTGTAGCGCTTGGCGACCTGTTCGGCGGTCTGCAGCATGTTCCAGTAGATCTCGGGTTTCTGCTTCTCCAGTGCGAGGTCCTTGAGCATGTGCAAGTTCATCTCCTGCTGCACGCAGGAAATGCTCTCCACACCACCGGCCACGTACACCTGGCCTTCGCCTGCGATGATGCGCTGGGCGGCCAGGGCAATGGTCTGCAGGCCGGAAGAACAGAAGCGATTCACAGTCATGCCGGAAACGGTGATGGGCATGCCGGCCTTGAGCGCGATCTGGCGCGCGATGTTCATGCCGGTCGCGCCTTCGGGGTTGGCGCAGCCCATGATCACGTCTTCGACTTCAGCGGCGTCGATGCCGGCGCGCTGTACAGCGTGCTGCACCGCGTGGCCACCAAGCGTGGCACCGTGGGTCATGTTGAAGGCGCCCTTCCAGCTTTTGGTCAGGGGCGTGCGGGCGGTAGAGACGATGACGGCGTTGGTCATGATGGGTTCCTGGTGATCTTGTGGGTGTATGAACTGCAGGGCGCGACGCGGCAACGAGGGGAAGCGACCCAGCGCTCCCGTGAAACCGGCTTTGCCGGGCCACAGGGAGCGTCCCCCCTCAGTGGGGAAGACGCGAAGCGGCGCAGGGGGGCGTTCATGAACTTCAGAAGGTTTTGCCTTCGGCAGCCAGCCTGGCGAGCAAAGGAGCCGGCTCCCAGAACTTCGCGTCGTCCAGCGGGTTCTTGGCAAAGCGCTTCATGGCCTGCACCACATTGAACAGGCCCACCTCGTTGGCGTAGTTCAAAGGGCCGCCGCGGTACACCGGGAAGCCGTAGCCGAAAATGTAGACCACGTCGATGTCGCTGGCCTTGTTGGCAATGCCTTCTTCCAGGATGTGCGCGGCTTCATTGACCAGGCTGAACACCAGGCGCTGCACGATCTCCTCATCAGAGATCTTGCGCGGTGTGATGCCCAGCGACTTGCGGTGGTCGGCGATCATCTGCTCCACCTCGGCGTTCGGGATCGCATCGCGCTTGCCAGGCACGTAGTCGTACCAGCCGGCGCCGGTCTTCTGGCCAAAGCGGCCTTTTTCGCACAGCAGGTCGGCGGTCTTGCTGTACTTCATGTCCGGCTTTTCTTCGTAGCGGCGCTTGCGGATCGCCCAGCCGATGTCGTTGCCGGCCAGGTCGCCCATGCGGAACGGACCCATGGCCATGCCGAACTTCTCCATCGCCTTGTCGACCTGCTGGGGCGTGCAGCCTTCGTCCAGCAGGAAGCCGCCCTGGCGCCCGTACTGCTCGATCATGCGGTTGCCAATGAAGCCGTCACACACGCCGGACACCACTGCTGTCTTCTTGATTTTCTTGGCCACGGCCATCACCGTGGCCAGAACGTCCTTGGCGGTGGCTTCACCGCGCACCACTTCCAGCAACTTCATCACGTTGGCGGGGCTGAAGAAGTGCAGGCCCACCACGTCTTGCGGGCGCTGGGTGAAGTTGGCGATTCTGTTGACGTCGAGCGTGGAGGTGTTGGAGGCCAGGATCGCGCCGGGCTTCATCACGCGGTCGAGTTCCTTGAACACCGCTTCTTTCACGCCGATCTCTTCGAACACGGCTTCAATCACCAAGTCTGCCGAGCCGATTTCGTCGTAGCTCAGCGTGGTGCTCAGCAGGCTCATGCGCTGCTCGTACTTGTCCTGCTTGAGCTTGCCCTTCTTCACCTGGGCTTCGTAGTTCTTGCGGATGACGCCGATGCCACGGTCCAGCGCTTCCTGCTTCATCTCCAGAATCTTCACCGGAATGCCGGCGTTGAGAAAGTTCATGGAAATGCCGCCGCCCATGGTGCCGGCGCCAATCACAGCCACCGATTCGATGGCGCGCTTGGGCGTGTCTTCAGGCACATCGGGGATCTTGCTGGCGGCACGCTCGGCCGTGAACAGGTGGCGCAGCGACTTGCACTCGGGCGTCCACATCAGGTTGATGAAGATCTCACGCTCGAAGGTCATGCCATCGGTGAACTTCTTCTTGGTGGCGGCTTCCACGGCGTCCACGCACTTGGCAGGCGCAGGGAAGTTCTTGGCCATGCCTTTGACCATGTTGCGCGCGAACTGGAAGTAGGCGTCGCCGTCCTTGTGCTTGCAGGGCAGGTTGCGCACCAGCGGGAAGGCCGAACCATCGGCGTGCTTGGCGGCCATCTCGCGGGCGAAAGCGGTGGCTTCTTCGGCCAGCGATTCTGCCGAGGCGGACAGCTTGTCGAACAGCTTCTGGCCGGGCAACTGGGCCAGCATCTCGCTCTTGACCGGTTCGCCGCTGACGATCATGTTCAGCGCAGCTTCCACGCCCAGCACGCGCGGAAGGCGCTGCGTGCCACCAGCGCCGGGGATCAGGCCCAGCTTCACTTCCGGCAGGGCCACGGAACAACCCGGTGCCGCAATGCGGTAGTGCGCCCCCAGCGCCAGCTCCAGCCCGCCGCCCATGCACACACTGTGCACCGCCGCGATCACCGGCTTGGTGGTGTTTTCCACCCGGATGATCACGCTCAGCAGGTTGGGCTCCTGGATTGCCTTGGGCGAGCCGAACTCGCGAATGTCGGCGCCCCCTGAAAAGGCCTTGCCCGCACCGGTCAGCACGATGGCCTTGACCGCCGGATCGGCCTCGGCCATCTCCAGGCCTTCCACAATGGCCTGACGGGTGGACAATCCCAGTCCGTTGACCGGCGGGTTGTTCAGTGCAATGACGGCCACATCGCCGTGGACCTGGTACTCAGCGGTCATGGAATCTCCTCTGTATGGATCGGGTGGGAATTCGCGTTCAGAAAAACGAACGATCGTGCGATTTTAGGGAATTGCTGCGTTGCGACAAGTGCGAGATGTCGCAAGAGAGTCATTGAATCAAAGAACAAAGATCAGGGCTACCGCACATCAAACCAACATGCAACCGGAAGAATCTACAGAGCAAGAGAGTCAGCGAGTCCGGAGCGCGAGGACCCATCCAGTGCCAGCGCGGAACCGGCTTCGCCGGACTGCTGATGGCGCCCCCCTGGGGGGGTGACGCGAAGCGGCGCGGGGGGGTACCTAAACCTCCAGCCACTCCTTCCGCGTATAGGGATCGGCCTTCAATCCCTCTGGCGTGCCCTGAAACACGATACTGCCGTGGCCCATGACCAGAGCGCGGTCGGAAATGCTCATGGCAATGGTGAGTTTCTGCTCGATCAGCAGCACCGACACACCGCGTCCCTTGAGCTTTTGCAGGTATTCGGCCACCAGCTCCACGATCTTGGGTGCCAGTCCTTCGGTGGGCTCGTCGATGATGATGAGGTCCGGGTCGCCCATGAGCGTGCGGCACAGCGTGAGCATCTGCTGCTCGCCACCGGAGAGCACACCCGCTTCGGTGTGCTGGCGCTCCTTCAGACGCGGGAACATGGTGTACATGTCTTCAAAATCCCAGCGCGATCCTTTGCCACTGCCTTTTTGTCCCAACATCAGATTCTGGTGCACGGTGAGCTTGGGAAAGATATCGCGGTTCTCGGGCACATAGCCGAGGCCCAGATGGGCGATCTCGAACGGCTTTTTTCCCAGCACAGGCTTGCCCTGCCATTCAATGGTGCCCGTGGCATCCACCAGGCCCATGATGGCCTTGGCGGTGGTGGAGCGGCCCGATCCGTTGCGGCCCAGCAAGGCGACGATTTCGCCCTTGCCGACCTCGAATCCCACGCCGTGCAGCACGTGGCTCTTGCCGTAGTAGGCGTGGAGGTTGTCGATCTTCAACATGATGTGCGCTCCCTCAATGCCCAGCGGCTTGTTGATCGGCAAGCACGGAGCCCAGATAAGCCTCCTGCACGCGCGGATTGGCACGCACCGCTTCGGGCGCGTCGAAAGCCAGCACTTCGCCATAAACCACCACGGCGATCTTGTCGGCCAGGCCGAACACCACGCCCATGTCGTGCTCCACCGTGAGCAGGGTCTTGCCCACGGTCACTTCACGGATCAGCTCGATGAACCGCGAGGTCTCGCTCTTGCTCATGCCTGCGGTGGGTTCGTCCAGCAGGATCACACCCGCGCCGCCTGCGATGGTGATGCCGATCTCCAGCGCGCGCTGCTCGGCATAGGTGAGGTTCATGGCCAGCACGTCGCGCTTCTTGTCCAGCCGGATCATGTGCATCAACTCCTCGGCGCGCTGGTTGGCGTCGTCAAGGTCGGCCAGGAAGCGGAACAGCGTGTACTTGTATCCCAGGCTCCACAACACACCACAGCGCAGGTTCTCGAACACACTGAGCTTGGGGAAAATGTTGGTGATCTGGAAGCTGCGCGAGAGCCCCATTCGGTTGATCTCGAATGGCTTCTTGCCGTTGATGCGCTGACCACCCAGCAGCACGTCGCCACTGGTGGGCTCAAACCTGCCGGAGATAAGGTTGAACAACGTGGACTTGCCAGCGCCATTGGGGCCGATGATGCCCACGCGCTCGCCTGGGCTCACCGCCAGATTCACGCCGCGAATGATTTCGGTCTTGCCAAAGCTCTTGCGCAGGTCGCGCAACTCCAAAGCAAACCCACCCGTGGCCGACGAAGCAGAAGAAGGTTCCATGAAGGTTTCGGTCATTGGGTTTCCCGTCGCTTGATTTCTTTTTCAATGTCGGTCTGGATGTCGCTCCACTGCTTCAGGAAAGCCCGGCGCGTGATCTCGAACAGACCCAGCCCGGTGAGCGCCACCAACAAAGCCCCCACCCAGTTCGAAGGCTCCAGCGCATGCAGCGTCACGCCCAGGAACTGCACGGTGTCGCCCATGGCCGTACTCAGTTGCAGGTGATAGACCATTTCAATCATGGCCCCCGCTCCCACCAGCACCACGAG
Organism: Hydrogenophaga sp.; assembly: GCF_030651625.1. Taxonomy (GTDB): domain Bacteria; phylum Pseudomonadota; class Gammaproteobacteria; order Burkholderiales; family Burkholderiaceae_C; genus Hydrogenophaga. The sequence continues at coordinate 230,610 of NZ_JAUSCF010000024.1, read as the reverse complement.
CGCCGTCACGGTCAGCGCCAGGTAGCTCACCCAGAGCTCACGCAACCGCCCAAAGGCCGCCACCCGCAGGTTCATCATGATCAGGCTGGCGATGCCGCCGGGCGCGTACATCACCATGAACAGGAAGATCAGGCCCAGGTACAGCAGCCAGGCTTTGGTGATCTCGGAGAACAGCACAAAGGCCAGCACCATCAGGATGCCGCCAATGATGGGACCGAAGAAGAAGGTGGCGCCTCCCAGGAAAGTGAACAGCAAGTAGCCGCCAGAGCGAATCGGGCCCACCACCTCAGCGGTGACGATTTCGAACTGAATGGCGGCCAGACCGCCCGAGATGCCGGCAAAGAAGCCCGCAATGATGAACGCAAGGTAGCGCACCATCTGGGTGTTGTATCCGATGAATTCCACGCGTTCGGGGTTGTCGCGCACCGCATTGAGAATGCGCCCCAGCGGTGTGCGGGTGAAGGCGAACATCAGCGCCACGCTCACGAAGGTGTAGACCGCGATCAGGTAGTACACCTGCACGCCCGGTCCGTAGGTGATACCCATGACCGAATCACCCACCACGCGGTCGGCAGAGATACCGGCTTCGCCGCCGAAGAACTCGGAGAACATGAGCGACATCGCGAACACCAGCTCGGCCATGCCCAGCGTGATCATGGCAAAGGTGGTGCCTGCTTTCTTGGTGGTCACATAGCCAAACAACAGGGCAAAGAAAAGGCCAGCCACGCCACCGACGAGCGGAATCAGACTGACCGGCAGTGCCATGACGCCCTCGGACGCCTTGAGCAGCGCGTGGATTGCCACGTACGAGCCCAGGCCGGTGTACACCGCATGCCCGAAGCTGAGCATGCCGCCCTGGCCCAGCAGCATGTTGTAGGACAGGCAGGCGATGATGGCGATACCCATCTGCGCCAGCATGGTGATGGACAGGTTGCTGGTGAAAACCTGGGGGGCGAACAGCAGCACCACGGCAAACAGGCCCCAGGTGATCCAGCGGCCGATGTTGTAGGGCTTGAAGCTGTAGTGAGCAGGGGTGATGACAGACGTTGTAGAGGGCTGCACGTTGCGCCTTTCGGTGTAGGACCGGCTGCCCTTGCGGGCAGCAACCAGTGGAATATTTGGCTTGGAGATGCCGTCAGGTATCTCTTGTACCGAGCAGCCCTCGGGGCCGGAAAATCAGGACCAGCACCAGGAACAGGTACGGCAGGATCGGCGCCACTTGCGAGATCGTGAGCCTGAGCAGCGAGTTGTTGCTCCAGGCGTCAGACAACTGCAGGCCCACGCTCTGCGCCAGCCCCAGCAGGGAATGGTCCAGCGCAACAGCAAAGGTCTGGATCACGCCAATGAGCACGGACGCCAGAAACGCCCCTGAAAGCGACCCCAGGCCACCCACCACCACCACCACGAAAATCAACGACCCCAGGGTGTGGGCCATGGCGGGTTCGGTCACGAAGGTGCTGCCTCCGATCACGCCGGCCAGACCGGCCAGGCCCGTGCCCGCGCCAAACACCAGCATGAACACACGCGGCACGTTGTGGCCCAGGCTCTCCACGGTTTCCGGGTGCGTGAGTGCGGCCTGGATCACCAGACCGACACGGGTGCGGGTGAGCAGCAGCCAGACGCTGGCCAGCATCACAACAGCCACCAGCATCATGAAGGCGCGCGTGGCGGGAAATGGTGAACACATGGTCTGCGCGGCTGCGCCACACAGCTCGGCGGGTGCGCGACCCATCACCAGACTCAGGCCGTCGGTGGCGTGGTTCAGCAGCGTGAAAGCAGGCCCTTGCAACAGCTCGGGTGGCCGGAACTCCACCGACGTGCGTCCCCAGACCAGCTGGACCAGTTCCAGAATGATGTAGGACAGCCCGAAGGTCACGAGCAACTCGGGCACGTGACCGTACTTGTGCACCTTGCGCAGGCTGAGTTTTTCGAACAAGGCACCCAGCAAGCCCACAATCACGGGCGCCAGCACCAATGCCGGCCAGAAACCCAGCGTCTGGGCCAGCGTGTAGCCGATGTAGGCGCCCACCATGTAGAAACTGGCATGCGCGAAGTTCAGCACACCCATCATGCTGAAGATCAGCGTCAGGCCCGAGCTCAACATGAACAACAAGAGCCCGTAGCTCAGCCCGTTGAGCATGGAGATGATGAAGAACTCCATGAAGGTGTCTTTCGTTAGCGTGGCGGTTGGGAGAGTGAAAATGGAAGCGGACCAAGTACGGCCCGTTCAATCAGTCAAAGAATCGCGCCGACCAGCAACTGGCCGGCGCGAGTTGTCCCATCCAGAAGTGCGGTGGAACCGGCTCCGCCGGGCCACTTGCGCCGCCCCCTGCAAGGGGGTGACGCCAAGCGGCGCGGGGGTGGGCTCGTTCAGGGACGCTTCATCTGGCAGCTGGTGGGCGTGCTGGCCACATAGGCAGGGAACTCCTGCACCGGTGCCAAAGTCATGCCGGTGTTCTCAGGGCTGTAGGGGTGCTTGGCATCGGTCTTCTGCCAGACGGTCAGGTACAGCGGCTGCTGCAACTGGTGATCGGTCCTGCGCATTTCCACCTCACCGTTGAAACCCTTGAACTTCAATCCTGACAGCGCAGCGGCCACCTTGACCGGATCGGTGGACTTGGCCTTGGCCATGGCATCGCTCAGCGCCGAGTAGACGTTGGGAATGGCTGCGGTGTACATGTCGTCGTTGAAGCGCTGCTTGAACTCGGCCATCCATCCCTTCATGGGCTCGCCCATGTTGTAGTGCGAATAGGCCACCTGGTACACACGACCTTCGCCACCCGTGCCCAGCGCAGTTGGGGTGCCCGTCACGCCGGTGTAGTACGTGTAGAACTTGCCGGTGTATCCACCTTCGTTGGCGGCCTTCACCAGCAGGGCCAGGTCGGATCCCCAGTTGCCGGTGATCACGGTGTCTGCGCCGGCTGCCCGGATCTTGGCAATGTAGGGAGCAAAGTCGCGCACCTGGGCCAGCGGGTGGAGTTCTTCGCCCACGATCTCGATGTCAGGGCGCTTGCGCTTGAGGTTCTCCTTGGCGAACTTGGCCACCTGCTGGCCGTGGGAGTAGTTCTGGTTGAAGAGGTAGACCTTTTTGACGTCGGTCTTTTCCTTCATGTAGGTCGTGAGCGCTTCCATCTTCATGGATGTGTCGGCGTCAAAGCGGAAGTGCCAGTAGCTGCACTTGCTGTTGGTGAAGTCGGGGTCGACCGCCGCGTAGTTCAGGAAGATCACTTCCTTGCCGGGGTTGCGGCTGTTGTGGCGGTTGACGGCATCGATCAATGCACCCGCCACCGAAGAACCGTTGCCCTGGGCAATGTAGCGAACACCCTGGTCGATGGCGGCCTGCAGTGCCGTCAGACTCTCGGCCGGGCTCAGCTTGTTGTCGAATCCGACCACTTCAAACTTCACGCCCGCAGCGTTGTTGACATTGAACTTCTCGGCGAAGAACTGCCAGCTGCGCAGCTGGTTGTTGCCAACCGGGCCCATCAGGCCGGTCTGCGGGTCGATCCAGGCGATCTTGACGGTCTCGCCCTTCTGGGCGTGGACCGCAAATGCGCAGGTCAACAGAGCGGCGCCCGTGAGGGCTTTCAACGCGAATTTCATGGGTTGTCTCCTGTGGTTGGGGTGGTTGACGTCTAGCTTACAAGCGTGGTGCCCTGCGGCCCTCAGGGATTGCCCCTAGCGCCTATCGCACAGGCGACTGTCTTTGCTCCGAGGACCGACAGAAGGGAGGATGGGCATTGGCAAAGGCGGATGCGCGGGCGGGGGCTTGGAGGGGAGGTGCCATGCATGGGTGCTCAGGGTCGCTGCATCTGGCAGCTGGTGCTGCCGGTGATCTCGGACCCGGGCAGGAACTGCACCGGCGCGAAGGTGTGGTCGGTTCCTTCGGCTCCAGTGGGAAATGCGTTGTCGACCTTCTGCCAGCGCGAGATGTAGATGCCCTTCTGCAACTGGTGATCGTCGGCCCGCATTTGCACGGGACCATTGAATCCCTGAAAGATCATGCCGCTGAGACGGGTCGCCACACGGGCGGGATCGGTGGTCCCCATGTGCTTCATGGCCTGCCCCAGCATTTCAAGCCCGTCGTAGCTGGCCAGAACCACAAGATCCTCGCCATACCGTTTACGAAAGTGGGTGGCGATCGCCGCCACAGGTGCTTCCTGGTTGGTGTGGCTGTAGGCAATCTGATAGACCGGTATGGTGGTTGACGCACGGGCCAGCGCGGTCGGTGTGCCCTTGAGAGCGGGATAGTAGGCAAACAGGGGCAGCGTCATGCCCTCTTCCTGCAGGGCCTGCACCAGCCGGCGCATGTCCACGCCCCAGTTGCCCGTGATGACCGCTTGCGCGCCCGATTCCTTGATGCGTTGCACATAGGGCCTGAAGTCATCGACCTGAAAAGGCGAATGCAGCGTATCGCCCACCACCGTGACGTCTGCCCGCTGGCGTGCAACCTCCTGACGGAAGTACAACGAGACCTGCTGCCCGTGCGCGTAATTCTGGTTCAGCAGATACACTTTTTTCAGGTGCGGCTGCTGCATCAGAAAACCGGTCAGCGCACGCATCTTCATCGAGGTGTCGGCATCGATGCGGAAGTGCCAGAAACTGCATTTTTCATTGGTCAGCGCCGGGTCCATGGCCGCGTAGTTGATGAACACAACCGCCTTGTCGGGCTGATGGGCGTTGTGACGGGTCACCGCATCGCTCAACGCTGCCGCCGCACCCGAACTGTTGCCTTGAACGATGTACCGAAATCCCTGGTCGATCGCCACTTTCAGCACATTGAGGCTTTCTTGCGGCGAACCCTTGTTGTCGAACCCGGCCACCAGAAAGCGCACCCCTGCCGGATTGCCTGCACCGCTCTTGTGCTCTGCCATGAACTGCCAGCTGCGCAGGCCGTTGCGACCGATATCGGCCACCGGCCCCGAAAGCGGGTCGATGAAGGCGATGCGCACAGTCTGACCTGCAAGGGGACCGTCGGCCACCGCTGGGGTTGTGCTCCACAGAACGGCCAGCCCGATGCAGGTGGCCTTCAGACAATGCGGCCAGCCCGCAACCCACTGAGGCTGCATCGGCGCAGACATGGGCCCGCCTGACTGACTCATGCCGTCGGAAGCACGTAGTCTCTGAGTTGTTGGCGCAAATTCATCTTTTGCATCTTGCCGGTGGCCCCCAGAGGAATCGCGTCCACAAACACCACATCGTCCGGGATCTGCCACTTGGCAATCTTGCCTTCGTAAAACGCCAGCAATTCTTCGCGCGTGACCTCGGCACCCGGCTTCTTCACCACCACCACGATGGGCCGTTCGTCCCACTTGGGATGTTTCATGCCCACACAGGCGGCCATGGCCACCGAAGGGTGGGCCATGGCAATGTTCTCCACATCGATGGAGCTGATCCATTCGCCACCGGACTTGATCACGTCCTTGCTGCGGTCGGTGATCTGCATGAAGCCGTCGGCGTCGATGGTGGCCACGTCGCCGGTGGGAAACCAGCCCTTGCCATGTGCGTCGTAGCGCAGCGGGTCGCCGCCCTCGCCCTTGAAGTAACTGGCAATGATCCAGGGGCCGCGCACCAGCAGATCGCCGTAGCTTTTTCCGTCCCATGGCAGTTCCTTGCCCGATTCGTCGACGATCTTCATGTCGACGCCGTACACCGCACGGCCCTGCTTGAGCAGCACCTTGGTCTGCTCTTCGGGCGGCAAGGCCAGTTGCGGGTTTTTCAGTGTGCACACGGTGCCCAGCGGCGACATTTCGGTCATGCCCCAGGCGTGCAGCACGGTGACGCCGTAGGTGTCATTGAAGGCGTGGATCATGGCCGGCGGGCAGGCCGAGCCGCCGATCACCGTGCGCTTGAGCGTGCCGAACTTGAGGTTGTTCTGCTGCAGGTGGCCGAGCAGCATCTGCCAGACCGTGGGCACACCTGCCGCCATCGTCACCTTTTCGCTTTCCAGCAGTTCGTAGATCGACTTGCCGTCCATTGCCGGGCCAGGAAACACCAGCTTGCAGCCCGTGGCCGCAGCCGAATAGGGAATGCCCCAGGCGTTGACGTGGAACATGGGAACCACCGGCAACACACTGTCGCGCGCACTGAGGTTGAGCGAGTCGGGCAAGGCACCGCTGTAGGCATGCAGGATGGTGGAGCGATGCGAATACAGCGCAGCCTTGGGGTTGCCCGTGGTGCCACTCGTGTAGCACATGCTGGAGGCGCTGTTTTCGTCGAACTCGGGCCACTGGTAGTCGGTGGGGCACGCGCCCATCCAGGCCTCATAGCTCTGCAGGCCGGCGATGCCACTGTCGGCAGGAAGCTTGTCGGCGTCGCACAGCGCGATCCAGTGCTTCACGGTTGGACACTTGGCCGCCACCGCCTGCACCAGCGGCAGAAAGGTCATGTCAAAGCAGACCGCACTGTCTTCGGCGTGGTTCACGATCCAGGCCAGCTGTTCGGGATGCAGGCGGGGGTTGAGCGTGTGCAGCACCCGGCCGGTACCGCTCACGCCGAAGTAAAGTTCCAGATGGCGGTAGCCGTTCCAGGCCAAGGTGGCCACCCGGTCACCAAAGGCCAGTCCGAGCCCATCCAGCGCATGGGCAACCTGGCGCGAGCGCTGGGCAATCTGGCCCCAGGTGGTGCGGTGGATGTCACCCTCCACCCGGCGGGAAACGATCTCGCCGCTGGCATGGTGCCGTTCGGCGTGCACGATCAGCGAAGAAATGAGAAGGGGTTGGCTCTGCATCTGGCCCAGCATGGGATGTCTCCTGTCAGTGAAAGTGTTGAAATCGGCTTCATCGTAGCGCTTTGCTTCGCACAATGAACGAGGGGTTCCACGGGAGGGAACGCTTCGCTGTCGATTCCGGGACATGACCTGCCCGTCGCCACCCCGGATTGACCCTGCGCCTGGTCATGTCTGGTGCGAAGGGGACAATGGCGGCCATGAACCGACCCGTTGACATGGCCGCCAGCCTGGATCTCGGCCTGGCCTGGCACAACCGTTTCGCTGATCTGGGCGAAGCCTTCTACACCCTGCTCTCGCCGACGCCACTTCCCGCCCCACACTGGGTGGGTACAAGCCCTGCGGTGGCCGACCTGCTGGACCTGGACCGGGCCTGGCTCACATCGCCCGCCGCTCTCGATGCCCTCACCGGCAACCTGCCCATTGCGGGAACGCGCCCGCTGGCCAGTGTGTACAGCGGCCACCAGTTCGGCCACTGGGCCGGCCAGTTGGGCGATGGCCGTGCCATCCTGCTGGGTGAGGTGGACACGGCCTCTGGCCCGCATGAAGTGCAACTCAAAGGGGCCGGCCTCACGCCCTATTCCCGAATGGGAGATGGTCGAGCGGTGCTGCGCAGTTCGATTCGTGAATTCCTGTGCAGCGAGGCGATGCATGGCCTGGGCATTCCCACCAGCCGCGCGCTTTGCGTGACAGGTTCACCCTCGCCGGTCTACCGCGAAACGGTCGAGACCGCCGCGGTTGTCACCCGCGTGGCGCCCAGTTTCATCCGTTTCGGCCACTTCGAACATTTTTCGCACGGTGGCCAGCATGGCGAGATGCGCCAGCTCGCCGACTTCGTGATCGACCGGTTCTATCCAGCCTGCCGCGAAGCACCGGGCAATCCCTACGCCGCGCTGCTGGAGGCCGTGAGCGCGCGCACTGCCCAGATGGTGGCGCAATGGCAAGCCGTGGGTTTCTGCCATGGTGTGATGAACACCGACAACATGAGCATTCTGGGCCTGACCATCGACTACGGTCCGTTCCAGTTTCTCGACGCGTTCAATCCGGCGCACATCTGCAACCACAGCGACACCGGCGGACGCTACGCCTACATGCGACAACCCAATATCGCCTACTGGAACCTGTTCGCGCTGGGTCAGGCGCTGCTGCCCTTGATGGACGACCAGCAGCAGGCACTGGATGCGCTGGAGCCTTACAAGGCCCTGTTCCCTGCCGAACAGCAACGCCGCATGGGTGCCAAGCTGGGTCTGGCGTCGGTCCTGGCCGGCGACACCGAACTCGTCGAGTCGCTGATGCAGCTCATGGCCAAGGACGCCGTGGACTTCACCATCTTCTTCCGTCGCCTGTGCGGCGCCGTGGCTGGGCCGATGGAGCCGGTGCGCGATCTGTTCCTCCAGCGCGAAGCCTTCGATGCCTGGGCCTCGCGATGGAAAGAGCGCCTGATGGCACAGCCCGGATACGCTCTTGATGCCACGGCGGCTGCGATGCGTCAGGTCAATCCACGCATCGTGCTGCGCAACCACCTGGGCCAGATCGCCATCGAGCAGGCCCAGCGAGGTGACTTCAGCGAGGTGGATCGTCTTTTGAAGGCACTGGCCGCACCGTTTGACGAACGAGAGGGCGAGGACGACCTGACGGCTTTCCCGCCCGACTGGGCCCGCGAGATCGAGATCAGTTGTTCATCCTGAAGGCGCGAAGGAACACAGCTCGCAAACGGGCTGCCCGGGCCTGCGCTGCACCAAAGCACCCTGCCTCTGACAGGCCTTGGAGCTTTCAGGGCTGAGCCCCCCTCACCAATACAGCGCAAGTGGCTCAGAGGATCAGTGCGGTACCGACAACGGCCACCACGGCCCCCAGCCAGGCGCCCATGGCTGGCCGGCGACGGTACACCAGCCAGAGCAGCGGCAGGATCATGATGGGTGTGACCGAGGAAAGAACGGCCACGAGGCCGGCCTGGCCGTGCCGCATGGCTTCCAGTATCAGCGTCATGCCCAGCGCCATGGCCACTGCGGCGCTCATGAAGATGAGCCCGGCATCGCTCAAGCGCAAAGGTGCCCTGGCCTTGGCCGCCTGCCAGCCCAATGCCAGCAAGATGGCGTGGGCCGCCAGCGCCATGCTCATCCGAACGGCACTGGCGGCCACGGCGTCGATGCCGGTCGTCATCAAAGGTTTGAGCATCAGGGTGGCCACCGACTGACACAGCGCTGCCAGCAGCCCCAACCCCACACCCACTGCCAGGGGGCCGCGCGTCTGCTCCCAGCCATGCAATTCGTCGCTGCGCTTGCCCCAGACAATGGCCATCATCACGCCACCCACCAGCAGGCCACTGCCCAGCAGCGCCCAGCCCCAGATCACTTCGCTCAGGAACGCCCACGCCAGCACCGCTGAAAACAATGCGTGGGTGGCAAACAGCACGCCCGAACGCCGAGGCCCCAGGCGGTTCATGCAGGCAAACAGCGCGGTGTCGCCAATGAAGATGCCGATCAGGCCTGAGAGTGCAAGCAAACCCATGGCCGACGCATCCAGGCTGCGCCAGCCGCCGCCCATCAAGGCCAGCGCCCAGAGCAACAGGCTCGCAAACAACATGCGCCAACGGCTGAACGCAAAAGCGCCCAGGCGCTGCGCGGGCAACGCAGAAAAAAGGCTCGATACCGCCCAGCAGGCAGCCGCCAGCAAGGCCAGTGCTTCAGGGCGCATCGATCACAACGGGTCTGAAAGGGGTCAAAGGCCGACGCAGTGACTGCGCGCATGCCAGCGTTTCAGGATCAGCTCCCGGCCACCTTCATGCGGTTGATGAGAATCGATCCCACGGTCTTGGCACCATAGTTGTAGGCATCGCTGCCCACCGCATCCATGCCCATGAACATGTCCTTTAGATTGCCGGCAATGGTGATCTCCTGCACGGGGTAGGCGATTTCGCCGTTTTCCACCCAGTAACCCGAAGCACCGCGGGAGTAATCGCCGGTCACGTAATTGACGCCTTGTCCCATCAATTCGGTCACGAACAGACCCCGTCCCAGTTTCTTGAGCATGGCCCGCAGGTCGTCACCCGGCTGGGTCAGGCGGCTGGTCAGGGTGAGGTTGTGTGATCCACCGGCATTGCCTGTGGTTCGCATGCCCAGCTTGCGGGCCGAATAGGTGGACAAAAAATAGCCCTGTACCTTTCCAGCGCTGAGCACCTTGCGCCGCGCGGTGCGCACACCTTCGTCATCAAACGGCGCGCTGCCCTTGCCGTTGATCACGTGCGGATCCTCGACGATGTCCAGGTGCCTGGCCAGCACACGTTTGCCGAGACTGTCATTGAGGAAGGTGGTCTTGCGGTAGAGCGCCCCGCCACTGGTGGCCTGCACGTAGGCACCCAGCAGACCGGCCGCCAAGGGGGATTCGAACAGCACCGGGCATTCGGTGGTGGCGATCTTGCGGCCATTCAGGCGCGCCAGCGTGCGTTCAGCGGCATAGCGCCCCACCGCCTGGGGGGTGGCCAGGTCTTGCGGCGCGCGTTGTGAGCTGTACCAGTGATCTCGCTGCATGTTCGCCCCCTTGCCGGCAATCGGCGCCACCGACAGGCTGTGACGCGAGCTGGCGTAACCGCCACTGAAGATGCCGGGACGCCCGCGCTCGCCACCGCGCATGTGGGCAGTGAAGAAGTGCGACTGCTGGGCAGAAACCCCTGCACCTTCGCTGTTGTTGATCTTGCGGCTGGTGGCAAACGCCGCCGCCTCGCAGGCCAGTGCAATGTGCATGGCTTCTTCCGAACTGATAGCCCAGGGGTGGAACAGGTCCAGGTCGGCGTAGGTGTCGGCCACGTCCTCCGGATCGGGCAGGCCGGCCACCGGGTCTTCTGCGGTGAAACGGGCGATGTCATAAGCCGCCTGCACCGTCTGGCGCACGGCAGCAGGCGAAAAATCGGAAGTGGAGGCGTTGCCCCGCTTGCGGCCCAGGTAGACCGTGATGCCGAGCGACTTGTCGCGATTGCGCTCCACGTTCTCCAGTTCGCCCTTGCGAACCGACACGCTCAGGCCTGCTCCTTCGGAGACTTCGGCGGCTGCGTCGGCAGCACCCAGCTGTCTGGCATGCGCCAGGGCGAGGTCAACCAGCTCCTCGAACTGGCTGCGTGCATACTGAAAGCCGGGCAGCGGCTCGCGCATTGAAGCGGAAGCTGGGGTGAAAGGGGCTTGAACCAGGGGTGATGGGGCTTTTTTCATGTCGACGGCTATGATACTTGCCGCCCCCCATGGCCGCTGCACGATGCGCTAAGCCCACTTTAAGAGATCCATGTCCCGCAAACCCACCAAAGGCTATTACGTCCGAGGCCATTTCGTCGCCGAGGGCAGCGAGCTCGACCTGGAGCTCAAGCGCGAGCTCAAGGGTTCGACCGACATGAGCAAGACCGACATGAAGAAGCACAGCGACCACCTGCAGTCGCTGGGCGAAAGCCTGCTCACCCTGGGGGTACCCGCCCTCACCAGACTGAGCGAAACGCTGGATCTGTCCGAGAAACTGACCGACGCGGTCAATGAAGCCAAGCGCATCACGAACTTCGAAGGCCGGCGCCGGCAGATGCAGTACATCGGCAAGCTGATGCGCCGGCTCGACGAGGACGCCATCGCCGCCATCGAGGCAGCGATCGAAGAACAGCGAAAACCATCGGCCAGCGCCACCCTGGCCCTGCACCAGGCCGAACAATGGCGGGACCAGCTGATCGCCGACGACGACGCCCTCACCCGCTGGCTGAGCAGTGTTCCTGATGCGGATGTGCAGAACCTGCGCGCACTCATTCGCCAGGCCCGAAAAGACGCGCAGGCGAACGCAGCACTGGAGCGCGCCGGCGAGGCCGTGCGCCACGGCAAGGCCTACAGAGAAATCTTCCAGATTGTGCGCACCGCCCTGAGCAAGGACGGCGACGAGGTGGACATCGATCCCGACGAAGAGCAAGCCTGAACACCATGCCCCAAGAAACCCAAACACCCGATCCGGTGCGCATCGGCGTCGTCTCCATCAGCGACCGCGCCAGCTCCGGTGTCTACCAGGACCAGGGCCTGCCAGCCCTGAAGGACTGGCTGACCCGCGCCCTCAAAAATCCCATCACCTTCGATGCGCGCCTGATCCCGGATGAAGTCGACACCATCAGCGCCACCCTGGTCGAACTGGTCGATGCAGGCTGCTCACTGGTGTTGACCACCGGCGGCACTGGCCCCGCCTTGCGCGATGTGACGCCCGAAGCCACGATGGCTGTGGCACACAAGGTGATGCCAGGGTTCGGCGAGCAGATGCGCCAGATCAGCCTGACCTTTGTGCCCACCGCCATTCTGTCGCGCCAGGTGGCGGTGATCCGCGGGCAAAGCCTGATCATCAACCTGCCCGGCCAACCGAAAGCCATCGCAGAAACCCTGGAAGGCCTCAAGAACCCCGACGGCACGCAGAAGGTCAACGGCATTTTTGCCGCTGTGCCCTATTGCATCGACCTCATTGGTGGCCCCTACCTGGAGACCCACGACGAAGTGTGCAAGGGGTTCCGACCCAAGAGTGCGATTCGGCCCCACAAGGGCTAGCCCAGGCCGACCGTCCGGGTCGAAAGCGTGTCACGTTGCCTGGAAACTCTAAAAACGCAGCTCAGAGGGGGATCGTTCCGTATGCCGATTTACCGATGCAACCGATGTGGCCACGTGGGCGAAGCAGCCACCGCTGGAACGCAGGTGCCGTGCCAAAGCTGCAGCACCCCCGTGACGGTTTTCGACACCGTTTTCTATGTGCAGAAACTGCTGGAACGCTACACCGCTGCGATGAGGGAGATCAAGGCCCTCAAGACAGTGGACGACCCCGCCCCAAACGAACAGACGACCGAAACAGCGCAAGAGGCCGCTTCGAGCTCCCTGCAGGAAGTGGATCTCCTCAACACCAGCTTTTTGGCAACCGCTGCTCAGCACGCACCCATTGAGCAATGGCTGAAGTCCCGGCAGATCGAAGCCCAGTTTGATCACGCCAATGTCGACACCACTGGCTACTTCGACGACGCGGCACGGCTGTTGGGCGACCGCCTCGACCTGTTTGGAGAACTGATCGATCGTGTCTCGTACGCATACCGGAAAAGCCACACCAGCGTGAACCTGGATCTGAGCACCCTGAGCCAGAAGGATGTACAGACCATCACGGCGACCTGCAGGCAGCTACACAGTCAGACGCTCTTCTCTCGCTACCACTACCAGAAGCTCGAAAAGGTGGTGCGCCTGTCGTTGCAGAGCGCGCCAAAGGTACGGCAGTTTTTTGATGGCGGCTGGCTCGAGTGGTACGCCCTCATCGAACTGCTCCAGGTTTTTCAGTCCCGCAAGCTGTCGTTTTCATGCGCACGCGGGGTCAAGGTGATCTTCGCCAACGAAGACCTGCACGAACTCGATGTGGTGGCCCTGCCTGCGGGGCGGCAACCGATCTGCATCGAATGCAAGACCGGTGAATTCAGGCGCGAGATCGACAAGTACCAGCGACTGCGCAAGCGGCTGGAAATTGACCGCAGCCGATTCATCGTTTGCGCTTCGGACATCACGGCAGAGCAGGCCTCCAGCTTCACGGCCATGTACGACCTCACCTTCGTCAACCTCTCATCGCTCGGAACCCATCTGGCGACCTTGAATTGAACATCCCACCCACAGATCCACCATGAAAATCACCAAAGACACCGTCGTCACCATCACCTTCAAGGCCACGAACGCACACGGCAAACTGCTCGAAGACGGCAAGGAACCGCGCGCCTACCTGCATGGTGGCTACAACAACACCCTTCCCGGTATCGAGAAAGCGCTGGAAGGCCAGGAAAAGGGATTCCAGAGCACGCTCGTATTGCAACCTCAAGACGCCTTTGGCGTGCGCGACGAAAGCCTGGTGACGACCATTCCCAAGCGCGACTTCCCGCCCGGTGTGAAAGTGGGCGGCCAGCTGGAAGGAACGGACGATCAGGGCCGCCAGCAAGTGTTCACCGTGCAGAAGATCAAGGGAGATACCGTGTACCTTGACGGCAACCATCCGCTGGCTGGCGAGGTGCTGCACTTTGCGGTGAAGGTGGTGGATGTGAAAGCCGCTTCGGCTGAGGAAATTTCACACGGCCACGCGCACGGAGCGCATGGTCACCATCATTGATCACCCCTGCCGCGCGGCGCGGGGGTGGGCCGAATCACTTGCCTACGAGTTGATTCAGCTTTTCAGCTTCAAAGCACTCTTCACGCGCCGCATCCTGCGGCACACAGTCACCGTCTCGTGACTGCGAGAGCTTTTCGATCGCGCACCACAGCAACGCGATCTGGTGCTCCTGGCTGGCGGTGCTGTCGATCAGGCCGCGCATGGCCTGGGACAGCGGGTCGTCTTCCTGCGTGATGCCGTAAGCCTGGAACTTCGGGCTGGTTTCGGTCACATCGGCGCTTTCACCCGTCTTGCTGGGAATGATGCGTGCCGGAATGCCCACGGCGGTGGCGCCTGCGGGCACGGGCTTGATCACCACCGCGTTGCTGCCGATCTTGGCGCCGTCGCCTACCTCGAAGCCGCCAAGCACCTTGGCGCCGGCGCTCACCACCACATCCTTGCCCAGGGTGGGGTGCCGCTTGGTGCCCTTGTAGAGCGAGGTGCCGCCCAGCGTCACGCCCTGGTAGATGGTGCACCCGTCGCCGATTTCAGCGGTTTCGCCTACGACGACGCCCATGGCGTGGTCGAAGAACACGCGCTCGCCCACTTTCGCACCCGGATGAATTTCAATCCCTGTGAGCCATCGGGCCACATGCGAGATGAAGCGGCCCAACCACTTGAACCCATGCGTCCAGCACCAGTGGGCCGGCCGGTGCAACCAGACGGCATGCAGGCCAGGGTAGCAGGTCACCACTTCCCAGACGGTTCGCGCCGCGGGATCGCGGTCAAGCACACACTGGATGTCGGAGCGGATTCGGGCAAACATGGGTGGCAGTCTAGCGCTTCGCCTGATCGGCGGCTTTGATCATCGCCTTGGCAACACCGCGAAGAATGTGGATTTCTTCAGGCGTGGGGACGGCGCGATTGAAAAGCTGGTTGAGCCGGGGCATGAGCTTCTTGGGTGCCGCCGGGTCCAGGAAGTCGATGGCCACCAGTGCCTGCTCCAGATGCTGCAGCATGCCGGCGAGCGACTGCGCATCGGCCGCGGGCCGCTCGGGCACAACGGGGGGCAGGTCGAAACCACCCAACGTCTGACGCCATTCGTAAGCAATCAGCTGAACCGCAGCCGCCAGATTGAGTGAGCCGAAGTTGGGGGCAGTGGGAATACTCAGACAGGCGTGGCATCGGTACACGTCTTCATTGCGCATGCCAAAGCGCTCGGAGCCGAACAGAAAGGCCACGCCTTCCGGCCGGGGTACAAGCTCGCGATCCACTCCGACGCCCATCAGCGACTCGAAATGCGCACGTGGCGCACGGGTGGGCGGACCGAAATCGCGCGGCGTCATGGCGGTGGCACACAAGTGGCTGATGCCGTCGAGCGCTTCGTCCAGCGTGTCCACCACGCGGGTCTTGTCCAGCACGTCGTTGGCCCCACTCGCGCGCTGGATGGTTTCCTCACGCCGCAACACGTTGGCCCAGCGTGGTGCCACCAGCACCAGATCGTCAAACCCCATGACCTTGAGCGCGCGGGCGGCGCCGCCTACATTGCCGGCGTGGCTGGTCTGGATCAAGATGAAACGCGTGAGCATGTGAAGGGTGTCGCAGGTCGGCGGCAGACTGTGCCGCCCGAAGTAGGCTGGTACCGGTAAAATCGCATCTATTGTCGCCGCCCCGCATCGTCGGGGCGTTTCCGTTTTGCTCTTGCACCCTGAGAGGCTGAGAGTCTTTCGCTCATGCCCGCTCACCACGCCAACAGGCACCCACTCGGCGTTGCAAATGCGCGCCATAGCCTAAGCTATGGCTGTGCTTTGCGCCTTGATTGGGCACTTGTTGGCGCGCTGCTCGGACACGCCCGAAAAACTCTAAGCCTCTGATGCGGGCCTGCCCTGGCCTGCCAAGGAACACAATTCATGTCGTCCACACTCCACCCCATGCTCAACGTGGCCATCAAGGCCGCACGCCTCGCCGGCACCATCATCAACCGCGCAGCACTTGACGTGGAATCGGTCCGCGTTTCGGTCAAGCAGACCAATGATTTCGTGACCGAAGTCGATCAGGCCGCTGAGGCGGCCATCATCGACACCCTGCTCACGGCCTACCCGGACCACGCCATCTGGGCCGAAGAATCGGGCAGAAGAGAGGGACGACATGGCGGTGCAGACCACGTCTGGATCATCGACCCGCTGGACGGCACCACCAACTTCATTCACGGCTTCCCGGTCTACTGCGTGAGCATCGCGCTCATGGTGGGCAACAAGCTGGAACAGGCCGTGATCTATGACCCCAGCCGCAACGACCTGTTCTGCGCCACGCGTGGTCGAGGCGCCTACATGAACGACCGCCGCGTCCGCGTGGCCAAACGCACCGGCTTGCGCGAATGCCTGCTTTCCACCGGCTTCCCTTTCCGGCCTGGCGACGCTTTCCAGACCTACATGCAGATGCTGGGCGATGTGATGCCGCGTTGCGCCGGCGTGCGACGCCCTGGCTCGGCTGCGCTGGACCTGGCCTATGTGGCCGCCGGCTTCACCGATGGATTTTTTGAGATGGGCCTCTCGCCCTGGGACGTGGCCGCTGGCGCGCTGCTGGTGACCGAGGCCGGTGGCCTGGTGGGCAACTTCACCGGTGAGTCCGACTTCCTTGAACAAAAGGAGTGCCTGGCTGCGAACCCCAAGATTTACGGACAACTGGTGGGCATCACCGGCAAGTACAGCAAATTTGCCAGTGCGGGAGACAAGGCGGCTGTGCGCCAGGCCAGAGGCTCGATCACGTCCGTTGCCCCGGAAGCCTCAGCGGATGCCGCACCTGGCCCAACCGCTGGCGCGGAAACGGACGCTGCCAAACCGGACGAAGCCGCGCCGTTTTAACCGCGGGCCTTCCGCCGTCGAGGGCGCACCGGCGTGGCCCCGACACCACACATGATACGTGGCTACCCGGCTCAGGCAGGCATCAGCCGCTCGGTACCACCGAGGTAGGGCCGCAACACCTCAGGCACAGTCACGCTGCCATCAGCGTTCTGGTTGTTCTCCAGCACGGCCACGAGGGCACGGCCGACGGCCAGGCCGGAGCCGTTGAGCGTGTGCACGAGTTCGTTCTTGCCGCTGGCATTCTTGAAGCGGGCCTGCAGGCGCCGCGCCTGGAAGGCTTCGCAGTTGGAGACCGAACTGATTTCGCGGTAAGTGCCCTGGGCGGGCACCCAGACTTCGAGGTCGTAGGTTTTGCTGGCGCCGAAGCCCATGTCGCCAGTGCAGAGGCTCATGACGCGGTACGGCAGGCCGAGCTTCTGCAGGATGGCTTCTGCGTGTGTGGTCATGGCTTCGAGCGCTTCATAGCTCTTCTCGGGGTGCACGATCTGCACCATCTCCACCTTGTCGAACTGGTGCTGGCGGATCATGCCGCGCGTGTCCCGCCCTGCGCTGCCGGCCTCTGAACGGAAGCACGGGGTGTGCGCGGTCAGCTTGATGGGCAGGTCGGCCTCGGCCAGCACGGTGTCGCGAACTGTGTTGGTCAACGTCACCTCGGAGGTGGGAATCAGGTACAGCGCCTGGTTGTCGGGCACCGGTTCGCTTTCCTGTCCACCTTTTTTTACCGCGAACAGGTCACCCTCGAACTTCGGCAACTGGCCGGTACCGCGCAGGGTTTCGCTGTTGACGATGTAGGGGGTGTAGCACTCGGTGTAGCCATGTTCGCGGGTTTGCACGTCCAGCATGAACTGCGCCAGCGCCCGGTGCAGACTGGCGATGGGACCACGCATGAAGGTGAAGCGTGACCCGGCCAGCTTGACACCGGTGTCGAAGTCCAGGCCCAGCTTTTCGCCGATATCGACGTGGTCACGCACCTCGAACTCGAACGTGCTTGGCTTACCCCAGCGGCGCACCTCCACGTTGCCCTCTTCGCCCGCACCCACTGGCACGCTTTCGTGCGGCAGGTTGGGCACCGCCAGCAACAGGTTCTGCAGCTCTGCCTGAAGGATTTCCAGGCGGTTGGCCGATGCGTCGAGCTCGGTCTTGATCTGTCCCACCTGGGCCATCACTGCATCGGCTTCGGCGTGTTGCCCTTTCCCCTTGAGCATGCCGATCTGTTTGGACAGGCTGTTGCGCTGGCTCTGGAGCTCCTCGGTGCGGGTCTGCAGCGTCTTGCGTTCGGCTTCGAGTGCACGGAACTGGGCCACATCCAGATAAGGCTGCGGCTGTTTGCGGGTCTCCAGCCGCGCGATCACGGCGTCGAGGTCTTTTCTCAGTTGAACAATGTCGAGCATGGTGTGGTATTTGGAAGGCCCGACGCCGGGCCACGCATGAGATGAACGGTGGCCGCGCCGGAATCAGCGCAGATGCTCGATGGGCGAGCCGGTCTCGCCCTCGATACGAAGACCTTTGGGCAGGGGAAACTTCACGGTTTCAGAAAGACCCTCCATGGTGCGCACGGAAATGGCGCCAAGCGCCTTGATCCGATCCATCACCTGACGCACGAGAATTTCGGGCGCTGAAGCGCCTGCGGTCAGTCCCACACGGGTCTTGCCTGCGAACCACTCGGGTTGCAGTTCTTCGGCGCTGTCGACCATGTGGCTGGGTGTGCCCAGCTTGATGGCCACCTCGCGCAGGCGGTTGCTGTTGGAACTGGTGGGACTGCCCACCACGATCACGATGTCCACCAGGGGGCTCAGCAGCTTGACCGCGTCCTGACGGTTCTGGGTGGCGTAACAGATGTCCTGCTGCTTGGGCTCACGCACCTGCGGGAAACGCGCCTTCACCGCCTCGAGGATCTCTGCCGCGTCGTCCACCGACAAGGTGGTCTGGGTCACCACCGCAAGCCTGGTGGTCTGCGCCGGCGTCACGCGCTGCACGTCTTCCACGCCTTCCACCAGGTGGATGCCGCTGTCCAATTGCCCCATGGTGCCTTCCACCTCGGGGTGGCCCTTGTGGCCGATCATGATGAACTCGTACCCTTCGCGGTGCAGCTTGGCCACTTCCACATGCACCTTGGTCACCAGCGGGCAGGTGGCGTCGAAGATGTGAAAGCCGCGCCGCTGCGCCTCGTCCTGAATGGCCCTGCTCACACCATGTGCGGAGAACACCAGCGTGGCGCCGGCCGGCACGTCATCCAGCTCTTCGATGAAGATGGCGCCCTTGGCCTTGAGGTCGTTGACCACGTAGGTGTTGTGCACGATCTCGTGACGCACATAAATGGGCCGCCCGAACTTGGTGAGTGCGCGCTCGACAATTTCAATGGCCCGGTCTACCCCGGCGCAAAAGCCGCGGGGTTCCGCCAGGATGATTTCTTGGGATGGGGTCATGTCAATCTTTGGTTATGCCGAAGCGAACCATGCCACGCCTGAGGCAATGCCACCCGGTGGCAACGCCGGACCGGCTCTGCCGGACGGCTGGTGCCGTCCCCTTGAGGGGGTGACGCCAAAGGCGGCGCGGGGGTGATTCATATGATGCCGATGAGCTGCACTTCAAACCGCACGGCACGCCCGGCCAGGGGATGGTTGAAATCGAACAGCACTGCACCGTCTTCCCGCACTTCCACTGCCGCGCCTGCGTAGCTGCCCAGGCCGTCCGGCGTGGGGAACTGCACCACATCGCCGGCCACGTACTGCTCGTTGGGGTCACCCAGCTCGTTGAGCAGCTTGCGCGCCACCCATTGCACCATCTCGGGCTGGCGTTCGCCAAAGGCCTCCCCTTCGTCGAGCTCGATGACGGTGTGCACACCTTCTTCCAGACCCATCAGGTGCTGCTCGATGGCGGGCGAAAGCTCACCCGCCCCCAGGCTCAGGGTGGCGGGTTTGCCCCCGAAGGTGTCGATGATGACCTGACCTTGCGGCCCCGTCATGCGGTAGTGCAGGGTGAGGAAAGAGCCTTCTTGGACTTGGGACATGGACGAAAAGGGGATGAATTCAGGGGGTCGGGCCACCGAAAACGGTACAGAGCGCCGGCCAGGCGAAAAACAAAACACCCCCTATTGTAAAAAGCGGCCTGCTCAAGAACGAAAACAGGGAGAAAAACACATGGATGGCCCAGCCACGACCGGGCTCAAGAGCCTGCCGGCCGATGCGCGGCCGCGCGAAAAACTGCTCACACGCGGGCCGTCGGCGCTCAGCGACGCCGAACTGCTGGCCTTGCTGCTGCGCACCGGCATCAGTGGCAAACACGTGGTGCAGCTGGCGCAGGAACTGCTGGACCGCTTCGGTGGCGTGGGTGGCCTGTTGCACACCGGCGCGGAGGCGCTCAAGGTCGTGAAAGGGCTGGGGCCAGCCAAGCGCGCCGAGGTGGTGGCGGTGCTGGAGCTGGCACGGCGCGCGCTGGCGCAGGAGCTGCAGGTGCGCCCGCTGTTCGACAGCCCGAAAGCCGTTCGGGACTACCTGCAACTGCAGCTGGGCGCACGCACCCACGAAGTGTTCGCGGTGCTGTTCCTGGACAGCCAGAACAGGCTCATCGCCATGGAAGAGCTGTTTCGTGGCACGCTTTCTCAAACCAGTGTCTACCCCCGCGAAGTGGTGCTGCGCGCGCTGCACCACCATTGCGCGGCGGTGGTGCTGGCCCACAACCATCCCAGTGGAACAGCACAGCCATCGCGCGCCGACGAAACGCTCACCCAGACCTTGAAGGCTGCGCTGGCACTGGTCGATGTGCGCGTGCTGGACCATTTCATCGTCACGCGCGAGCAGGCGGCCTCCATGGCGGAATGTGGACTTATTTGATATGTGGAGTTGGCGGTGCGCCCTCATGGGTGAAGGCGCACCGCAGAACTGGCTGGCTCCACATATCGGTCTCACATCCGGCGCAGCCAGCCAACCAGATCGCTTCCATCGGGCTGGAACCGCCCCCCGCGTGGCGGGGTCAGTGCATCCGGGAACACTTGTGAAATGGCTTGGCGCTTGAGGTCGATGTCGGCGCGGGCGTAGCGCATCGTTGTGTTCAAGCCGGCATGTCCCAGCCACTGGCTGATCGTGGCGAAGTCCACGCCGGCCTTGAGCAGTGCGATCGCCGTGCTGTGCCGCAGCGAGTGCGGGTGGATGCTCTTGTCCCGCATGCTCGGAACTTCTTGTGACGCAGCAGCAACGTAGCGGCGCAGCAGGTAGCGAACGCCGAACCGCGTGAGCGGCCTGCCTCGGGCGTTGGTGAACAGCAGTGCGTCAGCAGGATCACCCTCTGGTACCGGCAGTTCGTCAATAAAGGCCCGCAGCAGTTTGACCGTCACGGGCCAGATCGGGCACAGCCGCACCTTGTTGCCCTTGCCGGTCAGGCGAATCTGAGGTGGCGAATCCAGACGCACGTCTCGCCGCCGCAAGTCCAGCGCCTCCTGCACCCGTGCCCCAGTGTTGAACATCAACGCGAACAGGACATAGTCGCGCCGCCCCAAAGCGCTGCTACGGTCGATGCTCTTCAACACCGCATCGATCTCGATGCGCTCCAGATACTCGACCGGCACCTCGCGCGCACCGCGCTTGTACGGCAGGGCGATCACGCGCTGCAGGGTACCCAATGCCTCCGGCCTGCGTGAGGCCAGGAAGCGGGCGAACACATGAATGGCCCCGAGCCTGGCGTTGCGTGTCGCGATGCTGTTGCCGCGATCGACCTCCAGGTGATTCAGGAAAGCGGCTACCCGTTCGGTCGTGAAGTCGGACACCTGCAGCCGTTCGATCGGGCGCTTGGCGTCGGCTGATGCGAACTGCAACAACAACAGCATGGCGTCACGGTGACTGCGCACGGTGTTAGGGCTCAGGCCTCGCTGGCCAGGCAGGAACTCTTCGAAGAAGCGCACCAGCTCACGCCCAAGATCGGTTGGTGTGGACGCTTTCATTCGACACCGCCTTCGATCATGCCGGCACACGATCGTTCGAAGCGAGCCGACGCGTGGGACACCACGGCCGGCATCCAGCGCAGGTAGTAGGCGGTAGAGACAATATTCACGTGCCCCATGTACAGCGCAAGCTTGGGCAAGTTGGACTGCACGTCGGCATCGGCTTCGTACCACCGTAGAAGCGCCGCCACGGCGAAGCTGTGGCGGAAGTCTTGCAAGCGCGGGACTTTGCCGGCGCTGTCATGGATGCCTGCGCGACGCAGCAGGGCTTTGAAGGTGCTGTACAGACCCGCGGCGGTGTAGGCGCGCAATGCGAGAGTACACAACAACGGGGCTCCAGGACGCTCGTCCAGACGAGCCTGACGCCGTACGGCCAGATAGCGCTGCAGTTCGGCATGCGCACTGATCGACAGGGGAACCCAACGGGACTTGTGGAACTTCGACTCTCGGATGCGAAGCACTCCGGCGCGCTCATCGACATCGCCCAGCGTCAGGCGGACGACCTCGCCGCGCCTTAGCCCAGCCGTGTACAGCAGCACGACGACCAAACGCATGACGTGCGCTCGCGCGAAGTATTGACTCCTCGGTGGCAGTTGCGACACGAAAGCGAGCAACTGAGCCACTTGCCCCGGTTCGATGATGATTGGCAGCGCGTGTGGCTTCTGACGGGTGAGCGAATCCCAGTCGGGCAGGAAGCAATCGGGATCGCTGCGCCGTCGGTACCGGTAGAACTTGTATACGGTGTGCTCGCGCACGACGCGTGTGCTCGAACTGAGATGCTGGAACTGCGCGCGCCAGCGCTCGAAGAGCGCGAGGTCAAGATCGGTGGCTCCCGCCTGAACCAAGAACCCGCGCACCTGGCACAGGATCACTTCTTCCTTACGGTATTCCCGGCCGATCGCGTGGCGGCTGGTCAGATAGGCCGTGACGGCGGCGTCCCAAGCGTCCATGCCAAGAGCGTCATGCATGGCGCTCTCCCCGGGAATGACCGATCTCAGGGATCTCGATGGCCACGCCGCGCAGCATGTCCGTATCCAGCCGCAGGTAGGCGCAGGTGCTCTCCAGGCTGTGGTGTCCGAGAACGTCGCCGATGGCCTTGACTCCCACGCCCTGAGTGAGCAGCCGCATGGCGAACGTGTGACGCAGCCGGTAGACGTTCTGCCCAGGCAGTTCCAGCTTGGCCAACCGCACGCGCTTCCTGAAGAGGTCACCGACGGCATAGTTCTCGATGGGACCACTCGGGCATCTCGCCCGCAAGAACAGCTCTGGATGTGTCGGACCTTGAGAGAGACGTTCGTGTGCAAGGTAACTGTGCAAGATGCGCAGCGTCTGCTTTGCCAGCGGAAGGAACAGGTCGCAACGGGTCTTGCGCTGCACCACATGCAGCACGCCCGTCTCCCAGTTGATGGAGTCAAGGCGCAGCGCCACAACTTCTGACGGTCGCAGTCCGTAGTGGACCATCAAGTGCAGGATGCAGTGATCGCGTCGGCCAGCCTTGCTGGCGAGATCAATGGATCGAAGCAGCACCTGGACCACCGACCAATCGAGCGCCTTCGGCGGCAACTCGCCGCGGTAGGTTCGGGGAGTCTCGATGGCGTCAAGCGGTCGGCCGATCTCACCGTGATCGTGGCAGAACCGCAGGAAGCTGCGCAGATGCGCGACCACATGCTGCAGCGAGTGACGCGACACCTCGCGACTGCGCAAAGCGACGTACCGTTCGATATCAACCAGCGTCAACGTGTTCAGGTCCTGGTCTGGTCCGACACCGCGAGCCAGCAAGTCAGCCACCGTCCCGGCGTGCTGCCCGCGCGCCGAACGAGACAGCCCCCGTAGTTCCAGCAGCTCCCGCTGGTAGTCGCTACACAGCGTGGCGTAGCGACCCTCTTGTTCGTTCTTGAGCAGACGCCCGTGTGCGAGCAAGAACCGGGCGTAGACACGTTCGGTCCCACGGAACGCAGGCGGTCGGCTCGGCACCCCGCGGCCAACGGCATTGAATGCCGCGTGCAATTCATCTGCTTTACACGTGGGTCCTGGCAAGCGCGGCAGGACTTGTTCAAGCCGAAGCAGATGGCGCTGGATCACGAACGGCGTGTAGCGTTCGCTGCCAAGCCATGCCGAAAACGCTATCAACTCTGGTCCATTGACTGATCGAGCAAGAAGCGCACGCGTGTTGCTGGGAAGTTCGGTGGACATGTTGCCCCTCCGTACGTAGTGGATGGGCAACGAACGTTACGCGTGGCTTGCGCAATATGTGAAGTTCAGTGGCTTCGAAGCCAAAACGGAAGCCGCGAGGGCTCCCGCACTCCACATATCAAATAAGTCCACATTCGGCCATGTATGTGGAGCGCAACATACATGGCCGAGATGGGCATGGTTTGACCCCCGCTGCGCGACTTCCCCCCAGGGGGACCACACTTTTGGCCCGGCAAGGCGGACCTTCGGTGTGCGCTGGATAGATCACGCGCTCCGGATGCGGTAGCCTCCTGCGCCGCTTTGCGGCTACATCCAAAGGGGGGACGCACCACGTGGCCTGGCAAAGCCAGTTCCACGGGTGCCCTGCATGGGGCACGCGCTCCGACGAGGAAGCCCCCCAGCAGCACTTTGCCGCTTCGCCCGAGGGGACCCCGCCTCGGCCCTGCAAAGCCGGCTCCATCAGGCGGGTCACTCCTCCTGCGCGAGAATGGTTCACCATGAAACTGCGCTCACTTGCCGATCTCAAGACGCTGCACAAGGTGATCGCCCAGCGGGCTGCCGCCGAGGCGGCTGCACAAGAGGCGGAGCGCCTGCGGCAGGTGAGGCTGGACCGGGAGAAGCGCTTGTTCGAACTCGCGGTGGGCCCTGTGCAGCCGCTGGTCACTGCGCGGCGCGTGCATCACCCGCCCAGACCAGTGGACCCTTTGCCGCGCCAGCGCCAGCTGGACGAAGCGTCCGTGATGCGTGAGGCCCTCTCCGACGAGTTCGACGTGGAAACCCTGCTGCACACCGACGAAGCGCTGAGCTACCGCCGCCCTGGCCTGGGGCCCGACGTGGCGCGCAAGCTTCGCGAAGGGCACTGGAGCATCCAGCGACAGATTGACCTTCACGGCTTGCGCACGGATGAAGCGCGGGAAGCGCTGGGCCGGTTCGTTCGGGATTGCCATCAGAACGGTCTGCGCTGTGTGCGCGTGGTACACGGCAAGGGCCTGGGATCTCCAGGCCGCACCCCGGTGCTGAAGGGCCGGGTGCTGCGCTGGCTGGTGCAAAAAAAGGAAGTGATGGCCTTTGTGCAGGCACGGCCTGCAGACGGTGGTGCTGGCGCGCTGGTGGTGCTGTTGAAGTGATGCCTTAACAAGGAAACATGGCAACAACACCTGAAGCGAGCACATTCAGAAGCACTGCGGAATGGGCTTTGACAGGCAACTGGTGTCACACCCCTTTCAGGGGCGACGCCGAAGGCGGCGCGGGGAGTGCTTCTACAGCCTCGGGGTCAGCCGCATCTCGTGCTGCACGATCTGGATGTCGAAGCGAGAGAGAAAGCTCTGCCCCAGCAGGGCCTTGTCTTCGTCCAGCCCCACCAGGCCCACCGCCACCACCGCCGGCGCGGGGCCCAGGTGACCTGCCCGCACCGGCACGTTGCGCAGCATGCGCCCGGGCAAAGCGCCATTCGCTGTCTGGAGCGTGATGGCCTGGCCACCCGTCAGGCCGGCTTTTTGCGCCAGGGCTTCGCTGATCGCGACGCTGCTGGCCCCCGTGTCCACCAGAAACACCACGGCCAGCCCATTGACTTCGCCAGTCACCCGGAAGTGCCCGTCACGCCCACGCGGTATGAACAGCTCACCCTGATCGCCCGCATGGGCCACGTAGGCGGCCTGCTGGCGTTGCTCCACATAGGAGAAACCCAGGTAGAGCACACCCAGCATGACCCCCCAGAACACCAGAATGGCGAACGAACCGCGGCGGGTGGTGCGCGCCACGCTGTTGTCATGCTCGGGCGTTGACATTCAGGGGCTTCCAGGCGTGTTGCGCATCCAGTCGGCGGTCTGGAAAAAGCTGGTCCTGAGGCGTTCGCGCAACGCCGGGTCGACGCCGGTTTCTCCCATGGCCTGGTCCATGCAGGCCAGCCATTGGTCGCGCTCTGTGACGCCGATGGCAAACGGCATGTGGCGCATGCGCAGGCGCGGGTGGCCAAAGCGCTCCGTGTAGTGTTGCGGACCACCCAGCCAGCCGCAGAGAAACCAGAACAGCTTCTGCCGCGCATCGTCCAGTGTGCTGCCATGGGCCACGCGCAGTTCACGGTAGCGCGGCTCAATGTCCATCAGGTCGTAGAAACGGTCAACCAGCGCACGCACGCGATCTTCCCCGCCCATCCATTCGAAGGGGGTGGGGGGAGCGGCCGACAAAGCGGGATCCAGAGAATCTTCAGGTTTCATAAGAAGAAAACATCTGCGAGTGAAAGGTCCCATCCAGAGACGCCGCGAGGCCGGCTCCGCCGGATCGCTGGTGTCGCCCCCTGGGGGGTGACGCCGTAGGCGGCGCGGGGGGGGGGGACATCTCATACGGTCGCCCTTCGCAAGGTTTCCACCACCGGTGTGCGCAGCACGCTGCGCAAGCCCCACCACCCCGCCATCAAGGCCAGCACGGCGCCGGCAAGACTGCCGGCAATGGGCACCAGGGGTGAAGCCGTCCACGCGAACTGGAACGCGTAACGCGCCAGCGCCCACCCGACGATAACCGCCACCACGGACGCCAGAAAACCAGCGAGCAGCCCCACGCCGAGCAACTCAATGCGTTGCACCTGACGCAGCAGGCCGGAACTGGCACCCACCGCCCGAAGAATCGCGAACTCGCGTTCACGTTCTCCCCGGGTCGCGGTGATGGCCGAGAGCAGCACCACCAGACCCGCCGCCAGGGTGAAGGCAAACAGAAACTCGATGGCACTGATGACCTGCCCCAGCACCCGCTGGACCTGGGCAATGGTCTGGCTCATGTCCACATTGGTGATGTTGGGGTAGTCGCGTACCAGGGCGTTGTCGAACTGGGCGTTGTCCTTCGGCGCCTGGAAGGCGCTGATGTAGGTCACGGGCACGTCGGGCACCACGGCCTGCGGAAACACGACGAAGAAATTTACCCGCATGGAGCCCCAGTCGACCTTGCGCAGGCTGGTGATGCGACCCTCGGTGACCTGACCGGCGATATCGAAGCCCAGGCGATCGCCAAGTTTGAGACCCAGTTGCTCGGCCAGGCCCTCTTCCACGCTCAGGGCATCGGCCTCGTCGTCGGTCCAGCGGCCTTGCACCACCGGGTTGTGCGGCGGCAGCGTGGCGGTGTTGGAAAGGTTGAACTCCCGGTCCACCAGGCGCTGGGCGCGGTCTTCTGCAAAGTCTTCGGGCCGCACGGTGCGTCCGTTGATGGTGACCAGCCGGCCTCGGATCATCGGGTACCAGTCGTAGCCTTCCACACCGGCCTCGCGCAGGGTTTTCTGGAACGCGTCGGCTTGCTCGGGCTGCACGTTGATCACGAAGCGATTCGGTGCATCGGGGGGGGTGGCGTTGCGCCAGCTGGCGATCAAATCGGTGCGCAGCAGCACCAGCAGCACCAGCGCCAGCAGTCCCACGGACAGCGCGCTGATCTGCACGACCGCGTAAGCGGGGCGGGCAGAAAGTTGCCGTGTGGCCATGACGAGCGCACGTGGCGCGGTGGCCTCGTTGACGCTGGCGCGCAGCAAGCGAACCGCAATGTAGCTGACGCCAGCAAACAACAATACAGCCACAGCGAAACCACCCACGGCAATGGCTCCCAGCAGAAGGTCGCGGCTGGCAGCCAGCAGCAGCGCGGCAAAGCCTGCGATGCCCAGCCCCAGCACACCCAGCGTGGCGGGCTTGAGCTGGCCCACGTCGCGGCGGATCACTCTCAGGGGTGGCACCTGGGCCAGCTGCAGGACAGGTGGCAGGCCAAAGGCCATCATCAAGGTGAGCCCCATGCCCAGGCCCAGCAGCACCGGTACGATACCAGGCGCTGGCAAGGAAGCCTCCACAAGACCTGCCAGCAGCACCACGAACACATGGTGCACCGCGTAGCCCACCGCGACGCCGGCTGCGCTGGCACCGAGGCCTACCAGCGCGAACTCCAGCGTGTAGGCGCGCGCCATGGTGCCTTGCGAAAGGCCCAGTACACGCAGCATCGCACAGTCGTCCAGGTGGCGCTGGGCGAACCCGCGCGCCGCGATGGCCACCGCCACCGCACACAGCAAGGCCGCCAGCAGAGCCACAAGATTGAGGAATTTCTCTGCCCGCTCCAGGGTTTGCTGCATTTCAGGCCTGCCGCCTTCAAGCGACTCCAGCCGGATGCCGCGAACGCCGGGTTTGTTCACCTCGGCGTCTGCCCAACGCGCGAACTCGGCCACCGGCGCATCAGCACCAGCCACGGCAAGTCGGTAGTTGAGGCGGCTGGCCGGCTGCACCAGACCGGTAGCGGCCAGGTCGGCGTCGTTGATCATCACGCGAGGAGCGAAACTCATGAAGCCGGCACCCCGATCGGGCTCGACCACGATCACCTTGGCGATTTCGAAGCTGGTATCACCCAGCAGCAGCGGTTGACCCACCTGCAGGTTCAGTTGAATCAGCAAGGCTGCGTCCACCCAGGCGGTACCAGGGGCCGGAATCTCGCTCGTGGGTTCGTCGACCGCGCCGGGAGAGCTCGCGACGCGCACGGTGCCACGCAGCGGGTACCCCTGTCCCACGGCTTTGAGCGCCACCAGACGGGCGGATCCGCCCTGCTCGTCCGGCGCGCGGCCCATGGTGGGAAAACCCATGGTCTGCGCACTCTGCAAGCCCAGTTCACGGGCTTTTTCCTGAAACGCAGGCGAAGGCACGTTGTCGCTGCTGAGCACCACATCGCCACCAATCAGGGCACGGGCATCGCGCGCCAGACCGTTTTGCAGTCGGTCGGCAAAAAATCCCACCGCAGTGAGCGCTGCCACCGCCAGCGTGACGGCCAGCACCAGCAAACGCAATTCGCCCGCTCGCCAGTCGCGCACCAGCGAAGACCAGCCCAGGGTCCAGAAGCGAATGGGAAGCGATTTGGCGGTTGTCCTCATCCAGCTACCTTATCGCATTCGCAAAGGCCACATGGAGGAGGAATGCATGGCTCACCGGGAAACGGCGAAGCGATTGGCGGATAACGGGCTGGTCTGACGTTCACGGCGCCCCCTCCCCCAGAGAGAGAGGGGATGAAGGAGCAGACACCGCTTCCAGCGCGAATGCCCCACTCCAGAGATACCGTCGGGCCGGCTTTGCCGGACGGCAGGTATCGGCCCCTTGGTGGGATGCGGTTACACGAAGTGAGCAAGCAACGGGGGTGGACCTATTTGGTTCCAAAGATGCGGTCACCCGCATCGCCCAGCCCGGGCACGATATACCCGTGTTCGTTCAAGCCCCGGTCCACCGCTGGCGTGTAAATGGGCACATCCGGATGGTGGTCGTGGAAGTTCTTGATGCCTTCCGGGCAGGCCACGAGACAGACAAAACGCAATGACCGGGGTTGCGTCTGCTTGAGGCGGTCCACCGCGGCCACAGCCGAATTGCCGGTGGCCAGCATGGGATCCAGCACGATCACGTCCCGCTCGGCCATGTCCTGCGGCATCTTGAAATAGTACTCCACCGCCTTCAGCGTGATGGGATCGCGGTAAAGACCAATGTGTCCCACGCGGGCCGCAGGCAGCACCTGCAACATACCGTCAAGGAAGCCATTGCCGGCTCGCAGGATGGACGCCAGCACGACTTTCTTTCCATCAATGATGCGCGAGGTCATCTTCTCCAACGGGGTTTCGATCTCGATCTCCTGCATCGGCATTTCCCGCGTGAGTTCGTAGGCCAGCAGGATGCTGACTTCATGCGCCAGCTCCCGGAAACTCTTGGTGCTGGTCTCCTTGCGGCGCATCAGCGTGAGTTTGTGCTGGACGAGGGGGTGATCGATGACATGAACGGCTCGGCTCATCGGCTGCTTTCAATAGGGCGGGAATGAAGTCGACCCCGTGGTGGTGCGGCAACGCTGCAAGTCTCCCAACCGCTGCCCCCGGCCCACGGACAAGGATGCCCCGGAGTTTATGTCCGATCCCGCGATGCGCGGTCGGGCGCTCAGGCGGACAAGGCCTTGGACTCGCCAGCCGAAACCACAGGAGCTTCAGGCGGCATGGCATCCAGCACCAGCCGCTGGGCGTTCGCGTAGCAGAGAAAACGCTTGTTGGTGGCCCGCCCGATGGCACACAACCCCACACGCTGCGCGACCTCAAGACCCATCTGCGTGATGCCGCTGCGCGAAACCACCACTGCCACGCCCATCTGTGCCGATTTGATGACCATCTCGCTGGTGAGCCGACCGGTGGTGTAAAAAACCTTCTTGAGATGGGAAGGATCAGCCACCTGCGAAGGCAGCATCCCGTGCGCCTGGTGAGGCCCGGAAGCTTCATCCAGTGCCATCCAGCCCGCAATCGTATCAACCGCATTGTGGCGCCCCACATCCTCCACAAACAAGCTCAGCGCGCTCCCGGCGAACAAGGCGCAGGCATGGACCGATCCCGCCGACTTGTACGTGCTCTCCTTGAGCCTGATCGCGTTGACGATCTCGTACAGCTCCGATTGCCGCAGCACGGACGCTTCCGGCAGGCGAATCTGATCGATCTCGTCCATGAGGTTGCCAAACACGCTGCCCTGCCCGCAGCCAGTGGTCACCACGCGTTTGGCCGTGCGCTCCTCAATGCGGTCGATGCCGTGACGGGTCTTGACGGAGGCGGCGCCCACGTCCCAGTCGACCGTCACGGACTCGATTTCGTCGATGGACCTCACCAGTCGCTGGTTGAGCAGATACCCCAGCACCAGCCATTCGGGGTGGGCGCCCAGTGTCATCAGGGTCACCAGCTCGCGCTTGTCCACGTAAACCGTGAGATCACGTTCGGCAGGGATGAAGATCGACTCGCGCTCCCCGTGCTGGTTCATGACCTCGACTTCTCGGGTCAGCGGCGCTCGAGCCTGGGTGAGGTGGGGCATGGACATGGAAGCAGACTACAACAGAATCGATGACAACAAAGTCAAAGGGCCGGCACCCGGGGGTGCGGCCCTTTCACATGCCGACAAAACGAAGATGGCTGGCGATTTGGCCGATCACTTGCCGGTGGGCACTGCCTCGGGCGCCTTGCCGCTGGGCGGGCTGACCGCCATGGTCGATGGCGAGTGGGCACCCGCCGCTTCAACCGGCTTGGCCACGGCGGTGGCAGCGGCTGCCACATAGGTGAACGGCCCGGGATCGGCGCAGGCGGGCAATGCCGCCGCCGGCTGTACGGGCTTGCCCGTTGCGGCTGCCGTCTTGAAGTAATGGCTGGCCGCCCGGTCCATGTACACACACAACTTGTAGCTTTCAACCTTGGCAGCCCAGGCGGTCCGGGCCTTGGCTTCTTCGGCCTTGGCTTTGGCCTCGTCGGTCAACACAGGGGCGGGCAGCTTGGCAAACACAGACGTGGCCAGCAGCATCGAGAGGCAGAGAAGACTGCGTTTCATGGGATTCCTTGTCTCAGGAAAGACGGTGATCGGTCAGGCTGCGCGAGGTGCATCGCTGGCAGACGTTCCGGCGGGCGTGCGTTGAGCAGGGATCTTGCCGGCCTTGATGTCGTCGTACCAGAGTTCGTGGTGTTCCTTGGCCCAGGTTTCGTCCACATAGCCGGTTTTCATGGCGCCGTACGCGCCACGCATGCCCAGTGTGCCCATGTAGATATGGCCAATGAACATGGCCATCATCAGCGCCGCCGCGCTCGCGTGGATCATGTGAGCCACCTGCATGTTGGCTCGCGTGTATTCCACCGCTGGCACGATCATGTCGAGGAACACGCCGGACCCAGCCACCAGGGCTCCCATCAAGAACACGCCAACCCAGAACAGCACCTTCTCACCGGCATTGAAGCGGTGGGAAGGGACTTCCTGTCCGCCAAACAGCCCACCACCCTTCAGGAGCCAGGTAATGTCTTCCTTGGCGGGCAGGTTGTCGCGCACGAACACCAGGAACACCACGATCAGGGAAACCACAAAAAGCGGCCCGACGAAGTTGTGAACGTTCTTGAGCGCGTAAGCGAACCAGCCAAAGAGCATGCTCCCCATGATGGGCAACAGGAAGAACTTGCCGAAAGCCATGACGATGCCCGAGATGGCCAGGGTGACAAATGCAATGGCGTTGACCCAGTGCGCCGCACGCTCGAAGTAGGTGAAGCGTTCGATCTTGCGTCCGGTTTCCTTGCCATGCAGCTCGATGGTGCCCTTGGTGAAATAAAACAGGGCAACAGCCACCAGCGCAATCAGCAGCAACGAGCCGCCGTAGGGAATGATCCAGTCGTTGCGCACCTGGCGCCACGCTTCACCGGCTGTGGTGTAGCGCGAGCCAGGGTACTGCACGAAGCCCTGGATCATGTTGCCGGCTTCAGGGTAAGGCAGGCTGGTGAAGCCAGTCACACCCTTGCCCACATCGCGCCACATGGGCGCATTGTTCCCAGGCTGCACCTGCCCGCGTTGCGCATTCGTCTGGTTGGCGTAATTGGGATCGGTGCTTGCGTCGGGCGCGATCTCGAAGATGTTGGCACTGCGTATGCCGCCCTGCTGCGCCGGTGCAGCGGTGGCTGCTGGCGGTGCGGGATCGTCCTGAGCGGGCTCGACCTGAAGCGCCTGAGCGCTCGCCAGACCCATGCTCAGCCCAAAAAAGGCGGCCGTCCAGAAGGCAGGCGCAGTGAACCGGCGCAGACCAGTGATCAAAAGCTTGTGCATAAAGCGTTCCTGGTCAGTTGCTCATGCGGGTGTAGTCGTTTTGCCCGTACTGTGCACGGGCTTTCAACTGCTGCTCCCAACTGCTGCGATCACCGGGCTTCCAGCCGTCTTGTGCGTACTGGCTGCTGCCCACACCCTGGTAAGGCGCGTTGTCCTGCCTGACACCCTGGCCCGTGAGTTCCTGTGGCTGTTCACCACAGGCGGCCAGTGCCAGGGCAGAGATTGCCACGGCGGTCGAAAGGAAAAACCGTGAAAACTTCATGACTTGCCTCCTTGCGCGCTGCCGTAAGCGGTGCCCCAACCCCAGACTTCCGCGCCCTTGCCGCGCTGCAGCACGCGGGTGCGGAAGATGTCCGCCACCACATCGCCATCACCCGCGAGCAGGGCCTTGGTCGAGCACATTTCTGCGCAGGCTGGCAGCTTGCCTTCGGCAAGCCGGTTGCGACCGTATTTCTCGAACTCCGACTGACTGCCGTGCGCTTCAGGACCGCCTGCGCAGAAGGTGCACTTGTCCATCTTGCCGCGCACACCAAAGGTGCCCTGCGAAGGGAATTGGGGCGCACCAAACGGACAGGCGTAAGAGCAGTAGCCGCAGCCAATGCAGACGTCCTTGTCGTGCAGCACCACACCTTCTTCGGTGCGGTAGAAGCAGTTCACCGGGCACACCGCCATGCAGGGTGCATCACTGCAGTGCATGCAAGCCACGGAAATCGACTTTTCGCCGGGAACACCATCGTTGAGCGTGACCACGCGGCGGCGGTTCACGCCCCATGGCACCTCGTGTTCGTTCTTGCAGGCCGTCACACAACCGTTGCATTCGATGCAGCGCTCTGCATCACAGATGAATTTCATTCTTGCCATATCAGTCTCCAGTCAATCGTTGGTTTTCCCGCCGGGCCGCCCCAAGGGAAAACGCGCCCCCTCGGGGGGCAGCGCATTACACGAAGTGAAAAGCGTTGGGGTCATGCTCATGCCTTGGCAACGTTGCAGACCGTGGTCTTGGTTTCCTGCATCATGGTCACGATGTCGTAACCATAGGTGGTGGCGGTGTTGACGGCTTCGCCACGCACCACCGGCATCGCTCCATCGGGGTAGTAGGGCTTCATGTCTTCACCCTGCCAGCGTCCCGAGAAGTGGAACGGCAGGAACACGGTGTCCGGACCCACGCGCTCGGTCACCAGCGCCTGCACATTCAGGCGTGCACCGGTGGGTGAACTGACCCAGACGCGCTCTCCATTGCGAATGCCGCGCTCGGCCGCCGTGGCGGGGTTGATTTCCACAAACATCTCCTGCTGCAGTTCGGCCAGCCAGGGGTTGGATCGGGTTTCCTCGCCACCACCCTCGTACTCGACCAGACGGCCGGAGGTCATGATCAGCGGGAATTTTTCGTGCACCTTGTCGTCCACATTCTTCTGCTGCAGCGACTTGTAGAGCACGGGCATGCGCCACCGGGTCTTCTGGTCGTCGTGGCTGGGGTATTTCGCCACCAGATCGGGGCGGATGCCGTAGATCGGCTCGCGGTGCTGTGGAATGCCGTCGGGGAAATTCCAGACGATGGCACGCGCCTTGGCGTTGCCGAACGGATGGCAACCGTGGGCCATGGCCACCCGGATGATGGCACCCGTCGGATCGGTTTTCCAGTTCTTGCCCTCTGCTGCGGTCTTCTCCGCCTCGCTGAGATCGTTCCACCAGCCCAGCTTCTTCAGGAGGACGTGGTCGAACTCGGGGTAGCCGGTGGTGATCTCGGCGCCCACGGAATGCGAGCCGTCTTCGGCCAGCAGACTCACACCTTCGCGCTCCACGCCGAAGTTGGCGCGGAAGTTGCCGCCACCTTCCATGACGTGCTTGGAGGTGTCGTACAGGTTGGGTGAGCCTGGGTGCTTGATCTCAGGCGTGCCATAACACGGCCAGGGCAGACCGAAGTAGTCACCGGTCATGTCGTAGCCGGTCTCCTTGTCCACCACGGTGCCCTTGCACTTGAGACTCTTGATGTCGAAGGCGGCCATGTTGCGCATGTGTGCCTTCAGGCGCTCCGGACTCTGGCCGGTGTAGCCAATGGTCCAGACCGACTTGTTGATTTCGCGCAGGATGTCCTCCACCGAGGGTTCATCCATGCCCTTGACCTTTTCCATCTTGTAGTTCTTGGACAGCTCGTTGGCGAAACCGAGCTTTTCAGCGAACTGGTGCATGATCATGTGATCGCTGCGACTTTCCCACAGCGGCTCGATCACCTGCTCGCGCCACTGAAGCGAACGGTTGGAGGCTGTGCAAGAACCACGGGTCTCGAACTGCGTGGCCGCCGGCAGCAGGTACACCGCGCGGTTGGGATTCTGGTCTTCCGGCTTGCCTGGCATGGCCGCCATGGAGGCCGTAGCTGATGGGTATGGGTCCACCACCACCAGCAGATCCAGCTTGTCCATGGCCCGCTTCATCTCCAGACCGCGTGTCTGTGAGTTGGGTGCATGACCCCAGAAGAACACGCCGCGCAGGTTCGGCCCCTGGTCGATCAGCTCATTGTTTTCCAGCACACCGTCGATCCATCGCGACACAGTGATGCCGGGCTTTTCCATCATGCCTTCGGCATACTGGGCCTTGATCCAGTCGTAGTCCACGCCCCAGGTGTTGGCAAAGTGTTTCCAGGAGCCGGCGGCCAGGCCGTAGTAACCTGGCAACGAGTCGGGGTTCGGGCCAACATCGGTGGCGCCCTGAACGTTGTCGTGGCCACGGAAGATATTGGTGCCGCCGCCGCTCTTGCCAACGTTGCCCAGTGCGAGCTGGAGAATGCAGGTCGCACGAACCATGGCGTTGCCAATCGTGTGCTGGGTCTGGCCCATGCACCACACGATGGTGGCGGGCTTGGCCTCGGCCAGCATCTTGGCCACCTTGAACATCTGCTCTTCACCCACACCGCAGGCTTCTTCCACCGCTTCAGGGGTCCACTTGGCCATCACGTCGGCCTTGACAGCTTCCATGCCATAGACGCGGTCATTGACGTACTGCTTGTCTTCCCAGCCGTTCTTGAAGATGTGGTGCAACAGGCCGAACAGGAACGGGATGTCGGTCCCGGATCGGATGCGAACAAACTCGTCAGCCTTGGCTGCCGTGCGGGTGAAACGCGGGTCCACCACGATCATCTTGCAGCCGTTTTCCTTGGCGTGCAGCATGTGCAGCAGCGACACTGGGTGGGCTTCTGCCGCGTTGGAACCGATGTACAACGCGCACTTGCTGTTCTGCATGTCGTTGTACGAGTTGGTCATGGCACCATAACCCCAGGTGTTCGCCACGCCAGCCACCGTGGTGGAGTGGCAGATGCGGGCCTGGTGGTCGCAGTTGTTGGTGCCCCAGAAGCTCACGAACTTGCGCAGCAGGTAGGCCTGCTCGTTGTTGTGCTTCGAAGATCCGATGAAATACACCGAGTCGGGGCCGCTGGCCTCCTTCAGTTCTTTCATCTTGGCCGTGATTTCGTTGAGCGCCACATCCCAGCTGATGCGCTGGTACTTGCCGTTCACCAGCTTCATTGGGTAGCGCAGACGGTATTCGCCGTGGCCGTGTTCGCGCAAGGCCGCACCTTTGGCGCAGTGAGCGCCCAGGTTGATGGGTGAATCGAACACCGGTTCCTGGCGCACCCAGACACCGTTCTCGACGATTGCGTCGGTGGCGCAGCCGACCGAGCAATGGGTGCAGATGGTGCGCTTGACTTCGATCTTGCCGGTGCCGTCAATGGAGCCGCCTGTGGCCGCCTTGGCTTTTTTCACCAGTGTGAGCTGGGTGGCTGCCAAGCCCACGCCGACCCCCAGACCGGAGCGGCGCAGAAATGCCCGGCGGTCCATGGTGGGCAGGGCAGACGCTAGTCCGCGCTGCAGGTTGTGCACGAAGCTGGAATGTGAACGCGAGCCGTGCCCGCCTGTGGATGATGTCTTTTTGGTCAGCAACATTGTTTTGCCTCCGGAGGGACTGCCGAATCAGGTGCGAAGTGCACCGGCCTTGGCAAGAAACTGGGTGATCGTGGAGTATCGGAAAGCGGGGTCAGGGGACTCAGATGCGGGTGGTCTGGTAATAGTGCTTGACGTGTTCGCTCAGGCTGTAACCACCGCCCCGGGTGGGCGCAGGCCTGGATGCGGCCGCGCTGGGGGCATCGGCCTGCACACGGGGCAGCACGACCGCCGCGGCTGCCACGGCACCCACCGTGCCGGCTCCGGCAAACAAGGTTCGGCGGTTCAGGCGGGACGTGGCATCGCCGGCAGCTGGGAGGGGGGACTTGCTCATGCGGTTCTCCTGGTTGATCGAGCACGCACATCCACGTGCGTGTTTCTTGCATACGTGGAATCTAACCCCGTGATCAAACCCGTGCAAGCGACCTTTCCCGCTGTGCCGGCGAGTTGTCGGGCAGCACGACAGCGCCGGCTCATGCGGCACTGCAACATCGGCAACTGCTCCGGATTTGATAGCCAGAAGCGTGCCAGGTGTGAAGGAGCAGATGACAGTCCGGCGGCAGGCTTCGCACACGCCACACCATCACTCGTTTGTCTTTACCCGAAGCGCCAACGCACCCGTGTAGCCTCTCGGGTTAACCCTGAGATCTTTGGGCAAGGGTTTGCGCGCTTCCGTCAAATTGGCCAATCGGGTTGCGACAATTTGTCGCAACCCGTGCCGGTGATCTGGCGTTGGAACGCCCTTGGATGGCGTCGGATTTGCGCCAATACCCTACTGATTTTGTAGGCTACATCCGTAGAATGCCGCCGGGTGGAAACCACTCTTCTCTCTTCTGTCCCTGAAAAAACTCTCGAAGGCTGGCCGGACTGGTCGATCCTGATCGTCGACGACGAGCAGGGCATGCTGAATTTCCTGGTCAAGACCCTGGCACCCCGCTGTCATTTCGTGATGAGCGCCAGCAGCGCAGAGGACGGCGCCGACTGGTTGCGCGGGCACCATGTCGACCTCGTGATCCTGGACATTTCGTTGCCTGGCAAAAGCGGGGTCGTGTGGCTGAAGGAGTTGCGTGAGCAGGGGTTCACCGGCGAGGTGATCCTGATCACCGCCTTTGCCGATCTCGATACCGCCATTGAAGCCTTGCGCGCGGGGGCATCGGACTTCATCCTCAAGCCCTTCCGGGTGCCTCAGATCCTGAACGCGGTCAAACATTGCTACGAGCGCTCCCGGCTGCGCCGCGAGAATTTCGTGCTGCGACGGGCAGTGGCCAGTCCACCGGGCCTGAGCGAGACGCTGGTGGGGCAGTCCCCCGCGATCCAGCACATGCGTGCCTCGATGACGCGCATCGCGTCTGTCGACAGCACGGTGCTGCTGCAAGGCGAATCGGGCACCGGCAAGGAACTGGTGGCCCGCGCCCTGCACGCCCAGAGCAGCCGGGCCAGTGGCCCGTTCGTTCCAGTGAACTGTGCTTCGGTTTCTCCCGACCTGATTGAAAGCGAGCTGTTTGGCCACGCAAAAGGCGCGTTCACCGGTGCCACCCGCGCACGCGACGGGCTGTTTCACTACGCCCAGGGCGGCACCCTGTTCCTGGACGAGATTGCCGAATTGCCGTTGTCCATTCAGGCCACGTTGCTGCGCGCCATCGAAGACCTGAAGATCCGGCCCGTGGGCAGCGAACAGTTGGTACCGCTCAATCTCCGCATCATTGCTGCCACCAATCGCAGGCTCAGTGACGAGGTGGCCAGCGGGCGGTTCCGAAAGGACCTCTATTTCCGACTGCAGGTGGTTGAACTTCTGCTCCCACCCCTGCGTGAGCACAAAGAAGACATCGCTGAACTGGTGGCGCACTTCATGGCACAACTCGCTCCATCGCTCGGCATGGAGCCATTGCAGATCACAGAACAGGAAATGGGCTTTCTTTCGCAGTATGGCTGGCCGGGCAATGTGCGCGAGCTGCGCAACCTGGTCGAACGATCGCTGATACTGGGCACGCTGAACGTGTCAGCGCTGTACCCGGGCGGCACGGCTTCGGCCAGGGATTCACAGGAGCCATTGCCCACCGATCTGCATACCCTGGAAAAGCGACACATCCTGAACGTGCTGGAGTCGGTGCAGGGCGACAAGACCCGTGCGGCCCACTTGCTGGGCGTGTCCCGTCGCACGCTGGAACGGCGTGTGGCGGAGTGGAGTGGCGGATGATCCACCCCCGAGTCGCTTCGCGCCGCCGCCTCAGATGGGCGGCACTGGCCGACAGGAAAAGCCCGTCTGGCCAGAGCCTTCTCATGCGTCACGGGTCCCGCGCACTGCGATGAAGCAGCTGCCATGACCCTCTGGCGCACCCCGCACTGGCTGGCCTCGTCGGTGCGCAACAAGCTGCTGGCGATGGCGCTGCTGCCGCTGCTGGTGGCCTTGCCCCTGCTGGTGCTGTTGCTGGTGCTCTGGGGCAATTCCGCCTACGACCGCCTGCTGACCACCAAGGTGCGCAGCGATCTGGCGGTGGCTCGTGGCTACTTCGACCGGGTGCTGGTGGAGGTGGGCTCGGGTACACAGGGCGTGGCGGGTTCGCTGGCCCTGTACACGGCGCTTCAGGCATCGTCGCCCCGAGCGATCGGTCTGCAGCAGCAGCTGGCTGCTTCGCGGGAGCAGCTGGGCCTGGATTTTCTGCTGCTCTATGCGCCTGACGGACAGGCGATCGCCAGTGCGGACCTGTCCGAGCAAGCGCTCGCACATCCCATGCCCGAGGCGCTGGCGGCACTGCTGGCCCACCCGGCGAAGCCGTCCGCCACCAACGCCGCGCGGCTCATGCTGCTGGACCACGGCACCGTGGCGCAGTTGGCGCCCGACCTGCTGCCGCGCCTGCAGATCCCGCTGGTCTTCACCCGCAATGCCGCACCCACGACGCGCGACGTCGAGGACCGCGCCATGGTGATGCTGTCGGCGTTCCCGGTGGTGGACCGCGCCGGGCAAACGATCGCCCTGCTCGCCGGTGGGCTGCTGCTGAACCAGAACCTGGGTTTCATCGACCACATCAACCGGATCGTCTACCCCGACGGTTCTCTGCCCTTCGACAGCCAGGGCACGGCCACCCTGTTTCTGGACGACGTGCGCATCACGACCAATGTGCGGTTGTTCCAGGAGCAGCGCGCCATCGGAACGCGCGTGTCGCAGACCGTGCGAGACACCGTGCTGGGCGCGGGCAACACCTGGCTGGATCGGGCCTTCGTGGTCAACGACTGGTACGTGTCGGCCTACGAGCCACTGCTGGACGCACGCGACCGGCGCATCGGCATGCTGTATGTGGGCTATCTGGAGGCGCCCTTCCGCATGGTGCGCCACGCCATGCTGGGCGCCATGGTGCTGATCTTTCTTTTCGTGATGGCGCTGTCTGCCTGGTTTTCGGTGCGCTGGGCGCGCAGCATCTTCCAGCCGGTCGAGCGGATGAATCACACCATGCAGCGCGTGGAGGAAGGCCATTCGGCAGCTCGTGTGGGTGCATTGGCGGCCCGGGACGAACTGGGCGCCCTGGCCAGTCACCTCGACCACTTGCTGAACGTGATAGACGAAAAAACACTTGCACTGCGCCGCTGGGGCGAAGAACTGGACCTCAAGGTGGCCGATCGCACGCGCGAACTGGAAGCCAGCAACACGTCGCTGAAGCTGGCGCAGCAGCAACTGGTCAAAAGCGAGAAGCTCGCGGCCATCGGCCAACTCACGGCCAGCATCGCGCACGAAATCAACAACCCCATCGCTGTGATGCAGGGCAATCTGGACCTGATGCGGGAAACGCTCGGGCCACATGCTGCGCCGGTACAAGGCGAGCTCAGGCTGCTGGACGAACAGGTGGAGCGCATGCGCCTGATCGTCACGCAATTGCTGCAGTACGCCCGCCCCACGGAATACGCGGGCTATGTGGAAACCCTGGATCTGAACCGCACGGTAGACGACTGCCTGGTGCTGGTGAGCCATCTGCTGGCGCAAACCCGCATCGAAGTGCAACGCGACTTCCGGGCCATCCGGCGCGTGGGCTTCAACCGCCAGGAACTGCAGCAGGTGATCATCAACCTGCTGATCAATGCGATCCAGGCGATGCCGGATGGCGGCACGTTGCGGCTGCAGACGGAGGACTGGCAGGACATCGTCCATTCGTCTGGCGGTGCCAGTCTTTCGGTTGAGGACACCGGACCTGGGCTTTCACCGGACATCCAGGAACGGCTGTTCAGACCTTTCTTCACCACCAAGAACGATGGCAACGGCCTCGGCCTGTGGATCAGTGTCGGACTGGTGGAGCGTTACGGCGGAAGCATCTCGGCAAGCAACCGGTCCGACAGACGTGGCGCCCGGTTCCATGTTCAGCTGCACAGCGAACCGCAGGCACCCGACAGCGCCACGGCGCGCACCAACGATGGACGGCCGGGTGGGATGGATTGAGCCTCTGAAGCGGTGCGCTTTCGAACCTTGAATCTGAAGGGTCTGCCGCCGCCATTTTCAAGGGACACCACCGTCTCGGAAGAGACCACAAAAGACGGTTCAGGGTGCTTGCGTCAGGCCAGCATGTCGAAGCCCTGCGCCTCGACGCCAATGAAGGCGCTGGTGAATCCGGCGAGTGCGGCGTAGAAGCGGGCTTTGGGATGCGCCGCAATGGCATCGCACATGGCGTTGGCCCAGGGCTGCAGATGGGCCGCAAAGAACTTCTGCTGCTGGGTCAGGTTCGCCACCTCGACCTCGTCACCTGCGATCAGGTAGCGCATGACTTCGCACAGGTAGGCGAAATGGTCTTCGGTTTCCGGCATCGATTCATCGCGCGCCAGTCCCAGCATGGCCAGGTCGCTGCGCAGCTGGGCCAGCGGCTTTTCGTTCAGGAAGCCGCTGAGGTAGTGCGACCCGAACAGGTAGATCTCAGGCTTGCCCACGCCGCCGAACAAGGCATCGTATTCGGTGGCCACAGTCGCGTCATCGATGTTGCGGGCAGCCGCGACGAGCTGGCGCCAGGGTTCTTCCAGGTACCCGCCCGCCGCAGGGGCTTCGGTCACGGCCACACGCAGCTGTGCCATGAGTTCGGGCGTGGGGGGCGCGTAGTACAGCGCGGCCAGCAGACCGTAGACCTCGGCGCGAGCGGTTTCTTCGTCGAGGGCGGAGGAGACAGGGATCGGTTCGTTCATGTCACAGGTCAGTGATTCGGGCCTCGCCCGGGTTCGAATAGATGTCGACCACGCGGCAGTCTCCACACATTTTCAGGCGCTCCAACGCTTCGCCCTGGAACATCGCGTGGCCAGATAGCTTGGACAGCATGACTTCAATGCCTTTGAGCGTGCCGAACGGCTTGCTGCAACGGATGCACTGGTACGGCTGGGCTTCGTTGAGCACGCGCAGTTGCTTGCGCTGCTCGGACAACAGCAACCGGGGCTGCAGTGTGATCGCATTTTCCGGGCAGGTGGTGGCGCAAAGGCCGCACTGCACGCAGTTCTTTTCGATGAAGCGCAGCTGGGGGCGTTCGGTGTTGTCCTGCAGCGCACTGGCGGGGCAGGCGCTGACGCAGCTCAGGCACAGCGTGCAGGTGTCTTTGTTGACGTTGATGGTGCCCAGCAGGGAGACCTTGGGCAGAGCAATGGCGTCGGACGTCCTTGCCTGCGTGGTGCTGTCCTGCAGCAGGTGGTCGAGTGCGAGTTCGAGCGTGGCGCGCTTTTCTGCCTGCACCGCGAAGCTGGCACGGCGCTTCACGCCCTGTGCCGGCGCTTCACCCAGCGCGGCATCCAAGGCGGGCAGGTCGTTGGCGTCGCGCGCCTCGATCAGTTTGAAATGCTGGCCGGCGTAGCCCATGCCGGTGACGATGGCCTGGGCCACCGCCATCTGTTCGCGCACGGCCGCCCTGTACTGCGGCGCCTCTTCACCCGTCATCAGCACCCACACCTGGGACGCCCCATAAGCAAACGCGGTGAGCCAGACGTCCAGGCCCACGGAGGCGGTATGCCAGAGCGGTAACGGGATCACGCGTGCGGGCACGCCGCGCACCGACTTGTCGAGCGACGCCGCACGGCCCAGGTCACCGACGAGCGCTGCGCCGGCTTCCTGGCTGTGCAGCAACAGCGCGGCGTCTTTGCCACCGGCCCTCTGGAAGGTGGCCAGCAGGGTGCGCAACTTCACGCCCTGCTCGCTGGCGCGCGGATAGGCGTAGCTGATGGCGCCGGTGGGACACACCGTGGTGCAGGCGCCGCAGCCCACGCAGAGATTGGGGTTGACAACAATCTGGTTGCGTTTGAGGTCGCTGCTGATGGCCAGTGCCGAGCAGACTTCGACACAGGCATTGCAACCCACGGTTTCGTTGCGGCCGTGCGCGCACACCTTCTGCTTGTAGTTGAAGAATTTCGGTTTTTCGAATTCGCCCACCAGTTCACGCACCTTGAGCATCGCATCGATCGCCTTGGCATCGCTCAGACCATGCGGCAGGTGGAAATAGCCCTGCGGGTGAGCATGCTGGCTGAACGCCGGATCACGCCGCAGGTCGAGCACCAGATCGAACCGTTCGCTGTGGTCCCGGGGTTCGCGCTGGAAATTGATGGCGCCCACCGCCTCGCAGGCGGCCACACAAGCGCGGTGCGATTTGCAGCGGTTCAGGTCGACCTGGTAATCCAGACCAATCGCACCTTCCGGGCACGCAGCCACACAGGCGTTGCAGCGGGTACACAAATCCAGGTCGATCGGGTTGCCGGTCGTCCAGCTCACGTCAAAAGCACCCAGCCAGCCACGCACCTGTGGCGCCTGCGCGGCGATCACGGGATACCGACGGTCCTGCATCCCGGCGCCGCCAGTGGCCATCAGCGACACCTCCAGCACATCGGCCACCATGCCAGCTGCACGCTCGGCCTGATCGAGCTCGCCGATCACCA
Source organism: Hydrogenophaga sp. (assembly GCF_030651625.1). GTDB lineage: Bacteria > Pseudomonadota > Gammaproteobacteria > Burkholderiales > Burkholderiaceae_C > Hydrogenophaga. The sequence goes on along the minus strand of NZ_JAUSCF010000024.1, from coordinate 187,381 downwards.
GCAAACGCCCGGTGCTCTTGTAGGTCACGGTGGGCACGGGTTCGGCGTCGGGCAGGCGGGCGGCCGCCAGCAAGGCGGCGATCTTGGGCATGGCCTTCGCGGCCTCGCGTCCCCAGCCGCCGGTTTCGCGGATGTTGACGAAATGGATCGGGCGCACGTCGAGCGAAACAGCGCCTTCGGTCTGCTCGGAGAGCTCGGTGAACAACCGGGCTTCCTGGGTGCAGGCGACCACCAGGTCTTCGCTGCTGCGGCAGGCCCGCTGGAACGCAGGTGCATCGCGCCGGCACAGCGTGGTATGCAGGGTCAGGTCTTCATCCAGCGCCTCGCCCAGGACCTTGGGGTCCAGGGGCATGGTCTGGTTGCAGTTGCAGATCAGCGTGGTCATCTTGGGAGTCGTTGGGTTCTGTGGGATCGATGGCAGGCGCTTGCAGAGGGACTGCGTCCGTGGGAGCGCCATCGGGGGTTTCTGCAGGCGCGCTGGCCGCGGTGTCGGCCGGTGTGGAATCGTCGACTGGCTGCGGATCCGGTCCGGATGGCGTCGCCGCAACCGGCTCGCGCTTGTCGTTCGGATCGTCCACCAGCTTCAGGAACTGGGCCCCCACCATCTTGGCCATTTCGGCCACGGACAGCGGGCTGGGTTTGGAGTAATCGTCGATGTAGATGTCCAGCCCGTCCATGACGTTGAAGCGCGGGTCGGCAAACAGTTTTTTCACGGCGGCATTGCGCACATTGGCAGGCACGCCGCGCCCCACAAAGGAAGAAAAATCGGATTCCGGCGTGAGTCTGGCCACGTCTTCCAGGGTCAGGGCGGGTGGCACTTCTTCGGGCTTTTCGACCGGCGCCGGTTCGGCCACAGCCGGCTGGACCACGACGGCCACCGGCGCGGCAGCCGCGGCTGGGCGGGGAGCCACCGGTTCCGCCGGCATGGGCTCGCCCGAGCGCACCTGGACCTTGCGGCGCGACCAGCGTGAGAAGAAGTTGTCGTCTTCGGTCGTCATGTTCTGGTCGGTATCGCCATGCCCGCATGCACGACGGCTGCGCCACTCTGGTGGCGGTCGGCCCGCGCGCGCGCCGCATGCAGGAAGTCCATCATCATCGGTCCGCTGTCGAGCAAACCCTGGGTTTCCTCGCCGGGAGAAAGATGGAACTCGGGATGCCACTGCACACCCAGCACGTAACCTGGGCCTTGGAGGCGGACGGCTTCGATGATGCCGTCACGTGGGCTGTGTGCCTCGACCACCAGACCCTCACCGAGCCGGTCCAGGCACTGGTGATGGATGCTGGTGACACGGTGTGGTTCGCTGTTGCCGTACAACCGGTGCAGCGACGATCCTTCCACAAATTGCACGTCGTGCATCAAGCGGTCGTAGCGGCTGGTGTCCTGGTGCTCGACCGAGCCGGGACGCAATGACGGGATGTCCTGCACCAGGGTGCCACCAAAATACACATTGATGAGTTGGGCGCCACGACACACCCCGAGCACCGGCTTGCCTGCATCGATGAAGCCGCGCAGCAGCGCGAGTTCATAGCGGTCGCGAATGGCGTCACCCGCCCAGGCAGGATCGCGCAATGTATCGCCATAGGTTTCGGGGCAGACGTCGATACCACCCTGAAGGACCAGCCCGTCGAGCAGATCGACGATCTCGGTCATGGGCGCGCGGTTGGCCGAGAGTGGGCTTTCTTCGTCGACGAAGGGCACCATCAGCGCAATGGCCCGGTGGGCCATGATCCAGTGCGCCATGGTGCTTTCCAGAAACTGCAACCGCTTCAATGGCAGCCCCAGCCCGTCCGGGGGGGTGTGCAACAGGCGAGCGCTGATGCCAATGCGAAGCGTCATGTCTTGGGTCCTGTACCGTGCTTTTCAGTGGAGATGCGCACGGGCTGACCGAAACGGTCTGTGAGGGGTTTGAAACTTTCCGGGCGCTTGCGGCGCTTGGGTTCGGGCTGGTAGGTGGCATCCACAAAGCTGCGCAACCAGTCCACCACTTCCTCAGGCGCGGGCACCTGGTCGACGCGCTCCTGCGCATCCAGCCAGCGCCCGGCGTCGTGGTAGCTGAGGGTCACGATCTGCGGCACGGCCATCGGCTCGCCATCCAGCAGGCGGGCCTCGTCGGCACGCCAGAAGACCCAGAAGCAGGGATTGGGACTGTTGAGATTGAGGAAATAGCCTTCGGCATCGTCGCGAAACAGCATCACCCGAAAACGCGGGAACAGCCAGTGCGTGGTGTCTGCGCCGGCATCGGGGGCGGCGTCCACTGGCAGCACGGCCATCGGCTCGTGGGCATCGTCCGGGGTGTCGGCAGGCGTTTCGTCGGGGCTGGTGCGCACCATCACGTCGGCCAGTACCCAGCGAAAGGGCTGCCAGCGGCTCATGGGGCCGATCACCGGCTCGCGGCGCATCACCACGTCCACTTCGATGGCCGGGCGCTGAACAGTCGTTGCAGAGAGGGTGGCTTTTTCCATACGAGGCCTGCACTGTACGGCATCCGGTGCAGGGACGACCAGACGCCTGTGCATCTCCCCACCGGGGTCCGGGTGGCATTTTCGAATCGAAACGCCCGGCTTCCACCCGCCAGGTACCCGACTTCAATAGGTTTCCAGGTGCAGCCGGGCGTCGCGCTTGAGGGCAGCACCGAGGCTGTCCCAGTCGAGGCCTGCGGCTTTCGCCACGTCTCGCATCGCCAGCACCACACCCTCTTCCATGCTCTTGAGCCCGCACACATAAAAATACGTGTTGGGGTCTTGCAGCAGCAGCACCAGATCGGCCGCCCGCTCCCGCATGGCGTCCTGCACATAGCGTTTGGGTTGACCTGGTGTGCGACTGAACGCGAAGTTGATGTCGATGAAGTCCTTCGGCAGACTCTGCAACGGGCCGAAGTACGGCAGCTCTTCCTGGGTGCGGGCACCAAAGAACAGCATCAGCTTCCCGCCTTCAAATTTTCCGCTCTGGCGCAGACGCCGGCGCCATTCCGTCATGGCGCGCATGGGCGCGCTACCGGTGCCGGTGCATATCATCACGATGCTGGACCTGGGGTGGTTCGGCATCAGGAAGCTGGTGCCGAACGGCCCGATCACATCCACCTTGTCACCCACCTTGAGGTCGCACATGAAGTTGCTGGCCACACCACGCACCGCATTGCCGTGGTGGTCTTCGAGCACGCGCTTGATGGTGAGCGACAGGTTGTTGTAACCCGGACGCTCGCCGTTGCGCGGACTGGCGATGGAGTACTGCCTTGCATGGTGTGGCTTGCCTTTGGCATCGACACCGGGTGGGACGACTCCGACACTCTGGCCCTCGAGCACCGGGAAAGGCATGCTGCCGAAGTCGAGCACGATGTGATGGGTGTCGTAGTCGCCGCCAGCGGTCTTGCCGACTTCGGTGACACGCACATTGCCCACCACGGTGGCGGTGATGGATTTCTGCGTGGCCTTGGGGCCGTACAGGTTGGTGTAGGCGTGGGCCGCGCTCCAGGGCGGCAGGGTGGCACCCAGCGCGCTGGTGTTGAGCGGTGTCTGACCGCTCGGATCAGCGACCTGCTCGGCAACGATGACCTCTTCCGGTTCGGCATCAGCCAGCGTCTGCACACCCGCGTCGCCGGCCAAGGCAGCCAGCTCGCTGCTGGGGATCTCCGGCGGCAACTCTTCCCAGCCCAGTTGCTCTTCCAGCGTGTAGGCCTTCACACGCAACACCTTGCGGTAGTTGTCGATGGAGCCGGTGGGGCATGGCGAGATGCAGTCGTTGCACCAGTTGCACTTCTCGGCGTCCACCACGTAATTGTTCGAATCGTGGGTGATGGCACCCACCGGGCAGATCGACTCGCAGGTGTTGCAACGGATGCAGATTTCCGGGTCGATCAGGTGCTGCTTGATGACAGCGGCTTCTGCGGGGGCGTTCATGGCGGTCTCCGTGCTTTCTCGTGGCGTTCTGCGTTCTATTGTGTCGCTTGTATTGACTTCGTGGGGGTAACGCATGGGCTGGGGTGACCGGCTCCGTTCGTGTCCCCCGCCGGCCTGCGGCCGGCTCCTCCTTTACCTCACTGCGCCAACCACCCACACTCACGCTAGCAGGCCAGCAGATAGGTGGGACACCGAACCTTACAAACGGAGCCGGCGCGCGTGCCCCAGTCCAGGGGCAGCAAGGGACGGCTCCGCCGGCTCAAGATGCCGTCCCCCCTTCATGCGCCGCAGGCGCGCCAGAAAGGGGGGAAGCCGCGTCAGCGGCGCAGGGGGGTTATCCGAACCTTACATACTCGAAGTCCACCGGCTGACGGTTGATGCCCATGACAGGCGGCGCGATCCAGTTGGCGAACTTGCCCGGCTCCACCACGCGACCCATCAGGCTGGCCACAAATGCGCGATCAGACTCGCTGGGCAACCAGTTGTCGCGGTTGGCGTTCCATTCGGCCTCGGACACCACACGGCCATCGGGTGCGACCTTCACGCCCTTGAGCAGGCCGATGTTGCGGTGGAAAGCCTTGTGGGGCACGGTCAGACGGAACGGGATGCCGGCCTTGTCGATCACCTTGTTCCAGCGCTCCACGCCACCGACGCTGTCCTTGATGTAATCGTCGCGCAGCACTTCGTTGAGTGCGTTGAGCATCGGCACCTCTTTTTCGACCAGCTGGCCGTTCTGCACGTTGAGCACCTTGTAGAACTGGCCTTTGAGCACGTGGTCGTCGGTGCGCTTGCCTTCTTCATAGCGACCCTTGAGACCGGTGCTGTAGAAGGTGGCGGCGTTGCTGGACTCGTCAGCACCGAACAGGTCGATGGTCACGCTGAAGTGGAAGTTCAGGTAACGCTGGATGGTCGGCAGGTCGATCACGCCGGCGGCACGCAACTTGGCCGGGTCGTCGGTCTTGAGCTCGTTCATCACCTGGCAGGTGCGGTTGATCACGCGGCTCACGCCGGACTCGCCCACGAACATGTGGTGGGCCTCTTCGGTCAGCATGAACTTGGTGGTGCGGGCCAGCGGGTCGAAACTGGATTCGGCGAGAGCACAGAGCTGGAACTTGCCGTCGCGGTCGGTGAAGTAGGTGAACATGAAGAAGCTCAGCCAGTCGGGCGTTTCTTCGTTGAAGGCCTCCAGAATGCGCGGGTTGTCGGCGTTGCCGCTGTTGCGCTCGAGCAGGGCTTCGCCTTCTTCGCGGCCGTCCTTGCCAAAGTACTTGTGCAGCAGGTACACCATGGCCCAGAGGTGGCGACCTTCTTCCACGTTGACCTGAAACAGGTTGCGCAGGTCGTACTGGCTGGGCGCGGTGAGGCCCAGGTGGCGTTGCTGCTCGACCGACGCCGGTTCGGTGTCGCCCTGCGTCACGATGATGCGGCGCAGGTTGGCGCGGTATTCGCCGGGGATGTCTTGCCAGGCGGCTTCGCCTTTGTGGTCACCGAAATGAATCTTGCGGTCCTGCTCGGCCGGATTCAGGAAGATGCCCCAGCGGTAGTCAGGCATCTTCACGTGGCCGAACTGCGCCCAGCCCTGCGGATCGACGCTGACCGCTGTGCGCAGGTAGACGTCGAAATTCTGCGAGCCGTCCGGGCCCATGTCGTCCCACCACTTGAGGTAGTTGGGCTGCCACTGCTCCAGCGCGCGCTGCAGTGTGCGGTCTTCACTCAGGTTGACGTTGTTCGGGATCTTGTCGCTGTAGTCGATGGTGGACATGTTGGTCTCCTGCGGGTGGGTGAATCAGTGGGGTGAAATGTCTTCAATCCAGGGTGCGGTGGAACCGGCTTTGCCGGGCCACTCGCATCGCCCCCTGGGGGGTGACGCGCGAAGCGCGGCGCGGGGGGATCTTTCCTAAACTCTGTTCATGTCAAAGACGGCCTTGTCGCCCTTGCCATAGACCTTCAATGCACCCTTCTCACCCACGGCGTTCGGGCGCTGGAAAATCCAGTTTTGCCAGGCGGTCAGGCGGCCGAACACGCGGGTGGCCATGTTCTCTTTCTGGGCGAATCGCAGATTGGCTTCCATGCCGGTGAGCGCATCGGGCGACATGGCAGCGCGCTCTTCCAGCGCCATGCGCACCTCGTCGGTCCAGTCGATGTCGTCAGGCGCGGCGGTCACCAGACCCAGCGCAAAGGCGGCGTCGGCGTCCAGTGCCTTGCCGATGGCGCCACGCACCGCCTCCATCGGACCCACTTCTTCATAGAAGCGGCGCTGCAGTCGTGACTGGTCATTCACCATGGGCAGGTAGCCGAAGTTGAATTCACTCAAGTGCAGTTTGGGCGCCTTGTCCGCATCGTCCGGCAGGGCCAGCATGTAGGCGCGGTCGGCACAGAACGCCAGTTCGGCCAGGCTGCCGGCGAAGCACGAGCCTTCTTCGATCAAGGCAAACAGACTGCGCGAAGACACGTCCAGGCGGGCGAAGGTCCGGCGCAGCGCGCCGATGGTCTCGTTCACGAACCAGTGGTCCTTGTGCGCCAGCATGAGGGCGTCGTTGGCCAGCACGGCGGCCGCGTCGCCTTCGGTTTTCAGCACCCAGGTGCCAATGTCGAGTTCGTTGGTGCGCAGGTTGAGGATGGCGTCGTCCAGTTCACGCGCCATTTGCAGCGGGTACCAGGCAGCGCCCGCCGCTTCGATGCCGCCGATGCCGGTGGGCTGCTGGCCAGTGGGCGCTTTCAAGGTGATGGTGGCGCTGCGCCTGGCGCGGTCGATGGCCACATTCACATGGGTGTAGGCAATGCCGTCGGCGCTGTCGGTGCGCTCGACGCGGGGCAGATTCACGCCCTTGGCACCGGCGGGGCGACTGCTCTGGGCGGCCAGCCTGGCAGCGCGCTCGCTCACGGCATTGGCGAACTGCTGGGGCTTGGCCACGGCGTCCACCAGGCGCCAGTCCACGGCCTTCTGGCCACGCACGCCTTCGCTGGTGGTGCAGAAGATGTCGGCCAAGTCGTGGCGCACATGGCGCTTGTCGGTCACGCGGGTCAGGCCGCCGGTGCCCGGCAGCACTCCCAGCAGGGGCACCTCAGGCAGGCTCACTGCACTGGAGCGGTCGTCCACCAGCAGGATCTCGTCACATGCCAGGGCCAGCTCATAGCCACCACCGGCACAGGCGCCGTTGAGGGCGGCCAGAAATTTCAGGCCGCTGTGCTTGCTGGTGTCTTCAATGCCGTTGCGGGTTTCGTTGGTGAACTTGCAGAAGTTCACCTTCCAGGCGTGGCTGGAGACACCAAGCATGAAAATGTTGGCACCGGAGCAGAACACGCGGTCTTTGCCGCTGGTGACCACCACGGTGCGCACTTCCGGGTGCTCGAAGCGGATGCGGTTGAGCGCGTCGTGCAATTCGATGTCCACGCCCAGGTCGTAGCTGTTGAGCTTGAGCTTGTAGCCGGGGCGAATGCCACCGTCTTCGTCGATGTCCACCGCCAATGTGGCGACGTCACCTTCAAAACTGAGTTTCCAGTGACGGTACTGGCTGGGGTCGGTGCGGTAGTCGACGGTGTCGGTGTTCATGGCGGTCTCCTGTGTGTGCATCTGCGCGAGGGAAGCAAAGGGTGCCGACCTGCAACTCATCACTGCGGCACCGAGTGATGTGAATAATATTGCATCTTTTGAAAACCGTCAATGCATTTTTATGCATGTCACAAAATGCCCAGCACCTCCCGCACCTGGGTGCGCAAGCCATCGAAGGCGTCGTCCACGCTCTGGCCACTGGTATTGAAGTGCAGGTCGGCCTTGGAATAAAAGGCCGAACGCCCGGCCAGGATGCGCTTCAAGTCTTCCATCGCCTCCCGGCTGGCGGCCATGGGGCGCGTGTCCCCCTGAGCAGCCACGCGGCCCATGTGATCGGTCGGATCGGCCTGCAGCCAGACGGTGGTGCAATGGGTGAGCAACAGGTTGAAGTTGGCCGCATCGGAGACAAGGCCTCCCGGCGTGGCGATCACCACCTCGGGGTAGATCTGGATGGTTTCTTCGAGGGCGCGGCGCTCGTAGCGGCGGTAAGCCGGCGTGCCGTACAGCGCGTGAATTTCATTGATGCTGCATCCGGCAAATTTTTCGATCTCGCGGCTCAGCTCCACAAAGGCATAGCCGAGGTCATCGGCCAGTCGCTGCCCCAAGGTGGACTTGCCGGCGCCACGCAAGCCGATCAAGGCGATGCGGGCCTGGCGCCCGGCATCGTTGATGGGCGCTGCATGCCCGTCCAGCAAACCACCAATGGCCACACGCACGCGCCGCAGATCGGCCTCATTACGCTTCTCCAGCAGTTCGCGGATCAGCAGCCATTCGGGCGTCGAAGTGGTGACATCGCCCAGCAGTTCGGTGAGCGAACACTGCAACGCCTGAGCCACCTGCAGCAACACCAGAATGGAGGCGTTGCCAGTGCCGTATTCAAGATTGGCCAGGTGGCGCTCGGAAACGTCGGCCGCCACCGCGACCGCCTTGCGGGTCATGCCCCGGCGCGATCGCAACATGCGCACCCGTTCACCCAGGGCCAGCAGGAACGGATGGCGTGGGGATTCTTCGGGTTCGGCAAGGCCAGTACCAGCTTCGGGCACGACGTCGAGGGTGGCCGGTTCTTTCATGGGCAATGGTTTTTGAGGGTTAACCCTGATCAGGGTTGCTTTCCCACCAAACATGCACTTTAATGCATGAATGGCAAGACGCAAGATAGTGCATTTATAGCGCCAATCGCGTCCGCCCACCAGCCCTGCAGCCCACACAAGACGATTCCAACATGAACCCAACGCCCCTACTCCCCAATTTCATCGCTGGCCGCTGGCAAGAAGGAACCGGCAACGGCGCCACCCTGATGGATCCGCTGCTGGGCACCCCCTTGGTCCGCGTAAGCAGCACCGGGCTGGAACTGTCCGAAGGTTTCGCCTTTGCGCGCGAACAAGGCGGAGCAGCCCTGCGAGCGCTCACTTACAAACAAAGGGCCGCGCTGCTGGGCGAGATCGTCAAGGTGCTGCAAACCCACCGCGATGCGTACTATGAAATCGCCACCGCCAATTGCGGCACCACCACCAAGGATTCGGCGGTGGACATCGACGGCGGCATCTTCACCCTGGGCTACTACGCCAAACAGGGCGAAGCCCTTGGTGATGCAACGCTGCTGCTGGATGGCGAGCGCATCCGCATGGCCAAGGACCCGGTGTTCCAGACCCAGCACATCATGAGCCCCACGCGCGGCGTGGCGCTGTTCATCAATGCTTTCAACTTCCCCAGTTGGGGTTTGTGGGAAAAAGCGGCACCCGCCCTGCTTTCGGGCGTGCCGGTGATCGTGAAACCCGCCACCGCCACCGCCTGGCTGACGCAGCGCATGGTGAAGGACGTGGTGGACGCCGGCATCCTGCCCGCAGGCGCGCTGTCCGTGGTGTGCGGCTCGTCCGCCGGGCTGATGGACCAGTTGCAGCCCTTTGATGTGGTGAGCTTCACCGGATCGGCCGAAACCGCGCGCATCATACGCAGCCACCCGGCGGTGGCGCAGCGTTCGGTGCGTTGCAACATCGAGGCCGACAGCCTCAACAGCGCCTTGCTCGACCCGGCGGCCGCCGCAGGCGACGAAGCCTTCAACCTCCTGGTGAGCGAGGTGGTGCGCGAGATGACGGTCAAGAGCGGTCAGAAGTGCACCGCCATCCGGCGCATATTCGTGCCCGGCGCGCTGTTTGATGCCGCCGCCCAGGCCATCGGCGCCAAGCTCTCCAAGACCACGGTGGGCAATCCGCGCAACGAAACCGCGCGCATGGGCGCCCTGGTGAGTCGCGAACAATTCGACAGCGTGACCGCCGGGATCGCTCACCTGCAGACGGAAGCCGAGACGCTGTTCGATGGACGGTCGGCCGCACTGATCGATGCCGACCCGACGGTGGCCGCCTGCGTGGCGCCGGTGCTGCTGGGTCACCGACAGCCGTTGCAGGCCAAAGTGCTTCACGAAGTGGAAGTGTTCGGGCCTGTGGCCACCCTGATGGCCTACGACAACGAAGAACAGGCCTATGAGTTGATTCGACGCGGCGAAGGCTCGCTGGTGGCGTCGGTGTACAGCAGCGACCCGGCCTTCATTGCCCGCGCCGCCGCCGCACTGGCCGACAGCCATGGCCGCGTGCACGCCATTTCGCCCGATGTCGCGGCCGTGCAAAGCGGCCATGGCAACGTGATGCCCATGAGCCTGCACGGTGGACCAGGCCGGGCGGGCGGCGGCGAGGAACTGGGTGGCCTGCGTGCGCTGGGGTTCTACCACCGGCGCAGTGCGGTACAGGGAAGCACAGCGGCACTGGACGTGCTGGCAAGCCAAGGCGTAATGTATTAACCCCCCGCGCCGCCTTCGGCGTCACCCCCCAGGGGGCAACACCAGCGGCCCGGCAAAGCCGGTTCCGCGGTGTTCTGGAACAGAGGCCTCGCGCTCCGGACCCCGAACCGGCCCACCACTAGAAACAAGGAGACAGTCATGCCCCAGGAAACCGCCGCCCCGCCCGATCGCTTCAATTTCGCGCGCCACCTGATGGACCTCAACGCCGGTCGCGCAGACAAGACCGCGCTGATCGACGATGCCGGCACGCTCACCTATGGCCAGCTGGCCGATCAGGTGCAGCGTTGCTCGGCTGCTCTGCAGGCCCTGGGGCTGCGGCGCGAAGACCGCGTGTTGTTGCTCATGCACGACTGCAGCGACTGGGTGGTGAGCTTCCTGGGTGCGCTGCACGCGGGCGTGGTGCCTGTGGCGGTCAATACCTTACTGACCGCAAGGGACTATGCCTACATGCTGGGCGACAGCCGTGCACAAGTGGCGCTGGTTTCCGGCGCGCTGTTGCCGACGCTGCAGAGCGCGCTGGACATGAGGGGGCACGAGGTGCGCCAGCTCATCGTCTCGCGTGCTGGCAATGGACTGCCGCCCGGTGCGCTCGATTTCTCGGCATGGCTCAATACCCAGCCTGCCGGCAGCGCCGCCGACACGCACGGCGACGAGCCCGCTTTCTGGCTGTATTCCTCCGGCTCCACCGGCGCCCCCAAGGGCACGGTACACACCCAGGCCAACCTGTACTGGACCGCCGAGCTGTATGGCAAAGGCGTGCTTGCCCTGACGGAAAACGACGTAGTGTTTTCTGCTGCCAAGCTGTTCTTCGCCTACGGACTGGGCAACGCCCTGAGCTTTCCGCTCAGCGTGGGTGCGAGCGTGGTGCTGATGGCAGAACGGCCCACTCCGCAGGCCTGCTTCAAGCGCTTTGTCGACCTGAAGCCCACGCTGTTCTACGGTGCGCCCACTGGTTACGGCGGCATGCTGGCCAGTCCTGACCTGCCGGCAAAGGAGCAGGTCGCCCTGCGCCTGTGTTCTTCGGCCGGCGAAGCACTGCCGCAAGACATCGGCCAGCGCTGGACGAAGCACTTCGGCGTGGAGATCATCGACGGCATCGGCTCCACCGAGATGCTGCACATCTTCCTCTCGAACCGGCCCGGTCACGTGCGCTACGGCACCACGGGCAAGGCCGTGCCCGGCTACGAGGTGCAACTGCGCGACGAAGACGGCAGCATCATCAAGGGGCACAACCAGATTGGCGATCTCTACATCCAGGGACCCAGCGCGGCGCTGATGTACTGGAACAACCGCGCCAAGTCGCGCGACACCTTCCAGGGCCCCTGGACCAAGAGCGGCGACAAGTACACCCGCGACCCCGACGGCTATTACACCTATGCGGGACGCAACGACGACATGCTCAAGGTCAGCGGCATTTACGTGAGCCCGTTTGAAGTGGAGGCCACCCTGGTGCAACACCCCGCTGTGCTTGAGGCTGCCGTGATCGGGAAAGACGATGAAGAAGGCCTCACAAAAACCAAAGCCTTCGTGGTGCTGCGGGCTGGTGCCCAGGCCACCGAGGCCGAATTGCAGGCCTTCGTGAAGGAAAAGCTGGCACCTTACAAGTACCCGAGGTTCATCGAGTTTCTGCCCGATCTGCCCAAAACCGCCACAGGGAAGATCCAGCGCTTCAAGTTGCGCGAATTCGAGAAAAATGCCACACCAGACGGGGGTAAACCCTGACGAAAACGCCAATTTGATTTCTAGTAATAACTACATTGCATAACCATAATTCACTGCAACGGCGATGCCCGCCGGTTGCAAGGATGTTTATGGTCCGCTTTCTCTGTTCCGTTCTCGCACTGTTCGTCGGCGCTTCGGCGCACGCCAGCAATGCCGGCGTCACACCCACTGAAATCCGCCTGGGTGCGTCGGTGGTGCTCTCCGGTCCGCTCGGGCCGCAGACCGCTGAATACAGCGTCGGCTCGCGCCTGCTGTTCGACGCGGTCAACGAGGCCGGTGGCATTCATGGCCGCAAGATCAGCTACGTCACGCTGGACGACGGCTTCGACCCTGCGCGCACGGTGGAAAACACCCGCAAGCTGGTCGATGAGAACAAGGTCTTCATGATTTACCACAACACCGGCACCGCCCAGACGGCAGCGATCCTGCCGATGTTGAAAGCCTCTCGCACCATCGTGTTCGGGCCGGTGACCGGCGCATCGTCGTTTCGCGACAACTTCAACCCGCTGATGTTTCACGTGCGTGCCAGCTACGGCAACGAGGCGCGTCGCATACTGTCGCAGATCAAGCAGATGGGCATCACCCGGGTGGGCGTGTTTTACCAGGACGATGGCTTTGGCAAAGCCCTGCTGGGCGAACTCAAGCGCGCGTCGGAATCCGAAGGCGTGCCCTTCGCGGTCGAGGTCAGCGTGGACCCCAAACAACCCGATTTTGCCGCCGCAGCCGCGACCATGGCCAAGGCCCAGCCCCAGGCGGTGGTGCTCGGCACGGCCGGCAGCACCTTCACCAGCTTCATCAAGGCGGTGCATGAGTCGGGCGCCAAGCCCACCTTCTACGGCTTTTCAGTAGCAAGCCTGGACGTGATCAACCGCGAACTCAAGGACCGGGCGCGCGGCGTCATCCTGGCGCAGATCATGCCGTCGCTGCGCAGCGCCACCGTTCCGGTGGTCACCGAGTACCTTGAACTGCTGAAGAAAAAATCTCCGGATGCAGTGCCATCCGCGTCGCAGTTCGACGGCTTTGTACACGCCCGTCTGCTGATCGAAGGCCTGCGCCGTACCGGGCGCGACCTCACCACGGAGAGCTTCACCCGCACCATGCAGAACACCGGTGAAATCGCTTTTGGACCGTTCCGGGCCCGTTATTCACCCGAATCGCACAACGGCTCCAGCTACGTCGAGCTGGCCATCATCGGTGCGGACGGTCAGTTGCGCTATTGACTCGGGGTCAGCCTCTCTTGCTTCCAGCCAGCAGAAGGGCGCCTCCGATCACGATGGCGCCAATGCCGGCCCACAGCGGCACATTGACGGTTTCTTTTTCCTTGACCGTGAGCTCAAGCGGCCCGAGCTTCACGGCCGTGGTGTCCTTGGTGTAGCTGAAACCGCCATAAGCCAGGGCAAGTGCGCCGGCAACGATGAGCAAGACGGCAACAAGACGGGTGGGGTTCACAGTTTCTCTCCAGTGGTCGGCTGAGCCGCTATCGTGCGGTTGCCAGGGCGTTGATTGAAGTCAGCCATTGAATCACATTTGCAGCCTGTGAATGTCGGTATCGTGTGGTGAATCCACACCCCTTCCGACCGCATGGGCTGCCTCATTCTCCAGAACGCTTGCGACCTGCACTGATCCGGATGAGCTTTGCGATCAACGAGGCCAGCAGCCATGTCAGGCCCGACCAGAACACCGCCACGAACGCCCAGCCCAGCAAAGTGGGTGCGCACCAGCCCCAGCCGCAGGCACCCTCATTGACCAGCAAGCCGGGCACGCCAGCCGTGTGAAAGAGGTAGACACTGAGATACGGCAGCAACAACAGCACACCCACGGGCGAGTCGAGATAGCCGTCAAAGAACAGTGCAGGTAGCAGGGCCAGCCCGTACACGATCAGCATCGCGCCAAAGATGCCGGTTGTGGAACGCAACTTCATGCGGTCACGCACGCCTGCAACAGGGCGTGCGCCCGAGGGCACCACAGCACGGGGTCACCGGACGTGATCTGTTCGTGACCATCTGTGGTGGAGAACGATCAGACCACGCGCAACCGCACCTGATCAGCTTCGACCGCCACGATCTCGCCCACCTCGGCGGCATGGCCAAACCCCATGCGGTGGAAGATGGCCAGCACTTCGTCCACCGTATCTGGCGCGCAGGCCACCAGAAGGCCACCACTGGTCTGGGGGTCGCTCAGCAGCGCCTGGTCCACTGGGTCCAGATGGTCACCCAGGCGCACCTCGTGGCCGAAAGCGGCCCAGTTGCGGCCCGAAGCACCGGTGACCATGCCCTGTGCAGCGAGGTTGCGCACACCTTCGATCAGGGGCACACGCGCCATTTCCAGCCGCACCGTGGATGCGCTGCCACGCGCCATCTCCAGCGCATGGCCTGCCAGACCGAAACCGGTGATGTCGGTCAGCGCGTGCACACCATCCAGCTTGGCAAGCGCCGGGCCGGGCGTGTTGAGCTGGGTGGTGAAAGCGATCATCTGCTCGTATCCTGCGTTGGAAAGCGCGTCCTTCTTCAGTGCGGCCGAAAGCACACCCACGCCCAGCGGCTTGCCCAGGATCAGGCGGTCGCCGACCCGCGCATCCGCATTTCGCTTGACTTGTTTCGGATGCATCAGCCCCAGTGCCACAAGGCCGTAGATCGGCTCTACCGAATCGATGGTGTGACCGCCTGCAATCGGAATGCCGGCGGCTTTGCACACATCCTGACCACCGGCCAGAATGCGGCCGATGGTCTCGGTGGACAGCACGCTGACAGGCATGCCCACCAGGGCCAGGGCCATGATGGGTGTGCCACCCATGGCGTACACGTCGCTGATGGCGTTGGTGGCCGCGATGCGACCGAAGTCGTACGGGTCGTCCACGATGGGCATGAAAAAGTCGGTGGTGGCGATCAGCGCCTGCTCGTCGTTGAGCTGGTACACGGCGGCGTCGTCTGCCGTTTCAATGCCCACCAGCAATTCCTTTGGAATGGGCATGGCGCTGGTGCCCTTGAGGATCTCGCTGAGCACGCCGGGCGCGATCTTGCAACCGCAGCCGCCACCATGAGAAAGGCTGGTCAGGCGGGGTTGGGTGGGTAGGGGTGCGTTCATCGGTGGCTCCAGTGGGGGTGATCGGTTGCAGTGGGAAGGGTGCCCGCCGGGTGGCCCCGGCTCAGCGCAGTTCTGCCAGCAGGGTCAGCAGCGATTGCCGCTCGGCCTCGGGCGCAAACAGCGCCGCCCTCGCCTCGCATTGTGCTTGCAGCGTGGCGAGCTGGCCGGTGCTGTGGCCCAAGCCCCTGCGCAACTGCCGCAGGCCATCAGCCAGCGCGGTGGCGTCGCCCACGGGGAAGTATCCTTCGTAGTCCGACCCCAGCATTCCCACGTTGCCATCCACCCGCGAGGCCAGCACGGGTGTGCCGCTGAGCACGGCCTCCATCACCACATGGGCGCCCCCTTCCATGGCACTGGGATGCACCAGCACATGGGCACGCTGCATGCGGGCTCGCACCGAGGCATGCGGCAAGCCACCCAGCCAGCGGTAGTGCGGGCATTCCAGCGCCGTCTGCTGCGCCGCGACCCCGAGGTCGGGGCTGAGCGCGGCACCCATGTGGTCGATGAAGATGCCCTCGTTTGGTGTCAGCAACTGCGCAGCGGCCCACAGCGTGGCGGGTGATTTTTCGGGGCGCAGATGTCCCACCGCCACCGCACGCAGGTGCGCCGTCGTCTTGTGCAGCGCCTGCCGTGCGCTGGCCGACTGGAACACCACGCGGCACTTCGCCCTTAGCGCCTCAGGCAGGGCCAGCGGACCCCGTTCCTGCAGCACAATGAGTCGATGCGCCAATGCCAGCGAGCGCTGGGCATCGGCATCGCTGGCGATGTCGCGGTAGAGATCCGTGCCGGTGAGGGTCAGCACCAGCGGCCGTTGCGGGTGCGCGGCGGCCCAGGCTGCCACCGAAGCGGCGGAGCGGCGCGCGTGCAGGGCCAGCAGGATGTCGGTGTGGTCGTCCGGTGATGGCCCGTCCGGCCACTGGCGAGCCAGGCGCACCGCATAATGGCCCGCCAGCAGGCGCGCCCATCTGCGCGCCGTCTGCCAGTTGCCGTTGTTGGCGTCGGCCAGCGCCGGAGTCACGATGCAAAGCGAAGATTTGATGATGGACATTGGATGGGCACCCATTGTGTCGCAAGCCCAAGCAGCCCGCACCGCGGACCGGCAAGCCCTGGCGCGCCACCTGCTGGCTGCGCGCGAACGCACCGTGGCACTTTTTTCGGCCAGCTGTATGGCGTTGGGTGATCCCCCGGTCGTTCCGCACTCGCCCGAGCTGAATCCACCGCTGTGGGAGCTGGGCCACATCGGCTGGTTTGCCGACTGGTGGATCGCCCGCAACCCTCAGCGTGGGCTCGGCGTGCGCGCAGACCCGCAGGCCCTGCGCACACCGGCGCGTCAGGCCCGGCGGGGCCTTGACACCGACGCCCTGTACGATTCGAGCCGGGTCGCCCACACTTCGCGCTGGCAGCTGCCGCTGCCCGACACAGCCAGCACCACCGAGGATCTGGCGGCGAGCCTCAGCGACACGCTGGCGCTGCTGAGCCAAGCACCAGACACCGATGATGGCCTGTATTTTTTCCGGCTGGCGCTGTTCCACGAGGACATGCACGCGGAAGCAGCCGTCTACATGGCACAGACGCTGGGCCACGACCCTTTCGCCGGTGGCGCCCTGCCCCATCCGCCCATGCGCCCCATCGCCGACCCCGCCGCCAGCGAAACGCTGACGGTACCCGCCGGTGACTGGCGCATGGGCCATCAGGCGCCCGGGTTTGCCTTCGACAACGAACTCGGTGTCCACACCCTGCACGTGCCCGCCTTCCAGATCGATGCCACGCCCGTGACCTGGGGGCGCTACCTGCCCTTCATCGAAGCGGGTGGCTACGAGCAGGCACGGTGGTGGAGCGAGGCCGGCTGGGCATGGCGGTGCGCACAACAGCGAAAGGTGCCGCGCTACCTTCGGCGCATCGACACGCAGGAATGGGAACGCCAACGCTGGGGCCTTTGGGAACCGCTGGACCTGAACGATGCCGCCTGTCACCTGAGCGCTTTCGAGGCCGAGGCCTGGTGCGCCTGGGCCGGTCGGCGCCTGCCCAGTGAAGCCGAATGGGCGTTTGCGACCCAGACCGCTCCCGGCTTCCAATGGGGCCATGTGTGGGAATGGACGGCCACGCCCTTCGCGCCTTTTCGAGGCTTTGCACCGCACCCCTACGTGGACTACTCGGTCCCCTGGTTCGACGGGCGGCCGGTGCTCAAGGGCGCCAGCAGCGCCACCCATCCGCGCATGCGGCATCTGGCCTACCGCAACTATTTCGAACCCCAGAGAAACGATGTGATGGCGGGTTTCAGGAGCGCTGGCAAACCGCATTGAAAGACCCCTGTGTCCAGGAGGCCGTTCATCCGAAGGTCATGAGGCCAGCGCCGCAAACACCCCAAACCACTCCCGCTCGTCCGACCACCTGCGCACCGAACCAAAGCCCGCCTCGTGCAACAGGGCTTCAAAGGCGACCGGTGTCCACTTGTATGAATTTTCGGTGTGCAGGCTTTCGCCTGCCGCGAACCTGCGTTCGCCGCCTGGCCAGCGTACGGTCTGCACGCCCAGGGCCTGCAGATGCATTTCAATCCGCGAATCGTCCGAATTGAAAAATGCCTTGTGCTTCCACTGTGCAGGGGCAAAGTCGCTGCCCAGCCAGCGGTTGACGTTGAGCAGCAGGTTGCGGTTGAAGGCGGCGGTCACGCCCAGCGCGTCGTCGTAGGCGGGTTCGAGCACAGAGATGGGCTTGACCAGATCCACCCCGATCAGCAAGCCGCCACCCGGGCCACCTTCACGGCAGAGGGCGTGGGCCTGGCGAAGCAGGATCAGCGCTTGTGCGGGATCGAAATTGCCGATGCTGGAGCCAGGGTAGAACACCGTGCGAGGCGCGGCCTGCAGGTCATGGGTGTGCAGCAAGTCGGCCGCAGCGGAGTCCATTGCCAATGAAGCCGAAAAGTCCATGCCCAGGCCCAGCATCGACAGCGAAGGATGGCGCTGCTGCAGCGCCCCGAGCGCATCGCGCAGGTAGTCCACCGAAATGTCCACCGCCACATAGCCGGCCGGGTGCAGCACGGGGAACAGGCGTGCGGCCTTGGCGCAACTGCCCGCCCCCAGATCGATGAGCACCGATCCGGCCGACAGGTGGCGGGCCATGGCGGCACCGTGCTGCGCGAAGATGGCGGCTTCGGTGCGGGTGGGGTAGTACTCGGGCAGTTCGGTGATCGCGTCAAACAGGCGCGAGCCCAGGGCGTCGTAGAGAAACTTCGGCGCGATCTGCGCCGGAGTGGCCAGCAGACCGGCCTGAAGCTCTGCACGCACGGCGCCAGGGTCGGTCAGGTGGGTCTGGACGAAGTGCGGACGCTGGTCGGTGGTGTACATGCGGCTGGGGGTCTCCTCTGGGGGTTTATACCGGCTGACACCCCGTTGTGTGTGACCAGGGGCTCCCACCAGGGTGACCGCACCGGCGAGGGGATTGGCGAACGGGGTCTAATAAGGCTCCCGATCCTTCTTTACCGGATGCCTCATGACCCACTTCCTGCCTTCCCGCACCCTGCGCGCACTCTTGACCTGCGCCGTGCTGTCTGCCACCACGTTCGCTCACGCCCAGAGCGTGTTCCGCGTGACCACCATCCCAGAAGAAGCCGCCACCGAACAGGTGCGCAAGTTCACCCCGCTGGCCAGCTACCTTGAAAAGGCGCTGGGCGTGAAGGTGGAATTCACCCCGGTGAGCGACTACCCGGCCGCCGTGGAAACGCTGGTGAACAAGAAGGTGGACCTGGTGTGGTTCGGCGGCTTCACCTTCGTGCAGGCCAACCTGCGCTCGGGTGGCAAAGTGGTGCCACTGGCACAGCGCGAAGAAGACACGAAGTTCCAGTCGGTGTTCATTGCCAAGACGGACTCCGGCATCAAGAGTCTGGCCGATATGAAAGGCAAGCAGATTTCCTTCGGTTCACAAAGCAGCACATCGGGGCACCTGATGCCGCGCAGTTTCCTGCTGCAGGCCAACATCAACCCTGAGAAAGATTTCCGACGCATTGCCTACAGCGGCGCCCACGATGCCACCATCGCCTCGGTGGTGAGCGGCAAGGTGGACGCCGCCGCGCTGGACATCACCGTGTGGCGCAAGTTCGTGAGCGAGAACAAGGTGGACACCCAGGCGGTCGACGTGTTCTTCACCACGCCCGGCTACTTCAACTACAACTGGTCGGTGCACGCCGACATGCCGGCCGACATGCAGGCCAAGGTGAAAGCCGCGCTGCTGGCGCTCGACCCGGCGAACCCCGAACACGCCGAGATCCTCAGGCTCAACCGCGCCACCCGCTATATCGCCACCACGCCCGACAACTACAAGGGCCTGGAGACGGCCGCACGCAGCGCTGGCCTGCTCTGACCTGACCACGGAGCTCAGCCCCTTGAAGCTGGAACTCGAAGCGGTCAGCGCCCGCCACCCGGCCGCGCGCGGCAATGCGCCACCCGCCATCAAGGACCTGAGCCTGCGCATTGCGGCCGGTGAGCAAGTGGCGGTGATCGGCCCATCGGGCGCGGGCAAAACCACGCTGCTGCAGGTGCTGGCCTGCGCACTGCCACCCACCACCGGGCAACTAAGCCTGGATGGCATCGCGCCATGGCAACTGCGACGCAGTGCGTTGCAGAAGCTGCGCGCCCGCCTGTTCCTGGCACCCCAGGTACCCCCGCTACCGCCACGGCAGCGGGTGGTCACTGCGGTGTTGGCCGGGCGCCTGCCCCACATGGGTCTGTGGGCCAGCCTGCGCTCGCTGTTCTACCCGTCCTACATTCCCGCGGCATTTGAAGCGCTGGAGCGGTTTGATCTGGGCGACAAGCTGTTTGAACGTGTGGACCGGCTTTCTGGTGGAGAACGACAGCGGGTGGGACTGGCTCGGGCGTTGATTGCCATGGCACGTCCTGCCTCGGAAGCAGGCAACCCGAATGAGCGAGGGCCAGAGGGTTCCACATTGCTTTTGATCGATGAGCCTTTATCGGCCCTGGACCCCACCCGCTCACGTCAAGCCATTACCACCCTGGTGAACAGCGCACGGGACCATGGTGCCACGCTCGTGGCCACACTGCACCAGGTGGACGTGGCTCTGGCCAGCTTTCCACGCATCGTGGGTCTGCGCGACGGTGCGCTGGCGTTCGATCTGCCCGCAAGCTTGGTGACGCGCGAGCTGTTGACCCAGCTGTACGATCAGTTCGAGCACGAGTTGCGCGGTGAAGTGCCGGTGGCTGCGCCCGATGCCGTGTCCAGCGGACCACAACCGGTGGCCATGCATTGCAGGTAGGGATGGATACCCCCCGCGCCGCTTCGCGTCACCCCCCCGGAAGGGGGGCGCAGCCTGCAGCCCGACAGAGCCGGTTCTGTGGCTGCTGCTGGACGGCGCCGCTGCCGTACGCCGCGTCTGGTCACAAGTTGCCATGACTGATCTCGCACTCCACCGCGCGCCCACTCGCGACCCGGCATGGCTGGGCCGTGTGTTCTGGATTGGCCTGTGCCTGGTGCTGCTGTGGCCGCTGGGCGTCGCCACGGAATTCAAGCCCTGGGTGCTGCTGGAGCCTGACAACCTCCGGATCACCGCGCAGTTCATCGGCAGCTTCTGGCCGCTGGCGCATGACGCAGAGTTTCTGGCCATGGTGGCGCGCGACACCTGGCGCACGGTGGCCATGGCCACGGCGGGTGTGACGCTGGCGCTGGTGGTGGCGATTCCGCTCACGCTGCTGGGCACGCGTGTGCTGTCGCTATCGGCCCTGTCGGGGCGCATGGCTCGCGGCCCTTATGCGCTGCGACAGGCCGTGCGCTGGCTGCTGATCGTGCTGCGCAGCATCCCTGAACTGGTGTGGGCACTGGTGTTCGTGCGCGTGGTGGGTTTGGGGCCCACGGCCGGCGTGCTGGCCATTGCGCTCACGTATGGCGGCATGCTGGGCAAGGTGTACGGCGAAATTCTGGAAAGCGGCGAGACCCACGCCACCGAAAACCTGCTGCGCAACGGTAGTGGCAGGTTGCAGGCATTTTTCTATGGCCTGCTGCCGACCAACGCGGCCGAGCTCACCAGCTACACGGTGTACCGCTGGGAGTGCGCAATCCGGTCTTCCGTGGTACTGGGTTTTGTGGGTGCGGGCGGGTTGGGCCAGCAACTGGACAACTCGATGAAGATGTTCAATGGGGGTGAGGTGGCCAGCATGTTGCTGGTGTTCATTGGTCTTGTGGCGCTGGCTGACAGGGTGAGTGCATGGCTCAGGAAAGCATTGGGTTGAACGTGACTCTTTTTTGCTCGGCGGGCCCCCACCCCAGCCCTCCCCCACTGGGGGATGGAGCGAAGGCATTGCCATCCGTAACAGTGGAAGGAGCAGGAGCGTGAGCATTCGCACTCAGATGCTCCTAGGAGCCTGCGCGGCAGAACGACATCGGCTGCAACGCATGGAGAAAAGTCCCACTTCGCCCCCGTTTTTCCGGCTGTGGCTACAGCCACAGTCCTCAAAATCGGCGCCGAACTGGGCTCTTTTCCCACACGTTTCGCTTCGATGCCTTCTGCCGCGCAGGCTCCTAGCTCCTTCCCCCTCTGGGGGAAGGTTGGGATGGGGGTGACGCGCGCAATGAACCGCCCCTCCGCAGCCAATCTGCCGTACAAACTGCCACCGCGCTTGTTCAGCGCACGCTGCAAAGCCTGCTGGTTCACCGCCGCGCTGATCGCGCTGGTGATCACCAGCTTCTGGTCGCTGGACCTGCAATGGGGCCAGTTCTTCTCCCTTGACGCGGCGCGAAGCATGGGTCGCTTCCTGGCCGAATTCTTTCCGCCAGACACCTCGCGAGAGTTCCTGATCAAGGTGGCCATCGGCAGTTGGGAAACCTTGGCCATGTCGGCCCTGGGTACCGTGCTGGCGGCGGTGGCAGGGTTGGCACTGGCGCTGCCGGCCAGCCGCTTGTTCGACGGCGATAGCGCATGGGCCCGCACGCCAACGCGCCTGGTACTCAATGTCTTGCGCAGCATCCCGGAACTGGTATGGGCTGCGCTGCTGCTGATTTCGGCCGGGTTGGGACCGTTTGCCGGCACGCTGGCGCTGGCGCTTCACACCACCGGCGTGCTGGGCCGGCTGTTTGCCGAAGCGATCGAGAATGCGCCGCCTGGCCCGGGCACCGCACTGCGCACACACGGTGTGAGCAACGTGCGGGTGTTTCTCTACGCCACGCTGCCGCAGGTGGTGCCGCAGCTCATGAGCTACACCTTGTACCGCTGGGAAAACAACATCCGCGCCGCTGCGGTGCTGGGTGTGGTGGGCGCCGGCGGCCTGGGACAACTGCTCGCCTTCCACATGGGCCTGTTCCAGATGAACAAGACCGCCACCATCCTGGGCGCCATGCTGCTGATGGTGGCGGTGGTGGACGCGGCCAGCCACGGCGCACGGCGCTGGCTCACGCACTGAATGCAGGGCAAGATGGCGGTCATGCATTCCCTATTCAGATTCCTTTCTGTTCTTTTTCTGACGGCATTTCTGGGTGGTTGCGGCGCTCCCTGGGCCACAGTGCCCAACCGCGCGGGCGAACCCGTGATGCTGCTGGGCCACGACCCGGTGGCGTACTTCACCGAAAGCAAGCAGGTGAAGGGAAGCGCGCAGCACAAGCTGGTGATGTTCCAGCGCACCTACTACTTCGCCACCGACCAGAACCGCTTCGACTTCATCGCCGACCCTGCGAAATACGAACCACAGTACGGCGGCTTCTGCGCGCACGGACTGGCATTCGGCCGCAAGTTCGGCAGCGATCCCACGCACTGGCAGATCGTGGATGGGCGCCTGTACATCTTCGGCAGTGCGGCTGCGCAGGCCGCGTGGTCACTCGACCCCACCTGGCACATCGGCCATGCAGATCCGATCTGGCAAGACATTCAGGACGAGGGCTGGCGTTCAGCCACGTTGTCCGCAACGCTGAACAAAGTGCCCCACCACCGTTCAATGGCACAGGCGCGCACCGAATGGGAAAAGCGTTTCCCCGATCAGCCATGGCCGGCAGATGAGGCCAGTTGGCGAGACTGGTTCAAGCGCCCTGGTTGGCGTGCCGCAGAAGGCGTGGGCCATCCTGCACTGGGCTACCCGGAGTGAAGTGAACCCATCCAGGGGCACCAAGGGTCCGGCTCCGCCGGCCCAACGTGCCGTCCCCCCTCCAAGCGCCGAAGGCGCGCCAGAGAGGGGGGAAGCCGCGTCAGCAGCGCAGGGGAGAGTTCCAAAGAGCCTCCGGCGAGAGATGCCTCAATCCAGGGCACCCGTGGAACCGGCTTGCCGGGCCACAGGGTGCGTCCCCCCTCCAAGCGGCAAAGCCGCGCCAGAGAGGGGGAAAGCTGCGTCAGCAGCGCAGGGGGGAGTTCCAAAGAGCCACTGGCGAGAGATGCCCCCATCCAGGGCACCCGTGGAACCGGCTTGCCGGGCCACCAGGTGCGTCCCCCCTCCAAGCGGCAAAGCCGCGCCAGAGAGGGGGGAAGCCGCGTCAGCGGCGCAGGGGGGTGTCACTCACTCCTTGCCAGCCGCAGCCCTGTGAACTGCCAGCGCGCGTCGGTGGGAAAGAAGTTGCGGTAGCTGGCGCGGATGTGCGAAGCTGGCGTGGCACACGAACCGCCGCGCAGCACGTACTGGTTCACCATGAACTTGCCGTTGTATTCGCCCACCGCACCCTCGGCTGGGGCAAAGCCGGGGTAGGCGCTGTAGCTGCTGGCGGTCCATTCCCACACATCACCCAACATCTGCAGCAAACCCGGGGTGTCGCTTCGTGCGGGCATGGGGTGCAGCGCGTCCGATTCCTGGAAATTGCCTTGCAGTGGCAGGGAAGCGGCGCTGGCCTCCCATTCCCCTTCCAGCGGCAGGCGTGCGCCAGCCCATTCGGCGCGCGTGACAGATGCCCAACGGGCATAGGCGTCGGCTTCGAAATAGCTGATGTGGGTCACCGGCGTGTGCGGGTCCAGCGGCACAGCGCCGTGCAGGGTGAACACGCGCACCGGTTCGCCCGTATCGCTGGGCAAGGTCCAGTACAGCGGCGCCTCGATGCGCTGGCTGCGCACCCAGTCCCACCCACTTGAGAGCCACCAATGCGGGTCGGTATAGCCTCCATCGTGCACAAATTCCAGCCATTCCCCATGGGTGACCGGGCGGTTCATGAGCGCGTACGGCGCCAGCCATTGCCGATGCCGCGGTGTTTCGTTGTCAAAGGCAAAACCGCCACCCGCATGGCCGATGTCGACCAGGCCACCTTCGTTTTCCACCCAGCGTGCCGGTACCGCCGAGACGCGGGCCAAGGGCCAGGCAGGCAGGTAGGCGGGCTGCAGCGGATTGATGGACAGCAGGTGCTTGAGGTCGGTGAGCAGCAGTTCCTGGTGCTGCTGCTCGTGATGCAGGCCCAGTTCGATCCGGCGCAACGCGTCTTCGCAGTCGGTCTCTGCAATCAGCCGCAGCATGCGTTCGTCGACCTGAGCGCGCCACGATTTCACGCCTTCCAGATCCGGCCGGGTGACCAGGCCCCGCTGGTGCCGGGTGAACTGTTCGCCCACGCCGTTGTAGTAGCTGTTGTAAAGCACCCGATACGCCGGATGGAAGGGTTGAAAGCCGGGCTCGAAAGGCTCCAGCAAAAAGGTCTCGAAAAACCAGGTCACGTGTGCCAAGTGCCATTTGACCGGGCTGGCGTCAGGCATGGACTGGGCCTGGCAATCTTCCGAAGAAAGCGGTGCGGCCAGCGCCAGGCTGCGTTCTCGCACTGCCTGGTAATGGCGTGCCAGCGCGGTGCGCTTGGCTGACACAGCGGCAGCGGGGGCACCTGGGCGGCGACCGGCCGGCGCCTGCGGACGTCTCACGACCCCGCTCCGGTCGGTGGACGCAAGCGCAGCAACTCGCCATCGCTGGCATCGGTCAGCAGGTAGATGAATCCATCCGGCCCCTCGCGCACATCGCGCACGCGCTGGCCGAGATTGGTCAGCAGCTTGTCTTCCTTCACCACCCGCGCGCCGTCGACCTGCAACTTTGCCAGGTAGCGGAACTTCAGCGAGCCCACCAGCAGGCTGCCCTGCCAACCTGGGCCGTACATGTCGGTGGTCACAAAGGCCATGCCCGAAGGCGCGATGGACGGCGTCCACTGGAACAGCGGTTGTTCCATTCCGGCCTTTTCAGTGATGCCGTCGCCGATGGCGCCACCGCCGTAGTTCTCCCCGTAGGTGATCACTGGCCAGCCGTAGTTTTTGCCCGCTTCGGCGCGGTTGACCTCGTCACCGCCCTGGGGCCCGTGCTCATGGGTCCACAGACTCCCGTCCGACCCCAGGGCTGCACCCTGCAGGTTGCGGTGGCCGATGCTCCAGATTTCAGGCAAGGCACCGCTGCGGTTGAGAAACGGATTGCCCGGGTGCGGTGTGCCGTCGGGTTGCACGCGGACCACCTTGCCGTGGTGGTTGTCCAGCGTCTGTGCGTCCTTCATGCGCTGGTAACGATCGCCGAGCGTGAGGAACAGGCTGTTGTCGGCTGCCTGCACGATGCGGCAGCCAAAGTGCAACCGGCTGCTGACTTTGGGTTTCTGGCTGAAGATGACTTTCAAGTCTTCGAGCCGGCTTGCATCGGCCGAAAGCCGGGCTGAGGCCAGCGCAGTGGAGTTGCCGCCCGGGCCAGGCTCGGAATAGCAGAAGTGCACGCGACGGTTGTTCTCGAAATCACGATCCGTGATCAGGTCGAGCAAGCCGCCCTGCCCCACGGCCTCCACCTTTGGGACACCGGCGAGTGGCTCGCTGAGCTGGCCGTTGGCCTGGACCACGCGCATGCGCCCCGGCCGCTCCGTCACCAGCATGCGGCCATCGCCAATGAAAGCCACGGCCCAGGCGTTCTGCAGGCCCTTGGCAACCACCTCGGTGGTGACGTTGGGCGAAGCAGCCGGTGCTTGTGCCAGTGCCGGTGCGGCCAACAGCGAGGCGCCGATCAGCCATAGCGCGTCACGCCATGGGGCAAGGGGAGAGGGAAGACGGGCAGCTGGGGTGGCGGTGAAATGGGTCAAATCGGTCTCCTGAAGGCCAAACACAGCATGGGTGGATGCCGACAAGGGGCGTGGGTTCCCCCGGCAGGCAACTTCAACAGGTTCCGCGACCCGGTATCGGTCTTCTTTCTATCACCCCGGAGCCGGATCTGCAGCGCATGTGAGTGCGCAGTCCAGGGCGCCGCCCCCTTGAGGGATTCGCGCAAAGCGAGGCGGGGGTGATTCGTGACCTCAGCCGAAGGGGCGCACACCAAACAGCCAGGCGTGCGCCCAGACCACGAACAGCACATAAATGGCCAAACCCGCCACCACGGCAATCACGTCGTTCAAGGTGCTGCCATTGCGCTGCGGCGTGGCGCCCCGGCGTTTGACCGAAATGCGGTCGGCCACGGCCCACGCCAGAAAGCCACCGAAAAGCAGCACATCCGCGAGGGTGCCGTTCGCGAGCAGGTGAGCCAGGGCCCAGAACTTCACCGCCAGCAACATGGGATGTTTGGCGGTTCGCTGTATGCGTCCGGGCAGGTAGGCAGCGGCCAGCAGCACAAACACCGGCAGCATCAGCAAGGCCGCGAGGTGTCGAAAACCAGTGGGCAGGGTGTACAGCAGCACCGGCGCTTCCCGGGCCTGCGCATAGCCGTAAATGATGAGCACGAAGCCGGCCAGCGCAACAAGCGAATACAGACCCTTCCATGGGCCTTCGCCAAGCCGCTGCACCAGCCGGTCACGGCCGCCGCGCGCGACGATGGACACCGAGTGCACCCCGAGAAACAGAACCAGTCCCGCGATCAGCATCCACATGCGCTACTCCTAGTTGGGCACGATTGTGCCGCGCAGCGGATCTTCCTGCACACAGGTGGTTGAGCGCATCCTCGCGGTGTGTTTTTCAAACGAACAATGCCGCCAACCCACCGTCGGGCTCGAACCGCTGGTTCCGGTAGATCAGCCGTGTCGGCCCTGGCCAGGCGCGATCTGCGCAACTGTGTGACGGATCGCCGGGATAACAGATCACCCGCTGACCATCCACGTCAAACGGCTCGGGTGCGATCAGCACCGGTGCGCGGCTGCGGGCGGCCGCCTGAACCTGTGCCACGTCGGCCAGTCCGCCGAGCTGGCACAGGCTCATGATCTGAGGCGGTGCCAGATCGATCTCACCCGCCCAGAACCGCTCCAGTCCCGCGCGGGGAGAAAGCCACACCGCCTCGGTGGCTTCAAAGGTGCAATGTTCGGCCTCCTGGTCCGAGGGAGCCACCGCCATGAAAAAGCGCGTGTCGAAACGCTTGTTGGTCACCGAGGGAACGCGCGGCGTGACCCAGCGAGACCAGGGAAGCAAACTCGACACCGGCAGCACCAGCCCCAGCGCCTGCACCGCATCACCAAAAGCCGTGCCATTCTGAGTCTGTTGGCGCAAGCGTGCCACCAGGCCTTGTGCGCCTTGCAACCCCAGCAACAGACCGCATTCTTCAAACGTCTCGCGCAGCGCCGCCACGTGCAGACCGACGGCGGTGCCGGCGTCCAGGTCGGCTTCTCCCAGGGCCTGCAGGCAATCGGCCACCGGCCGGTCCAGCGCGGCAGCGGCCACCTGCCGATCGGCAGCGTCGAGCTTGCCCCCGGGAAACACATGCACGCCACCCAGCACGCCGGAGTTGGCATGGCGGCGCACCAGCAGCACCTCCAGACCTCGCTCACCGTCACGCACCACCATCACGGTGGCGGCCGGCACCGGCGGGGTGTTGACGATGTCGGAATTGATTGCGAGAGCCATGCCGTGATTGTCCGCCAGCAGCCAGCTCGAGGAGGCTGCATGGGAGACAGGACCCGACGGAATCTGCGTGCAGACCATAGACCGGCTGGATCGTTGGCCATCGGGGCGTCGCCTGCAACCGGGCCTTGGGGTCACCGGGTGGGTGTCTGCGTACCTATCGACAGGTTCTTTAAGATGCATCGATCGCAAGCAACCACCCTCCGTCCCCATGACCCAGAATCCCGCCAGCCTCTCCGCACTGCAGCTGCCCCTGGCCGAACCGGCAGAGCTGGGCCTGTGCCCCGACCGCACACGCCGCCTGATGGATGTGTTGCTCGACGAAAATGCGCGCGGTCGCCTGCCGGGCGCGGTGGCGGTGCTGGGGCGGCGCGGCAAGCTCGCACTGATGGAAAGCCTGGGCCAGCTCGACCCGGCCACCGGCGCGGCCATGACGAACGACGCGATCTTCCGCATTTATTCGATGACCAAACCCATCGTGTCGGTGGCGGTCATGATGCAGGTGGAACAGGGCCGTGTGCTGCTGACCGACCCGGTGGCCAGGCACCTGCCCGAGTTTGCCGATCAACAAGTGGCTGTGGAGCGCAATGGCGAGGTGCAGTTGCAACCCGTGACCACGCCTGCCACGGTGCAGGACCTGCTGCGCCACACGGCCGGCCTCACCTATGAGTTTCTGGGTGCTGCGCACGTGCAACGCCTGTATGCGCAAGCCCAGATCGCTTCGCGTGAGCGCAGCAACGCCGAGTTCAGCCGCACCCTGGCGGCCATGCCGCTGTTCCTGCTGCCAGGCACCCAATGGGGGTACAGCCGCGCCACCGACGTGCTGGGCCGTCTGCTGGAAGTACTGACCGGGCAGACGCTGGGCCAGCATCTGAAACAGGCCATCTTCGACCCGCTGGGCATGGTCGACACCGCCTTCGTGGTGCCCGAAGCCGACCACCACCGCATCGCGGAACCTTATGCACACGATCCCGATGGCGGCGTTCCGCTGCGGGTGCTCGAGCCGCGCAAGGCGCCCGCCATGGAGAGCGGCGGTGGCGGCCTCATGTCCACAGCCGCCGACTACGCGCGCTTCCTGCAGTTCATGCTCAACAAGGGCGAACTGGGTGGTACGCGCCTGCTCGGCTCCCACACCGTGGCGCACATGACGGCCGACCACCTGGGCAGCATTGCAGGAGACGGCATGCTGCTGCAGCCCGGCCACGGGTTTGGCCTGGGCTTTGCGGTGCGCACCGCAGCCGGCCTGTCCACGCTGCCCGGTTCGGTCGGCACCTACCACTGGGGCGGTATAGCCGGTACCACCTTCTTCGTGGACCCGGCTGAAGATTTCTTTGGCATCCTGCTGGCCCAGGCGCCGAACCAGCGCGATCACTTCCGCCAGCTTTTTCGCACGTTGGCCTACGCTGCGTTGGAGTAAGCACCCCCTGCGCCGCTTCGCGGCTTCCCCCTCTCTTGCGCCTTCGGCTTGGAGGGGGACGGCACCCTCAGCCCGGCATAGCCGGTTCTGCGGTGCCCCTGGAACAGATGTCCGCGTCCAGTACAACTCGCGCTCCGGGAGGGTTCTCCCATGCGATGGTTCTTCGGTGCCCCTGGGAAGGGTCACTTCGCACGCTGCGAGCCTGACTCCCGGGGAAATTCCACTTTGCGTCGCTTCGCGTCGGGTCCCTTGCCGCAGGCGAAAGCGCATCGGGCGCATCCAAGGGAAAACCCCGACCGACAATCTCGGTCAAATTTGTATGATGACCATATAACCAGACAATGAGACCACCCATTCCCCCATGAGCGACGCCCTTCAAGCGCCCGAACGCCTCACCGACAAGCTGGCTGGCCTGCTGATGCAACGCATCGAGTCGGGTGATCTGGCGCCCGACGAACGTCTGCCTACCGAGCAGAAGCTGTCTGAGCAGTTCGGTGTGTCGCGCACCGTGGTGCGTGAAGCGGTGAGCCGGCTGAAGTCCATCGGCCTGCTCACCTCGCGCCAGGGCGCTGGCGTGTTTGTGGCGCCGCGCCACCAGGCCCGTGCACTGGCGTTCGACCCTTTGGTGGTCACGTCGATGGAAAGCGTGTTGCAGGTGGTGGAGGTCCGGCGGGGGCTGGAGGCCGATGTGGCCGCACTGGCCGCACAGCGCATGACACCCGAGAAGGCCAGCACCATTGCCGACGCGCTGGCCCAGCTGGAAGCCTGCCCGCCGCAAGGCGCCGAAGGGGTGGAGGCCGATCTGGCGTTTCACCGCAGCATCGCTCGCGCCACCGAAAACCCGCACTACGAACGCCTGCTGGGTTTTCTGGAGCAGTACCAGCGCGAGGCCATGCGCGTGACCCGCACCAACGAAGCGCTGGACAGTGGCTACATGGTGCAGGTGCGCGAAGAACACCGCGCCATTGCCAAGGCCGTGATGCGCGGCGACGCAGCGGGCGCGCGCCAGGCCGCCATGCTGCACATGCACAACGCGGCGCAACGCATTGAAAACGCCGATCCGCCCATCCGTCGCGCCCTGGGTGCGCTGCTGGCTCCTCCTTCCACCGGTTCCACATCTTCATGAGCAATCCTTCTTCTCTCACGCTGGGCGTCGTCGGCCTGGGTTCCATGGGCATGGGCGCAGCCCTGTCTGCACTGCGCCAGGGCGTACCCACCTGGGGCTGCGACCCGCGTGCCGAAGCGTGCGCCGCGTTCGAGCAAGCTGGGGGCCGTGCCACTGCAAGCGTGGCGGAACTGGCCGCCCAGTGCGACGTGGTGCTGGTGCTGGTGGTCAATGCCGTACAGACCGAGGACGTGCTGTTCGGCGCGCAGGGCGTGGCCTCCAGCCTGAAGCGCGGCGGCGTGGTGGTGTGCTCGGCCACAGTGGACCCGGCCCTGCCCCCGGTGTGGGAACAGCGCCTGAGCGAGACCGGCCACTGGCTGATCGACGGACCGGTGTCGGGCGGCGCCAAGAAGGCCGCTGCGGGGCAGATGACGGTGATGGCCTCTGGTCAACCCGAAGCCTTTGCTGCCGCCGGCAGCGTGCTGGAAAGCTTCGCCGGCAAGGTCTACCGACTGGGCGACAAGGCCGGCATTGGCTCCACGGTGAAGATGGTCAACCAGCATCTGGCGGGCGTGCACATTGCCACCGCCTGCGAAGCGATGGCCCTGGGCATGCGCGCCGGTGCTGAGCCGCGCCAGCTGTACGAGGTGATCTGCAATTCCGCCGGCATGAGCTGGATGTTCGAGAACCGCGTGCCGCACATCCTGGACGGCGACTACACGCCGTTGTCGGCGGTGAACATCTTCGTAAAGGACCTGGGCATCGTGCTGGATGCCGCGCGCCAGCTCAAGTTTCCCCTGCCACTGGCCGCTGCTGCGCACCAGCTGTACCTGTCCACCGCCGCCATGGGTCTGGGTGGCGAAGACGATTCTGCGGTGGTGAAGTACTACGCGCAGCTGGCCGGCATCGAACTGCCAGCCAACGTCAAGGCCGAAGCATGATCCTCGGCGTCATCGCGGACGACTTCACCGGCGCCACCGATGTGGCCAGCATGCTGGTGCGCGCCGGCATGCACACGGTGCAGGTGCTGGGCGTGCCCGAAGGCGAATTGCCGCAGGCCGACGCGGTGGTCATCGCGCTCAAGACCCGCACCATCGGACCGACCGATGCGGTCGCACAGAGCCTGTCCGCACTCGCCGCCCTGCGCGCCGCCGGCGCACGGCAGGTCTACTTCAAGTACTGCTCCACCTTCGACTCCACGCCGCAGGGCAACATCGGCCCGGTCACCGACGCGCTCATGGCCGCGCTCGGCACCGACTTCACGATCGCCTGCCCCGCCTTCCCGGAGAACGGCCGCACCGTGTTCCGCGGTCACCTGTTCGTGGGCGATGTGCTGCTGAGCGATTCGGGCATGCGCAACCACCCGCTCACGCCCATGACAGATGCCAATCTGGTGCGGGTGCTGCAGGCGCAAACATCTCAAACCGTGGGCCTGCTGCGTCACGATGCACTCGATGGTGGCGCATCCGCCGCGCAGGACCGCATCACCCAGTTGCGCAAGGAAGGCGTGAAGATCGCCGTGGCCGATGCGACCAGCAACGCCCACCTGCTGACCCTGGCCGAGGCCTGCGCCGACCTGCCCTTGCTCACTGCCGGATCGGGCGTGGCCCTGGGTCTGCCACCCGCCTACGCAAAGCGAGGCTGGTTCACACCCAAGGCCAACGCTGCTGACCTGGACCGTCTGCAAGGCCCTGCCGCCGTGGTCTCGGGTTCGTGTTCGGAAGCCACCAACGCGCAGGTGGCGCAGTGGCTGAGCGCCGGCCGCACCGGGTTTCAGATCGACCCTCTGGCGCTGCACGAAGGCCGACAAACCGCCGTCGCGGTACTTGCACATGCCCTTGAAGCGCTGATTCAAGGCCCGGTGCTGGTCTACGCCACCGCCGCACCTGACAGCGTGCGCGCCGTGCAGCAGGCGCTGGGCGTACAGGCGGCGGGTGATCTGGTGGAACATGCGCTGGCCCACATCGCAAAGGGTTTGGTACAGGCCGGCGCGCGCCGCCTGGTGGTGGCCGGGGGCGAAACCTCCGGCTCGGTGGTGCAGGCCCTGGGTGTGCAGCAGTTGCGCATTGGTGCCGCCATCTGCCCCGGCGTGCCGTGGACACAATCCGCATTGCCTGACAACGGCGAAGCGTTGCAACTGGCGCTCAAGTCGGGCAACTTCGGCGGTGTCGATTTCTTCGCGCAAGCCCTGCAACAAGCGGGAGTGGCACTGTGAGCCAGCCCTGGCCAGACTCACAAAACGCCGTGCGGGCCGACATCGCCCGCGTGGGCGCCAGCCTGTTCCAGCGCGGGCTGGTGCACTCCACCGCCGGTAACATCAGCGTGCGCCTCACGGCTGAACAGGGCGGCGGCTTTCTCATCACGCCCACCGATGCCTGCCTGGGATTCATCGACCCGGCACAACTGGCCTGGGTGAGCGGAGACGGCACCGCACTGGCCGGTGCGCGCGCCAGCAAAACCCTCACCCTGCACCGCCGCATTTACGCCGCCGCGCCCGATGCGCACTGCGTGCTGCACACCCATTCCACGCATCTGGTGGCGCTCACGCTGCAAGGCGTCTGGCGCCACAACGACATCCTGCCGCCGCTCACCCCCTACCAGCTGATGAAGGTGGGCCATGTGCCGCTGGTTCCGTACCGCGTGCCGGGCGATGCGAGCGTGGCCGACGACGTCGCCGCCCTGATTGCCAATACCCTGCGACCACTGCATGCCGTGATGCAGGACCGCCTGGGTCCCACCGTGTGGCACGACAGCCCGGGCAGCGCCATGGCCCTGCTCGAAGAACTCGAAGAAACCGCGCGCCTCTGGCTGCTGACCGAGCGCCGCCCAGAACCCTTGACCGAATCGCAGATTGCCGAACTTCAGGCCCGATTCACCACCCTCTGGTAACCCGAAACATCAAAACACAGCATGCCTCGCTTCGCCGCCAACCTGACCATGATGTACACCGAGGTGCCGTTCCTCGACCGCTTCGGCGCAGCCGCGCGCGACGGTTTCGACGCGGTGGAGTACCTCTTTCCCTACGAGCACACGCCGGCCGAGATCGCCGTGCGCCTAAAGGCGCATGACCTCACACAGGCCCTGTTCAACCTGCCGCCGGGCGACTGGGTCGCCGGCGAACGCGGCATGGCCTGCCACCCGGGGCGTGAAGCCGAATTCGCCACCGCACTGGAACGGGCCATCCCCTACATCGAAGCCACAGGCTGCCAGCGCGTGCATGCCATGGCGGGTCTGGTGCCCGCTGGTAGCGATGCGGCCTCACAGCGTGCCTCCTATGTCGCCAACCTGCGCCGCGCCGCCGCGCGACTGGCCCCACTGGGCGTGAGCCTGCTGATCGAGCCCATCAACAGCCGCGACATGCCGGGCTACTTCCTCAGCTTGCAGCAGCAGGCACACGACGTGCTGGCCGAGGTGGGCGCACCCAACCTGAAGGTGCAGATGGACTTCTACCACTGCCAGATCATGGAAGGTGACCTGAGCAAGCGGCTGCAGAAGCACTTTGCCGGCGTGGGTCACATCCAGATCGCTGGTGTGCCCGACCGCCACGAACCCGACCACGGCGAGGTGAACTTCCCGCACCTGTTCGACCTGCTCGACAGACTGGGATTTGAAGGCTTCGTGGGTTGCGAATACCGCCCCAAGGCCGGTACCAGCGAAGGCCTGGGCTGGCTGCACCTGTACCAGGCTTCACGCAAAACCCCTGCATGACCACCGCATGAACATCCTCATCACCGGCGGCGCCGGCTTCCTCGGCGACCGCCTCGCCCGCACCCTGCTGCAGCAACGCACACTGCGCGGCCAGCGCATCGAACAACTCATGCTGGCCGACCTGGTGGCCCCGCGCGACGCGACCCTGCTGGCCGACCCCCGCGTGCGCCACCACACCGGTGATCTGCTCGCAGAAATTCCCGCCCTTTTCGCACAGCGCTGGGACGCGGTGTTCCACCTGGCCTCGGCCGTGTCGGGCGAATGCGAGGCCGACTTCGACCTCGGCCTGCACGCCAACCTGGACACCACGCGCCGCCTGCTCGATGCCTGCCGCGCGCAGACACTGGCGGGCCATGCGTCGCCGCCGGGCCGCCCCATGGCGGCGCAAGCCCCCTCGGCGGGCAGCGAACCTCACGCAGCGGGGAGCGTCGGGGCCTTCGAACCACCCCTGTTCTTCTTCTCCAGCTCGGTCGCGGTGTTCGGCAGCGACGCCGCCCTGCCCTTGCCGGATGTGGTGCGAGATGACACCCTGCCCACGCCGCAGGGCAGCTACGGCATCCACAAGTTCGTGTGCGAACAGCTAGTGGCCGACTACACCCGCAAGGGCTTCATCGATGGCCGCGCGGCGCGCCTCATGACCGTGTCGGTGCGCCCGGGTCGCCCCAACGGTGCCGCCTCGGGCTTTTTGTCTGGCCTTTTCCGCGAACCCCTGGCGGGCCAGCCCAGCGCCTGCCCGGTGGACCTGGACACGCGCGTGGCGCTGTCTTCCCCGGCCAACACGGTGGCCGGCATCATGGCCGTGGCCGAAGCCAGCCGCGAGGCCTTTGGCGGACGCACCGCGATCAACCTGCCCGCGCTCACCGTGAGCGTGCGCGACATGCTGGCCGCCCTCGAAGCCCTGGCCGGGCCGGAGGTGATGAGCCTGATCACGCACGTGCCCGACGCCGCCATCGTCAACATCGTGTCGGCCTGGCCGGCGCGTTTTGAGAGCATTCGCGCTCCGCGCCTGGGCCTGACGGCCGACGCCAGCTTCACCACCGTGCTCCAGCAGTACGTGCAAGACCAGCCCGATGCGGTGTGCCACCCGCAGGCCCGTGCAAGGCTGGGCCTGCCACCGCTGCGCTGAAGCCCCACATTTTTTTGCGTTCCCCTGTTCCCTTCCCCTAACCACAACGGAGACACCGTCCATGAAACAACTCATCAAACCCATCGCTCTCGCCGCCATCCTGGCCGCCTCGGGCGCCGTGCAGGCCCAGACCGTGCTGAAGATCGGATACGCCACCTCGGCCACCTCGCACTACGGCGTGGGCTCCACCGTGTTCTGCGAAGAAATGGAAAAGGGCACACAAGGCCGCTACAAGTGCCAGCAGTTCCCCAACTCGGCGCTGGGCGGTGAACGCGAGCAGATCGAAGCGGTGCAACTGGGCACACAGGACATCGTCAACACCTCCACCGGCCCGCTCGGCAACTTCGTGCCGGAAGTGAAGATCGTCGACATCCCCTTCCTGTTCCGCGACTACGACCATGCCCGCAAGGTGATGGACGGCCCCATCGGCCAGGACCTGCAGAAGAAGATGGAAGCCAAGGGCCTGATCAACCTGGCCTGGACCGAAAACGGCTTCCGCCACATGACCAACAGCAAGCGCGCCATCAACCAGGCCACCGATGCCAACGGCCTGAAGATGCGCACCATGGAAAACAAGGTGCACATGGACGGCTACAAGACCTTCGGCATCCTGCCCACGCCCATGGCCTTCCCGGAGCTGTTCACCGCGCTGCAGCAAGGCACGGTTGACGGACAGGAAAACCCCATTCCAGTGATCCTGGCGTCCAAGTTCTCGCAGGTGCAGAAGCACCTGTCGCTGACCGGCCACGTGTATTCACCCGCCGCCTTGATCCTCTCGCCTGCCGTGTGGAGCAAGCTGTCCGCCGCCGACAAGGCCGCTTTCACCGACGCCGCCAAGAAGGGCGCCGCTGCCCAGCGCAAGAAAGTCAACGACGACGAGAACAACGGCATCGCCCAGCTCAAGAGCGAAGGCATGCAGGTGGTCGAGAAGGTCGACGGGGAGAGCTTCCGCAAGGCCGTAGCACCTGCCTACGCTGCCTTCGCGAAAGAGTTCGGTGCCGACAAAATCGCTGCCATTCAAGCTGTGAAGTAACGCCCCCTGCGCCGGAAGGACAGACTCGCCCTCTGCGCCGGGCCTTCCGGCCCGTATTCCCCCCAGGGGCACAACACCTTGGGCCGGCGGAGCCGGACCCTTGGTGTGACTGGATTTCACTTCCCCTCGCTCGTCGAGGGCCTCATTTTCTGTAGCGCCACCAGCCCATGAAATCCTTCATCCTTGCCATCGACCGCCATGTCACCGGGCTGTGCCTGTCGCTGGCCTGCGTCATCCTGGCCGTGATCTCGTGTCTGGGGATGTGGCAGGTGGTGACGCGCTTCGTTTTTTCGCAGCCGTCCACCTGGACCGAAGAGGTCATGCGACGGCTGCTGATCTGGATGGTGATGCTCGGCACCGTGGTGGCCCTGCGTCAGGGCGCCCTGATCTCGGTCGACCTGATGCTTCGCGTCTCGCGCGGCGCGTGGCGCACCACCGTGCGCTGGATCATCACCCTGGTGAACACGGCTTTCTTTTCGGTGGTGCTGTGGTTCGGTGTTGACCTGGTCTGGCGCGTGCGCTTCCAGACCTTTGCCAGCCTCGACCTGTCGATGGCCTGGGCGTATTCGGCCATTCCTGCGGGTGCGCTGCTCGCGCTGCTGGCCACGGTGGCCCACCACGCCGATCCCAAACACGAAGAGCTGGCCACCGCGCAATGAATTTGCGCCATGAAGCCGCGCAGTGAAGCCCACCTCCCCATGACTCTCTTTTCCACCCTGATTACCGCTGGAACACCGCCATGCCTTTGACCCTGCTCGTCACCATGCTGGTGTGCTTCGCCTTCAGCATTTCCATCGCCGTGGCCATTGGCGGCTCGGCCGTGCTGGGCATTGCGCTGTTCGACAGCCGGCAGCTCATCCTCGTGCCCAAGGAGATGTTCTCGGCCATCGACAAGTTCCCGCTGGCCGCCATTCCCTTCTTCATCCTGGCCGGCAATCTCATGGAAAAGGGTGGCATCTCGCGCCGGCTGGTCAACTTCGCCAAGTCGCTGGTGGGCGGTGTGCAGGGCGGCCTGCCCATGACCTGCGTGCTCACCTGCATGATTTTCGCGGCTGTGTCCGGCTCGTCGGTGGCCACCACGTTCGCCATCGGCTCCATCCTCATTCCGGCGCTGGTCAAGCACGGCTACCCGGTGGGCTACGCGGCCTCGCTGCAGGCCACGTCGGCCGAGCTGGGCGTGGTCATTCCGCCATCGATCCCGCTGATTCTGTTTGGTGTGGCCGCAGAAGTCTCCATTGGCGAACTGTTCATCGCCGGCGTGGTGCCTGGACTGCTGATCGGCGCATCGCTGATGCTGTTCGTGCACCTGTGGTGCCGCTTCAAGGGCCTGGGCAAAAACGACGGTGATGACCGCCTGGGCATGTTGCCTGCCACCCGCGACGCGGGCTGGGCGCTGTTGATGCCGGTGGTCATTCTGGGTGGCATTTACGGTGGCATCTTCACGCCCACCGAAGCCTCGGTGGTGGCCGTGTTCTATGCGCTGATCGTGGGCTTTGTGATCCACCGCGAACTCACGCTCAAAGGTATCGTCACCGTGCTGCGCAAATCGGTGCTGTCCAGCGCGGTGATCATGTTCATCATCGCCAACGCCGGCTTGTTCGCCTTCCTCATCACGCGCGCCGGCATCCCGGACGCGATTGGCATGTGGCTGACCGAAATGCTGCGCTCGCCCGCTTACTTCCTGCTGGGTGTGAACGCGGCGCTGTTCGTGATCGGCATGTTCATCGAGACCTCGGCCGCCATCATCGTGCTCGCGCCCATCCTGGTGCCAGTGGCCATCCACTTCGGTGTGGACCCGGTGCACTTCGGCATCATCATGGTGGTCAACCTGGCCATGGGCATGATCACGCCGCCCTTCGGCGTGAACCTGTTCGCCGCCTGCACCGTGGCCAAGATCTCGCTCGACCGCATCGTGGGCCATCTGCTGCCCTTCGTGCTGGTCATCATGGGTTGCCTGGCCCTCATCACCTACCTGCCGTCCATCTCGCTGGCCCTGCGCGATGCGGTGTTTGCCAAGCCGCCAGTGGTCGAACCCGTGATCGGGCCGAGCATCGGGCCTCAATGACAGTGAAAGCATCTCCATGGCACTGAACCACATCGCCAACACCGCCGTGCGCTCGGCCTCGGGCCAGACGCTGCCGGTGATTGACCCGGCAGACGGCCAGGCCTATGACACCATCGAGCGCAGCAACGCGGTTGATATCGACGACGCCGTGCGCGCCGCCCGCGAATGTTATGAGCGCACCTGGGCGCGCACCACCGCCGCCGAGCGCGGGCGCCTGCTCATGAAGCTGAGCCAGAAGGTGGCCGAGCACGCCGACGAACTCGCCGCCATTGAACAGCGCGACTGCGGCAAGCCCGTGGCACAGGCCAAAGCCGACGCGCTGGCGCTGGTGCGCTACTTCGAGTTTTACGCTGGCGCGGGCGACAAGCTGCACGGCGACACCATTCCCTACCTCGAGGGCTACAGCGTGCTCACCTGGCGCGAGCCACACGGCGTGACTGGCCACGTGGTGCCCTGGAACTACCCCATGCAGATCTTTGGCCGCTGCGTGGGTGGCGCGCTGGCCGCCGGCAATGTGTGCGTGGTCAAACCGTCGGAAGACGCCTGCCTGTCGCTGCTGCGCGTGGCCGAACTGGCAGTGGAAGCCGGCTTTCCTGCGGGCTGCATCAACATCGTCACCGGCTACGGCCACGAGGTGGGCGACGCGCTGGCGCGCCACCCCGGCATCGACCACATCAGCTTCACCGGCAGCCCACGCGTGGGCACGCTGATCCAGCAGGCTGCCGCCGAGCGCCACTGCCCGGTGACGCTGGAGCTGGGTGGCAAGGGGCCACAGATCGTGTTTGCCGACGCCGACATCGACGCTGCCCTGCCCTTCATCGTCAACGCCATCGTGCAGAACAGCGGCCAGACCTGCAGCGCTGGTTCGCGTCTGCTGGTGGAACGGTCGCTGTATGAGCCCTTGCTGGAGCGGCTGGGCCAGCGCTTCACCGAGCTGCGCGCTGGCCCCCCCGCCATGAACCTGGACCTGGGCCCGCTGATCCGCCAGAGCCAGATGGAGCGTGTGCAGGGATTCCTGGCGCAGGCCGAGGCCGATGGCATCGCCACCGTGGCACAAGGCCGCGTGGTGGCGGAGGCCGCGAGCGCCGGTTTCTACGCCGCCCCCACCCTGCTGCGCGACGTGCCGGCAGACCACCGGCTGGCGCAGGAAGAGGTGTTCGGCCCGGTGCTCTCCGCCATGGCCTTCGACGACGAAGACCACGCGGTGCAACTCGCCAACGGCACGTCCTTCGGCCTGGTGGCCGGGGTGTGGACGCGCGATGGCGGGCGCCAGTTCCGCATGGCCAAACGCGTGCGCGCGGGCCAGGTGTTCATCAACAACTACGGTGCCGGCGGCGGCGTGGAGCTGCCGTTTGGCGGTGTGAAGTCTTCCGGCCACGGGCGCGAAAAGGGCTTTGAGGCGCTGTACGGGTTCACGGTCTTGAAGACAGTCGCCATCAAGCACGGTTGACCCCAAGGACTGACTACCCCCCGCGCCGCCTTCGGCGTCACCCCCCTGGAAGGGAGGCGATGCCTGTGGCCCGGCAAAGCCGGTTCCACGGCATCTCTGGATGGAGGCATTTCACTCCGCCGAGACCATCATCTCGATCAAGTTTCTTCGTTCATAGGAGTTCAAATTCATGCGAGTCAAAGACCTTTCCATCATCGTCACCGGCGCAGGCAGCGGCATTGGTGAAGGCATTGCCAAACGCCTGGCCGAAGAAGGCGCGGCGGTCGTCGTCAACGATGTGAACACCGAACAGGGCGAGCGCGTCACGGCCGAGATCGTGGCCGCGGGGGGCAAGGCTTTTTTCTGTCGCGCCGACATGACCCGTTCCGACGATGTGAAGGCCCTGGTGGCTGCTGCCGTGGAAGCGCATGGCCGGCTCGACGTGATGGTCAACAACGCCGGGTGGACACACAAGAACCAGCCCGCGCTGGACGTGCCCGAAGACGAGTTCGACCGCTGCTACGCGGTGAACGTGAAGAGCATCTACCTGTCCACCCTTCACGCCGTGCCCGAATTCCGGCGAACCGGCGGCGGCGCGTTCATCAACATCGCCTCCACCGCCGGCGTGCGCCCGCGCCCGGGGCTCACCTGGTACAACGGCTCCAAGGGTGCGGTCATCACCACCAGCAAGTCGCTGGCCGCCGAGTTCGGGCCCGACAACATCCGCGTCAACTGTATCAACCCGGTGATGAACCCCTTCACCGGACTGGGCGCCTCGTTTGCCGGCGGCGAGCCGACCGAAGAGCGGCTGAGCAAGTTTCGTTCGGGCATTCCACTGGGGCGCTTCTCCACCGCGCTCGACGTGGCCAACGCGGTGCTGTACCTCGCCAGCGCGGAAGCCGCTTTCATCTCGGGCGTGTGCCTGGAAGTGGATGGCGCGCGCTGCGTCTGAAGCAGCAACACACACGTGCGTTCAGGGGACGAGGTGCTCCACGCCACCCGGCGTGATCCGCCTTCGCTGATGCGGGCCGTCGCGCCCCAGTGCCAGCCAGTCGATGGCCAGCACCTGCGCCACCAGCACCGTCAGATGGTGCGCGTCGCCAGGCGCATCCGCCTGCGCTTCTGAACCCGGCAGCGGCTGCCCCGGCGCGGCAGGTGCGAGGTAGTCGCACGCCGCCGCCGACCGAGCGATCCGTTCCCAGGCCGCCGCCACCTCGGCGCCGCTGTCCAGCACCTGCATGGCCACCCTCACCCGCAACTGCCAGTTGAGCGGTGCGCTCCAGAACACCAGCACCGCCTGCAGGCTGGCTCGCAACTCAGCCACCTTGGGGCTGCGCCCGTCGGTGAACACACGCAGTTCGCCGCGCTGCTGATCGGCCCCGCGCAGCACCACCGTGCGCGCCTGCGGTGTGTGGTCGCTGCCCACCGTGGCCAGCACCGGCGTGCGCCAGGCGTGATCACGCTCCCGCGTGGCGCGTTCCAGTTCGTGCCAGATGCGACCGATCAGCGTGTCGCCTGCCAGGGTGGCCTCAGTCGGCATCCGGCACGCGCTCTTGGTGCGCCGTCTCGGCGTCATCGCCTGCGGACTCTGGGCGGCACATGGTCTGACCGTTCCAGCGCTGGCCGCACCAGCACAGACCGTTTTCGTCAATGATGCAGGTGCCAGTGCCGCAGCAGCGTTCGTCTTCTTGCATGGGATCTCCGTAGGTGGCGTGACGCGCACAGCGCGCAAATGCGTTGCGTATTCTCCCGCCCCCGCGTACCGTGTGCGGCAAATGCTTGCCTTGACCCGTAGCCGACTGAGGTCAGGCGATGCCAGTGGACTTGACGCACCCGAGACCGGCGTTAGAGTGAACAGGCACACACCGCCACCCAGGAGATGCCATGTCCAGCCCCCACGACGACCCGCACCATGCCGCCGAAAATCACCCTGGCGATGCACCCTGGAAGCACGACGGTGTGCGCGTGGTGCCGGGCAACCAGCTCGACGGCAAAGTGCCCAGCACCCCCGGCATGGACCGCAAGGCCGCCATCAACTTCGCGCGCGTGGGCGCTCAAAAGCTGTGGGCCGGCACCGTGACCATCCACCCCGACGCGAAGACCGGCGCCCACCACCACGGTCCGCTGGAGAGCGTTATCTACGTGGTGAAGGGTCGTGCGCGCATGCGCTGGGGCGAAAAACTCGAATTCACCGCCGAAGCCGGCCCCGGCGATTTCATCTATGTACCGCCCTACGTGCCCCACCAGGAAATCAACGCCAGCCCCACCGAGGTGCTGGAGTGCGTGCTCTGCCGCAGTGATGGCCAGGCGGTGGCAATCAATCTGGACATCGAGCCGGTGGAGAAGCCGGAGCAGGTGCTGTGGGTGGACCCGACGCATCCACATGGGGGTGTTTGAGCCTCAAGCGTTTGGCAATCTATCTGGCTGGGTGTCGGTTGGAGAATGCTGAAGAATATCTTCTACAGTCGGCCACGACCGGACATTCGCTCACTTCGTTCAATCGATTTTTTATGCCGTACCTTCAGTTAGACGTGACCTGCAGCTATTCCGTAGGCGACAAGAAGCGGTTGGCCGCGGCGATGAGTGAAACCTACGCGC
The DNA here is from genome assembly GCF_030651625.1 of Hydrogenophaga sp. GTDB lineage: Bacteria > Pseudomonadota > Gammaproteobacteria > Burkholderiales > Burkholderiaceae_C > Hydrogenophaga. The sequence goes on along the minus strand of NZ_JAUSCF010000024.1, from coordinate 145,117 downwards.
GCATGATGTCCGTGGACATTCGGCGAATCAGCGTCGCCATCCGTGAGCTGGGCGAGGGCGGGGTGTGGCGAATTCCAGAGATAGGGGACGAGCCGACTCCCGTCTCAATGCTTATGTTGGACATCCGCAGAGGCCGGCCCGCCGAGCTGCGAATGCAAGTAGCAAAGGCCCTCTGCCAGCACTGCGTTGACATTCTCGGCCTGCAAGAGAACCGACTCAACGTCGAGTTCACTCAGCACGACGGGGACGAGATGTACCACCCGGCGCTTGGCGGTTACAGCCCAGACTGGAAGCCCGGCGAGGCGTGAGACAGCTCTGAGAGCCTGAGGCCGAGACCGGCTACAGTCGGCCAAAAACAGACATTCGACCACCAATGCAGCAGTCACTCGGCTTGGTTTCGCTTGTAGTACGCGACTATGAAGAAGCACTCGATTTCTATGTCGGCAAACTTGGCTTCGAACTTGTCGAAGACACGCCCATACCCTCGCAGGAAAAGCGATGGGTTGTAGTTCGTCCGCATGGACATGCAGGAGCTTGCCTGCTGTTGGCACGGGCCTCGTCAGAGAGTCAACTGGCCGCCGTGGGCCAGCAGACCGGTGGTCGTGTCTTCCTCTTCCTCTATACAGATGATTTTTGGCGCGACTATGAACGGTACAAGACTGTCGGGGTCGAGTTCACTCGAAATCCTGAGGAACAGGCGCAGGGCACTGTGGCTGTGTTCAAAGACTTGTATGGCAATCTGTGGGACCTGTTGCAACCGAGTTCGAAGAACAAAAGTTGGCCACACAAATGACGAGAGCAGCCACGCAAAGGAGAAGTCATGACACCGCGGGAGCTTGTGTTCGCCTGGGTGGAAGCGTTCAACCGTGCAGATGTTGATGCCCTTACAGAGATGTATACGGAGGATGCAACGAACTATCAGGTGGCCGAATCTCCTGTTGTAGGGCGCGCGGCAATCCGCCAGATGTTCGAGTCTGGATTCGCATTGGCCAATATGGAGTGCATCGTCGAACAAGTCCTGGAGGATGGCGAATGGGCAGCACTCGAATGGCGCGACCCGCTTGGGCTGCGCGGTTGCGGCTTCTTTCAGGTGCGTGATTCGCACATCGTGTTTCAACGGGGATACTGGGACAAGTTCAGCTTTTTGCGCGCTCAGGGGAAGCCAGTCCCGGACGTGTTGTAGTGCAAGTGCGGCGTCCGCTCCGGGCCCAAAGCTGGCGGTCGAATCAGCTTCCTTGATCGCGCGAATAGATCTCAGAACACCGCATGATCCCCCCGCTCCGGCGCAGCGGCCCCGTGCACCAGTTGCTCGCAATACGCCCACAGCGTTTCGCTCCCAGTAGAAGGCGTGGCCGCCGCGTCGTACCGACCAGCCTCCGCGTCCCACACCAGCATGGATTCTGTGGCGTAGTAGCGGCCAATGCGTGCCAACTTGGCCTTGTCTGCCAGCGCGGGCACCACACGCCCCGCCACGCCGAGCCCGGCAATGATGCCGTCCAGCAAACCCACCGGCACCTGCCTGAAACGGGCCGGCTGGCCCAGCAACTTGAACAGGTGTTCACCCAGCGCGCGCGGCGTGATGGCCTCACCCGGCCCGCCAATAGGCAGCACGCGGTTGTGCAGGTTGGCATCCATCAGGCAAGCCGCCAGATAGTCGGCCAGATCGCCGTCGCTGATGGGCTTGCAGGCGGTGAGCGTGCCGTCGCCAAACACCAGGTAGGGCTTGCCCTTTTTCACGCGCTCCACCTGGCCGCACAGCGACTTGAAGAATGCCGTGGGGCGCACGATCGAATACGTGAGGCCGGACGCGATCAGCGCCTTTTCAAACGCAAGCTTGGCGTGCTGGAACGCCAGCAAAGGCTTCTGCACGCAGATGGCCGAGAGCAGCACCATGTGCGCCACGCCGGCCTGCTTGGCGGCGGCCAGCACGTGCAGCTGGGCCTGGTGGTCGATGGCCCAGGCGTCGCGTGGGGTGCCGGTGCGCGATGCCAGGCACGACACCACCGCGTCGAAATGCTCGCCCTGAAAGCCGTCTCGGACCAGCGAGACCGGGTCGGTCACGTTGCCCACCCGCACGGTGGCGCCGGGCCACAAGCGCTCACATTCCTGTGGCGCCAAGCGCCCGCCCACCCCCGAGTTGGGGCGAACAAAACACACCACCTCGTGCCCGTGCCGCACAAGCGCGAGCACCGTGGCGCGGCCAATGGTGCCGGTGGCGCCGATGCAGAAGACCCGTTGCGCCATGCGTGATGTCCCTCAGTGCGCGGCACGCACCGGCCCCGCCGGTTTGGGCTCCACCCGGCGCAGCAGCACCTGCGCCACCAGACCCAGCATGGCCAGACCAATCATCAGCCAGCCCAGGTTCACCGCGGTCTCGTGCGTGAACAAGCCCACCGCAAAACCACCCACCGCACCCAGCATCTGCTGCATCAAACCCGCCACCGCAGCGGCCGAACCGGCCAGTGCCGGCACCAGACCCACCGTGCCGGCGAGCGCCGGCGGCACCAGGAAGCCGTTGCCCACGCCCAGCAACATCAGCGGCAGGGCGAAGGCCAAGGGGGTGTTCAGCCCGGCGAGCGCCAGCACCAGCATCAGGCCAATGCCCCCCAGGGTGAACCACTGGCCCAGCCACATCATGCGGCGGTCACCCACGCGGTGCACCAGATGGGTGGTGAGGTAATTGCCCAGGATGTAGGAACCCGGCACAAACATGATGTAGAAACCGATGCCGTCGGGGCGCACGCCGTAGCTGCCCAGCACGATGGGCGCGCCACCCAGAAAGGCGTAGAAAGTGGCGGTGGTCATGGCCAAAATCGACACGTAAAGGATGAACGCCGGTTCCCGGCCCAGCTGGGCGTACGACGACACCATGGCCCGCAGCCAGTGCGGCTGGACCGTGGTCGATGGCCGGTGATCCGGCAGGCCGCGCCAGGCCGCCACGAACAGCACCACCGCCAGCCCGGCAATCAACACAAAGTTCGCCTGCCATCCCAGGCGCACGTGCAACTGCCCGCCAAGAATCGTGGCCAACGGTGGGCACAGGCCCATGGCCATGCCCACGTAAGCCATCACGCGGGTGCGTTCGGGGCCCTGGAACAGGTCCTGCACCATCGCGCGCCCCACCACCATGCCCGCAGCACTGCCGGCACCCTGCAACACACGCGCGGCAATCAGCGTGGCCATGTCGGTGGACAGCGCCGCCAGCACCGACCCCGCACCCGCCACCGTGAGGCCGAACAACAAAACGTTCTTGCGCCCCAGCCGGTCTGACAAAGGCCCGTAGACCAGTTGCAGCAGGCCATAGGCCACCACATAGCCACTGAAGGTGAGCTGCACGGCGGCCTGCGTGGAGCCGAGCAGCGCGGCCCATTCCTGCATGGAGGGCAGGCAGATGGTCATGGCCAGCAGGCCAAACGCCAGTTGGCCCAGCAGATTGGCGATGAGCAGACCGTGCGGGGCCTGGCGGGTGGGGGATGGAATCATGGGGGAGGCGAGAGCGGCGGCAACTCGCCGCCGACATGGCAGTCGGAAAATTCTGGTTCGAGGCGGCCTGGCGTGCAGGAACAACAACCTCCGCTGAGGCTACCCGGATTTTGCTCCCTCTGCCCACCTGCCCGCCGATAGGCTTTCGACCAAGGCTGGCCGACCGTTCTCAGGGCTTCAGTGGCGCCCGCTCCAGCGCGTCGGCCCACATGGCCTTCCAGGGCGACCAGTCATGGCCACCGGGCGCGCTGAGCAGGCGTTCGGCTGGCAGCACCTTGTCGAGCAGTTCGGGGAAGGGCTCCAGCCGGTCACGGGTGCCGTAGCCGATGAAAAGCGGTGGGCGAACTTGCGCGGGATCGGCGTAGCCCTTCAGCCACAGCAACAGGTCGCGCTGGTAATCGTCGGCCTTCAGCGGCAGCGTGGGTTGCCAGCTTGCCAGCCCGCCGGCCTGGGCCACCTCGGCCAGCACATCGCGCGACGCGATGAAGGGCGCCAGCGCGATCACCCCTTCGATTTCGCCGGGCGCACTTCTGGCGTACATCAGCGAGCCGAAACCGCCCAGCGAGATGCCGGCCAGCCAGATCGACTCATAACCACGCGCGCGGGCCGTTGCCATCACATCGGCACGCAGGCGGTCTTCGAAACTCCGGTTGCGGAAGTAGCCCACATGCGCGTCGGCCACCACCACATCCACCGTGGGATGGCGCGCACGCACCTGCTCCACAAATCCTTCTCGCACGATGTCCTGCGGCACTTCCTGCGAACCCGGCAGGAACACGATGAGGGTGCGGCCCGGCTGATTGGGTGAAGCGGGCAACCACAGCGCCTCCATGGGCACCTGCGCGGCCCGTGGCAAGGCACAGCCACCGAGCAGGCCAGCAGCGACAGCAGTGAAGATCCAGAGCACACGCCTTGCGCGATGACGAAGGCTTGAGACGGCAACGATGTCGTTGGTGGGCATGGGCACAATCAGAAAAAAACACGGAGGGAGGCAAAGGCAGTGTGGCACTGCGTCGACTCCCCCGGATCATTGCCCTGCAAGGCCCCGCACCTTTGCGGGGCTTGGCCCACGTGCACGACCAATTCAGACGTGCGACGCCACCAACGCCAGACCTTCGTCCACCATGGTCTGCACGTCTTGCTCTGTGCGCATCGGTGCCGGGCGGGCTACATACACACGGCGCGGCAACACCAGTACCCAGGGCCGGTCAGCAATGCTCGCCCCCGCCTTTTGCACCAGCGCCTCCAGCGACTTCGACCAGCCATCTCCCAGCAACCACATCGCCTGCGGCACATCGGCAGCCATCACCATAAAGCCTGGCAGCCCAGCGGCCTCCACCGGCTTGAGCAGGCGAGCATCCACCTCAAGCCCGGCTTCTTCTCCGAAGTACGCGTCCAGCCCCTTGTCCAACGCAAAACCGGCGGCCTTCTGCGCCATCGACGCCAGCACGCCTTCGCTTTGCGCCAATTTCAGCATCGGGTTCTGTGTATCCGTGGGCACGCCAATGAACAGCACGGGAGAGGCCGGGCCGCGAAAGGTATCGGCCCACCACACCGCCCTGTGCACCTGCGTATTTTTCGAGCGCTTGCTCCTGCGGTGGAGGCGGTATTCCAGCGTCCAGCGTGTGCCGACAGTGACGCCTTGCCAGCGCAGGCTCTGCAAGCTGCCGCTTTGCTGTGCATCGAAGCTCCACCCGCGCGTCACAGCGGCTGTGCGCAAGCTGTCTTCACGCTGCTGGCGTTCCCGGGCTTGCCTGCGTGCAAGCCATACCACCAGCACCAGCGGAAAGGCAAAAAACAGCAGCAAAGGCCACAAGGTATCCAGCATGGGCGCAGCCTACGGCAAGTCGGCCGCTTTGAGAAGCCGTTGACAGATTGGCCTAAGATCCCGCCATGACCGCCTACTGGCTGATGAAATCCGAGCCCGACGAGTGCTCCATCGACGACGCCCTGGCCGCCCCGAAAGCCACCGTACCCTGGACCGGCGTGCGCAACTACCAGGCCCGCAACTTCATGCGCGACGCCATGCAGGTGGGCGACGGCGTGCTGTTCTATCACTCCAGTTGCCCAGAACCGGGCATCGCAGGCATCGCCCATGTGGCTTCGGATGTGTACCCGGACCCCACCCAGTTCGACCCCGAATCCCCCTACTTCGATCCCAAGTCAAAGCCTGATGCGCCGCGCTGGCTGCTGCGAGATGTGAAGGCCGCAAAGAAGACGCGGTTGCTCAGCCTGGCCGAAATGCGCGCCACACCCGAGCTGGCCGACATGGTGGTGCTGCAGCGTGGCAGCCGGCTCTCCATCACACCGGTGAGTGCGGAGCACTGGCGGTGGATCACGGAGCGGATGCTGGGTAGTTGAGGGTCGACACATCAGTGGCGCGTCACGACAAAGCGCTGCACCGATCGCTCACGTGACTTTTGCGCCTCCACCTCGCGGTTCTTGGGTTCGGCGTTCGTCACCATCGAACGGATGAGCCGACGTGCCGATTCCGCCACCTCGGCCACAGCGCGCTCGAACGCTTCTTCGTTCGCTTTCGACGGCACGCTGAAGCCGCTGAGTTTGCGCACGAACTGCAGCGAAGCGTCACGAATCTCCAGCTCACTGGCGGGTGGTTCGAAGTTGAACAGCGTCTTGATGTTGCGGCACATGGTTCACTCCTGCGGTGGCAATGGCACCATGGTACTAAGCCGCTGGCGCGGCTTCAACCCGTGGGGAGCGGTGATGTGAAACGAGGCTTGCGATCTCAGACGGTCAGGTCGATCTGGACGAAGGCGATGTCTTGGCGATGCGATCCCAATCCCGCAGCGTCTGCTGAAGGCGGTTTTTGGCGTCGGGGTGGCCTTTGCTGAACGCATTGTTCAACCGCTTTCTCAGCGCTTCATCGGGTGCTGATGCACCCGTGGCCTTGAGCCGGTCGATCAGCAGCATGACCGTCTGAAAGCTGTTCGATGGGATCGCCAGCTCCAGCATGCTCTTGCCATCGTCGGTCAGGTCGTGCACGTTCGCACCGTGCTCGACCATGTACTTCACCACCCCGGCCTTGCCCTCCCGGCAAGCCCAATGCAGGGGCACCAGGCCCCCCTCCAGCCGGGCCGTGAAATCGACATCGGGGGCAAGCAGTTCGGCGGCCAGCGGCCATGCCGAGGCCTTGATCATTTGCTGGTGTTTCCAATCGGACATCGGATGGGTGGGGCGTCTGCGCGCTGTGAGTTCGAGAGCGCTGCAGTCTCTCACACAAGCGAATGCGGACAGACTGCGACGGGGCATCAGTCCACCACCTCCCAACCGATCTTCATCAATACCCTACTTGCCAAATTTAACCATTTTGGTTAATCTTTCAGCAAAAAGGGAGTAGGGATGGAAAAAGGCACGCCGCATTGCAAGCTGCAGGTGGTCAAAAGCTTGGTGAGCGCAGGGCAAGTGAAGTCCACGTTTTCGGCTTTGGCTGGCGCCGCCGCATTGGGACTGGACTTCGAAGGCATCATGGCTGTGGTGATGGCGCTGACCCCAACAGACTTCTACAAAAGCATGACCACCCACGCCGACCACCGCATCTGGCAAGACGTGTACCGCCCCGCCACATCGGTGGGCGATGTCTATCTGAAGCTTACCGTCGTTGACGACGTGCTCATCGTGTCTTTCAAGGAACTCTGATCATGAAATGCCCTGCCTGCGGCGCTGCGAAACTGGTGCACGACACCCGCGACATGCCCTACACCTACAAGGGCGAAACTACCGCCATCCCGGGTGTTACAGGCGACTACTGCCCTGCCTGCGGCGAAGCGGTGCTCGACTCTGAGGCAGCCGCCCGCGTCAGCACCGCCATGCTGGCGTTCAACAAACAAGTGAACGCCACCATCGTGGACCCTGCCTTCATTGTCAACGTGCGCAAGAAGCTCGCACTGGACCAGCGTGAGGCAGCCGAGATTTTTGGGGGTGGTGTGAATGCGTTTTCCCGGTATGAGAACGGCAAGACCAAGCCGCCGCTGGCGTTGGTGAAATTGCTCCAGGTGCTGGATCGACATCCGGAGTTGTTGACTGAAATTCGCTCCGCTTAATTTGAAGGTGCCAAACGTTATGACTGACGATGAACGGCTACCCGCCTAATCACGCTCAATGAAAATCCCGACTCTCCGTCGCGAGCCTGCCCAGCAGCGGCGTCAGGTCTTCCAGGTGGCCGGCGATGAGGTTGCACACCTCGCCTTCGCGCTGCCACACGCCGCGCACGGCCAGCAGCCTTGAGCGGATGAGTTCGGTGCGCTGGCGGTCGCGCAGGGCTTTCCAGACGATGACCTGCACCACGCCGGTTTCGTCTTCCAGCGTCACGAAGACCACGCCTTTGGAGGTTTCGGGCTGCTGGCGGCCGGTGACGATGCCGCAGGCGCGCACCAGTTTGCCGTTGGGCAGACTGTTCAGGGTTTCGGCGGTCATGAAACGACGGGCCTGCAGGCGCTCGCGCAACAGGGCCAGCGGATGGCGGCGTAGGGTCAGGCCCAGGCTGGCGTAGTCCCAGACGATGGCTTCGCCTTCGGGGGCTTCGGGCAAGGCCAGTGAGGCTTCGTCCACCGGTGCTTCCTTGAGCAGCTCGGGAGGGGCCTTGAGTGCAGCGGCGTCCCAAACCTGCTGGCGGCGGTGGCCACTCAGGGATTGCAGCGCGTCGGCGGCGGCGAGTTGCTGCATGGTCTGCCGGTCCAGCTCGGCGCGGCGGGCAAGGTCTTCTGGGTCAAGGAAGCCCCCCCCCGCGCCGCTTCGCGTCACCCCCCCAGGGGGGCCACACCTGCGGCCCGGCGAAGCCGGTTCCGTGCGGTGTGCTGGATCGGCTCCTTCACGCGCGGCGACGATGCGTTCGGCGGTGTCTTTCGACAAGCCACTGACCATGCACAGACCCAGGCGCACGGCGGGCATGGTGGACTCGGGAACAGCCCTCACCCCAACCCTCTTCCGATGGCGGGAAAGTGAGTTAACGGCATGGGCGTTGGCTGGGGCTTCTGGTGGGCCGGCCCTCACCCCTGCCCTCTCCCAGAGGGAGAGGGAGTCGGACACTTCGCTCGGAGGAGTTGCCTCTTCCAGCGTGCAGTCCCAGTCGCTCACCATCACGTCCACCGGCCGCACTTCCACGCCATGGCGTTGTGCGTCCTGCACCAGCTGGCTGGGTGAATAAAAACCCAGCGGCTGGCTGTTGAGCATGGCGGCAAGGAACTCGGCCGGGTGGTGGCGTTTGATCCAGCAGCTGTCGTAGACCAGCAGCGCGAAGCTGACCGCATGGCTTTCGGGAAAACCGTAGCTGGAAAAACCTTTCACCTGTTCCACCACGCGCTTGGCGAAGTCCAGCTCGTAGCCGCGCTCGGTCATGCCGTCGATCAGGCGGTGTTCGTACTGTCCCAGGCCGCCCGTGCGCTTCCAGGCACCCATGGCGCGGCGCAGGCCGTCAGCCTCACCGGGGGTGAAGCCGGCCGCGATGATGGCGATCTGCATGCACTGCTCCTGGAACACGGGCACACCCAGCGTGCGCTTCAGCGCAGCGTCCAGACCCTTGGGATAGTCCACCGGCTCTTTGCCTTGCCGACGGTTCAGGTAGGGGTGCACCGCACCGCCCTGGATGGGGCCGGGCCGCACCAGCGCCACTTCGATCACCAGATCGTAGAACTCACGCGGGCGCAGGCGCGGCAGCATGCTCATCTGTGCGCGGCTCTCGATCTGGAACACGCCCACGGTGTCGGCGGCGCAGATCATGTCGTAGGTGGCGTCGTCCTTGTCGGGGATGTCCTGCAGGCGAAATTCAAAGCCCTTGCGCTGGCTGATGAAGGCGAGCGACTTGCGGATCGCGGTGAGCATGCCCAGCGCCAGCACGTCCACCTTCAGCAGACCCATGGCGTCAAGGTCGTCCTTGTCCCATTCGATGACGGTGCGGTCGGCCATGGTGGCGTTTTCGATGGGCACCAGGCGTGAGAGCGGGCCGCGCGTGAGCACGAAGCCGCCGGTGTGCTGAGAGAGGTGGCGCGGAAATCCCATGAGCTGGCCGGTGAGCATCACCAGCTGGCGCACGGCCAGGCTTTCGGGGTCGAGCCCCGCTTCGCGGATGCGCTCGGGCGCAAGGCCATCCACGTCCCACCAGCGGTGGCCGCTGCCCAGCACGTCGAGCGCGGTTTCATCAAACCCCAGCGCCTTGCCCACGTCTCGCAGGGCGCTGCGCGGGCGGTAGCAGATGACGGTGGCGGTGAGTGCGGCGCGCTCGCGCCCGTATTTGCGGTACAGGTACTGAATGACTTCTTCGCGCCGTTCGTGCTCGAAGTCCACGTCGATGTCGGGTGGTTCGTTGCGCTCTTTCGATATGAAGCGCTCGAACAGCACCGAAGCGCGCGCCGGGTCCACTTCGGTGATGCCCAGGCAGTAGCAGACCACACTGTTGGCCGCAGATCCCCGACCCTGGCAGAGGATGTTCTGCGAGCGCGCAAAAGCGACGATGTCGTACACGGTAAGGAAGTAGTGCTCGTAGCCCAGCTCGGCAATCAGCGCCAGCTCGTGCTCCAGTTGTTGCCGTTCCTTGGCCGACGTGCCTGCGGGCCAGCGCCGCCGCGCACCTTCCCCGGTCAGGCGGCGCAGGTAGCTGGTGGGCGTTTCATCGGATGGCACCACTTCGCTGGGGTACTGGTAGCGCAGTTCGTCGAGCGAGAAACTGCAGCGCTCGGCCACATGGAGGGTCTCGCTCAGCAGCTCGGCCGGGTAGCGCTGGGCCAGGGCCGAGCGCAAGCGAAGGTGTTGCTCGGCGTTTTGCGCCAGCGCAAAACCGCAGGCGGTGAGTGGCTGGCCGATGCGCGTGGCAGTGAGCACGTCGTGCAAGGGCTTGCGCGAGCGCAGGTGCATGCGCACGTCGCCCACGGCCACCAGCGGCACGGCGGTAAGTTCGCTGCTCTGGCGCAGCTTGTGCAGCAGCATCTCGTCATCAAGCCGGCGCAACTGTTCCACGCCCAGCCAGCAACGGCCCAGGAAGCGCTGCAGCAACCACCGCGCCATGACGTCCATCTGCGCCTGGTCGCAGGCGCGGTCGGGCACGGCGATGGCCAGACAATCGTGCAAGGCATCGGCATCCACACCGTCCAGCCCCAGCCGGTACGTGCCCTTGGGTGCCGAGCGGCGCAGGCGGGTGATGAACTCGCAGAGGTTGCCGTAACCGTTGAGGTTGGTGGCCAGCACGACCAGGGTGAACGGGGTGTCGCACTGCACCTGGAACTGGCTACCCACCAGCAGTTTCAGCCCCTGCTTTTTCGCGGCCACATGCGCGCGCACGATGCCGGCCATGGAGCATTCGTCGACCAGGGCCAGGGCGCTGTAGCCCAGCGCCTGGGCGCGCTCCACCAGCTCTTCAGGTTTGCTCGCGCCGCGCAGGAAGCTGAAGTTGGAGAGGCAGCGCAGTTCGGCGTAGTTGGGGAGGGCGGCGATGTTCATGAGCGCCTCTCCGGACTGAACATCACACCGGGGCGCCGTCTGTCACGCAAGAAGCAACACCCATCCAGAGACACCGAGGAACCGGCTCTGCCGGGCCTCAGATGTCGCCCCCCTTGCAGGGTGGTGGCGCCAAAGGCGACGCGGGGGGTGTTCTTCATGCTATGCAAAGTGCCCATGCAGAAACCACGCAGGCGCCTCATCCAGACGCGTCTGAAACACCCACAACACCCCCGCCTGCTGCGACAGCGCCACCCAGTAGTCGCGCACCACATTGCGCGCGATGCCGGCCGCCTCATCGCGGTCCCACCAGCCGCCCTCCACCCGCTGCGGCCCCAGCAGCAACTGCAGTTCGCCCTGGTAAATGGGCCGGTTCCCGCGCACGGCCAGCTTCAGCGGCATGGGCAGCACAAACGTGGGCTGCGGCAGGTCAGGCGCGGGGGCGGGCTTGCGCGGCAACGGCATTGGCGCAGTCTGCCAGTGGCACATCCATTCCTGCCGATGGTCTTCGCGCAGCACCGGGCGCAGCACCCGCTGTGGCCCCAGCCGCGCGGCCAGGCGCTCGAGCACCAGGTGCAGCGCTTCGCCCTGGCGCACCGCGTCGGGCAACAGGGAAGCACTGCGCTCCTTCAGCCGGTGCACCTCTTGCGCGTGCAACGCCAGGTCGCCCACCGGTGCGAGCAGTTTCACCTGCGCCAGATGCTCGGCCAACAGGCGGCACAGGTGCTCGATGTCGCGCGTGGGTTCGGCCGTGCGGATGGTGATCTCGCCGCCTTCGCCTGCTGCCCTGGACCGCATGGCGTCGTGCGCCCAGCGCAGCGTGAACGCCGTGACGCCGCTGTGGCGCGCGGCCAGCCAGCCACTCATGACCAGCAGCAGGCGACGTGCGCCAAACAGCAAGGCTGGCGCATCGTCCACGCGGAACATCAGCTCCAGCCGTTCATGAAAGTGTTCCGGCAGCGCCACCCACTGGTGCACCTCAGGGGCCAGGCCGTAGGCCTGGTCAAGGGCAGCGAGCAGGTGCTTGTCAAACCGCCGGGCCATGCCGCCACGCGGCAAGCGCCGCACGTCGCCCAGAGTGCGGCAGCCGATGTGTGCCAGCGTGAGCCGGTGCGGGTGCACGGCACTCAGGCATTCCATGGGCAGCGCATCCAGCAGCACGGGCAGCGGCTGGCGAAAACCGTTTTCAATGCCGGCACGCGCCAGCGCCAGCGCCGCCAGGCTGTTGGGCGCCCAGGCCAGCTGACTCACGCCCAGTTCGCGGCCTTCGCTCCACACGCGGTCGCGCAGCGCTCGCCGGCCCCCGAACAGGCGTACGCTGCCTTCCACCTCCATGAGCACGGCACCGTCAGCGACGGCCACGCGGGGCGTGAATTGCAACGCCCAGGTGGCCAGCGCACGCAGCGCCGCGTCAGTGGAAGAGGCTGTGTCGTCGGCGCTGGGGAGCAGCAGGGCTGACCACAACATCGTCTGTCTCTCTGGGAACGATCAAGGCGCTGGGCAGGCGCAAGCGGGGCGTGAGCACGGACGCCAGCCCGCCGGGCACCGACGGCAGGCGCAGGGCCTGCAACAGCGGCGGCCCCTTGCGCTTGACGATGTCGATGTGCAGCTCCCAGTCCAGGCCGACCCGGGCCTGCAGCCGGAGCGGCGCAGCCGACGACACCTGTGCCGCCGACGCGGGCCGACACAGAAACACCGGCCCTTCGCATCCGGACGCCAGCACCTGAAGGCGGCGCACCTGCTCCTGCCGAGCCTGAGGCAACCAGGCGATCAAGGCGCCGCAGGCGTTGGCCTTGATCAGTTGTTCGGTCGCCCACAGGCGTTCCGGCGCGGTGTCGGCCTGCACCCAGACCAGGTGGCGCTCGGAAATGCCCTCGGACCGCAGCCCCGGCAGGTGCGGCTGCTGTGGCGGCCCCACCACCACCACGCTGCGCCCGGCCGCACACACCTGCCGCAGCAGCGGCCCCAGCAGGCGCCATTCCAGCGTGCCGCTGTGCGGACTCAGGATGTCGGTCACCGCATGGCCGGGCCAGCCGCCACCGGGCAACTGGGCATCCAGCTCGGCAAAACCACTGGGCCACACCGCCGACACCGGGCTGCCCAGCTGATCGCCCCGCCACAGCGCCGCCGCCACGGCCGCAGGCAACCCACCCGGCGAGAGCGCCGGGCGACGGGCGGCGGGGTTGCGCTCAATGGTCAAAACGCTGGGCGAAAGGGATTCAATGTTGGCTGACATGGCGATGAAACTGTATGCATGTACAGTATCCGAAAGCCGGCACACTGTCCAGCAACACCTTGGGTTGCCAACGGGTCCGGTGGGCCAAAGTCACGTCATCCTCGCTGGAAATGGACCGACACAGCCTTTACTGAAAGGTCTTCGGTTACATCTGCAGCGTGAACGCTGCAAATCAAAAAACTTCCTGCGCCAGAATGGCATCACTTGAACAGGTGCTCTCCCGGTCACCTGCCCCCTCCCCTGTGATGCATTGCTCACTTCTTTCAGGATATGGATATGAAAACGCAACTCCGCCATGGTTTCAAACTGGTCACGCTGAGCTTGGCCATCGCGGCACTCACCGCTTGCGGCGGCGGTAACGACGACCCCCTCCCCAACGATCCATCGGACGACGTGGTGTCCAAATACATCGGCTCCTGGCTCAGCGAGTGCTATGACGACAAAGGTGCTTCGGCCCACCTGCGCGCCGACTTCACCAAGGCATCGGCCACCGGCTTCACAGGCGAAGTGGTGGCCTATGCCTACATCGGCACTTCGTGCTCCGGTCCTGCCGTGCGAGTCGAGAAAGTGTTCACCCGCATGGTGATGTCTCACGACGGCACCAAGGCGGTGGGCGCCGTGACCGCCGACAAGTTCGCCGGAACGTCGGACCAGGGTTCTGCGAAAGTGTTGCTGCAAGTGAGCGGCAACACCCTTCAGATCGGCAACCCATCTGCTGCCAAAGACAGCCAGGGCTACCCGAACGCTTTCTACGACCGCTCTTTGTCGCGCCTTTGAAACCCACGGGAACACCGGTCACCGGGCCAGGCATCACCGCCAGGGGAGACCTGGTTTTTCATGCAGACAGCCCTCTGGATGTACAGGCTCGGCTGAAACCACGCCAGCAAACGAAAAAGACGTAAGTCATTGATTTACAAGAAATCAGCTCCCCGGCTGGCTTCTTCGGCACCCAGGATGTCCGGAATCACGGCATTAGGTACGGCTCACCATGCGGTCAAGGGAACCAATCTATTAGCACTCTGTCTCATGGAGTGCTAACATCATTGGAAGACAACCTGAGGAGGGTTCTGAACATGTCTGCATCCCTTGCCCCCGCCATTTTGCCCACCGCCACCCTGGCGGTGGCCAGCCCATGGGCCAGCCGCTCGCTGACGCTGCCCGCCCTGGGCAATCTCGACGCCTACATTTCGGCCGTCAACCGCATGCCCATGCTCACGCTGGACGAAGAGCAAAGCGCTGCCCGCCGCCTGCGTGACGATAACGATCTCGAGGCCGCTGGCCAGCTGGTCATGTCGCACTTGCGCCTGGTCGTGTCCATCGCGCGCCAGTACCTGGGTTATGGCCTGCCGCACGGCGACCTGATCCAGGAAGGCAATGTCGGCCTGATGAAGGCGGTCAAGCGCTTCGACCCCGACCAGGGCGTGCGCCTGGTGAGCTACGCCATGCACTGGATCAAGGCCGAGATCCATGAGTACATCCTGAAGAACTGGCGCATGGTCAAGCTGGCCACCACCAAGGCGCAGCGAAAACTGTTCTTCAACCTTCGCTCACGCAAACAGGGTTTCCGCTCCGAGGCGCTGAACGGCGACACCCACCGCGAGGTGCTTTCCGACACCGAGGTGGGCGTGATGGCTCGCGAGCTCAACGTGAAGCCGGAAGAAGTGCGCGAAATGGAAACCCGGCTCTCGGGCGGCGACGTGGTGCTCGATCCCTCACCAGGTGACGACGGTGAAGACAGCTTCGGGCCGATTGCCTATCTGGCAGATGCCCACCACGAACCCACAGCGATGCTGGAATCTGCCCATCGCGACCGGTTGGCCACCGAAGGCATCGCACGGGCCATGAGCGAGCTGGACGACCGTTCGCGCCGAATCGTGAGTGAGCGCTGGTTGAAGGTCAACGACGATGGATCGGGCGGTATGACGCTGCACGAACTGGCCGCCGAATACGGCGTGAGCGCAGAGCGCGTGCGCCAGATTGAAGTGGCTGCCATGAAGAAAATGCGCAAGGCCCTGGCCGAATACGCCTGATCGCCCCTTCCGCGATGGTGCCATGCAGGCACCCATCTCGCCACACGAAGCCCCGAGCCAGTCAGCTGTCTCGGGGCTTTTTCATGCGGTTGGCGTCACCCATCAGGCCGGTTGACCTCCACAGCGAGGCAACCGTCGGAAGGTTGAATCGACCGCCTTCTCAGGCAGCACACAATCGCACATGCTTTCCGTCCGAAAAACGCATTCATTCGAGACCCGTTGTGTGCTCGTCAGGCTGTTCCATCAGCTCAGGCTTTTGACGCTGTGCCTGTTGTTCCTACCCTCTGGCGCATGGGCCCAAGCCGCTGTCCTGGAACCAATTGTCCTCAGTGGAGCGAAAACCAGCATTCCGCTGGCCCAACGCAGTCTTTACTGGGTGGATCCGGATGGCGACAAAACGGTGCAATGGGTTGAGGCACACCAGCATCGATTGCCCTTCGCCGTGCGCGACCAGCAGCACAGGGTGAACCTGGGAGAGAGAGCCGCGCTGTGGGTGCGCTTTGACGCCCAGGTGAAAGACAACCTCGTTCACTGGGAGCTTGAGCTGGCCCATTCCGGTACCGATCTCGTCAGCCTTTTCCACCGTGCGGCCGATGGTCAATGGAACGAACAGCGAGCCGGTGACAGACTGGCTGTGAACGACTGGGTGTATGCCGACCGCTTTCCCGTGATGGCGCTGGACACGCGAATCGACGCTCCAGTCACCTACTGGGTTCGGATCGAGCACGCCCGCGTGCCGTTCTCGGGTCCGCTGACCATCCACAACCACAATACCTTGCGGGAACTTCGCATCCATCAGCAATTTTTGCTGGGTGCCTATTTCGGCATGGTGTTGCTGCTGGCAACCGTCGCCATTGCCAATGCTGCGGTGTTTCGAGACAGCAGCTTTGCTTTTTACGCGGCCTACATCACGGTGCTGGGTCTGGCGCTGGCTTCCTCGCTTGGCGTGGCAGGTCAGTTCCTCTGGCCCGGTTCTCCGCGCTGGAACGGCATGGCCGAATTTGTGCTTTTGCCCATGGTGGCTGTGGTGGGGCTGCTTTTCGTGCGGCATGTGGTTCAGCCTCGCAGGCTGGGTCGTGGCCTGAACCAGACGGCGCTCGCACTGGCCACTGTGCTCTTGCTTCTGGTGGTGTGGGATCGGCTGGCGCCTTCAGCATTCAGCCTGCGAGCGGTGACCCTGGGTGGCGCTGCGACGATGGTTCTGGTCTATGCGATGCTGTGGGCCGCCTGGCGTACCGGCGATCGATGGGTCCGCTGGATCGCGCTGGGTATCCTGCCCGTGCTGCTGACCGGTACGCTTCCGGTCATGCGCAACCTGGATCTGCTGTCGTCCGGGTTTCTGTCGCAATACGGCATGGTGATCGCGGCCGCCATCGAGGCGCCCCTGCTGTTCTACGGGTTGTTGCAGCGCTCGTCCATTCAGCACGAAGCCCAGACCCGTGCCCGCGCGCTGGCCCTGACCGAACCGCTCACAGGCCTGACCAACCGCCACAACGGCATGCTGCGGCTGCACGAAAGCCTGGTGCGCGCGCAACGCTACCACCATTCCATTGCCCTGCTTCTGATCGACCTGGACAACCATGCCTGGTTCGAACGCGAGCACGGCCGCGAAGTGGCCGATCGGGCGCTGGTGCTCACAGGCTCGCTGCTGCGGGCCGTGGCACGCGATGTGGACACCGCCACGCGCGTCGATGACAGCAGCTTTGCACTCCTGATGGAGGGCCCGATGAGGGCCGCTCAGGCGGTGGCTGCGGCCACCCAGATTCTCGCGGGAGGCCTTCGACCGTCAGCCCAGCTGCCAGTGGGCGCCACGCTGCGCTTCAAGATCGTGGTGGCGATGCTGCCCGAGCCTGGACTGGAGTTGCTGCAAGACGCTCAAGCCCATTTGCAGTGGTTGCGCGGTACCCTGGACGATCTGCGCAAAGACAATCGCAAGAGCATCCACACTGTGAACTTCTAGAACGTTCTTCTGAGGCGCTTGGGGGCGCTTGGGGGCGCTTGCGCTGTCCTGAATTCACAAGCCCTCAGCCCCTCTATGAGGGTCAGCGCGAAGCGCTGCGGGAGCGCCGCACCATCCTGAGCGAAATGCCTTCATCCAGCGCCAGCGACACCCAGGATCCGGCTTTGCCAGTCCGAAGGTGTGCCCCCTTGAGGGGGTGGCGCGCAGCGCCGCGGGGGTGGGTCAAGCCTCCCGGCGCAACGCCGGGAAGAGAATCACGTCGCGGATGCTGGGGCTGTCGGTCAGCAGCATCATCAGCCGGTCAATGCCGATACCGCAGCCGCCAGCCGGCGGCATGCCGTATTCGAGCGCACGAATGTAGTCGGCGTCATAGAACATGGCTTCTTCGTCACCGCCGTCCTTGGCCGAAGCCTGGGCCTGGAAGCGCGCGGCCTGGTCTTCGGCGTCGTTGAGTTCCGAAAACGCATTACCAAATTCCCGGCCGGTGATGTAGAGCTCGAAGCGCTCGGTCACTTCCGGATTCGCATCATTGGCGCGGGCCAGTGGCGAGATCTCGGTGGGGTGATCCATGATGAAGGTCGGGTTCCAGAGCTTGTCTTCGACTTTTTCCTCAAAGTACATCACCTGCAAGCTCGGCAGGCTGCGGGTGGAAAGCTGGTGCTTCGCTTCGCTCAAACCCAGCGTCTTCAGCTGCACCTGCAACCAGGCGGCGTCGTCCACCTGGTCACCGGCATCGGTGTATTTCTGAATCGCTTCACGTATGGTGAGACGCTGGAACGGCGACATCACGTCCACCGGCTGCCCCTGATAGCTCAAGGGCACATCGCCATGCACCTGGCGCACCACGTGGCGGATCAGTGCCTCGTTGAAATCCATCAGGTCGCGGTAGTTCCAGTAGGCCGCATAGAACTCCATCATCGTGAATTCCGGGTTGTGCCGGACGCTGATGCCTTCATTGCGGAAATTGCGGTTGATCTCGAACACACGGTCAAAACCGCCCACCAGCAAGCGCTTGAGGTAGAGCTCCGGTGCGATGCGCAGGAACATCTGCTGATCCAGGGCGTTGTGGTGGGTCTCGAAGGGTTTGGCGTTGGCACCGCCCGGAATCGGGTGCAGCATGGGCGTTTCCACTTCCAGGAAACCATGGCTCACCATGAAATCACGGATGCTGGAGAGTGCATGGCTGCGCGCCACGAAACGCTTGCGGGCCGACTCGTCGGTCATCAGGTCGACATAACGCTGGCGGTACTTGATC
Organism: Hydrogenophaga sp.; assembly: GCF_030651625.1. GTDB lineage: Bacteria > Pseudomonadota > Gammaproteobacteria > Burkholderiales > Burkholderiaceae_C > Hydrogenophaga. Next base: position 126,707 of record NZ_JAUSCF010000024.1, on the reverse strand, counting down.
TCCTGATCGTGCACGCCGTGAAACTTGTCGGGCAGCGGCCGCAGGCTCTTGGTGATCAGGCGGATGTTGTCCGCGTGAATGGTGAGCTCACCCGTGCGGGTGCGCATGAGCACACCTTCCACCGCGATGATGTCGCCCAGGTCCCAGTGTTTGAACGCGGCATGCACCGCCTCGCCCACGCTTTCGTTGTTCAGGTAGATCTGGATGCGTCCGCCAGATGGGCCAAAGGACGCGTCCTGCACCGTGGCAAAGCTCGCCTTGCCCATCACCCGCTTGAGCATCATGCGGCCAGCCACGCTGGCCCGCACCGGCGTGGCTTCCAGCGCCTCTTTCGACGTTTCACCGTGCAAGGCAAACAGCTCGGCGGCCTTGTCCACCGGTTTGAAATCGTTCGGAAACGCAACGCCCTTGCCCTGCCGCTGCGCCTCCCGAAGCGCTTTCAACTTTTCCCGACGCTCGGCAATCAGCTGGTTGTCGTCGGCGGCAGGAAGGGACGGTGCGTGATCGATGGTCATGGTGCTCTGCAATGAAAAACGGGTTGCGCTAGAAAAGCGCAACCCGACATTGTAAGTTCCGGCGGAAAGACACCTTCTCCCAGCATGCGACTGAAGTGTGTCGTGTCCGGCGCGAAGTGTCGCAGACCAGAACGCGGCGGAACCGCCCTTCGACAAAGCTCAGGACGGGCCGCACCGCGTTGCCCCGTGGGGGTGACGCCGCAGGCGGCGCGGGGGGAACTCAGTGTCCCAAATAAGCCTCGCGCACCTTGGGATCGGTCAGCAAATCCTTGCCAGAACCCGTCATGGTGATTTCACCCGAGTCCATCACATAGCCCCGGTGAGCGATCTGCAGCGCCCGCTGGGCATTCTGCTCCACCAGGAGAATGGTCACGCCCTGTGCGGACACATCTCGCACCACCTCAAAAATCTTGTCGACCATGATGGGCGAGAGTCCCATCGAGGGCTCGTCCAGCAGCAGCACCTTCGGCCGGCTCATCAGGGCGCGAGCCATCGCAAGCATCTGCTGCTCGCCACCACTCATGGTGCCCGCCAACTGATCCTTGCGCTCGCGCAGACGAGGGAAGATCACAAACATGCGTTCGATGTCGCTCGCAATCTCCGCCTTGTCGCTGCGAATGTAGGCGCCCATCTGCAGGTTCTCCGTGATGGACATGCGCGTGAAAACGCCGCGCCCCTCAGGCACCATGGCCAGGCCCTCTTTCACCAGATCCCAGGCACCCTTGCCCTTGATGGAATTGCCCATGTATTCGATATCGCCACCTTCAAATGCCAGCGATCCGGTCACCGCCTTCATGGTGGTGGTCTTGCCGGCGCCATTGGAGCCGATCAGCGAGATCAGCTCGCCCTCCTGCACCTCCAGATCGATGCCCTTGACAGCCTTGATGCCGCCATAAGCGACCTTCAGGCCACTGATTTTGAGGAGTGTGTTTGCCATAACCAGATTCCTTGTTCGTTACTTCATCCGGCGCGAAATGTCCCCATCCAGAACATCGCGGAACCGGCTCCGCCGGGCCGCAGATGTTGCCCCCTTGAGGGGGTGACGCGAAGCGGCGCGGGGGTGGACCAAGTCAGCCTCCACCCGTGCCCAGATAGGCTTCGATCACCTTGGGATCGCGCTGCACCTCTGCCGGCGACCCGGTCGAGAGCTGCTTGCCGTAATCGAGCACGGTCACACGGTCGCACAGACCCATCACCAGCTTCACGTCGTGCTCGATCAGCAGGATGGTGCGGTTGTCTTTCCGGATCTGGTCGATCAGTTCCCGCAAAAGCACTTTTTCTGTGGCGTTCATGCCCGCAGCGGGTTCGTCCAGGGCAATGAGTTGCGGATCGGTGGCCAGTGCGCGTGCGATCTCAAGACGTCGCTGGTCACCATAGCTCAGCGTGCGCGACTTGTAGTCGGCGAACTTGCCGATGCCCACGTAGTTCAACAACTCGTGTGCGCGCTGGGCGATCTCGGCCTCCTCACGCTTGAACCCTGGCGTGCGAAGCATGGCCCCGATCAATCCCGAATGCGTGCGCACATGGCGCCCGACCATCACGTTTTCCAGCGCAGTCATTTCGGCGAACAGCCGGATGTTCTGGAACGTGCGTGCGATGCCCGCCTTGGCCACCTCGTGCACGGCCGAGGGCGTGTAAGGCTTGCCGGCCAGTTCAAACGAGCCGCTGTCAGGCGTGTAAAGGCCGGTCAGCACGTTGAAGAATGTGGTCTTGCCCGCGCCGTTGGGGCCGATCAGGCCGTAGACCTGGCCGCGCTTGATCTCGATGCCCACATCGCTCAGGGCCTGGAGACCACCGAAGCGCTTGGAGACGTTGGCGACTCTCAGAATGGTTTCAGACATGGTTCGCCTTCCTCACTTGCTCAGGGACTTGCCGTGCGAAGGCGAGGGCCACAGACCCTTCGGGCGCATCAACATGATGATGATCATTGCCAACGCAATCAGCAACTGGCGCAGGATCTCTGGGCCCAGGCGACCGTCTGTCATGGCGGTGAGCGGATGCGCCACATGGCGCAGCAACTCGGGCAAGCCTGCCAGTACCAGCGCACCCAGGATCACGCCCGGAATGTGGCCCAGGCCACCCAGCACCACCATGGCCACCACCATCACCGACTCCATCAGGATGAAGGACTCGGGATAGACACCGCGCATGAAGGACGCAAACAGGACGCCAGCCACGCCACCGAAAGTGGCGCTCATGCCGAACGCGGCCAGCTTGAGATTGCGGGTGTTCAGGCCCATGGCTTTGGCCGCAATTTCATCTTCGCGAATGGCCATCCAGGCGCGTCCGATGCGCGAGTCCTGCAACCGGTGGGCGATGACGATGGCCATCAGCACGAAGAACAGGATCAGGTAGTAATACAACGTCACCGGCTGGAAGGTGTAGCTCCAGTCGCCAAGCGACAGTGTCAATCGCTGACTCATGCTGTGCCCGAACACCGAGACCGCATCGATGTTGCTGATGCCCTTGGGCCCGTTGGTCAGGTTGATCGGACGGTCAAGGTTGAGCATGAAGATGCGCACAATCTCGCCGAAGCCCAGCGTGACGATGGCCAGGTAGTCGCCTCGCAACTTGAGCACCGGCGCGCCCAGTATGAGTCCGACCACCCCGGCCACGAAGCCGGCCAAGATCATCACCAGCCAGAAGTTCATGTGCAGGCCATTGGGAAACATGGCTGCGATGTAGGCAAAGTTTTCGCTCAGATGGGGCGATGCGAGCAAGCCGTACAGATAGGCCCCCACGGCAAAGAAGGCGATAAAGCCCAGATCCAGCAGCCCGGCGTAGCCGACCACGATGTTCAGGCCCAGGGCCAGCAACACATACAGCAAGGCCACATCGATGATGCGCACCCAGGAGTTGCTCCCGGTGGACTGCAGCACGATGGGCAGCAGCAGAAGGGCCAGGCCCAACGCCACGAACGCGATCAGTTTGAAGGCTTTGGAGTTCAGCATGAGGGTGCTCCTTACCGGTCAGGCTCGGTCGGCCACACGCTCCCCCAGCAGACCCGAAGGACGCAGGGTCAGCACCAGGGCCAGCACGATGAAGGCAAAGATGTCGGTGTACTGGCTGCCCAGGAAGCCGCCGGTGAGTTTGCCCAGATAGCCGGCGCCAAGCGCCTCGATCAACCCGAGCAGAACACCCCCGAGCACGGCACCTCCCAGATTACCGATGCCACCCATGACCGCGGCCACGAATGCCTTGAGACCGGGCATGAAGCCCATGGCGTGCTGCACCGTGCCGTAGTTGGATGCCCACATCACCCCGGCAATCGCCGCCAGCATGGCGCCGATGATGAAGGTGGCGGAGATCACCACGTCTGGACGGATGCCCATGAGCGCGGCCACCCGCGGGTTTTCGGCGGTGGCTCGCATGGCCCGCCCCAGGTTCGTGCGGTTGACCATCCACATCAACAACGCAAGCACGATCACGGTGGTGGCAAGGATGGCGATCTGCGTCACCGAGATCACGGCGCCGCCTATTTCGATGGGCTGACGCGAGAGCAGCGAGGGATAGGGCTTGGGATTCGGCTTCCAGATGATCATGGCGAGCGTCTGCAACAGGATCGACATGCCGATGGCCGTGATCAAAGGCGCCAGCCGGGGTGAGTTGCGCAATGGCCTGTAAGCCAGCTTTTCGATGCTGAAATTCAGCGCGGCGCAGACCACCATCGCAATGAGCGTGGCGACCACCAGCACCAGCCACAGCGGCATGCCCGGCGAGGCATCCCGCATCACACCGATGATCGTCCAGCTGGTGAGTGCACCCACCATGAGCACGTCGCCGTGGGCAAAATTGATCAGTCCAATGATGCCGTACACCATGGTGTAGCCCAAGGCCACCAGTGCATACATGCTGCCCAGCACCAGACCATTGATGATCTGCTGAAGCAATACGTCCATGAAGGTTCTCCGTGTGTTTGTCTGCCGCCCGATTCGTGATCAGACGGTCCGCTTCAACCTAGCAAAAAACCCGCCAGACTCGACCTTGTAACGGTGCAGACTGCGGGTTGGTGGGCGGATTGTAGCGACGCGACAAAGCAGTCCCCATGCGCGTAAGCCCTTAGCAGACACGGGTTTTCCCTAGAACGCGATCTCCGAAGTGGATTGCATCAGCACGACTGGCGATGCATTAGGAATTCTGATCGTTGCGTTTTTTAAGCTCTCGTAGCTTATCTGCGATGCGAATTTCCATGCCGCGCTCCACCGGTCGGTAAAAGCCCGGATCCGGCATGCCATCAGGCAGGTAGCGTTCGCCGGCTGCAAAACCATCGGCTTCATCATGGGCGTAGCGGTAGCCCTTGCCGTGGTCCAGCGCTTTCATGAGCCGGGTCGGCGCGTTGCGCAAATGCATGGGGACGGGTCGCGTACCGTCCTTTTTCACATACGCCCTGGCCTCGTTGTAGGCCTTGTAGACCGCGTTGGACTTCGGCGCTACGGCCAGGTACACCACGCACTCCGCCAAAGCCAGCTCACCCTCTGGTGTGCCAAGGCGTTCGTACACCTCTGCGGCGTCCAGTGCCATCCTGAGCGCACGCGGGTCGGCCAAGCCAATGTCTTCGCTGGCCATGCGGATGAATCGCCTGGCCATGTAGCGGGGGTCGGCGCCCCCATCGAGCATGCGAACGAACCAGTACAAGGCGGCGTCGGGGTCCGAGCCGCGCACGCTTTTGTGCAGTGCACTGATGGTGTCGTAGAACTGCTCACCGCCCTTGTCGTAGCGGCGCATGCGCTCGCCCAGCACACGCAGCAACCAGTCGTCGGTCACGGTCGCCAGTTGTTCGCTGGCCGCTGCCACGGCCAATGTCTCCAGCGTGTTGAGCAGCCGGCGGGCATCACCGTCGGCGTAGGCAATCAGGCGCCCGGCCGCTGCATCTGCCATGGGTGGCACTGCATCAATGCCCTGAGCCCGCTCGATGATCTGACGCAGGTCGCCCTCTGCCAGCGGCTGGAGCACGTAGACCGCCGCGCGTGACAGCAGCGCCGAATTCACTTCAAACGAAGGGTTTTCTGTGGTGGCGCCGATGAAGGTGAACAAGCCCGACTCCACATGAGGCAAAAAGGCGTCTTGTTGGCTCTTGTTGAAGCGGTGCACTTCGTCCACGAAAACGATGGTCCGCTGGGCCTCCAGACCGGTGCGCGCGCTTTCAGCACGTTCCACGGCCTCCCTGATGTCCTTGACACCACCCAGCACTGCGCTGATGGTGATGAACTGCGCATCAAATGCATCGGCCATCAGCCGTGCAATGGTCGTCTTGCCCACGCCCGGAGGGCCCCACAAAATGCAGCTGTGCGGCTGACCCGATTCAAATGCGAGCCGCAGTGCCATTCCCTCACCCAGCAGGTGCTGCTGCCCAATCACTTCACCCAGCACACGCGGCCGCAAGCGCTCGGCCAGTGGAGCATGAGCGAGCTGGGACGCAGCGCCCTTGGCGGGTGGGGATCTCACAAAAAGAGGGGCTTCAGGGGCGAATCACGTCCGCGCCGGGAGGAGGCTGGAACCGGAACTGCTCCGCCGTCAAGCGGGCATTGCCCTGCCAGCCGGTGAACGTAAGCACCGAGCGCTGCCCCAGGCTGTCTTCAATGTCCAGTACGGCCAGTTGCCCCAGCTTGAATCCCACCCGGACCATCTGGAGCTGGCCGTCGCGAGCCAGCGGGCGCGCTTCCAGCCACTCCATGCCGTCAAGCGCCGGGGCGGCCTTGAGCTCGAACACTTCGCCCAAGGCCCGCAGATCGGTGCCCGCAGCGATCAAGGCAGCGGGTGTGCTGCCCAGCACCTCCTGCTGCTTGCGTGCGGTCACTTGGTTGAGATCCACATCGAACAGCCACAAGGTTTCACCATCGGCGACGATGGTTTGCTCGAACGGCTTGGTGTATTCGAAGCGGAAGCGGTTCGGTCGCAGAAACTCGAAGCTCCCACTGGATGTTTTGCTGCGAGCCACGGACTCGCCCGCCCGCTTGGGCGATGTCACCACCTGGGTGAAACCGGAACGGGCGCTGCCGACTTCCTTGAGAAAACGCTCCAGGTCCTGAAGCCCATCGGCCTGAGCGGCCATTGAAGCCAGCGCAAACGCGCAGCCCGCCATAAAAGTTTTGATCATCTGCTTCAGATCGGTTTGCACCGACAAGGTTTCCTGCTGCGTTCAGTCTGAGCGCGATGGCACCAGAATGTCGCGCTGCCCACTGGAGGTCAGCGCACTGACCAGCCCAGCGTTCTCCATATCTTCCAGCAAACGCGCGGCGCGGTTGTAACCAATCTTGAGTTTGCGTTGCACATACGAAATGCTGGCTTTTCGGTCCTTGAGAACGATCTCCACCGCCTGGTCGTACAACGCATCCTTTTCACCACTGGAGGCGCCGGGTTCGCCAAACATGTCGCCACCTTCACCATCACCGACGCTGGACTCCAGCAAACCGTCGATGTAATTGGGCTCGCCGCCCTGTTCTTTCAGGTAGGCCACCACACGGTGCACTTCATCGTCACTCACAAACGCACCATGCACCCGAATCGGGAATCCCGTACCGGACGGCATGTAAAGCATGTCACCCATGCCCAGCAAACTCTCGGCACCCATCTGGTCGAGGATGGTGCGGCTGTCGATCTTGCTACTGACCTGGAACGACAGACGGGTGGGAATATTGGCCTTGATCAAGCCAGTGATCACGTCCACGCTGGGGCGCTGGGTGGCCAGAATCAAATGGATGCCCGCCGCCCTTGCCTTCTGGGCCAGGCGCGCGATCAGTTCCTCGATCTTCTTGCCCACCACCATCATCAGGTCGGCGAGCTCGTCGATCACCACCACGATGTAAGGCAGTCGCTCCAGCGGTTCGGGCTGCTCGGGGGTCAGGCTGAACGGGTTGCCGATGATTTCGCCGCGCGCATTGGCCTCATCGATCTTTACGTTATAGCCAGCCAGGTTGCGCACACCCAGCTTGCTCATGAGCTTGTAGCGCTTCTCCATTTCGGCCACGCACCAGTTCAAGCCGTTGGCCGCGTGCTTCATGTCGGTGACCACCGGTGCCAGCAGGTGTGGAATGCCTTCGTAGACGCTCATCTCCAGCATCTTGGGGTCGATCAGCAGCAGGCGCACATCCTTGGCATCGGCCTTGTAGAGCAGCGACAGGATCATGGCGTTGATACCGACCGACTTGCCCGATCCGGTGGTGCCGGCCACGAGACAATGCGGCATCTTGGCCAGATCGGCCACGATCGGCTGACCGCCGATGTCCTTGCCCAGTCCCATGGTCAGCAGCGACTTGGCGTCGTTGTAAACCTGTGAGCCCAGAATCTCACTGAGCTTGATCATCTGGCGCTTGGCGTTGGGCAGCTCGAGTGCCATCAGGTTCTTGCCCGGGATGGTTTCGATCACCCGGATGGAGACCAGCGAGAGCGACCGCGCCAGATCGCGCCCCAGGTTCACGATCTGTGAACCTTTCACACCCGTGGCAGGTTCGATTTCGTAGCGCGTGATCACAGGGCCTGGCGCGGCGGCCACGACCCGCACCTCCACCCCAAAGTCCTTGAGCTTCTTTTCGATCAGGCGGCTGGTCATCTCCAGCGTCTGGCTGTCGACACCGACCTGATGCAGTGGCGCGCTGTCCAGCAGATCCACCTGCGGCAGCTTGCTGTCGGGCATTTCGCTGAACAACGGCTTCTGCCGTTCCTTGGCCACCCGCTCGCTCTTGGGCACGTCCACCAGCGTGGGCTCGATCACCATGGGCGTGGGGTGGTGCTCTTCGCTCTCGACCCGTTCCACAGCCACCACCACTTCGCGTTCTCGCGCGGCCTGCTCACCGATGCGCTGATCCTCCACCGCCTCGCGTTTCTCACGGCGGGCTTCAAACCAGCCGTCCAGGGTATGCCCCACCACTTCGGCCCAATGTCCCCAGGAGAAGCGAAACACGCGCGGCAGGCAGAGCACCAGTATCGCCAGCATCAGAATGGTCGACCCGTTGAACCCCAGCCATTGCATGGCCACCGGGCCCAGGGCTTGCCCCAGCATGCCGCCTGCATGGCCTGGGAGCATGTCCTCGATGCGGTAGAGCCGGCTCCACTCCAATACCGCACTGGCGCACATCAGCGCCAGCAAGCCCAGCCAGAACAACACCCTGCGAACCCACGGCCGGTGCCATGGCCGGCCGCTGGCCGAAGCGTGCGTGGTATCACCCGAGTCAAGCCCCTGGTGGCCACGAATCCACCTGGCCAGACCCGATAACCAGGCGCGAAGACCAATGAAAAAACACCACCAGACCGAAAAGCCCAGCAAAAAATAGCTGCCGTCGGCGAGCAACGCGCCCAGGCGCCCCCCCCAGTTTCCTACCTCTGCCCGGGTACCTGTGGTGCTCCAGGAGGGGTCCGCCAGTGAATGGCTCAACAAGGCGAGCAACCAGAAAGCAAGCGCCGCAGCGCCGAGCACCAGACCAATTTCCTGCGTGAAACGGGGCACCCCAGGGGCAGACGCACTGGCGCGGTCAGCGTTGAGGGTGTTGAGTGAATAAGTCATAAGCCTCGTCGAAATGCAGAGGCAAGCTTACCCCAAGGTAGAGTGGATTCAGGTCGCGAAACGTTGCGACCCGACCGGGTCGCCTGGCACCGAGCCAGGCGGCTGCGGCGTCAACCCAGCGAGTTCAATCGCTCTTTGATCACCGTGCTGCCGTCCTCGCGCACCTCGATGAATCCACGCTCTTCCAGATCCTTCATGACGCGGCTGACCATCTCGCGGGAAGCGCCGATCATCTTGGCCACGTCCTGTCGGGACACACGGTCACGGATGGTCAACATACCGTCACTGCCAGTTTGCGCAAACTCCAGCAGGGCACGCGCCACACGGCCGTACACATCCATCAAAGCCAGCGACTCGATCTTGCGATCGGCATGACGCAAACGCTGTACCAACCCCTTCATCACCGCGTAGGCCATGGAGGTGTTTTCCGGCAGGCAACGGGCGAACTCCACCCGGCCCAGGATCAGCACGTCGGTCTGCACCTCCGCGCGCACAGTGGCCGAATGCGGCTGGTTGTCGATCAGGCTCATCTCTCCAATGTAGTCACCCGGATTCATGGTGGCCAGAATCACTTCCCGCCCACGGGTGTCCGTCGTCACCACGCGCGCACGCCCCGTCAACACAATGGCCAGGCAGTTCGACTTTTTACCTTGCTCAACAATGCATTCGCCACGCCGGTAACGGCGCTTGACCACCGAATCGGCAACGGCTTCCGCCTGAGCCTGGGTCAAAGTGGAGAACAGGGGAACCCTGCGAATCAGATCCAGATTGGACAGGATGGACATGCGTGTATTCCTTGTTGCGAATGGCGCGAAAAGCGCACTTTCATACAATCCAGCCACTGCCATCGCAACCAGGCGACGGCGCTCTATCGACAGCAATCCCCCCATACTCTAAACCACTGGCCCCATCCACCCTACAGGGCCCGCATCAATGAAGCACTCCAAAGTACTGATCCTCGGCTCCGGGCCCGCTGGCTACACCGCAGCCGTTTACGCCGCTCGCGCCAACCTGAACCCCGTGCTCATCACGGGCATAGCACAAGGTGGCCAGCTCATGACCACCACGGAGGTGGACAACTGGCCCGCCGACGTGGACGGCGTGCAGGGCCCAGACCTGATGCAGCGCTTTCTGGCCCATGCCGAGCGCTTCAAAACGGAAATCGTGTTTGACCACATTCACACGGTCGATTTTTCCAAACGACCTTTCGTGCTCAAGGGCGACAGCGGTGAATACAGTTGCGACGCACTCGTGATCGCCACCGGTGCATCGGCCAAGTACCTCGGCCTGCCATCTGAAGAAGCGTTCATGGGCAAAGGTGTCTCGGGCTGCGCCACCTGCGACGGTTTTTTCTACCGCAACGAAGTCTGTAGCGTGGTCGGTGGCGGCAACACGGCAGTGGAAGAGGCGCTCTACCTGTCCAACATCGCGAGCAAGGTTTACCTGGTGCATCGCCGCGACACGTTCAGGGCCGAGCCGATCATGATCGACAAGCTGATGGAAAAGGTGGCCACAGGCAAGATCGAACTCAAACTGCACAGCACGCTGGAAGAGGTGCTGGGTGACAACACGGGCGTGACCGGTGTGCGGTTGAGGAACGTGAAATCGGGTGAAACGGAAGACGTGCCGGTCAAGGGCTGCTTCATCGCCATCGGCCACAGCCCGAACACCGAATTGTTCAAAGGCCAACTGGAAATGAAAGACGGCTACATCGTGACCCGATCCGGCCTGCAAGGCATGGCCACCATGACCAGCGTGCCCGGCATCTTTGCGGCTGGGGACGTCCAGGACCATGTGTACCGCCAAGCCATCACCAGTGCCGGCACCGGGTGCATGGCGGCGCTTGATGCCCAGCGATTTCTGGAGAATTCGTAACCTCCCCCCGCCGCGCTGCGCGCGTCCCCCCTCCTCTGGCGCCTTCGGCTTGGGAGGGGGGCGGCACCTGCGGCCGGGCGAAGCCCGTTCCGCGGTGCCCCTTGAATGAGTCACCATGCTTCGGAGACCTGGCTGCTGCGGGCCGACTGGCGGTAGCCACATCTGTCGCATCGGGCTATAATGTGCGGCTTTGCTGCGATTTGGCCCATTGGGCTGTGCGTTGCAAATTCGGGTTACCGCCACCCTTTTTCTGGCGAGGTGAGGCCCCCATCGCTCGGGTGGCGGCCGTTTGACAATATCGGAGTGTCCTCATGGCACGCGTCTGCGACGTAACGGGCAAGAAGCCCATGGTCGGAAACAACGTTTCCCACGCCAACAACAAAACCAAGCGCCGGTTCCTGCCGAACCTGCAATACCGTCGTTTCTGGGTCGAGAGCGAAAACCGTTGGGTGCGTCTGCGCGTCTCCGGTGCCGCCCTGCGACTGATCGACAAAAACGGCATTGATGCCGTGCTCGCAGACCTGCGCGCACGCGGCCAGGCTTAAGGAGCACACACCATGGCAACCAAAGGCGGACGCGAAAAGATCAAGCTGGAATCCACTGCGGGTACCGGTCACTTCTACACCACCACCAAAAACAAGAAGACCACGCCCGAGAAGATGCTGATCAAGAAGTTTGATCCCAAGGCACGCAAGCACGTGGACTACAAGGAAATCAAGCTGAAGTGATTCGGCACAGGATCTCCTGACGGAAAAAGCCGCTGTCTTCACAGCGGCTTTTTTTCGCCTTGAGCCTTGAGCCTTGAGGATAGGCGGTCATGGCGTCGGGTCGTCAAAATCGGGGCGCAAATGGTCACCTGCGTCGCGCTCACTGGACCCACCCTCCGTGCTACGCACTGCGGGTCTGAGCGCCTTCGGAGCGGACGTGCATCGCATGCAACCACTGTGCTGTCTCGCCATGGTCATGGAACGCTGGCCACAAGAGGCATGCCCACCAGTACATGCTCGTTGCGCCCGAAGACCTTTCAAAGCGAATGGCGAAAAAAAACCACCTCGCAAGGTGGTTTTTTGGTTGGCAGGCCGCCACGCCTGCTCATCAACTCAGACCCGCGCGGAGCGGAGCTGAATGGAGAAATCGCGCAGAGCGACAATGCCGCTCTCTTCCGCCCGGCGACACCAGGCTTGCAAGTCAGCAGCCAGTTGTTCGCGCGTGGCATTTGTGCTGGACCACAAGGCGCGAAGCTCCTCACGCATGGTGATCATCTTGTCGAGCACCGGGTGCTCGGCGCGGGCCTGCGCCAGCTGCGGTCTTACCGCAGCAGGCACCTTGTCCTCGTCCCGGTGCAACCAACGACCGGCCACCTGAAGTGCCGACGCATCGCCACGGCGGGATTGCAGCGCAGCAATTTCTCTCTTGCATGCTGCCCGCATTTCACGCGCATAGCCGGCCATCACTTCGTAGCGGTTGGCAATGATGGCCTCCAGCGTCTTCTCGTCTGCCACCGGCTTCACGTCGCCAAATGACATCTTGGGCGGCAGCTTCTTGACGGTGGCCAGCCCCACCGACTTCAGGATGGTGATGTACATCCAGCCGATGTCGAATTCATAAGGCTTCACCGACAACTTGGCAGATGTCGGGTAGGTATGGTGGTTGTTATGCAGTTCTTCCCCACCGATCAGGATGCCCCACGGAGACACATTGGTGCTGGCATCGGCCGCCTCGAAGTTGCGGTAACCCCACCAGTGGCCAATGCCGTTGATGATGCCGGCCGCCGTGATGGGAATCCAGATCATCTGGATGGCCCAGACCGTCAGGCCGATCGCGCCGAAAAGCATGACGTTGATGATCAGCATGAGGCTGACACCCAACTTGGATCGACCGGTATACAGATGGCGCTCGATCCAGTCGTCAGGTGTGTTGTGGCCGTAACGCTCCAGGGTTTCCTGGTTCTTGGCTTCGCTGCGGTACAGCTCGCTGCCCTCGAAGAACACTTTCTTGATGCCGAACACCACCGGGCTGTGCGGATCCCCCTCGTGCTCGCACTTGGCGTGGTGCTTGCGGTGAATAGCCGTCCACTCCTTGGTGACCATGCCGGTGGTCAGCCAGAGCCAGAACCGGAAAAAATGCGAAGCAATGGGATGCAGATCCAGTGAACGGTGCGCCGAATGGCGGTGCAGGTAGATCGTGACGCTGGCGATGGTCACGTGCGCCAGAAGGAGCGCCACCAGAATGGCCTGCCACCAGCTCGCGCCGGTCAGGCCCTGGTCCAGAAACTGGATCAAACCGGTCCACAGGGCAGGGATCGCGGTATCGAATGCATTCATTGAAATCCTTGAGAGTCGCCCAACGATGGCGAGAGGCATCAGTTCACCCGCCCGACTGAATGGGCTTGATATCTCCTGATTTTACGAGGCCCGCCGCAAAACACCAACTGCAGATGGGACCGAAAGCGGGGCCAGATGTGGGAACTACTGATGCAGATCAGGTGTTTTGACCGGTTTTCAAGCTTTTTTCTGCCAGACGGCAGCGAAGAAGCCGTCCGTTCCCTGCCGATGGGGCCACAAGCGCAACCACTGGCGCTGCTCACCTGCGCAAAGCGATTCGGCACCAGGCACGTGCAAAGTTTCCAGCAAACCGGCCACAGGCACAGGGTCAAAGTTGGCGTGGGATTGGCCAAACGCTTCGCAAACGTCTTCGTTTTCAGCCTGAAGCAGACTGCAGGTGGCGTACACCAGGCGACCGCCTGGCTTGAGCAAGCGGGCGGCACTTTTCAGAATGGCCGTCTGCAACTGAGCTTGCGCGGCAACAGTTTCAGGGGTCTGCCGCCATTTCAGATCGGGGTTGCGGCGCAATGTGCCCAGACCGGAGCACGGCGCGTCCACCAGCACGCGGTCGATCTTGCCGGCCAGTCGCTTGATGCGGTCGTCCCGCTCGTGTGCGATGGCGAGCGGGTGCACATTCGAGAGTCCGCTGCGGGCCAGGCGGGGTTTGAGCGCATCGAGCCGGTGGCCAGAAGTGTCCATGGCATACAGGCGGCCGCTGTTGCGCATGGCCGCGCCGATCGCCAGTGTCTTGCCACCGGCACCCGCACAAAAATCGACCACCATTTCACCGCGCTTGGCATCCAGCAACAACGCCAGCAACTGCGAGCCTTCGTCCTGAACCTCCACGTCACCCTGGACAAAGGCCGGTACCTTGCTGAGGGACGGCTTGCCCCGAAGGCGGATTCCCAGAGGCGAATACGGCGTGGGCTCGCACACCAGGCCCGCCTGAACCAGTTCGCTCAGCACGGCCTCGCGCTTCTTTTTCAGGACATTGACACGCAAGTCCAAGGGCGCTGGCCGGTTCAGACTCTGCGCCAGTTCGTCGAATTCGGCACCCACCTGCGCGCGCAGCGCCACCGCCAGCCAATCGGGCAGGTTGTGGCGATGAGGCGCCAGCAGGTCGGCATCGGTCACCGCCAGGCAGGCATCCAGCCAATTTTTTTCAGCATCGGTGAGCGCACTCTTGAGGAAATCCCGGTCGCCTGGGAAAGCCAGTATCGCCAGCCGGCGCCACTTGGACCCGCTGCCCGAGCGCGCCAGCCATTCAAGCCTGAGGCGCTCGCGCAGGATGTTGAACACCGTATCGGAAAGCGTGGCTCGCTCGCGTGGGCCCAGCGACCGGTGCTCTCGAAAATAACGGGAAACCACAGCGTCGGCGGGGTGTTCGAACTTGAAAACCTGTTCAATCAGGTTCGCGGACTCTTCTATCAAGGCTTTGGGGTGCATAAGGTATTGTCGCCCCCCTGCGCCGTGGTCACCCGCCCGCCTGCGCCGCTTCGCGTCTTCCCCCCCAGGGGGACCACGCCCTTGGCCCGGCAAAGCCGTGCTTCGGCGTGTGCTGGACCAGTTACGCGCTCCGGTGGCTGGCTTGGCATTTGGGATTTGGGATTTGGGATTTGGGATGGCGCGGGATAATGGAGGGCTATGTCCGATATTTCCACCCAGGTGAAGCGTCGCCGCACGTTCGCCATCATTTCCCACCCCGACGCGGGTAAAACCACGCTCACCGAGAAACTGCTGCTGTTCTCGGGCGCCATCAACATCGCTGGCTCGGTCAAGGCGCGCAAGGCTGCGCGCCACGCCACGTCCGACTGGATGGAGATCGAGAAGCAGCGCGGCATTTCGGTGGCTTCGTCGGTGATGCAGATGGAATACCGCGACTGCGTGATCAACCTGCTCGACACACCCGGCCACCAGGACTTCTCTGAAGACACCTACCGGGTGCTCACCGCCGTGGACGCGGCATTGATGGTGATCGACGCGGGCAATGGTGTGGAACCGCAGACGCGGCGCCTGCTGCAGGTCTGCCGGGCGCGCAACACACCCATCCTGACCTTCGTGAACAAGATGGACCGCGAGGTGCAGGCCCCACTGGATCTGATGGACGAGATCGAGCGCGAACTCGGCATGACGGTGGTGCCCTTCACCTGGCCCGTGGGCATGGGCAAGACCTTCCGGGGCGTTTACGACCGCCGCGCCGACCAGATGCGCGTGTTCGCCGCCGGCGAAGATCGCCGGGGTGGCGACGAAGAAGTCATGCCAGGCCTGGACAACCCGCAGAGCCGCGAGCGATTTGGCTCAGAGTTTGAGCAGGCGCGCGAAGAACTGGAGCTGGTGGCGGGTGCGTCGCCCGCGTTCGACGAAGCCGATTTTCTGGCCGGAAAACAAACGCCCATGCTGTTTGGTTCGGCGGTCAACAACTTCGGCGTTCGCGAAGTGCTCGATGCATTGGTGGATCTGGCGCCTCCACCTGGCGAGCGCCCTGCCCTGCAGCGCGTGGTCAAGCCGGAAGAACCAAAGTTCACCGGCGTGGTGTTCAAGATCCAGGCCAACATGGACCCGGCACACCGCGACCGCATCGCCTTCGTGCGGCTGGCCAGCGGCCATTTTGTGCGCGGCATGAAACTCAAAGTGGTGCGCAGCGGGAAGGATCTGCGGCCGAACACCGTCGTGAGCTTTCTCTCTCAGCGACGCGAGCTGCTGGACGAGGCCTTTGCCGGCGACATCATCGGCATCCCCAACCATGGCGTGCTGCAGCTTGGTGACACCCTCACCGAAGGTGAGAACCTGCAGTTCACGGGCCTGCCCTTCTTCGCCCCGGAAATCATCCGCAGCGTGGAAGTGGCCGACCCCCTTCGGACCAAGCAGTTGCGCGCCGGTCTGACCCAGTTGGGTGAAGAAGGAGCCATTCAGGTGTTCCGCCCGGTCGCGGGCTCGGTGCTGCTGCTGGGCGCCGTAGGGCAGTTGCAGTTTGAAGTGGTGGCGCACCGGCTGGAGCACGAATACGGCGTGAAGGCCAGAATCATGGGCAGCCCTTACCAGGTGGCCCGCTGGGTGACCTGCGCACCGGAAGACGGCGGCGAAATCGAACTCAAGAAGTTCATCGATGCCAACAGCCACCGCGTGGCGCTGGACGCGGTGGACGCCCCGACCCTGCTGGTGGACCATGCCGCCACGCTGCGTGCGGTGGAGGCGAACTGGCCCAAGATCAGGTTCCACGCCATGCGGGAACACGCGGGTCTGGTGTTCGCAAAGGGCGTCTGATTAGGGTCTGTTCACACTGTTTTTCCAAGTGAGAATGGACTGGAAACAGTGTGAGCAGACCCTATGCCACTAGTGTCCTGTCCCGCAAATAACTTGCATATGAAACTGTGCCTTCACACCCATGGCTGCGTTGCAAATCCTCGCGATAGCACAGGCTATCGCTGCGGTTTGCGCCTTGCCCTGGGCGCGAATTCATCGGCTTCATTTCATGCAACTATTTGCGGGACAGCACACTAGCAGCCGCTCCACCGCTCGCGGGTAGATGATGTGTTCCTGCGTCAGCACCCGCGCGGCCAGCGCCTCTGCCGTGTCGCCCGGCAGCACGGGCACCACGGCCTGATCGAGGATCGCGCCGTGATCCAGTTCGCTGGTGACGCGGTGCACGGTGGCACCGGCAAAACGGCAGCCCATGTCGATGGCGCGCTGGTGGGTGTTCAATCCGGTGAATGCCGGCAACAGGCTCGGGTGAATGTTGACCAGCCGGTTTTCGTAGTGCTGAACGAATCCTGGCGTCAGAATGCGCATGAAGCCTGCGAGTACGACCAAGACGGGGCTGTAGGCGTCAATTTCGGCCATCAGGGCATGGTCGAAGGCTTCACGCTGCACAAACTGCCGGTGATCCACCACGGCCGACGGAATGCCTTCGCTGGCTGCCCACTCCAGTCCCTGGGCCGTGGCCCTGTTGCTGACCACCGCCGCCACCCTCGCGCCAAACCGTGCCGCCCATTGCCTTTCACGCGACGCCTGGACGATGGCTGCCATGTTGGAGCCGCCGCCAGAGATCAGAATCACGATGTTTTTGTTCACGCCAGACATGGCCGGGAAGTGTAATGACCTCAGACCTCACCCCCTTCAACTCAACGTCCCGCCCACGGGGACACGACTTTGGGCAACGGCCGCTGTCCGCCGCAGAAGCGCGGACTTTGGGCACACTGATGGAGAAAGCCCGCACGGTACCCGACAGCTACCCGCTCACGCTCAACACGCTGGTCACGGGCTGCAACCAGAAATCCAGCCGGGATCCGGTGATGCAACTGGCCGAAGCACAGGTGCTGGAGGCGCTGGACGGACTGCGCGCTGTGCACCTGGTGCTGGAGAGCAGCGGCAGCCGCGTCACCCGCTTTGAACACAACTTCATGCGCGCGGTCGCCGTGCCCGAGCAGTCAGCCGTGCTGCTGGGCATGCTGATGCTGAGGGGGCCACAAACAGCGGGTGAACTGCGACTCAACTCCGAACGGTGGTACAAATTTCTGGACATTGCGTCGGTTGACGCGTTCCTGGAAGAGCTGCAGGATCGCAGTGAAGATAAAGGCGGTCCACTGGTCGTGAAACTGCCCAGAGCGCCGGGCGCCAGGGAACAGCGGTGGGCGCACCTGCTCTGCGGTCCGGTGGATGCGGCGCTGCTTGCGCCGGGCCCATTCTCAGTCTCGGGGACTTCGGCCACGGAAGACGACGTGATCGCGCTCACGCGGAGGTTGTCTCAGCTGGAAGACACCGTGGCGACTTTGCAAGACCAGATGAAGAACCTGCATGAACAACTCGGCTTGTCGCAGCCCGGACAGGAATAAAACGAACGGTCGTGCCAAACTGCAGGGTGTTGTTCAATATGTCGTCACAAGCACGTGGCGGCCACCAGGAGACATCCCATGGATTTGGCATTCACGCCTGAAGAACAGGCGTTTCGCGAAGAGATCCGCGGCTGGGTCAAAGCCAACCTGCCAGCCGAAACCGCACAGAAGGTCCACAACGCCCTGCGACTGACGCGAGACGACTTGCAGGGCTGGGCGAAGATTCTGGGCAAAAAAGGCTGGCTGGGCTGGGGTTGGCCCAAGGAATTTGGCGGCCCGGGCTGGAACGCGGTGCAGAAACATCTGTTCGAAGAAGAATGCGCCCTCGCCGGTGCGCCGCGCGTGGTGCCCTTTGGCCCCGTGATGGTCGCCCCCGTCATCATGGCCTTCGGCAACAAGGAGCAGCAAGAGCGCTTTCTGCCCGGCATCGCCAGTGGCGAAGTCTGGTGGAGCCAGGGCTACAGCGAACCAGGGGCGGGATCCGACCTTGCTTCCGTGAAGTGCCGCGCCGAGCGCCAGGGTGACAAATACATCGTCAACGGCCAGAAGACTTGGACCACGCTGGGCCAGTACGGTGAATGGATCTTCTGTCTGGTCCGCACCAGCACCGAGGGCAAGCCACAAACCGGCATTTCCTTCCTGCTGATAGACATGTCGTCGCCTGGTGTGTCGGTGCGCCCCATCAAGTTGCTCGACGGCGAGTGCGAGGTCAACGAGGTGTGGTTCGACAACGTGGAAGTGCCAGCAGAAAACCTGATCGGCGAAGAAAACAAGGGCTGGACCTACGCCAAACACCTGCTCAGCCATGAGCGCACCAACATTGCGGATGTGAACCGCGCCAAGCGCGAACTGGAGCGACTCAAGCGCATTGCCAAGACCGAAGGCGTCTGGGACGACACGCGCTTCCGTGACCAGATCGCACTGCTGGAAGTGGACGTGGTGGCACTGGAAATGCTGGTGCTGCGCGTGCTCTCGGCCGAAAAGTCAGGCAAAAACTCGCTCGACATCGCCGGTCTGCTCAAGATCAAGGGCAGCGAAATCCAGCAGCGCTACACCGAACTGATGATGCTGGCCGCTGGCCCCTACAGCCTGCCCTTCATTGAAGAAGCAATGGAGGCCGGCTGGCAAGGCGACTTCCCTGGCGGCGTCGTGGCCAACGCGCCACTCGCCTCGACCTACTTCAACATGCGAAAGACCACCATCTACGGCGGCAGCAACGAAGTGCAGCGCAACATCGTCGCTCAGACGGTGCTTGGATAACTTCCGCTGCGGCGGCACCTGTCACAGCCCTGCAAGAAGCACAGCAATGCGCATTTGACAGGCACCGAAACAACGGCTTCAGGAGATACAAATGGACTTCGATTTCAGTGAAGATCAAGGCGCGTTGCGCGATGCGGTTCAGAAGTGGGTGGAAAAGGGCTACGACTTCGAGCGCCGCCGAGCCATCGTCACCGCTGGCGGCTTTGACCGCGTCGCCTACGGCGAGCTGGCCGAGCTGGGACTGGCGGGCCTCTATGTGAGCGAAGACGACGGTGGCCTGGGCATGGGCCCCGTCGAAGGCATGGTGGTCATGGAAGAGCTGGGACGTGGCATCGTGCTCGAACCGCTCGCCCAGACACTCATCACTTCAGGTGTGCTCGGCGGCTATGCCCCGGCAGAACTCAAGGCGGCCTGGCTGCCCCGCATGGCTTCGGGCGAGGCACTGGTGGTGCTGGCACAGCAGGAGCGCAAGGCCCGCTACAAGCTCGATGTGTGCACCACCACCGCTACCCCGGCGGGCAGCGGTTGGACCCTTTCGGGCACCAAGAACCTCGTGCCTGCCGCTGATCAGGCCGACGCCTACGTGGTGCCTGCCATGGCTGCGGGCAAGATGGCGCTGTTCCTGGTGGAAAGGACCGCATCGGGCGTGGACACGAGCGGCCACTTGACGCAGGACGGCAGCCGGGCAGGAGATCTGACGCTCAAGGATGCACCGGCCCAACTGATCACCACCGATGGTCTGACCGCGCTGGAGCATGGCGTGGACATCGGTATCGCCGCCGCTTGCGCCGAAGCGGTTGGGGTGATGGACAAGACGGTGTCCATCACCGTCGAGTACATGAACACACGCAAGCAGTTCGGCGTGGCCATCGCCACCTTCCAGGCGCTGCGCCACCGCGTGGCCGACATGAAAATGCAGCTGGAGCTGGCACGCTCCATGAGCTACTACGCCAGCCTCAAGCTCAACGCGCCCACAACCGAGCGCCGTGCAGCCATGGCGCGCGCCAAAGTGCAGCTGGGGCAGTCCATGCGCTTCGTGGGCCAGCAGGCGGTGCAGCTGCACGGCGGCATTGGCGTGACGGACGAATACATCGTCAGCCACTACTTCAAGAAGCTCACGCAGCTTGAAATGACGTATGGAGACAGCTTGCACCACCTGGGCGAGGTGTCGCAGCGAATGCAGGACACGGCGGGTGTTTTCGCCTAAGCCTTCCCTTTCCATCAACGGCCCGCAAATGCGGGCCGATTTGTTTCACCCCGCTCACACATCCACGTCAACCCATGACCACACGCCGCACGCTCCTCACCCTGGCCGCCAGCGGCCTGTTTCTAACCGCCTGCGCCACCACGTCACCCGATGCAGCACATCCGCCTATCGTGTTCGTGCACGGCAACGGCGACTCGGCCTCGATCTGGCAGACCACGGTCTGGCGATTTGAATCCAACGGCTGGCCCAGCGAGCGCCTGCATGCCATCAACCTGCCCTACCCGCTCGCACGCGACGACGACAGCAAGGCCCAGCCCGGGCGCACGTCGACCACCGAACACATGGCTTTCCTGAAAGGCGAAGTGGAAAAGGTGCTGCAATCCACCGGTGCGAAGCAGGTGGTGCTGGTCGGCAACTCACGCGGTGGCTACGCGATCCGCAACCACATCCAGAATGGTGGCGGCGACAAGACAGTGAGCCACGCCGTTCTGGGTGGCACGCCCAACCACGGCGTGTGGGCCGTCAAGGGCTTTCGCGAAGCGAATGAATTTTCAGGCACGGGACCCTTCCTCACCGCGCTCAATGCACCCAAGAACGCCGCTGGCGACGAAGTCACCGGGCCAGTGAAGTGGATGACGATCCGCTCGGACAACAACGACAAGTTTGCCCAGCCGGACGGTTTGTGGATCGGTGCAAAAGGCACACCCACCAACGTGAGCTTCGACGGCCCCGCACTCAAGGGTGCGAACAACGTGGTGTTGCCACGCGTCGACCACCGCGAGACTTCGTTTTCGCAGGCGGCTTTCGAGGCCACCTACCGGTTCATCACCGGCAAAGATGCGACCACTTCCATCATCCAGCCCAAGACTCCGATCGTGCTCAATGGCAAGATCACGGGACTCGGTCTGGTGCCCACCGACCCGGCCACCGGCAACTACAGCAACAACCTGGCGCTACCCGGCGCCCAACTCGCGGTCTACGCGACCCAGCCCGCCACCGGCGAAAGGTTGGGCGAAGCCGCGCACAGCAAGGTTGTGGGTACGGACGGACAGTGGGGGCCGTTCACGGCGCAAGCGGGGGTACCCTACGAATTCGTGATCAGCGCACCGGGCTATGCCACCACCCATATCTACCGCAGCCCGTTTCCCCGCTCCAGCGATCTGATTCATTTGCGTGCCGAGCGTCCAGCGGCTGCCGACAAGGACGCCAAATCCACCATCACCCTGACCCGCCCTCGCGGCTACTTCGATGCCGAGCGCGACACCATGTCTTTGGATGGCAAGGCCTTGCCGGGTGTGCCATCCTCAGGCGCAGGTGTGTCAAGCACCAAGCTCAATCTGGCTCAGGAAGGTGTGCGCCCCATCACTGCTGTGTTCAATGGAGAGCAGATCACCGGACGGACATGGCCCGCAGTGGAAAACCGTGTGGTGGTGCTTGAGCTGACCTACTGAAATCCCAACCGGAGCGGTCCTTGCTGGACTGGCCCACATCGGCTTTGTCAGGCGTGCAAACGCGACGTCTTCGGCAAATGGGACATCAGGAACTCCATCTGGTCGGCCAGAATGCGGCGGTTGCGCAAGATGAAATCCTCCCACAGACTGGGCACATAGGGTGCGTAAAGCAGCGGCATGTGGGCCTGCTCGGGCGTGCGGTTGCCCTTGCGGTGGTTGCACGACTTGCACGCCGTGACCACGTTCATCCAGAGATCCCGCCCGTTTTGCCCCAACGGCTGAATGTGTTCCCGGGTCAGGTCTTCTTCGTGAAAGTGGTTGCCGCAATAGGCGCACACGTTGCGGTCGCGCGCAAACAGCTTGCTGTTGGTCAAGGTGGGGCGCAGGTCGAAGGGATTGATGCGCGGAACCCCCTGGGTGCCGATGATGGAGTTGATGGTGATGATCGACTGCAGCCCGGTGACCGCGTTGTGACCACCGTGGAACACGGCAATCTCCGCGCCCATTTCCCAGCGCACTTCATCCGCAGCGTAGTGCAGCACCGCTTCTTCCAGGCTGATCCAGGACTGCGGGAGCCCCTGAGCAGACAGCTTCAGAACCTTCAAGACCCACCTCCATGTTGAAACACAACCGGACAATCTGCCTTCAGCACACCGCGCATCCGCCACGATGGCGCGCGAGCTGCGTGTGTCAATATACCGTGCTTCTGTGACAAAAATACCGGCCACCATGCAAAGCCCGTGCCGGATGCAATATCTCCCATGAAAATCATTCGAGGACTCTGGAACCTGCAACAGAACAAGCCCAGCCAGGCGGCAGCAGGCCGCGCGCTGACGATCGGCAATTTCGATGGTGTGCATCGTGGGCACCAGGCCATGCTGGCATTGCTCAACAGCGAGGCCCGCCACCGCCATGTGCCGAGCTGCGTCATGACGTTCGAGCCGCATCCCAGAGACTATTTCGCCGCACTGCACCGCAAACCCGAGCTGGCCCCGGCCCGCATCGCCACGCTTCGCGACAAGCTCCAGGAACTGTCGCGCTGTGGTGTTGACGAATGCGTGGTGTTGCCTTTCAACGCTGCCCTGGCCACGCAGACAGCGCCATCGTTCATAGAAGACACGCTGGTTCAGGCGCTGGGGGTGCGTTACGTGCTGGTCGGCGACGATTTCTGTTTTGGTGCGCAGCGCAAAGGCGACTACGCCATGCTGGACGCGGCGGGCGGCCGAATGGGTTTCGACGTGGCGCGCATGCAGAGCTATGAGGTGCATGGGTTACGGGTGTCGAGCTCGGCGGTGCGAGAAGCCTTGTCTGCCGGTCGCATGGACGATGTGACGGCCCTGCTTGGCCGTCCTTACAGCATCAGTGGGCACGTGGTCCACGGGCGCAAGCTGGGCCGCGAACTGGGTGCCAGCGCAGCAGGCAAAGGCGACGGTTTTCGCACGCTCAATCTGCGATTTTCCCATTGGAAGCCAGCCGCCAGCGGCATCTTCGCCGTGCATGTGCATGGGCTCGGCCCTGAGCCTGATTCAGCGCCGCTCCCCGGCGTGGCCAACCTTGGCATACGACCTTCGCTCGACCCGGGTGATGTCAATGGCGGGCGCGTGTTGCTGGAGACCCATTGCCTCGAATGGCCGCAGGCCATGGCGAGCGCCCTGAACGAGGGGGAGGCCTACGGTAAAATCATCCGTGTGGAACTGCTGCACAAACTGCACGATGAACTGAAGTACGACAGTCTGGAAGCCCTTACCAGGGGAATAGCGAACGACTGCGACGACGCACGTGCCTTCTTTGCCGCGCTGCCGCCCCAGGCCTACGTGCAGACCCACCGCCAAACCACCCGCGACCGAATTTGACGACATGAGCGGTCCCGGTCGCTGCCCTTCGACAGGCTCAGGGCGATCGGTTTTCTCCTCTTCCCCACGCTGCGTGGCTTGTGTGTCCCAGCAGCATCCGGTCCGTTCGGGCTGAGCCTGTCGAAGCCCTATCCGAACCCATCATGGCTGAGAAACCTGCTGCTCCCCCCGCCAAGTCAGACGCCGGTGGCGGTGCTTATCGCACCACGCTGAACATGCCCGACACGCCTTTCCCCATGCGTGGCGACCTGCCCAAGCGCGAGCCGGGCTGGGTCCAGGCGTGGAACGATGAAGGTTTGTACCAGCGCCTGCGCGTGGCGCGCCACGGTGCTCCCCTGTTTGTGCTGCATGACGGCCCGCCCTACGCCAACGGCAAGCTGCACATCGGTCACGCACTGAACAAGATCCTCAAGGACATGATCGTCAAGAGCCGCCAGCTGGCGGGCTTTGACGCCCAGTACATCCCCGGTTGGGACTGCCACGGCCTGCCGATCGAAAATGCGATCGAAAAACTGCACGGGCGCAAACTCTCGCGTGACGACATGCAGGCCAAGAGCCGCGCGTTCGCTACCGAACAGATCGGCCAGCAGCGCGAGGATTTCAAGCGCCTGGGCGTGCTCGGCGACTGGGAACGCCCCTACCGCACCATGGACCCGGCCAATGAGGCGGGTGAAATTCGCGCGTTTAAACGCGTGATCGAGCGTGGCTTTGTCTACCGCGGCCTGAAGCCGGTGTACTGGTGCTTCGACTGTGGCTCTTCGCTGGCGGAATTCGAGATCGAATACGCCGACAAGAAAAGCGAGACGCTGGACGTGGCTTTCGAAACCGACGATGCAGTCCAGCTCGCCGCCGCCTTCGGTCTGCCCACCCTGCCCGCGGGCAAGTCCGCCTTCGTGGTGATCTGGACCACCACCGCCTGGACCATACCGGCCAACCAGGCGCTCAATGCCCACCCCGAATTCACCTACGCACTGGTGGACACGCCCATGGGCTGCCTGGTGCTGGCCGAAACCCTGGTTGAGAAATGCCTGGAGCGCTTCGGCCTTTCCGGCACTGTGCTGGCAACCGCCCGAGGCGACAAGCTCGGCGGCCTGAATTTCCGCCACCCGCTGTTCGACGTGGATGCGGGCTACCAGCGCTTGTCGCCCGTGTATGTGGCCGATTATGTGAGCGACGCCGACGGCACCGGCATCGTGCACTCGTCGCCCGCCTACGGCCTGGACGACTTCAATTCCTGCGTCGCCAACGGCCTGGCGTACGACGACATCTTGAACCCGGTACAGGGCAATGGCGCCTACGCAGAGGAATTTCCCTTGTTCGGTGGCCTGCACATCTGGAAAGCCGTGCCCGTGATCCTGGAGGCGCTGAAGAACGCCGGTCGCCTGATGGCCACGCAGACCATCACCCACAGCTACCCGCACTGCTGGCGCCACAAGACCCCAGTGATCTACCGCGCAGCGGCCCAGTGGTTTGTGCGCATGGATGAGGGCGAGGGCGTTTTCACCAGGGACAAGGCGACCAGGACCCTGCGTCAATTGGCGCTGGACGCCATCGAACAGACCAGCTTCTACCCGGAAAACGGCAAGGTGCGTCTGCGCGACATGATCGCCAACCGGCCCGACTGGTGCATCAGCCGCCAGCGCAGCTGGGGTGTGCCGGTGCCGTTCTTCCTGCACAAGGATTCGGGCGAGCTGCACCCGCGCACCATGGAAATTCTCGATCAGGCGGCCGACATCGTGGAGAAAGGCGGTATTGAAGCCTGGAGCCGTGTCACTGCCGAAGAGATCCTGGGATCGACCGACGCGCCGAATTACACCAAGAGCACCGACATTCTGGAGGTCTGGTTCGACTCGGGATCGACCTTCCAGCATGTGCTGCGCGGCAGCCACGCGCAGGCCTACGACCGCCTGCCGTACCACGACAACGGCCCCGAAGCAGACCTGTACCTCGAAGGACACGATCAGCACCGCGGCTGGTTCCACAGCTCGCTGTTGCTGGGCTGTGCGCTCCATGATCGCGCGCCTTACAAAGGTCTGCTGACCCACGGTTTCGCCACCGACGGCCAGGGCCGCAAGATGAGCAAGAGCCTGGGCAACACAGTGGAGCCCCAGAGCGTCAACAGCAAGCTGGGCGCGGAAATTGTTCGCCTGTGGGTGGCATCCACCGACTACTCGGGTGACCTCAACATCGACGAGAAGATCCTCGCCCGCGTGGTCGATGCCTACCGTCGCATTCGCAACACGCTGCGCTTCCTGCTGGCCAACGTGAGCGACTTCGACCCGGCCAGGGACGCCGTACCATTCGACCAGATGCTGGAGATCGACCGCTACGCCCTGGCCCGCGCGGCACAGCTTCAGGCCGAGGTACTCGCCCACTTCGAGGTTTATGAGTTCCACCCGGTGGTGTCCAAGTTGCAGGTCTACTGCTCGGAAGATCTGGGTGCGTTCTACCTCGACGTGCTCAAGGACCGCCTCTACACCACGGCACCCAGGAGCCTGGCCCGCCGCAGCGCCCAGACCGCGCTGCACCAGATCACCCACGCCATGCTGCGCTGGATGGCGCCCTTCCTGAGCTTCACGGCCGAAGAGGCCTGGCCGGTGCTGGCGGGGCCGCAGAACCAGGGTTCGATCTTCTTCGAGACCTTTGCGAGCATGGCTCCGGCCGATACCGCCCTTCTCAGCCGGTGGGAGCGTGTGTGCGAGCTGCGCAACGCCGTGAACAAGGAGATCGAGACCGTTCGCGAAGCGGGCCAGGTGGGCTCTTCGTTGCAAGCCACCGTGCGCATCACCATGCCTGCCGTTGATTACGCCTTGTTGTCCTCGCTTGGCGACGATCTGAAATTCGTGTTCATCGTGTCCCAGGTCACTTTGCTGCAAGGGGACGCGCTGGACATCGAGGTGGTGCCCGCCACCGCCGCCAAGTGCGAGCGCTGCTGGCACTACCGCGATGACGTGGGCAGCCACGCTGAGCACCCCACGATCTGCGGCCGCTGTGTGAGCAACCTGGCCGAAGCGGCAGGTACGGGCATGGGCGAAGCTCGCAAGGTCGCCTGATGGACAACGACCGCGCTCCCATCTGGCCCTGGCTGGGTCTGGCCGCACTCATCGTGTTGCTGGACCAGCTCACCAAGGTGCTCATCCTGCTCAACTACGAGCTGGGCGACAGCACCTATGTGACGGGCTTTTTCAACATCGTGCGAGTGCACAACTCTGGCGCGGCCTTTTCCTTCCTGGCTTCGGCGGGGGGTTGGCAGCGCTGGTTCTTCACCGGCATCGGTGTCGTTGCCACGGTGTTCATCGTCTGGATGCTGCGTGCGCACCGGGGGCAGCGGCTGTTTTCCTTTGCGCTGGCCTGCATCCTGGGTGGCGCCATCGGCAACAACCTGATCGACCGCCCGTTGCACGGCTATGTGGTGGACTTCTTCGATTTCCACTGGGCTTTCCTCTCCGGCATCTTCCATGGCGGCCATTTCCCGGCCTTCAACGTTGCCGATGCGGGCATCACCATCGGTGCCATCTGCCTGATCCTCGACGAAATCCTTCGCATCCGGCGCGCACGCTGACCGGGCTGCCGGGGCGCGGCTGCGCGCGGCTCGCAAAGAAGAGGGCGGCAGCCTGGGCCCGGCAACGCAGCACACCTGGCTGGATCGCCAGTGGCCCCAGAAGCTGCGATCGGGCAGGGCCTGTGCTAATCTGAAAGTCTGATTGCAAGACCCTACCAGGAGACCTCCCATGCCCGGACTGCTGCCCGATATCGATCCCGATGGTCTTTACGAGTTTTCGGTGGTCTACACCGATCGCGCGCTGAACCACATGTCCAAGCGCTTCCAGGGCGTGATGACCGACATATCGGCCATGCTCAAGCGCGTGTACGGGGCTCATTCGGCGGTGCTGGTGCCCGGTAGTGGCACCTTCGGCATGGAATCGGTGGCGCGACAGTTTGCCCACGGCAAGCACGTGCTGGTCATCCGCAACGGCTGGTTCAGTTTCCGATGGACCCAGATCTTTGAGATGGGCAGCATTCCCGCCAGCCACACCGTGATGAAAGCGCGCCGCGCCACCGATGAGTCACAGGCGCCCTGGTCGCCCGCCACAATTGACGAGGTGGTGGCAGCCATTGCGCGCGAGAAGCCTGCGCTGGTGTTCGCCCCCCATGTGGAAACGGCCGCCGGCATGATGCTGCCCGACGACTACCTGCGCGCCGTGGCCGACGCGGTGCACGCGGTGGGCGGCCTGTTCGTGCTGGACTGCATTGCTTCGGGCGCCATGTGGGTGAACATGCAGGCCACGGGCGTGGACATCCTGATCTCGGCGCCTCAGAAGGGCTGGAGCAGTTCGCCCTGCTGCGCCATGGTGATGCTCAGCGCGCGCGCACGCACCGCCATCGACCACACGCAGAGCACCACGTTTGCCATGGACCTGCGCAAATGGCTGCAGATCATGGAGACCTACGAAGGCGGGGGCCACGCGTACCACACCACCCTGCCCACCGACGCATTGCTGCGCCTGCGCGACACCATGAAGGAAACCGAGGCCTACGGCTATACCCGCGTGCGCGAAGAACAAATCCAGCTGGGCCGCCAGGTGCGCGAGCTGCTGGAAAGGAATGGGTTTTCCAGTGTGGCCGCCGAGGGCTTCAAGGCGCCCGGCGTCGTGGTGAGCTACACCACCGATCCTGATATTCAGTCGAGCAAGAAATTCCTGGCCGCAGGCCTGCAGGCCGCCGCAGGTGTGCCGCTCCAGTGCGACGAACCGGCCGATTTCCGCACTTTCCGCATTGGCCTGTTCGGACTCGACAAATGGCATGACGTGCCCGCCACCCTGCACCGTCTTGAGCAGGCACTGCAGACCATGGGTGTGACCGAGATGGCGGCATCCACCTGAGAATCCACCTGCGAGACCGAGGTGTTTTAGGGTGTATCTGCAGAACCTGAGCCATCCCCGCTCACCCGCGCACTTACCTATTGAGACACACGTAGCGCCTGCTTTCCCTGTGAGCAGGAACAACGATGCGAATGGGTGGTCCACTGAAGTGTTGCCCCTTTTGAGGGCGGCATTTTTCACACTCTCTATCGGAGGACCCCTCGCATGAAACATCTAGGCAAAATCGTCGCCATCTCCGCTGTGGCACTGACCGCGGCCACCGCACAGGCTCAAGGCATGTACGGTGAACTTGGCTACAGCCACCTCAACTTCGAAGAGACCGACACCGCCTTCTCGGCCAAGGTCAATCCTTCGATGGTTCGCGGCATCATTGGTTACGAACTGAACCCGAATCTCGCCGTTGAAGGTCTGCTGGGCCTGGGCATGCAATCGGACGACGTGCGTGTGGGTGGCGCCAGCCTCAAAGGCAAGGTGGACAACGTGGCTGGCGTCTTCATCAAGCCCAAGGTCCGCCTGGGCGAAACCGTGGAACTGTTCGGTCGTGCCGGCATTGCAACCACCAAGGTCAGCGCCAGCGCAGGCAACCTGAGCATCTCCGACCGAGGCACGAGCTTCGCTTATGGTGGTGGCGCCAGCTTTGCAGTGACACCCGCCCTTTCGATCAACGGCGACTACATGCGCTACTACGACCGCAAGGGTATCAAGGTCGACGGCATCACCGTCGGTGTGGGCGTGAAGTTCTGATCGAACCCAGCTCCATCAAAAGCCACCTTCGGGTGGCTTTTTTTTGCGATGGTGTCCGGGGGGCGAACACACGCACCCCGGACGGCGCTGATCAGGGAAGAATGACGGTACACCCTGTGGTTTCTCTGGCTTCCAGGCTGCGGTGGGCCGCCTGGACTTCGGTCAGTGCAAACCGCTGGTCGATCCGGATCTTGACCTGGCCGGCTTCCACCACCGCGAACAGGTCGTCGGCCATGGCCTGGGTGCGCTCCCGGCTGGTGATGTGGCTGAACAAGGTTTGCCGCGTCACGTACAGCGACCCCTTGGGGCCGAGGATGCCAGGCGCGAACGGTGCCACCGGGCCGCTGGCGTTGCCAAAACTCACCATCAGGCCAAACGGCATCAGGCAGTCCAGCGATTTGTCGAAGGTGTCCTTTCCCACGGAGTCGTAGACCACTTTCACGCCTTTGCCGCCGGTGATTTCCTTGACGCGGGCAGCGAAATCTTCCTGACGGTAGTTGATGGTGAATTCCGCACCATGCGCCTTGGCCAGCGCGCACTTGTCGTCCGACCCGGCCGTGCCAATGAGGCGCAGGCCCAGCGCCTTGGCCCACTGGCAGGCGATCAGGCCCACACCGCCGGCGGCGGCATGAAACAGCACGAAATCGCCCGCGTTCAGGCCTTCCACCGGCAGACAGCGCTTGAGCAGGTACTGCGCGGTGAGGCCCTTGAGCATCATCGCCGCACCGGTTTCGAAGTCGATGGCGTCCGGCAACTGGCACACGTTCATGGCTGGCATCACGCGCACATCGCAATAGCTGCCGGGTGGATTGGCTGCATAAGCCGCACGGTCGCCGACCTTGAGGTGCGTCACGCCGGCACCCACCGCCTCGATCACACCGGCGCCTTCCATGCCCAGCTGGAGCGGCATGGTGTTGGGATAGAGACCCGTACGCTGGTACACATCGATGTAGTTCAAGCCCACCGCGTGGTGACGGATGCGCACCTCCCCCGGACCCGGGTCTCCCACCTCCACGTTATCCACCACAAGTTGATCGGGGCCACCATGGGCGTGAATGCGCACGGCGCGACTGGTCTGGGTCATGTTTATCTCCTCGTCTGGAATGGATGGAATGAGCGAAGCGAAGCACTCGCAAATGCTACTGCCAATGCTGCCACGAAACACGCGGGCTCTCCGCCCGCACAGGCGTCAGCCCCGCAACAGCACAGGGCATGCGGCGGTGGTTACAGTGGCGCCATGTTTGCGAACCCATCTGCCCGCCTCACTCCCACCACGCTCGCGCTGCTGATCCTCCCGCCCCTGATGTGGGCGGGCAATGCCGTGGTGGGCCGGATGATGCAGGGCATCGTGCCTCCCTTGACGCTGAATTTCCTTCGGTGGTCGCTGGCGTTTGCAATGCTGCTGCCGATTGCTGGCTGGGTATTGCGCCCGGGCAGCCCGCTGTGGACGCACTGGCGGCGTTTTGCCCTGCTGGGCCTGCTGGGCGTGGGCCTGTACAACGCGCTGCAGTACCTCGCGCTCAAGACTTCGACCCCGATGAACGTGACGCTGGTGGCTTCGAGCACGCCGGTGTGGATGCTGCTGCTGGGACGCCTCTTTTATGGTGCGGCAGTTTCGCGCCGGGCCGCGATCGGCGCGGTGCTTTCGCTGGCCGGTGTGGCGGTGGTGCTCTCAAGAGGTGACTGGGCGCAGTTGCAGGCGGTGCAACTGGTGCCGGGTGATGCCTGGATGCTGCTGGCCTCGCTGCTGTGGGCCTGGTACAGCTGGCTGCTGGCGAAACCGAAACCGGGCTCCGAGCCTTCCGCCATCAAGGCCGACTGGTCGGCGTTTCTGCTGGCGCAGATCGTGATGGGTCTGGGGTGGTCCAGCATGATGACCGCAGGCGAGTGGTGGCTGCTGCCGGCGCTGGATGAAGGTGCATCGCACATCGTCTGGGGCTGGCCGCTGGTGGCCGGACTGATCTTTGTCGCCATCGGGCCTTCCCTGCTGGCCTACCGCTGCTGGGGGGCGGCCGTCTCCCGGGTGGGGCCCGCCATGGCCAGCGTGTTCTCGAACCTGACGCCTTTGTTTGCAGCGCTGATGTCGGCCACCCTTCTGAACGAACCCCCCAGGGCCTACCACGCCCTGGGGTTCGTGCTCATCGTGGGCGGGATTCTGGTGTCTTCGCGGCGCTGATCGCAGCACCGCGACCGGTTTTCAGAACGTGCCCGGGTAGGCACCACCATCGGCGAGCACATTCTGGCCCGTCATGTAGGCCGCGTGCATGCTGCAGAGGAACGCACAGATCGCGCCAAATTCCTGCGGGTTGCCGTAGCGCCCGGCTGGAATCTGGGCCTGCTGAGCGCGGCGAATGTCTTCAATGCTCTGGCCGGTCTTGTCAGACGCAGCCTTGAGTGTGGCCGCGATGCGGTCGGTATCGAACTTGCCGGGCAACAGGTTGTTGATGGTCACACCCTGCGCTGCCAACGGGCTTCGTGCCACACCCGCCACGAAGCCCGTGAGACCACTGCGTGCGCCGTTGGACAACCCCAGGATGTCGATCGGCGCCTTTACCGCGCTGGAGGTGATGTTGACGATGCGCCCGAAACCGCGCTCGGCCATGCCGTCGACCGTGGCCTTGATCAGCTCGATGGGTGTGAGCATGTTGGCGTCGACCGCCTTGATCCACGCCTCGCGGTCCCAGCTGCGGAAGTCGCCCGGCGGCGGTCCGCCAGCGTTGTTGACGACGATGTCGAACGCCGTACCCGGGCCGCCCGCCACCGACAGCGCAGCAGCTCGGCCTTCGGGCGTGGTGATGTCGGCCGCCACGGTGAGCACCTTCACGGCATGGGACGCCTGCGCAATGGCCGCCCCAGCAGCTTCAAGAACGGTTGCTCCGCGCGCCACCATCACCACGTTGACGCCTTCTGCGGCCAGCGCCTGCGCGCAGCCCAGTCCCAATCCCTTGCTGGCCCCACACACCAGCGCCCACTTGCCTGCAATACCCAGATCCATTTTGTGTTCTCCTTAAAAGTATTTCAATGGCGCCGGAGCGGCACCAACGGTTTTCTGAAACGATGAACCCAAGCCCTTCCGGCGAGGAGAGTCTGAGGTCCAGAGATACCGTGGATCCGGCTCCGCCGGGCCACTGGTATCGCCCCCTGGAGGGGGAAGCGCGAAGCGCTGCGGGGGTGTCATCTTCCCCTCCCGAACCGCGTCACGAGAAACACGCCCGCCACCACCAGCACCGTGCCTGCCACGATCCAGCGGTTGAACGGTTCGTCCAGAATGAGCACGCCCATGGCGATGGTGGACATGGGTCCGATCATGCCGGTCTGAGCTGCCAGACCTGCACCGATGCGCTCGATGGCCATCATTACCATGATGACAGGAGCGAAGGTGCACAGCGTCGCGTTGAGCAGCGACAGCCAGATCACTTCCGGCGCCACCACCGCCGCGCTCATGGGGCGCAGCAGCAAGAACTGCAGGATGCACAGCACACACGCGACGCTGGTGGCCAGCCCCACAAGGCGCATCGAACCCAGCCGCTGGACAAGTTCGCCGCTGTAAACAAGGTAGACGGCGTAGCTGATGGCGCTGGCAAACACCAGCGCCGCGCCGAATATCGCATCAGGGCCGGCGAAGTCGGCTTCGTGACCAAACACCAGCAGCACACCGGCGTAGCTCACCAACATGGCGATGGCCTGCAGTCCGGTGACGCGGCGCTTGTAGATGACCCACCCCAGCAACAGCACCAGCGTGGGATTGAGGTACAGAATGAGCCGCTCAAGGCTGGCGCTGATGTATTCGAGCCCCCAGAAGTCCAGAAAACTCGCGAGGTAGTAGCCGGTGACGCCCAGCCCCAGCACGCCCAGTGCGTCTCGGGTGGTCAGGGGCACGCGCTCGCCACGGTCCTGGTGCACCGTGGCCCACCAGGCCAGCGCCAGAAACAGGGGCAGCGCAAACAGCATGCGATACATGATGAGCGTGACCGCGTCCACACCGTGGCGGTAGGCCAGCTTCACGATGATGGCTTTGCCGCTGAAGGCAATCGACCCGGCGCCTGCGAGCAGCAGCCCGGTGGCGAGGTGGGGAGAGGACACGGAGGTCGAGGCAGACATGCTGGATTATCGACAGATGAGGGGAGGCGCCTGATGGAAGGGACACTCCACGCGCCTGGATGGCACCGGATACACCCGGGGCGAAAACCGAAAAAGGCACAAAGCTCAATGGCCAGCCTCGTGCCCATGCGCCGCGGCGCTCAACTCACCGGCGGTGTGCTGGCGAGCACCTCGTCCAGGGTGGTCTTGCCTTCTGCCACCCGCATCGCCCCGGCGAGCCGCAAGGGTCGCATGCCATCGGTCACGGCCTGCTTGCGCAAGACTTCCAGTCGCGGCTCGCGGCTGACGCGGTCCTTGAAGGCTTCCGTCACCTCCAGCAGTTCGTAAAGGCCGGTGCGGCCACGGTAGCCGGTCATGCGGCAGTCGATGCAGCCCACAGGCTGGTAGGGGCGGTAACGGCCACTCACCTTCCAGGGCTTGACCAGATCGGCCAGCGCGGCGCTGGAGGCTTCGGCGACCGACTCGTCTTCGCGTTTGCGACAGGCCGGGCACAGCGTACGCACCAGGCGCTGTGCCAGCACGCCGAGCACGGTGGCGTTGATGAGGTAGGGCGGAATGCCCAGTTCCATCAGCCGCATGATGGCGGAGGGGGCGTCGTTGGTGTGCAAAGTGGTGAACACCAGGTGGCCCGTCAATGCGGCCTGCACCGCCATTTCAGCCGTGGGCAGGTCGCGCACCTCGCCCACCATGATGATGTCCGGGTCCTGGCGCATCAGGGCGCGCAGGCCCTGGGCGAAGTCCAGGTCCAGATGCGGCTGCACCTGGGTCTGGTTGAAGGCGGGCTCGATCATCTCGATCGGGTCTTCCACCGTGCTCACGTTGACCTCTTCAGTAGCCAGGCGCTTGAGCGTGGCGTAGAGCGTGGTGGTCTTGCCCGACCCGGTGGGGCCGGTCACCAGCACGATGCCATGCGGCCGGCACGTGAGCCCTTCCCAGCGGGAGGCATCGTGGGTGGAAAAGCCCAAAGCGCTCAGGTCTTTCACTGTGGCTTCGGGGTCGAAGATGCGCATCACCAGCTTCTCGCCAAAGGCGGTGGGCAGCGTGGACAGGCGCATCTCCACCTCGTCGCCACGCACCGCGCCCACGCCGGGACGCAAGGTCTTGATGCGGCCATCTTGCGGGCGGCGCTTCTCCACCACGTCCATGCGCCCCAGCAGCTTGATGCGCGCGATCATGGCGTTCATCACGCCAATGGGCATCTGGTAGACCGGGTGCAGCACACCGTCGATGCGGAAACGGATCACGCCCTGTTCGCGTCGGGGTTCGAGGTGGATGTCGCTGGCGCGCTGGTCGAAGGCGTACTGCCAGAGCCAGTCGACCACCTGCACCACACCCTGATCGTTGGCGTCCAGCTGTTTGTTGGTCTTGCCCAGCTCCACCAGTTGCTCGAAACTGCCGAAGCCGCCCTGCCCGCCGCTCTTGCTGGCGGCCCGTACCGACTTGGCGAGCGCAAAAAATTCGGCGGTGTAGCGGGTGATCTCGGTGGGGCTGGCCACCACCATGCGCACCGTCTTGCGCGTCTGGCGCTCCACTTCGGACACCCAGTCGGTGATGAAGGGTTCGGCCGTGGCCACCACCACTTCGCTCGGTCCCACCTGCACTGGCAGCACCTTGTGTCGCTCGGCGTAGGCGGCGCTCATCACGTCAGCCACCTTGCCCACATCCACCTTGAGCGGGTCAATGCGCATGTAGCTGAGCCCGCTGCGCGTGGCCAGCCACTGGGTGAGCAGTTCGGCGTCCAGCACGTGCCCGTCGGCCTGGCGCGCCATGCCCACCACGGCCAGCCGCTGCAACGGATGCTGTGCACTGTGGGCGGAGGCGCAACGGGTGATCGTGCGCTCGGCTTCGTCGGCCGAAATGACGCCGTCATCGCGCAGCCACCCCACCAGCGAGCGCCAGTCGAGCGGGCCCTGCGGGGTATCGGCCAAAGGAGTCTGAGCGGTGGATTTCATGCGATGTTCAGAAGTCGTTCATGCTCAGGATACCGGCTTGAAAATACGCAACCACTTCACCGCCGGCAAATGCCAGCGCGACTGCACCGCTTCAGCGCGCGCGAGCAGCGCCATGCGGGTGGGTCGGTCGGCGGTGCGCTGGGCCAGCACAATGGTGTTGCCCTCGCGTGTGGGTTTGAAAGCCCACACCGCCTCAGCACCAAACGCTGCGCAGATGCTCTGCAAAGAGCGCTCGTAGCTGGCATCGCGACCAAACAGATTGACGGTCATGATGCCGTCGTCATTCAGTACCGAGCGGCAGTCGGCATAAAAATCCGGGCTGTCGAGCACAGGTGCAGCGGCCTCGTGGTCGTACAGGTCCACCTGGAGGGCGTCGTACTGCCCGGTGTGTACCGGGTTGCGGATCTCCTGTCCGGCATCGGCCAGCAGCACGCGCAGACGCGGTCCATCGGCTGGCAGCTTGAACCAGCCCCGGCAGGCGGCGAGTACCTGCGGGTTGATTTCAATGGCTGTGGTATCCATGCGCAGCGCCTTGAAGCAGAACTTGGTGAGCGCCGCCGATCCCAGACCGAGCTGCATGGCACGCCGCTTGGGCACCGAATCGGGCTCCACAAACAGCAGCCAGGCCATCATGCGCTGCACATAGTCCAGCTCGATGTCGAAGGGCGCATCGATCAGCATGGTCCCCTGAATCCATTCGGTGCCCAGGTGCAGGAAACGCACCTCGCCGTCTTCGGACAGGGTCACTTCGGGCAAGGTCTGCGGCCCTGTGCGCTTACGGGCATTGGCATTCGCGCCGGCCCTCATGTGCGAGCTCCATGAACCAAAGGGCCAAAGACAAGGAAAGAAAAGTGCATGGAACGAGCTGAATCGGTCAAACACCCATTATGGATTCACGGCCGACGTCCTCACGGTGGCGATGCCATGGCGGCGCAAAACCGCCTCCCACGCCTGACGCTTGCGTTCGAACGACCAACTGGCATTGGCTGGGCTGGTCGATGGCAGGCGGTGGAGCAGCACAGGCTTCGGGTCTGCGTCATCTTCAAGTGCATCCGATGGACTCGCGGCCATTCGCCCACCCAGCGCAGCAGCCACATGGCGCGCATGACGATAACTCTCACCGCCGTTGTGCGCCACGCCTTCCAGCAACGGGCAGGTGCGGACCACCACGCCGAAATCGTTGAGCTCGCCCTGGCGGATATCGGCGTCCAGACTGCCTTCCCGCTGGCATGCCTGGTAGACGTCCCACACCCCAAGCCCGTGGGCACGCAAGGATGCGATGCGTTCCGGGTACGACGCCGTGGCAAGCGGCATGCCCCACAGAGCTCCCAGGATCTTCCAGAAATGGTTTTGAGGATGGCCGTAGTACTGCTGCGCGCGCAATGACGCCACGCCCGGAAAGCTGCCCAGCACCAGCAAACGGGTATGGTCATCAATCAACGGGGGCAGGCCTTGCAGCCGGCTCATGCAGCGGGCGCCGCTGAAGCAATCAGTTTCGCCAGGCGTGGCAGTGCGGCGCAGGCGTTGGTGCTGGTGGCAGCGGCCAGAACGTCGGTGGACAGTCCGCGCAGGTCAGCCAGCACCTGACCGATGCGCGGCAGTTCGGCCGGGGAGTTGACACCCTGCACCTGCCCGACGCTGCGTTCGGCGGCAGTGGTGTAGAGCCACTGAGGCGGGATGTCGGGTGCATCGGTTTCCAGCACCAGCGCCGACAGGGGCAGCGAAGCCGCGAGGCGACGGATTTTCTGCGCGGCCTCAAAGGTGACGGTGCCGCCAAAACCCAGTTTGAAGCCCAGGTCCAGAAACGCCTGTGCCTGCTGATCGCTGCCGTTGAAGGCGTGTGCAATGCCGCTGCCTGTGGGCAGATCGCGCAAGTGTTTCAGCAAGGCGTCGGCGCTGCGCCGCACGTGCAGGATGACCGGTAGCCGGTGCTTGCGTGCCAGCTTGAGCTGCTCGCGGTAGAACCACGTCTGCCGTTCGCGCATGGCCGGTTCGCACAAGGCGGGGACGAAAAAATCCAGGCCGATCTCTCCCAGCGCCACCAGTCTCGGGTCGGTGCGGTGTTCGGTGAGGGCGTGGTCAAGCACCTGAAGGTCGGCTTCGACCGCTTGCGGCACACACATCGGGTGGATGCCCAGAGCGTAAGCGTCGCCCAACCGGTGCGCCAGCAAGCGCACCGTGTCGAAATTGGCGCGCATCACGGCAGGGATCACACACAGGCCCACGCCGAGAGCGGTGGCGCTCGAACGAGCCCATTCGGCCAGCGCATGGTCAGGGCCGAATTCAGGGGCATCCAGATGGCAATGGGTGTCGATCCACATGGCGGTATAACCACCATTGTGAAGGCTGGCATCACCGGTGACAGCCCATCGTCTTCATTTTCCTTGCGCGGAGCATCACCATGAACAAACCCCTCTCGTCCTCACAAGGCACCTTGCGCCGGATGGCCTGGCTGCTGCCGCCCCTGCTCGCGACCTTGGCCGCCTGCGCCGGCGCCAGTTCAGCACCGGCCGGTGCGGTGGCGCTGGTGGGCACCGAGTGGCGCCTGGAAAGCATCAATGGCCAGCCGGTGATGGACCGATCCGAAGCCAGCCTGCAGTTCCCGGAATCCGGTCGTGTGGCTGGCAACGGCTCATGCAATCGTTTTGTGGGCGCGGTGGTCACTGACAGTGAAAACATCATCTTCCGCCAGATGGCTTCCACCAAAATGGCCTGCATGGGCGGCGCTGGGGAGCAGGAGTCACGCTACATGGAGGCGCTTCGGCATGCCCAGCGGTACCAGGTGCTGGATGGTCAATTGCGGATCCATGTGCAAGGCATGGCGCAGCCGCTGCTGTTCAAGAAGAAGTAGACCCCCGCGTCGCCTACGACGCCTCAGGTCAGCTCTCCTGTGGTCAATCGCAGCGTCCTGGCGCAGCGGGCGGCCAGGGTTTCGTCGTGCGTGACCACGATGAAGGCCGTGCCCTGGTCACGGGCCAGTTGCATCATCAGTTCGAACACGCCTTCGGCGGTGCTGCGATCCAGGTTGCCGGTGGGTTCGTCGGCCAGCACACAGGCGGGTTGTGTCACCAGTGCGCGCGCTATGGCCACCCTCTGGCGTTCGCCACCGGAGAGTTCGGCGGGCCTGTGGTGCAGCCGATCAGCCAGGCCAACGCGTGCGAGCATTTGCGCGGCTTGCTCGCCGGCCTGTGCGCGCGGCATGCGGCGGATCCAAAGGGGCATGGCCACGTTGTCGCGGGCGCTGAATTCGGGCAGCAAGTGGTGAAACTGGTACACGAAGCCCAGGTGCCGGTTGCGCAGATCGCCCTGCTGCGATGCATTCAGTCCCGCAAGCCCCTGGCCCATCAGTTCGACCGTACCACTGGTGGGGGCGTCCAGACCGCCCAGCAGGTGCAGCAAGGTGCTCTTGCCGGAACCGGACGCGCCCACGATGGCCACCGTTTCGCCGGCGCGCACCGTGAGGTCCACCCCTTTGAGGACCGTAACATCGAGCCGGCCTTCGGTGAAGCGTTTGGTCAGGCCAGTTGCTCGAAGCACCACTTCGCCCGTGGCGCCGGGCCGCCCCAGGCCATGGGCGGCCCCCTCGGGGGGCAGCGACCCGCGCAGGGGCGGGGCGTGGGGGTTCAATTCACTCATAACGAAGCGCCTCCGCTGGATTCACGCGGCTGGCGCGCCAGCTGGGGTAGATGGTGGCGACAAACGAGAGGACCAGGGAAATGAGGCCGATCGGCATGATGTCGCTCTGCTGCGGGTCGCTGGGCATGCGGCTGATGAGGTAGATGTCCTTGGGCAGGAAACTCGCACCCAGCAGACTTTCCAGCGCAGGCACGATGGAATCGATGTTGAACGCAATGCCCAGACCCAGGAGCAGGCCCAGACCGGTACCGATGACACCGACCATCGCGCCTTGCACCATGAAAACACCCATGATGCTGGCGGGGCTTGCGCCCAGGGTGCGCAGAATGGCAATATCGGCGCGCTTGTCGGTCACGGTCATCACCAGCGTGGACACCAGGTTGAACGCAGCCACCGCCACGATCAGCGTGAGGATGATGAACATCATGCGTTTTTCGAGCTGCACCGCCGCGAACCAGGTGCGGTTCTGGCGCGTCCAGTCGCGCACCAGCAGGCCTTGATCGAGTTGCGAGACCAGGTCCATCGCCACTTCGCGGGCCTGGTGCAGGTTGCGAATCTTCACGCGCACGCCCGTGGGCCCTTCCACACGGAAAATGCGTGCCGCATCGTCCATGTGCAGCATGGCCAGGGCCGAGTCGTATTCAAAGTGCCCTGAGTCGAAGACGCCCACCACGTTCATCTGGCGGATACGGGGGACCACGCCTGCGGGCGTGACCTGGCCGCTGGGCGCGATCAGGGTGACCGTGTCGCCGGTGATCACGCCCAGGCTGCGGGCCAGCTCGCCCCCCAGCACGATGCCGAATTCGCCAGGAACCAACCGCGGCAGCACCGTGTCGGCCAGATCGGCGGCCAGATCGGTCACGCTGGGTTCCAGCGCGGGGTCGATGCCGCGCACCACGGCGCCCTTCATGTCTTCGCCCCGGGCGATCAGGGCCTGCGCGGCCACGAACGGCGCCACACCGATCACCTCCGGGTGGCCTTCGATGGTGGCCATGGTGCCGGCCAGATTCGGGATGGCCTGGCCGGCGGCGTCGAACACTTCGATGTGCGAGAGCACCCCCAGCATGCGATCGCGCACTTCTTTCTGGAAGCCGTTCATCACCGACAGCACGATGATGAGCGCAGCCACGCCCAGCGCAATGCCAAGCATGGACACACCCGAGATGAAGGAAATGAAGCCGTTGCGCCGGGTGGCGCGGCCAGCGCGCGTGTAGCGCCAGCCAAGAATGAGTTCGTAGGGAGTTTGCATGTGTGGTTTCCAGGCGGGATTGTGGCATCCCCGACAATGCGGACATGTCTGCCCCACCCACGGCTCTTGAGCCTTGCCTGCACCTGCTGGTTCCTTTTGCCAGCGCCAGCGCGCCCGAATGCCAGGCCCAATTGAAGTCGCTGAAGCTGCCGCAGCTGGACGCCTTGCTGGCGGAACTGGTGCTGGAGCACACCGACCAGGGCGACGACCACACCCTCAGCGCACCGCACGAACGGGCTCAGGCGGCTGCTATGGGCATCGTGCAGGCCGACGGAACGGCCTTTCCCGATGGTCAGACCCCCTGGGCAGCGGCTTTCAGCGATGCACCCACCACGCCACAGGCCTGGTTCACGCCTTGCCACTTTCAGGTGGGCATGGACCAGGTGACCCTGCTGCCTGCCGACCAGTTCGGCCTGGACGACGCCCATGCGCGG
Source organism: Hydrogenophaga sp. (assembly GCF_030651625.1). Lineage (GTDB taxonomy): Bacteria > Pseudomonadota > Gammaproteobacteria > Burkholderiales > Burkholderiaceae_C > Hydrogenophaga. The sequence continues at coordinate 85,891 of NZ_JAUSCF010000024.1, read as the reverse complement.
CCCCTCTTTGACGCACTGGCACCGTATTGCCTCGAAGACGGCATCCCCTTGCGTTACAACAGGCCCACCCGGTGGCACGCCAGCGGCGAAGCCCTGCGTGGCCTGGCCTGCGCCAGCCTGGATCGCGTCAGTGGGCGCTCTGTCGATGGCTGGATGGCCGGCAACCCGCTCCAGCATGCCGGCAGCCAGTTGCTCAAACGGCTGCAGAGCGAGGCCCAGATGCTGTTCTACACCCACCCGGTGAACGACGCGCGGGAGGCGGCCCGGCAGCACATCGTCAACGGTTTCTGGGTGAGTGGCGCCGGCGCTGCGGCTGTGGCCCCCGCGGCCAACGCCGCACCCAACATGCCCCAACCATTGCGTCAGGCCGCCTTGCGCGGCGACTGGGCAGCCTGGCAATCGGCCTGGTCCGAGCTGGACGCCACCGACATCCGCGCCCTGCGCGAAGCCGCCCGGCGCGGCGAACCTGTGGTGCTGACCCTGTGTGGTGAACGCCACGCGCAGCGCTGGACCAGTGTGCGACGCGGCGCAGCCGCCCGCCTGGGTCAACGTTTCAAGAATCTGCTGGGGACCACCCCGGCCTGGAAAGTGCTCGAATCCTTATGAAAATCATCACACGAGACGTGCCCCCACGGGCTGTCTGGGCGCTGGAACAAGGTGGCGTGCACCCCTTGCTGGCCCGCCTGTTTGCCGCGCGCGGCATCACCAGCAAGGACGAGCTGGACGATGCGCTCGCCCGCCTGCTGCCACCCAGCCAGATGCTTGGCGCCCAGGAAGCCGCACGTGCACTGGCCGACGCCATGACGACCCGGCAGCGCATCTGCATCGTGGCCGATTACGACTGCGACGGCGCTACCGCCTGCGCCGTGGCGGTGCGCGGCTTGCGCCTGCTGGGTGCGCCCATGGGTTTCGACAGCGTGGAATACCTGGTCCCCGACCGCGTGGCCGACGGCTACGGCCTGACCCCTTCGATTGCCCGCCGTGTGAAGGAACGCGGAGCCGACTGGCTGGTGACCGTGGACAACGGCATCGCCAGTGTGGCGGGCGTGCGCGCTGCCCGCGAGCTCGGGCTGAACGTGCTGGTCACCGACCACCACCTGCCCGCGGTTCAGGACGGCGAAGTGGTGTTGCCACAAGACTGCATCATCGTCAACCCGAACCAGCCCGGCTGCACGTTCGAGAGCAAGTCCATTGCGGGCGTGGGCGTGATGTTTTATGTGTTGCTGGCATTGCGTGCCGAGCTGCGGGAACGCGGGGTTTACAACATGGCAGAGGTTTCGACCGGCTCGGTCCGAACGGAACCGCGACTGGACGCCCTGCTGCCGTTGGTCGCCCTGGGCACGGTGGCGGACGTGGTCAGACTCGACGCCAACAACCGCCGCCTGGTGGCGCAAGGCCTGAAGCGGGTGCGCGCCGGTGCCCTGCCGCCCGGCATGGCGGCGCTGTTCCAGGTGGCCGGGCGGCGCCCGGAGGTGGCCACCAGCTTCGACTTCGGCTTTGCCCTGGGGCCCCGACTGAACGCCGCCGGCCGACTGGCCGACATGACGCTGGGCATCGAATGCCTGATCACCGATGACGCTGGCCGCGCCGATGAACTGGCGCGCGCGCTGGACGGCATCAACCGCGAGCGCAAGGCCATTGAGGGCGACATGCGCGAACAGGCGCTGATGCTGGCCGAAGACATGTTCGACGAATCCGAAGATCCCCCGCCCGCCATGGTGGTGTTCGACCCGGACTTCCACGAAGGCGTCGTCGGCATCGTCGCCTCCCGTTTGAAAGACAAACTGCACCGGCCCACTTTTGTGTTCGCGGCCAGTGCGGCCGACGGCAAGGAGCACGAGCTCAAGGGTTCGGGGCGCTCCATTCCCGGCTTCCACCTGCGAGACGCGCTCGACCTGGTGGCAAAGCGACACCCCGGCGTGCTGCTGCGCTTTGGTGGCCACGCCATGGCGGCGGGCTGCACCATCGAAGAAGAGCACCTGGACACTTTTGAATCCGCCCTGCAACAGGTGGCCCACGAATGGCTGGACGCGGCCACCTTGCAACGCCGCTTTGAAGCTGACGGCCCGCTCGACACCCAGTACCGGCGCGCCGATCTGGTCGACACGCTGCACAAGGAGGTGTGGGGCCAAGGCTTTGCGCCACCGGTGTTCTGCGAAGAAGTGCAGATCGTCTCGCAGAGGCTGGTTGGCGAAAAGCACCTGGCGCTCAAGCTCAAGCACCAGGGCGAGCCGGTCGACGGCATCTGGTTCGGCCACACCGAGCCGCTGCCTGCAAGGGTGAAGCTGGCCTTCCGGCTCGACGCAGACGAATGGCAGGGACAGCGGCGGGTGCGATTCCTGGTGGAAGCCGCGGAGATTTGACTCCCCCCCGCGCCGCCTGACGGCGTCACCCCCCTTGGGGGGCAACACCTGCGGCCTCGCAAAGCCAGTTCCGCGGTGTTTCTGGAATGGGTCACGCGCGCTGGATCTGTCTGGATGCTCCGGTGGGTTTTCAACGAAACGCCGAATTGATGACCAGGAACGCCAGAAAGGTCTGCAGCGGCACCGGCATGTCGTTGGGCAGGTCGATGCGCAACTGGCGCTTCATGCTGAACCAGTGTGGCTCCTGGATGCTACCGATCACTTTGCAGTCCACTTCCAGCAGATAGCGTTTCCGCGTCCACCGGTTGGCGCGAACCAGTCTGGCTTGCATGGGTTGCCTCAGAAAGACTTCGTGACGTTTGATGCTGTCCTTCGGGAAAATCACCTCCGCCATGGCCTGGACATCGTCACCTTGCTGAAGGAAGAACCGGAGGTCGTTGGCAAACGCACGAGTGAGGAATTCAAACCCGATGCGGTAAACCCCCTGCGGCATCTCGATCTTCAGATCACCATCGGGTGAACCCGGCTTGTGCCATTTGAGACGCGCATTGCGGGCTTGCGCGTAGTTGGGCCAGGTGAGGTCGGCGAGTACGGTCTCGCTGTCGTTCACCACCTGGTAGTGAAAGCCGGAAAACACCGAGCGCTGGCGAATGGTCAGCAATTCGGTCAACCCGATGCGTTACCTGTTCACACTATTTTTCCAAGTGCGAATGCCTTCAAGCCATCAGGGCTTCACGCACGGCGGCCAGCTGCCGGCGAGACACCGCCAGACGTTCTTCCACGCCGTCAAGCCGCACCGTCCAGCCTTCGCCGTCGACCGGGTCGTTGTGTTTTTCAACCGCACGCACGGCACGGCGCGCCACCAGCGCGTTGCGGTGCACCCGCACAAACAGATGCGCATAGCGCTGTTCCAGATCGCTCAGCGCGCCGTCGTAGATGTGCTCTTTTTCGGCGGTACGCACGGTGATGTACTTGAGTTCGGCCTTGAGGTAGATCACATCCGTCAAAGCGACGCGTTCGCTGCGCCCCCGCTCCTGGATGATGAGGCTTTCGCCCATGCCGCCGATGTCATGGATGTTCTGGTCGGCCGCGCTGAGCTGGCGCAGCACCTTCTGCAGGGCCTGTTGCAGGCGCTCGCGGCGCACCGGCTTGGTGAGGTAGTCCACCGCCTCCAGTTCAAAGGCGTGAACGGCGTGTTCGGCATAGGCCGTCACGAACACCACCGCAGGCGGCGCTTCCATCTGGCGCAGTGCACCCGCCAGTGCCATGCCGTCCACGCCCGGCATGTGCACGTCCAGCAGCACCAGATCGCACTGGCCACGCTGGATGTGCTCCATGGCCTGCACGGCGTTGCCGGCCTCGCCCACCACATCGGCGCGAGGCTCGGTGCATTCGGCCAGCAGGGTGCGCAGCCGCGACCTTGCCAGTGCTTCATCGTCAACGATCAATACCTTCAGTGTCATGTCGTGCTCCGTCGCCAAGCCGGCTTGAATGTCTGCTTATACCGGTATTTCAAGCCGGACTTGAAACACACCCTTGACGAGGGCGCTCTGGAACCGGCCTTGCACGTCGTGCAGCAACGTCAGGCGCTGGCGCACGTTGTCAAGCGCCAGGCCATGACCACGCTTGCCGCTGCCAGCCGGCACGGTGTTGGTGACCTTGATGATCACCACCCCGTCGCGCCGCTTGGTGCTGATGCGCACCACCGCGCCTTCGGGGCTGGGCTCCACCCCATGCTTGACGGCGTTTTCCACCAGCGGTTGCAGGATCAGCGACGGCAGCTTGGCCTTTGAAGCGGTCTCGTCGATGCTCCATTCCACCTTGAGCCGGTCACCAAACCGCACCTGCTCGATGGCCAGGTAGTGTTCGGCCAGTTCCAGCTCCTGCCACAGGGGCACGGCTTCCTTGGTGTCTGCCAGGGCATGGCGAAAGAGTTCGCTCAGGTCTTCCAGCAGGTTTTCGGCCTTGGCGGGTTCTTCGCGTACCAGCGCAATGGCGCTGTTGAGCGTGTTGAACAGAAAATGCGGCCGGATGCGCGCCTGCAGCTCTGCCAGCTGCGCTGTGGTACCGGCAGGCGCGCGGGCCTTGGCCCGCCACACCAGTGCCGCCACCAGCACAGATGCCATCAGCGCACCAGCCGCTGCGCTGGCCAGCCAGGGCGCATGGTCCAGCAGACCCATCCAGGCCAGCTGACCGCACCCGTACAAACCTGCCAGCGCTCCAGCCACCACGCCCACCGTCCACTGGGCTGGCATGGGCAGCAGACTCAAAGGGCGCTTGAGCGCACAAGCCGCCAGCAGCCACACCAGCACAGCAGGCAAAGCCGCGCTGGTGAATACGGCCACTTCGGTGAACAAAGTCATCCAGGTCTGCGCCTTGAACATGGCAGCCACCACCACCACGGTCTGCACAAACAGCACCGCGCGCATCACCACGCCCACCTTGCAGGTGTCGAACACCATTTCACGCTGACGCGCGATTTCGGGCATCTGCGACAGTGGCAGGGTGCCGCCGCCCTGGGACAGATCCTGGAAGGTCGATAAAATTCGGGAATCTTTCATGGGTGCATCACAGGTCAGGGCCGTCAAAGGGGCGGCCGGTGCCTCGCGGTCGTGCTGTCTGCTGCAGCGATCCTCAAATACCCGCTGCCGCCCATGCCTCTGGCGAAACCCGCCGTCCATATTTCCATCCAGCCGCTGGCAACACCATGTCCACCAATCAACTCGACAAGAAATCCGAAGCCTGGTCTGCCCTATTCTCGGAGCCCATGAGCGAATTGGTCAAGCGCTACACCGCGAGCGTCTTTTTTGACAAGCGACTGTGGCTGGCCGACATCACCGGCAGCCTGGCCCACGCAGAAATGCTGGCCGCGCAAGGCATCATCGGTGCTGATGACCGCGAAGCCATCGAACGGGGCATGGCACAAATCCGCAGCGAGATCGAAGACGGCAGCTTTGAATGGAAACTCGATCTCGAAGATGTGCACCTGAACATCGAAGCGCGCCTGACCCAACTGGTGGGCGACGCCGGCAAGCGCCTGCACACCGGACGCAGCCGCAACGACCAGGTGGCCACCGACGTGCGCCTCTGGCTGCGCGACGAGATCGACCTGATCGTGCCGTTGCTCAAAGAGCTGCAGGCCGCGCTGGTGGACGTGGCAGAAAAGAACGTGGACGTGATCCTTCCCGGCTTCACCCATTTGCAGGTGGCCCAGCCAGTGAGCTTTGCGCACCACCTGCTGGCTTACGTGGAAATGTTCAGCCGCGACGCCGAGCGCATGCTTGAGGTGCGCCGCCGCACCAACCGCCTTCCGCTGGGATCGGCCGCGCTGGCCGGTACCACCTACCCGCTGGACCGCGAACGCGTGGCACGCACGCTGGGCATGGTCGATGAAAAAGGCGAGCCGCAGGTGTGCCAGAACAGCCTGGACGGCGTGAGCGACCGCGACTTCGCCATCGAATTCACCGCCGCCGCCAGCCTGTGCATGGTGCACATCAGCCGCTTCAGCGAAGAACTGATTCTGTGGATGAGCCAGAACTTCGGCTTCGTGAAAATTGCCGACCGCTTCACCACCGGCTCATCGATCATGCCGCAGAAGAAAAATCCCGACGTACCCGAACTCGCGCGCGGCAAAACCGGCCGTGTGGTGGGCCACCTCATGGGTCTTATCACGCTCATGAAAGGCCAGCCCCTGGCCTACAACAAGGACAACCAGGAAGACAAGGAACCGCTGTTCGACACAGTGGACACGCTCAAAGACACGCTGCGCATCTTCGTGGAAATGGTGGGTGGCCAGCCGAACCCCGCCACCGGCGTGAAGGAAGGCGGCATCACCGTCAACGCCATCGCCATGGAAGAAGCAGCCAAGAAGGGCTACGCCACCGCCACCGACCTGGCCGACTACCTGGTGAAGAAGGGCCTGCCGTTCCGCGACGCGCACGAAACTGTGGCCCATGCGGTGAAGGCCGCCGTGTCACACAACTGCGACCTGTCTGAACTGCCGCTGGCGGTGCTGCAAGGTTTCAACACCACCATTGAAAAAGATGTGTACGAATGCCTCAGCCTGCGCGGCAGCCTGAACGCACGCAACACGCTGGGTGGCACGGCGCCGGTGCAGGTACTGCATCAAATTGCCCGGCACCGCGCAAGACTGGGCTGAGTGTCCCTTTCCCACACCTCAAGCAAAACTCTCTCGCGGCTGGATCCACTCCAAAGCTTTGCCACCACGGTTGAAGCAGCACAATCCAGGGGCACCGAGGAACCGGCTCAGCCGGGCCTCTGGTGCCGCCACCCCTCCAGGCCAAGGGCGCCTGAGAGGGTGGGTTGACGCGAAGCGGCGTGGGGGGTGTTCACTGTCCACCGCCATACTCGTTGCTGCCCGGCTGACTTGGCTGAACCGCGAAATAAAGCAGTACCAGCCACCCCACCAGCGGCACCAGGTTGATGAGCAACCACCACCCGCTCTTGCCGATGTCGTGCAGGCGCCTCGCCCCCACCGCCAGCGACGGCAGCAGGATACCCAGCGAGAAGATGCCGCTGAGCATCTGCAGCTTCAGCACACCCAGTGCAATGGACACCAGCACGACGAACAGCACCCACCACCAGTATTCGGAGCGCGTCGCGCGCCCTTCAAAACCCACATATTTGCTGAAACAGGTTTTGATTGCATCCCCGAAATTCATCTCGCCCTCCGGTTGTTGATGATTGACCCTCTGCGCATCATAGTGGCTGGAACCCGGCCGGCCTCGCCGCCAACAGGGCTTGACCCGCATCAAAGTGACCGCCTCCAGCCAGAGGTAGAGTGATGCTCATGAACTCTGTTGCCACTGCACCTGAAACGTCGCCTGCCCTCGTATGGTCCACCGCCCTTTCGGTCGGCGACGACCGCATGGACGACACCCATGCCGAGTTCGTGGCGCAACTCAATCAGTTGCTGACCACGCCCACCGACCAGCAACTGCCGCTGTACAAAGTGTTTCTGGCCCACACGGTGGACCACTTCGCGCAAGAAGAACGCTGGATGCTGGCCACCGGCTTCTCGGCCGACAACTGCCACGCCGCTCACCATGCGACCATTCTGGAAACCATGCGGGCCGTGGAAACGCACTTTGCGCAGGGCGATACCGAGATCATCACGCGCCTGGCCGAGGCTTTGGCCGAATGGTTCCCCCAGCACGCCGCCAGCATGGACGCTGGCCTGGCGCTGCACCTGCAATCGGTGGGCTTCAATACCCAGACCGAAACCCTGGCAGACCCCAGCCGCGTGCGCCCGGCCAGCATGAGCGGCTGTGGCAGTGTGAGCTGCAGTTGAAGAATGCGCCGCCGCTGGCGGCGCGCTCGAATGGATCAGCGACCTGTTCAGCAAGCCAATCTGGGCGTCTTGCCGGGACTGGTGGCTGCGCCTCTTGTGTCAACGGCACCCCATCGACCCGGCATCACTCCAACGGTGGCTGAATCCACCCCGGCAGATTCGCCTCATCCATGCGGGTCTTCTTCGCAGGAAAGTAAGCCGACGGCGGGCGACCGTAGCAGCGGGTCCACACTTTCGCGAAATGGGCCGAATCCACGAACCCGGCCATCTGCGCCACTTCGGTGAGGGAGTGGCCGCGACCCATGTAGCGGGCGGCGTAGCGGATCTTGTTGGACAGGCTGTAGGTGCGCAGGCACACGCCCACCTGGCTAGAGAACAGGCGCGATGCGTGTTCGATGGACAGGGACAGCTCTTCTGCCAGGCCCGAGAGGCTGCGCGAAGGCTCCTGGTCGATGGCAGACATCATCCAGCGAACGCGTTCGTCCAGCTCGGGTGGCTGGGGGAAAGCTTGGGCCAGTTGGTTCACCGCGTCGCGCACGGCCTTGTCCAGTGCGCGGCCAGTCAGCTTCTGGTGCAGAAACTGGCTGCCGATGTCTCGCAGGACATTGAGATTCAAATGGTCAAGGCACAGAACACCTGCGGATGGATCTGTGTTTCGGAGCCGGCGATATTGCGGATGCGAGGGTTCGAGGTCCACCATCACGAAGGGAACGTTTCCGGCGCGCAACACGCGAGGTACCAGGGGCGCCACCAAGACCAACTGGCCGCGTGTGGTGCCATGTTCGGTTTCCACATCCACCGAAGTGAACGCGTCCAGCGTGTGCAGCAGCGTGACCGCGTGCCTGCACGCCCGGCTTTCGAGGCCGGAACAGACGTAGGTGAAGCTGTCGCCCTGCAGCCGCGCGCGTGCCCCATCATGTGCACCGTGTGCAGGGCCACCCATGATGGGCGGGACTTTCGAACTCGGCGGCATCGCGGTCATGCGGGCTCCCTTGTCGCTTCTGCGGGCCTCCCTTTCAACGCTCCGAATCGCCCGCACCCTTCGGAACAGCTCTAACGGGGCAGTGCGCTGCCACCACCGCCATCGCGTTCGGCATCGTAACGCGCCTGGGCGCGCATGGCCTTGATTTCCATCGGTGCATCGGGCACCGGGTCTTCCCGCATCAGCTCCAGCAGGCGCCTGGCCACTGCGTCTTCTTCCCCATACATGCGTTGAGACGCCTCGCGCCCAAAGTAGGACTCCCGCAGGGCCTGCAAGCCTGCCAGTTCGGCCAGGCCCTCTTCAGGCACCAACGGCGCCCTGCCCGGTGGGTACGTGTTTTTTTGTGCGTCCACATAGCTCTCAAACCGGCCCACGAACTCGCGCGCGGCGGCAGCGGCTTCTGGCGGCAGCCCTTGCACATGCGCTTCCAGTGCAGCGGGCATCTGTTCAGGTGCCGTCAATGCCACCAGCGATTCCACGCCCAACCGGGTCCGCTCGTCCAGCGCCAGTTGCCCAGTGGCATCGAGCTGGAACAGTCCAGGCTTCGACGCCTGGGGTGCAACGGGCACTGGCTCGGGCGCCTCTGCCACAGGAGGCTCCTCCACCTTGGACGCCTCGTGGGCGCCCAGGCCGGGATGGTTCCACCAGCGCAGCGCGTTCTTGTCGGCAACGCCGGCAGCGGCCGCGTCGCTGGCCGCTGGGATGGTGCTTTCGCGCGCCCCCAGGGCCCAGAACACAGCCGCCACGGCGACGACCACCGCCATGCCCCACAGCACGGGGCTGCGCCGCGCGGACGGAGGCCGGTCAGACACCTTGTGCCCATGGCCCAGCAGGGCCATCAGGCGATGGTCTTCAGATGGCATGGCAGAGGCTCCCGTTCAGTACGGGCAATTCTGCTCGTAGCGATCAAACACCGTGCGGGTGGCGTAACTGTCGTGCGGTGCGCCGCAAAGGAAAGGCGAGTAGCGCGTGTCGCTGTCCACAAAGCGCTTCATCCAGGTCACTGCGTAACGGCCGATGGGTGTGTTGGTGCTGTTGGGCGTGAAGTGACTGGCGTTGTTCAGCTCGCCGTAGGCCTTGGACACGTTGGAAGAAAGGCTGCTGTAGAACGGCCGAGCGTGCGTAGAAACCGATGCCACGGAGTCGCCATCGGCACCGATGATCATGGTGGGCACACGAACGGCGCTGTAGTTCTTGGACACGCTCCATGGGGTGAGCGGGTAGACCGCCTTGAGGGTCGGGTTGTTCTGTGCGGCGATCAGTGAGCCACCGCCGCCCATGGAATGCCCTGCCACGGCCTGTTTGCTGGCGTCGACCCGGCTGCGCACAGTGGTGCTGGAGCTGTTGACCACGTAGTTGAGCGCGGCCATGAGCTGCGTGGCGCGGCTGGGGGGCTGGTCCAGGGTGGAGTTGGTGTCGATGGTGATGACCACAAATCCGTGCGTGGCCAGGCGGCGGCCCAACCAGGCGATGCTGGACTGGCGGGCGGTGTAGCCGGGGCTGATGGCCACCACGCCGTAGCTTCCGGTGGCCGTGGGGTAGTAGATGGTGCCGCCGCCGAAACCGCGCGCGGCGAACGAAGAGACAGATGACGTGCTCACAGACAGAGGACCTGCCGTGGCATTGAGCGAGGCGGAGGTTGGTGGATTGGTCTGGGCCTGTGCGGCCAAGGCCATTGCCGCGAGGGGCAATGCAAGGGCCATTTTGCTGGTGGTGGCGATGCGCCGAAAGCTCGGTTGCGTGGTCATGAAGCTTGTCTCCTGAGGGTGGAAGGATGCCGACCGGATGAGGTTTGCTTGCCGCTGCATGGGCAACAAATCGAATGGAGAGTGGGTCGGCGCGCCGATGGTAGGGAACAACGCTGCGCGGCGCTTGTACTGGTTTGACATGGGTGTCGTGCATGTTCAGCGGCGCTGAAATCGCACATGACAGCCTTTAAGCCAGCGCGAAAAACCGGGTTCTTTGGCAGGCCGACTGACAAAGGTCATGCCATTCATGGCCTCGGGTCCCGTACAGTGGAATACATGGCATCAACCAACAACCTGCCCCCCCTTATCAACGCCCTGCTGGAACCGGCACGCTTTCCCCACCCGGTGCAGAAAGTGGAGCTGATGGAAACCCACGGCGCCTGGGTGCTGCTCGCGGGCGAATTCGCCTACAAGATCAAGAAGCCGGTGCGGTTTCCCTTCATGGATTTCAGCACCCTGGCCCTGCGCCGCCAGGCCTGCGAGACGGAGGTTCGGGTGAACCGGCGCTTCCAGAATCTCAGCCGGCCAGCCACACAGCTGTACCTGGGGGTACTGCCCATCCTGGGCACACCCGGGCAGCCGCGCTGGGGCGAGCCTGGCAAGGCAGACGCGGGGCAGCCGATCGAATTCGCGGTGCAGATGCGCCGCTTTGACGAGGCGTCCCGGCTCGACCACCTGTGCGAGCGCGGAGCACTGACACCCGAGCACATGGCTGGGCTGGCGTGGCGCATGGCGCTGTTTCAGGCGCGGGCCGCCGTGGCCACCAGCGACCAGCCCTGGGGCCATCCGACCGCGGCCATGCGCTGGCCGCGCGACAATTTCGACACCCTGCGCACGGCCCTGACCGACCCCGCCGACACCGCCCTGGTGCGCGAGCTGGGTGAATGGACCGAACAGCGCTACAACGCCATCGAACCGCTGCTCTCGCGGCGGCGCCAGAAGGGCCGCGTGCGGGAGGGGCACGGCGACCTGCACCTGGCCAATCTGGTGCTGATAGGTGGCGATGGCGAAGTCGAGGTGTTGCCTTTCGACGCCATCGAGTTCAACGACTCACTGCGCTGGATCGACGTGGCCAACGACATGGCCTTTGCCTGGATGGACCTGCTGGCCCACGCCCGCCCCGGCCTGGCCAACGTGCTGCTGAGCGCCTGGCTCGACGCCAGTGGCGATGTATCGGCGCACACCGTGTGGACTTTCTATGCCAGCTACCGCGCCGGGGTGCGCGCCAAGGTGGCGGCGATTCGCCTGGGGCAGCTGGGTGGCGCCGGAAGCTCACCCGAGGCCGATGCAAGCCTGGCCGAAGTCAGGCGCTACCTCGCGCTGGCGCGGGACATCGCCCACCCACCCGCACCGCTGTTGCTCATCACCCACGGCCTCTCGGGCAGCGGCAAAACCTGGGCCTCCAGCCGCTGGCTGGCGGCAGAGGCCAGCGGGCGAGCGATCCGCCTGCGCTCCGATGTGGAGCGCAAACGACTGCATGGCATGAGTGCGCTCGCGACCAGCGGATCGGGCCTGAACAGCGGGCTCTACACCCCCAAGTCGAACAGCGACACCTATGCCTCGTTGCTGTCGCGCGCACGCTTGCTGCTGGCCGACGGCTGGACGGTACTGGTGGATGCGGCCTTTCTGCGGGCGGCCGAACGCGCCGAATTTGCGGCGCTGGCGCAGGGTGCGGGCGTGCCGTTTCACATCCTCGCCTGCGACGCACCAGTGGAAGTGCTGCGCCAGCGCATCACCGAGCGCCAGGCGCGCGGGGCTGATGCGTCGGAAGCCACGGTGGAAGTGCTGGAGAAGCAACTGGACTGGGTGGAACCATTGACCCCAGCCGAACGCGAGGCCGCTTTGACGCCAGAAAGCGTCGGCCGGACAGGCTCCACCGCAGACGCAGGGTAGCGTCCAAGGACTGAGTTCTGATCACTCAGCCACAAAAATTTTCAAAACCATCCTGACCCCAATGAACGAATCGATTGACCTGGGCACCCTGCGCGTGGTGATCGCTGCCGCCGACCTGGGCTCGATCAGCGCAGCCAGCGAACGGCTCCAACTGGCCGTGGCAGCCGCCAGCTCACGCATCACGGGACTGGAGGAAGCGCTGGGCTTCCGAGTCTTCGAACGATCTTCACGCGGCGTCAAGCTCACCCCGGCGGGCCAGATGCTGGTGCAACGCAGCCGCGCCCTGCTGACCGACGCCGACCGCCTGGCGCAACACCTGCAGGGCTACAGCCAGGGCATGCAGGGTCAGGTGCGCGTGGTGGCCAACACGTCGGCTTTGCTGGAGGTGTTGCCACAACGGCTGGCGCAATTCATGACAGCGCACCCGCTGATCCACATCGATCTGGAAGAGCGCGGCAGCCCTGAGATTCCGCTGTCGCTGATCGAAGGTCGGGCCGACTTTGGGGTCGTGGACCTGCCTGTGCCACCCGCCGGCCTGAAGTTTGCCCCGTTCTTCACCGATACCCTGGTGCTGCTGACGCCGCGCTCGCACCGGCTGGCGAGCCGCAAGCGCCTTCGATTGGCAGACGCATTGGACGAACCCTTCATCACGCTTTCTGACGGCACGGCACTGTCCAACCGGCTGACCGCTTCAGCGGCCAGCGCGGGCAAGCCGCTGAACGTTCGCATGCGCATGCGCGGTTTTGACGCCGTGTGCCGCATGGTGGCGGCCGGCCTGGGCGTGGGCGTGCTGCCGCTGGAAGCCGTGGCGCCACAACTGGCGCATCTGCCGCTGACGGCCGTACCGCTGACCGACCCGTGGGCACGGCGCACCCACCATATTGCCACCCGGACCGATGCACCGCTGGCGCCGGCTGCGGCCACTCTGGTTCGTGCCCTCCTGAGCTGATCCCAGCGGTTTGTGGAGCTTTCGCGTTTCGCGAAAGCAGCGTTTGCCGCATGCCATTGCCGCGAACGCACAGCCGTTCATAAACTGCACACAAGCCCTACAAGAAAAACCGTTGCCAACATGGTGACGCAGGAGACAACATGAAAATCACACGCGTCAGCGCCACGCCGCTGAACCTGCCGGTCGAAGTCAAATCGCCGAGCCGGACACAAACCACCAGCCTGTCCGTCTGTCTCGTCACCATCGAGACCGACACCGGCCTCATTGGCACCGGCATGACCGCCATCACCGAAGAAGAAGTGATTGGCAGCATCGTCAACGACATTGCCGCACACCATTTGATCGGCATGGACCCGATGCGTCACGAGCTGATCTGGGAGCGGCTGTACTGGTTGCTCACACCGCGCGGGCAGTCTGGCTACGCGAGTCATGCCATTGCAGCCATCGACCTGGCGTTGTGGGACATCAAGGGCAAGGCATTGGAGCAACCATGCTGGCGCCTGCTGGGGGGTGCGCGCTCTGAAGTGCCGGTGTACGCCACCTTCGGCTTTGCATTTTTTGACCGTGGCGAACTGGCTGCCGCTGCAAGCGCCTGGGTGGAGCGCGGGTTCTCGCGCTTGAAGATGACCGTGGGCCACCACGCGCTGGCGCGGCGCGACGAACCCCGGCCGATGGACCGGGTCATTGCCGAGGACGTGCAGCGCATTCGCGCCGTGCGCGAGGCCGTGGGACCGGACGTGCAGATCTACATCGACGCCAACTGCAGCCTCGACTACTTTCACGCGCTTTCACTTGCCAAGAAGGTGGAGCCCTACGACATCAGCTTCTTTGAAGAACCGGTGTCGCAGAACGACATTCCCAATCTGGCGCGACTTCGGACCAAGACCTCGATTCCGCTGGCCGCCGGGCAGAACGAAGGCTTGGCATCGCGCTTTCGCGACATGCTGGTGGCGCAGGCGGTGGATGTGGTGCAACCCAATGCGTGCATCAGCGGGGGTTTCACCCAGTGCGGACGCATTGCCGGCATGGCCGCGGCTTTCAACACACGCTTCGCCAACGGCGGGGCCTGGCCTCACCACAACATGCATCTGCACGCTGGGCTGGCCAATGGATCGCTGGTGGAATACCACTCGGTGGCCGTGCAGTGCTGTGAACTGGTGTTTGACGACCTGCCCAAACCCGAGCACGGCGTGCTGCGCCTGCCGGAAACACCGGGCCTGGGCTTCAACCCCAATCCGGAGCGACTGGCCGAACTGGCCAAACGCCCAGGCTCACGGGGCGCAGGCAAGGCCTGAAAAAAACACAACAAGACACAACACAAGGAGACAAGCATGCAGAACGGAAAACGGAACAAGACAGGCATTTCACTGAACCGCCGGTGGGCGGTGGTGGCTGCTCTGGCCGCAGCCACGGGCACCAGCGCCTGGGCACAGGCCTGGCCGGAACGGCCGGTGCGCATGGTCGTGGGGTACGCGGCCGGCGGCGGGGTCGACGCGATGGCGCGGCTGATCGCAGCACGCATGTCGCCGCTGCTGGGCCAGCAGGTGGTGGTGGACAACCGCGCAGGCGCTGCCGGCCTGATCGCTGGTGACAACGTGGCGCGCGCTGAACCTGACGGCTATACCCTGATGCTGGGCGACAGTTCGCTGCTGATCGCGCAGCACCTGCAGCCGCCAATGAGCTTTGATCCCATCAAGAGCTTCACGCCAGTGGCCAGCGTCTTCACCCTGCCATTGGTGATCGTGACGAACAACGAACTGCCCGCCAAGACACCGGCAGAGTTCGTGAAGATGTTGAAGGACAACCCTGGCCGCTACTCGTACGCCACATCAGGCGTGGGCACGGTGCACCACCTCGGGTTTGAGATGATCAAGGGCAAGACCGGCAGCTACGTGGTGCACATTCCGTACCGCGGGGCATCGCTGATCATCTCAGATGTGATCAGTGGTCATGTGCCCATTGGCGTGGTGAGCGCCACATCGGCCATCTCCCAGGCCCGTGCGGGCAAGCTGCGCGCCCTGGCGGTCATGAACCCGGTGAAGCTGAGCGGGGCTGAAGACATTCCGCCCCTCTCTGACGCCCTGCCCGGCTTCTCTGCCGTGCCGCGCCTGTATGTGCTGGCACCGGCGGGCACGCCGGCCAACATCGTGCAGCGCCTGAGCGACACACTGAAAACCGTCATGGATGCGCCGGATATTGCGCAGGTGGCGGCCCAGCAGGGTGCCGTACCCGCCTACATGTCGGCCGGGCCGTTGGCTGCCGATGTGGTGCGAGAGTCTGCCGAATGGGGCAAGCTGATCAAGGAGCAGAAGATCACGGCAAAGTGAGCGGCTGGGCAGGCGTGTCTGACAAGGGGCATCTGCGATTCGCAAGTGTGTGCTGCCACTGCCTTCCATCGTCATCGGGCTGGTAGCGGATCGGCTGGCTTGACCGAGTCTGCAGGCCTGGATGGGATGGGCATGGCGTTTTTGTGCGCCGAGCCCCCTTCCCAGCCTTCCCCCAGAGGGGGAAGGAGCCAGAAAGTTGTCGCAGGCAAACGCTCTCTGCTGGAAGGGAGCCCGTATGGCCCCTTCTCCCTTTGGGGGAAGGCGGGGATGAGGCCACGCCCAAGTGACTGTCTCATCAAAAATTTCAAACTCAGCAGTTGCGCTTTCACAAGCCTTTTGCGGCCCACCTCGCTAACATCGCGGCAACCCAAAAAAACTCCGGAGACAAACCTATGGCCGTGATCACCAACATCGAAGACCTGCGCGTGCTGGCCCAGAAACGCGTACCGCGCATGTTTTACGACTACGCCGATTCCGGCTCATGGACGGAGAGCACCTACCGCGCCAACAACGACGACTTCCAGAAAATCAAGTTGCGTCAGCGGGTGGCGGTGAACATGGAGAACCGATCCACCGCCACCACCATGATCGGCCAGAAGGTCGCCATGCCGGTGGCCATCGCCCCCACAGGTCTGACCGGCATGCAGCACGCCGATGGCGAAATCCTGGCGGCACGCGCCGCGCGTGCGTTCGGCGTTCCGTTCACGCTGTCGACCATGAGCATCTGCTCCATCGAAGACGTGGCGGAGCATGCCGGACCCGGATTCTGGTTTCAGCTCTACGTGATGAAAGACCGCGCGTTCATAGAACGCCTGATCGACCGCGCCAAGGCCGCAGGCTGCAGCGCGCTGGTGCTCACGCTGGACTTGCAGATTTTGGGCCAGCGCCACAAGGATCTGAAGAACGGCCTGTCTGCACCACCCAAGCTCACCCTTCCCAACATCATCAACATCGCCACCAAGCCGCGCTGGGCGCTGGGCATGCTAGCCACAAAGCGCCGTCAGTTCGGCAACATCGTGGGTCATGTGAGCGGGGTGGACAACATGGGCAGCCTCAGCGAATGGACCGCCAAACAGTTTGATCCAGGCCTCAACTGGGGAGACGTGGAGTGGATCAAGAACCGCTGGGGCGGCAAGCTGATCCTCAAAGGCATTCAGGACGTGGAAGACGCGAGGCTGGCGGTGCAGTCCGGTGCCGATGCACTGATCGTGAGCAACCATGGTGGCCGACAGCTGGACGGCGCACAGAGCAGCATCGAAGCCCTGCCCACCATCGTCGATGCTGTGGGCGGGCAGATCGAAATCCACATGGACGGCGGCATCCGCAGCGGGCAGGACGTGCTCAAGGCCCGCGCCCTGGGCGCGCAAGGCGTCTACATCGGCAGGCCGTTCCTTTATGGACTGGGCGCCATGGGTGAAGCCGGCGTCACCAAGTGCCTTCAGATCCTGCACAGGGAACTCGATATCACCATGGCTTTCTGCGGGCACACCCAAGTGGACACGGTGGACAAGTCCATCTTGCTGCCTGGAACGTTTCCATTAGTCTGACGCCCACCCCCGCGCCGAAAGGTGAGCCCACCCCCGCGCCGGGCTTCGCCCGTCACCCCCTCCAGGGGGCACACCTTCGGACCGGCGAAGCCGGAGCCTGGGTGTTGCTGGACGGGGCATTTCGCACCGGAAAGAGGTTTGGTTGACATGTCGCAATGCGGGCCGTTGAGCTTGTCGGACAATGTACGCGGCCTTTTTCCACTCCTCTCTTCACGCTCCATGAACTCACCCTCTCCCCGCACCGGCGTCAGCCCCTGGTGGCGCATCGCTTCCGTGGTGCTGATGATTGCCCTGCTGCTGGCCTGGGCCACCAGTGCCAGCATGTTCGAACAGCTCAAAGCGCAGATCAGCCACCTGCAGGGCCGCCTGGACCAGACGTCGCAGGTTCGGTTCGTGTCCGTGCTGCAGGACAACCAGAACCTGCCCGCCATGCTGATCACGCACGACCCGCAGCAAGGCGTGCTGCTGGTGCAACGCTTGAACGACGTGCGCGAAGGCCGCGAGGATTCGATGCAGATCTGGGCCATCGCTGGCGACGCCGCGCCACGCTCACTGGGCGTGGTGGAAAGCAAGTACCAAACGTTTCAGATGCCCGTGGCGGCAGACGCACTGGAAGGCGCGACCGAGATTGGCGTGAGTGCCGAAAACAGGGGTGGTGTGTCGGCTGCAACCGGGCCCAGTCTGCCCTGGTTGTTCAAGGGTTGGTGGATCAAGAAGTCGGTGTGAGTGGATGGGGATACTCCCCGCCTGAGGGGAAGTTCGCCCCCACCTGCCGCCGTCATGCGCTGGCGAGTAGCGCAGGGCCGGGCGGATCAGGGCTGCGCATGTCCGAAGGCCGCGCAGCGGACAAGTTTGCGCAGACCCCGCCTGGACCGAGCAACGCAGTGTGCCCGCAGCGCAGCGGAGGGACAGCGCATCCGGCTCACCTTTCTTTGGTGACTTTATTTGGCGAGACAAAGAAAGTCACTCGGCCGCCGGGCCGAGACCCGGCCAAACCAAGCAGCCGTAGGAGAAGAGAATGGGCGCGCGTGGCCCCTCACTCCAACCCTCTCCCCAGAGGGGCGAGGGAGCAAAGCCACAGCCTGAATCGCGAACGGGCTACCTCAACTCATATTCAAATGTGCTCACCACCCTTAGCCGCTTGGTGCGTGAACCACCATCATCAAAGTCATTCCCATCATCCCCGGTGATGCGGATCACACCCTGGTTGGCGTTCTTCAGCGGCCCCAGGCGGGCGCCGGCTTCCGCAGCGAACTTGTCGGCCTGTTCCCGGGCGTTGCGGGTGGCTTCGGCCAGCAACGGGGCCTTGATGTCGTTGAAGCCGCGCAACTGGTAGCGCGGGCCGCTGCGGCCGCCTTCGTTTTCGCCGCCAAGTTGCACGCCGGCCTGAATCAGCGGGTCGATCGCCAGGGCGGCGCTTTCCACGTCGGCCACGCGGGCCGACTTCACCAGCACCTGCCCCGTGCCGTTGAAGCGAAAGGGCTGGTTTGCCTGAGCGTACTCGCGAGCGTAAAGGTCTTGCACCTGCAGCGGCCGGGCCTCGATCTCGTCGTCGGTGAAGCCGCGCGATTTCAGGAACGCCACCACCTGGTCGCGGTCGCCCGAAAGCGCCTGCTGCACCGCGCCAAACTCGGCGCCCGCACGGCGAAAGCCCAGCGTCCAGATGGCAAAGTCGCTCTCCACCGCCTGCTCGGCCAGCCCCTTGACCGTGACCGAGCGATCCGACATGCGAAAGCGTTCCAGGCCCTGACCGACGGCGAAGCCGGCGAGCGCAATACCTGCAGCGACCAGCAAGGCGGTGAGCAGACGAGACAGTGTGTTCATGAGAGGTCTTTCCCGTGGGCAACGTTGGGAGCGGCAGGCGCCACATGCTTGCCATGGTAATCCCGCTATGCTTGCCCGCGTGAGTTCGCCCACCCCTTTACATCGCCCCAATCAGAGGCGCATCGCCCACCTGGACATGGACGCCTTTTTTGCGTCGGTGGAGCTGCTGCGCTACCCGCAGCTCAAAGGCCTGCCCGTGGTGATTGGTGGTGGGCGGCGGCGTGAAGCCGACGTGTTCGCGCGCCTGCGCAGCGCCCTCCCCGATCGCGAATGGGGACCGGACACTTTGGACCGCATTCCAGTCGACTTCTTTCCACGCCTGGCCGACTACACCGGGCGCGGCGTGGCCACCACCGCCACCTACCCGGCACGGCAGTTCGGCGTGGGATCGGCCATGGGGCTGATGAAGGCGGCCAAGCTGTGTCCGCAGGCCATCCTGCTGCCGGTGGACTTCGACGAGGTCAGGCGCATTTCGCGACTGTTCAAAAACACCATCGCAGAAATTGCCCCGGTGATGGAAGACCGGGGCGTGGACGAGGTCTACATCGATTTCACGGAGGTGCCTGGCGGGCAGCGCGAGGGTGGGCGCGTGCTGGCGCGGCTGATCCAGAAAAGCATCTTCCAGGCGACCGGCCTGACCTGCTCCATCGGCGTGGCGCCCAACAAGCTGATCGCCAAGATGGCGAGCGAATTCAAGAAGCCCAACGGCATCAGCGTCGTGATGCCTGAGGACGTGCAAAGCCTGATCTGGCCCCTGCCCTGCCGCAAGATCAACGGCGTAGGCCCCAAGGCCGACGCCAAGTTGCAAGGCCATGGCATCCATACCATTGGCGAACTGGCCGCACGCGATCGAGGTTGGCTGATCGACACTTTCGGCAAAAGCTACGGTGCCTGGCTGCATGAGGTGAGCTGGGGTCGCGACGAACGACCGGTGGTGACCGAGAGCGAGCCGGTGAGCATGAGCCGCGAAACCACTTTTGAGCGCGACCTGCACGCGGTGCGCGACCGCGTCGAACTGGGTGCCATCTTCACGCGCCTGTGCGAACAGGTGGCAGCCGACCTGCAGCGAAAGGGCTACATGGGAAAAACCATCGGCGTGAAGCTGCGCTATGAGAACTTCCAGATCGTCACGCGCGATGTGACCATCGAGCATTTCACCGACGACGCTGCCACCCTGCGCCGCCAGGCCGGTCTGTGTCTCAAACGGGTGGATCTGAGCCGGCGCATCCGTCTGCTGGGGGTGCGCGTGGGCTCGCTCAGACGGGCCGATGAAGTGACCACGCTGGGCGCGGTTCCGCCCAGCACACCGGCTCTGACGATGGATCAGCTGTTCTGAGTTCAGCGTACCCGCAGGTTCAGCTGGTGTGTCCCAGCCTGAAAGTCTTGACTACCTCGGCCAGCCTGCCCGCCTGCTGCTCCAGGCTCGCCGCCGCTGCGGCGCTCTGCTCCACCAGCGCGGCGTTCTGCTGTGTGGTCTGGTCCAGGTGAGAAACCGCACCGCTGACCTGACCGATCCCGGTGGTTTGTTCGATGGTGGAGGCGCTGATCTCGCTGATGAGGTCGGAAACACGACGCACCTGACTCACGATGTCGTCCATCGCGGTGCCAGCCTCGCTCACCAGGCGCGAACCCGCCTCGACCTTGTCGACACTGGCGCCGATCAGTTCCTTGATCTCTTTGGCGGCGCCGGCACTGCGCTGTGCCAGACTGCGCACTTCGCTGGCCACCACGGCAAAGCCCCTTCCCTGTTCACCTGCTCGTGCGGCTTCCACGGCGGCGTTCAGCGCCAGGATGTTGGTCTGGAAAGCGATGCCATCGATCACGCCAATGATGTCGCCGATCTTGCGCGAGCTGGCCGAGATGTCGTCCATGGTGGCCACCACCTGGTTCACCACCTTGCCGCCTTCTTCGGCTGCGGCACTCGCAGAGCCTGCCAGCTGGGTGGCCTGGCGCGCGGTGTCCGCGTTGCCCTGTACGGTGGTGTTCATCTGCGCCATCGAAGCAGCGGCCTGCTGCACGTTGGAGGCCTGCTGCTCGGTTCGCTGTGAAAGGTCGGCGTTGCCAGTGGCGATTTCGGTCGAGCCGATGGCGATGGAGTCGGAAGCGGTGCGCACCTGACCCACCACATGGGCCAGGCTGGCCTGCATGGCCCCCAGTGACGACAGCACACTTTCGGGCGCTGCGCTGGAGGCGCCGCGCACAGGGCTGAGATCGCCCGCCGCCACGCGTTGTGCCACCTGGCCAAGTTCCTCCGGCTCGGCGCCCAGCTGGCGCACGATACTGCGCGAAATCGTCAATGCCAGACCCAGTCCGCACAACAGGGCCACCACCAGGGCACCCAGCATCAGCGACAGGAAGCGACCGGCCTCTCCCATGGCCACCGCGTTCTGCTCCTGCAGCCTCGCTTCCTCGAAGTCGATCAGCTTGTTGATGGCGCCGAGCCAGGCCACGTACTGCGGCTTGGCTTCGTTCCACAGCAGCGCCTGCGCGCGCTCGTTATCGCCGGCATCCACCAGCCCGATCACGGTGCGGGTGGTGGCCACAGCCCTGTTTTCGATATCCTGGATCTCGCCATAGAGCGTGCGCAGCTGGCTGGCATCGGCTGAAGTCTGCAGCAGCTTTTCCAGCGGTCCTGCGGAGTCCGCGTAGAAGCGGGCCAGCTCACCAATGGTGGCGACCTCCCTGGCGCGGTCGGCACTGGAGCTGCTGAGCACCACGTCGCGCACGGCAATGGCCCGATCGTGCGCTGAACCGCGGAAGTTGATCGCGAAGCGCTGAATGGCTGCATGTTCCTCGCTGTTGGCTTTGAGCGCTGTGTTGATCGCCTGCACCTTGATGATCGCCA
Source organism: Hydrogenophaga sp. (assembly GCF_030651625.1). Taxonomy (GTDB): domain Bacteria; phylum Pseudomonadota; class Gammaproteobacteria; order Burkholderiales; family Burkholderiaceae_C; genus Hydrogenophaga. The sequence continues at coordinate 64,102 of NZ_JAUSCF010000024.1, read as the reverse complement.
TCACAGCGACCGCCACCAGAATCGCCAGCATCAGGCCGAAGCCCACATACAGCCGCTTGCCCACCGTCATTGAACCGAAAGCCATGAAAGACGCTCCTGAATAATTGTTGAATCGCCTGCAACGCCTTCCGGGTGCAGGTCTTGCGCGTCGGCACGGAAGCTCCGTGGCACAAACTGTCGCTGATGGGGTTTCGACGTTCCACAGGGAAACTTGATCTATCACCCGGATTGTTTTTGTCTATGACAAACTATTTCAAGTATCAGCGGTGCAGCAATTTCGAGGTCCATCGACCTGCGGTTTGCGTTCGTCAATCAATTTTGTCCATGACAGATAGATCAAGACACCCAAGAGACATAGCGAGCCACCGAGCGCTTGACACAATCACCCATCTCCGGGGCCACCGCTCATTCACTCAGGCTGAAGATCACCATGCAATCAGACATTCAATGCTTCGAATTCAGGCTTGAAGACCAAGTCGCCCACTTGGTGCTCAACCGCCCGGAGGCCATGAACACCATGCATCCCACGTTCTGGCGCGAGCTGGACGAGGTGCTCACGACCCTTCACAACGAAGGAACGGCCCGGGCACTGGTCATCAGCAGTACCGGCAAGCATTTCAGCGCAGGCATGGCACTGGAAACCTTTGCCGGGGCCATCCAGATGGACGACCAGAGCCCCGAAGGCCGGGCCGCCATCTTCGACCTGCTCACCGACATGCAGGCCACTTTCACCAAGATTGAAAACCTGCGCATCCCGGTGATCTGCGCCATCCAGGGCGGTTGCATTGGCGGCGCGGTGGACATGGTCACCACGGCCTGCATCCGCTACGCGAGTGCCGACGCCTTCTTCTGCATCCAGGAAATCAACATCGGCATGGTGGCCGACGTGGGCACACTGCAGCGCCTGCCCAAGCTCATTCCGTTTGCAGTGGTCAAGGAAATGGCCTACACGGGCCGACGTATGCCCGCCAGCAAGGCGCTGACCTATGGCCTGGTCAACGAGGTGTTCGACACGCACGAGGCCACGGTGTCCGCCGCGCTGCAATGCGCCAGAGAAATCGCCAGCAAACCCCCGGTGGCCATCTGGGGCACCAAGCAGGCGGTGACCTATGCGCGCGACCACTCGGTGGAAGACAGCCTGCGCCAGATGGGCTGGCTGCAGGGCGCGATCTGGAGCAACGCCCACGTGCGCGAATCCATTGCCGCCATGAAGGACAAACGGGCAGGCGAGTTCACACCACTGGCGCGCCTGCAGGGGTTCAAGGAACTGGGCTGAGGCGCAGATACGCGGATCTGGAACGGGTGGCGCCCGCCGCTCTTGTTTATTGGGTGTAGAGGGAAGGCCAGTGCGCCCACGCCAGGTACCAGCCATCCTCCACCACCGCTCCCAGATACTTGCCCTCCAGCGCGGCATTGATGTCAGGCAGGCCAAACGCTGCCGCCACAAAGTCGGCACAGTTTGAAAGACCCAGGCCATTGCCTCCCCGTGTCACCCCACCCCGAAACAGGCTGGACAAATCCCCGTTCGTGCTCTTCTTGAGCCACTCGGCCTGGTCGGGGGTGATGGGGTTGGCCACGATCCAACGCACCGCGTGGTCACCGACAGGAACGATCTCCATGTTGATGACAGGACCTGCGGTGAATCGAATGGCGTTGTTGATGTAGTTGTAGACGATCCGGTCGACCGCAGAAGCCTCCAGGCAGCAGGAGGCCAGCAGCCCGTCGTAGGCACAGGTGACGTTGACATGGCCCGGCGCCTGATTGGCGCGTTCGAACCGGAACAAGTCCCACTTTTCCACCACGGCCTGGATGTAGTGGGGCTTCTCGGCCTCATCGGCGCTGCGGACCTCTGGATCCAGATCCGGCAACACGTTTCTCATGATCTTGGCCTGATCACGGGCAAGGAAGGCCGCGCTTCGGAGATGCACTGGATCGGCATCCCATTCGGCCATGTGCGCGTAGAGTTGCAGCGGCATCAGGGCCCCACCCCGAAGATCGTGAAGCACCTTGCCCAGCGCCTGCTCTGCCTCACCCCGCGCACAGTGCGCCAGCGAGTCCACACCAAGCTCTTTGGCCGATGTGGACAGGGGCGGCGACAGGAAGGAAAGGACCATCCTCCTCAGCGCGTCCCAATCCGGCGCATCCCGCATCTCTACCCAGCGAACGTAAATGCCCTTGGCAAACCCATAGAGCTTCCGGATGTGCTCCTGGTCCACAGAGCTCAGCGCAGAGACAGAAATATCGAAATCTTCCCCACGGTAGCGCTGCTTTCGCAGATTGCGGAACCCGGAAGGGAGAAACGTGGAAAAAGCCTGGTTGTGACTGGTTGTCACGCGGGATGAAGGGAAGGGATTTGAAAGGCCAGACAGATAGCTGTGCGCGTCAGAGGTCATCATTCATCACTTCAAAAAAGAAGGCAATCGCCAGAACAAGCGGTCAGTGAGCGATCTTTTTGGTGAGGATCGGAGCCAAGGGGGCTCTGCTGGTCGGAGTCACCCGCCCACTGTGCTGTCTTCACGCAGCTTTCATGATTGCAGTTTCGTGGATTTTCTGGTCGTTGATGGCCAGAACAACCCCCGCGTTACCCGGCAATTCATACCAGCAAGCCATGCAAGGTGGGAAGACAACACCCGTTCTGATTGAGGGCTTGAACAAGGCGTGGCATGGATTTTCAGGGCTTGCAGCCACCGCCTTTGACCATCGATCCGTCGCGGCACTCGACCCAGATGTCCTCGTCTGAGGATGTGCGCTTGGGGCGCGCGGCTGCACCGCCAGGAGCATCTGAACCTCGCGCGTAGACGATTTTCCTCGTGCCCTGGCCGCAGGTGCCCACGGTGTCACCCGAGACCACGGCATCTGCGTTGACCACGGTGACCGTAAAGCCCGTCGCGCCTTTGGCAGCGATATTGGCCTCGATCCGAGCACGCAGAGGCTCGCAGTTGTCGGCGTGGGCGCCCGTGCTCAACAGCACGCTGGCGGCCAAGATGAGGAAATACTTCAACATGACAGTCAAAAAAACACCGAATGGATGTGTCGTGAAGGTGGTGCGTCAGATTCCAACCTGATCCTGGGAAGCTTCCAATGGCCATCCGGTTCCCGACAAGGGCGGGCATTTCCTGCAATATTGCTAACGGGTGTTCAACACTTTGGACACCCCGTTGGGGCGCAGCCGGAAGGCGTCCGGCATACCCGAACCCAGCAGCGGCCGCAAATAAAGGCGAAAGGCATCGGTCACATCGGTGCCGCTGGCGGTGATGAACTCGTCTTCCATGACCCGCGTCTTTCCCGCCACGGCCTCCAGCGGCAGCAGTTCGTAGTCGGCCGAATAAAAACCCGTGCGCTTGATGGCCACCGAACCATCCACGCCACCCCACATGGAAAACTGAACCGCCTTTTCGCCCACTTCGCGGGCCTCACGCTGGTCCACGTCCGACACGCAGCCGATGAAGCTGCGCTGCAGGTAGCCGAAGGTGTCGCCACGCACGCGTTTGATGCCGAGCTTGGTCTTGATCTCCTCGCACAGCAGATCGGCCAGTGCGCCGGTGCCTGAGAGTTGCACGTTGCCATGGGCGTCCTTCTCCACGTCCCTGGCCAGCTGGGTGATGATGGGCTGGCCCGAAGCGTCGTGAATGCCCTCGCTCACCGCGATCACGCAGCGTCCAAAGCGCTCGTAAGTGGCTTTCACGTCGGCCAGGAATCGGGGAATGTCGAACACACGCTCAGGCACGTAGATCAGGTGCGGGCCGTCATCGGGAAACTTCTTGCCCAGCGCCGAAGCCGCGGTCAGAAAACCCGCATGCCGTCCCATGACCACGCCCACGTACACCCCAGGCAAGGCTGCGTTGTCGAGGTTGGCACCGGCAAAGGCTTGCGCCACGAAACGCGCAGCCGATGGGAAACCGGGCGTGTGGTCGCTGCCCACCAGGTCGTTGTCGATCGTCTTGGGAATGTGGATGCTGCGCAGTGGGTAGCTGGCCTTGCGGGCTTCTTCGCTGACGATGCGCACGGTGTCCGAAGAGTCGTTGCCACCAATGTAGAAAAAGTGTTCGATCTCGTGCGCGCGCAGCACCTTGAAGATTTCCTGACAGTACTTGAGGTCGGGCTTGTCGCGGGTGGAGCCCAGCGCCGAAGACGGCGTGTTGGCCACCGCTTCCAGGTTGTGGCTGGTTTCCTGGGTGAGGTCGAGAAAGTCTTCATCCACGATGCCGCGCACACCATGGCGAGCACCGTACACCCGCTGCACCTGCTGAAAACGCCGCGCCTCCAGCGCCACCCCCACGAGCGACTGGTTGATGACGGCGGTGGGGCCACCACCCTGGGCGACGAGGATTTTTCCGGATGGCATGGGTTTTCCTTGAATAGGTAGGGGAGTTCGGACGCCGCACGACGGCAACTGCATCATGATGCACGGCGCGGCGCCCATTTCCAAGTGGCACACTTTCCTTCTTCACAGGCAGGGTCAGACTGATTTCCCTGCTCGAGACCATCACAGCCCGTTTTCTGGTCCGAACCATGGAACGCAAGCGCACCACACATGAAAACCATCTACAACCCCCACCACAACCTGCACCAGGGACGTGAAGAAATGTTTCGTGGCCGCATGGTGCCCTGCCACGAAGTACCGGCGCGCCTGGATTTTGTCTTGGCTGAACTGCAGCGTCGCCCTCTGGGGGCACTGGAAACCCCCGCAGTGGGCGACACCGAGCTGGATGCGGCCATCGCACGCGTACACCGTGCACGCTACCTGGAATTTCTGGTCAGCGCCTGGGACGAATGGGTGGCCATGGACCCGCAGAACGCGCAGCGTGATGCCCTGCCCTCTGTGTGGCCTCTGGGCAATCCGAACGGCTTCCGTACCGACGCTCTGCCACACAACTTCGCCGCGCGCCTGGGTTTGTTTTCGTTCGATTCGGGCTCACCACTGACCGCTGGCACCTGGGCGGCTGCGCGTGGCGGCGCAGCCTGCGCACTGGCCGCTGCACAAGCGTTGCTCGCCGGCCAACGCAGTGCCTTCGCACTTTCCCGCCCCCCCGGCCACCACGCCGGGCCGGATTTTTTTGGCGGTTACTGCTTCCTGAACAACGCCGCCATTGCCGCACAGACCCTGCGCGACGGCGGTCTGGCAAGGGTGGCTGTGCTGGACGTGGACTACCACCATGGCAACGGTACACAAACCATCTTTTATGAGCGGGACGACGTGCTCACGGTCTCCATCCACGGAGACCCGACGACCGAATACCCGTTCTTCCTCGGCCATGCAGACGAGCGAGGGACCGGCGCAGGCGAAGGCTTCAACCTGAACCTGCCGCTGCCACGCGGCACCCACTTTGCCACCTGGCGCGCGGCGCTGGACCAGGCGCTGGACGCTGTTGCCGCATTCAAGGCGGACGCGCTGGTGGTGCCCATGGGCCTGGACACCTTTGAAGGCGACCCGATCTCAGGCTTCACGCTTCAGAGCGGTGACTATTTCGCCATGGGTGCAGCGCTGGCCAGTGCCGGTCAGCCCACGCTCTTCACCTTCGAGGGCGGCTACGCAGTAGAGGCGGTGGGCACCAATGCTGTGAATCTGCTGGAAGGATTCAACCACGCGGCATGAACGCATGAGCCGTGTTCATGGCCAGATCCACAGCCATGCAAAGATCGAACCCGAAGGCCCCAGAAGGTGCCCTCTGGTCCGGTCGGGCAAAGATCAGCCCGCCTTGTAGAAGATGTAGTCGGCTTCGTAGTTCACGATCTGCCTGACACCCGTGTTGGCTGCACCACAGGGCATCGCTGGCGCAACGCCACCCTTGGTGGCCACGCGCTGGATGTAGCTCACGCCCTGCATGGCGCCCATGCCCATGGCGGGGTTGGCCTTCACCAGCTGAAGCGGAATGTTGCCCGTGCCACCGGGTGCCACCGCGAGCTGGGTGGCGGTGAGCTTGGAACCGTCCATGCTTTCCCAGGTAGCGGGCGGGCCATAGTACGTGCCCACCTGCTTGCCACTGCGGTCCATCAGCTTGGCGTCGGGGCCCGCAAACACCCACTCGTACTGGCCGGGCATGTCGGTCTTGACACGGCATTCGTAGGTGATCTGGCCCACGCCAACGGTTTCCATCACCACCTTGTTGCCGGCGGGCACCTGCACGGCGGCGGGAAGGGCAGCCTGGGAATACGTCATGGGTGACGGTGCGCTCATGTTGGAGGCACAGGCAGCGAGGGAAAGGGCGGCGGCAGCGGCCAGGGTGGTCTTGATGATCATGGGTAACTCCTCGAAGTGCTTGTAGGCAGGGTTGAAAAAACAAAAGTGACAGCAATAAAGGCCGAGGCGGCGCATGACCGCCCCGGTCCTTGGAGACTCAAATGTTCAGGCGCCGAAAGACAGTGCGCCTGGTGGCAGCGAACGGCCCAGCGCACTGGTAAGCACCGTGTAGTGCATGGTTTCGTCGGCCGCGAGTCGCGCGGCGACCTTGGCCAGCTCGCGGTCGCCCAGTGCGGGAATCACGCTCAGGTAGGCATTCGTGGCGCCCAGCTCCAGGCGCGCGGCCAGGTCGAGCACGTCACCCTGGCTCTTGAGTGCGCCAGCGTTGAGCGCCTTGGCGTATTCCTCAAGCTTCATCTCGGCCACAGGTTTCCCGCCCAGTTTCTGGATGGTGGCCACCAGCGCATCGCGATGGGTTTTGTGGTGCCCCTGGAACTGCACTGCCACGTCCAGCACAGGCTTTTGCAGCAGGCCACTGCCTGCACCGAGCTGGTAGGCGTTGATGGCTTCATGCTCCAGACCCAGAGCCACGTTGAGGATGTCCACGTCCTTCGACGTGTCGCTCTTCATGCCTTGCGCCATCACATCCTTGCCTGCGAGCAGTGCCACCGCAACGGCCGAGAGGGCGCCGCCACCGCGGATGAAGCCACGGCGCGAAGCCGGTGAAGTGATCAGGGATGGGGGATTCTGGAGGGTGCTCATGGTGTGTCCTGTTGACTTGTTGATGTGAGGGTTCATTGGTTGACGGGGCGCCATGTGTGACAGCCGTCACGGTCAATACGCAGGACACACCGGAACTGGATTCAGAAAAACCAAGCAAATTGCTCGTCTTTAGAAGTTCTCATGCCGACATGAATCCATTCGCGACGGTGGCGCGTATTGATGATGTCGACCCCAAATAGCCTTGTGCAGGGGTTCGGCGCTCAAAGCTCCCTGTACCAAACCCACCTCCAACCACCCCCATGAACCTGCTTGCCACTCCTCACCGTTGCGCCCTGCTCAGCAGGGGCCTGTTGCCGTTGACCGCCGCCGTCCTGCTGGCCGTCGCCACTCCCGCACATGCCGATACCGGCAAGCTGCTGTTGACAGGTGGCGTCAGCACAATCGAAGGTGCCGCCGGTGGCGGCATTTCGCCCTGGGCCGTGATCGGCACCCAGGCCACCGAAGGCGAGCGCGGCATGTCGGCCTATCTGAGCCGCGTCGAAACGCAGGACTACGGCCTGACCGCCACGGGCGTGGCCGTGGGCTTCAACGACCGTCTGGAACTCTCGTTCGGCCACCAGAACTTCGACACCGGCATCACCGGAACACTGCTGGGCCTGCCCGGACTGGACCTGAAGCAAAACATCTTTGGTGCCAAGGTGCGCGTCGCCGGCGACGCGATCCTCGACAGCAACACGCTGATGCCACAGATTGCTGTGGGTGTGCAACACAAGCAGTTGCAGTCCAGCGGGCTGGATGCCACGCTCGATGCCCTGGGTGCCAAGCGCAGTGGTACCGACGTGTATGTGAACGCCACCAAACTGTTCCTTGCGCAAGGCGTGCTGGTCAACGCCACGCTGCGCGCCACCAAAGCCAACCAGAACGGCCTGCTGGGCCACGGCGCACGCCTGGGAGGTGCCGACAACGGCTACGAATTTCTGCCCGAGTTTTCAGTGGCCTACCTGATCAGCAAGAACATCGCAGTGGGATTCGAATACCGCGACATGCCCAACAAGCTGCAGCGCGCCGGTGCCGCCGCCGGCCTGGGTGATGGCCTGCGCGCCGACGCCTGGAAAGACATCTTCATAGCCTGGGCGCCGAGCAAGAACGTGTCGCTGACCGCAGCCTATGTGGACCTGGGCCGCGTGGTGCCCGCCACCACCAACAACAAGAAGCAGACGGGCGTGTATGTGTCGGCCCAGTTTGCGTTCTGAGCGCCGGTACTTCGCCACTTGTGCCACCTGTATCCACCCTTTTTTCAAACCAATCATGAAACACTTCATCACCTGCGCTTCTCTCGCTCTGATGGCCTTAGGCAGCAGCCATGCCACCGCACAGTCCGCGCCCATGGCACCCTCGGCCGCGTCGGCCTACCCAGTGGCCCCAGCCTCGGGCCTTTATCTGGCCTTCGGAGAACAGGCCGGCATTCGCAGCCTCATGGATGACTTCGTCGTGCGCCTCAAGACCGACCCACGCATCGGCGATCAGTTCGCCGACACCAACCTCGACAATCTTTCACGCTCATTGACCGACCAGCTCTGCCAGCTCACCGGTGGCCCCTGCGTCTACAACGGTCCCGACATGAAAACCGCCCATGCCAACATGGACGTGACCAAAGGTCACTTCAATGCGCTGGTGGAAGTGCTGCAACAAAGCATGGACGCGCGAGGCATTCCCTTCAAGCGCCAGAACCAGATGCTGGCGCTGCTGGCACCCATGCACCGCGACGTGATCAACACACGCTGAAGGGCCTCGACATGAACTGCAAACCCATGCTGCTGGCCAGTGCTGCGGTTTTCGCGATGATCGCGCAGGCCGCCACCGTGCAGGTCACCGTGCTTGCACGCGATGGCAAACCGCTGCCCAACGCCGTGGTCGTGATCGAACCTGCAGGTGGCACACGGCCGACCCCGCCTGCACCGGTGCAGGCCATCATTTCGCAAGAAAAAATGCAGTTCGTGCCAGCGGTCAGCGTGCTGCCGGTCGGTTCTCGCGTCACCTTCGTGAACAACGACGGGTGGGAACATCACGTGCGTGGCGTACCTGTTGGCGTCACCAATCCGAGCGGCAACGCAAGCGGCATCGAGCTGCGTCTGGCCGGCAGGATCGAAGGCGGTACGCCTGCCTCAGCGGAAGTGACATTGGCCCAGCCCGGTGCCCTTCAACTGGGCTGCCACCTGCACGGTTCGATGCGTGGCTTCGTCTACGTGACCGACTCGCCTTTTACGGTGCAGACCGACGCCAACGGCGTGGCCACCATGCGCAACGTGCCCGAAGGAGCCGCCAGCGTGCGCGTGTGGCACAGCGACCAACTGTTGGAAGGCAAACCCACGGAGCTGATGATCGCACCGGTCACCGCCGTGAGCGTGCCCACCCAGGTCACTCCGCGTCGGCGGCGATTGTGAAATCACATGGGCAGCTGCGGCTGGCCGGCCATGGGCCGGCGCGCCAATCCGCCCCCAAATGGGCAGTTGCGGCAGGGTTCCCTCACAATGCGCGCATGAGTCTCGAACCCGACGCCCTGCTGATGTCCCTGATCGACCGCGTGGCGGCTCGCGAAGAAGCCGCCCTCAAGGCACTCTACGAGCTCACATCGCCCAAGCTCTATGGCCTGTCACTGCGCGTGGTGCGCAACAGCGAATGGGCAGAAGATGCGCTGCAGGACACTTTCCTGCAGATCTGGCGCACCGCGCCGGACTACCGCGCCAGTCTGAGCCCACCCATGGCCTGGCTTGGACTCATCGTGCGCAGCCGCTCGCTGGATCTGTTGCGTCGCCGCAAGGCCGAGCGCGACCATCTGACCGACACCATGGACGAAACCATGGCCGAAACGCTGGAGAGCGATTCACCCAACCCCATGGACACCAGCCTGGCCAGCCAGCAGGCCTGGGCACTGCACCAATGCCTGGGTAAACTGGAAAACAAACAGCGCGAGGTGGTGAGCCTGGCCTACCTGCGCGACCTCAGCCATGGCGAGCTGGCGCAGCAACTCAAGCTGCCACTGGGTACAGTGAAAACCTGGATCAGGCGCGGGCTGGACCAGTTGCGCCAATGCATGGCGCGTTTCGCGTGAAGGGTGGCACATGAACATCCACGACCATCCTGAACTGCTCGATCAACTCGCCGCCGCCTACGCGCTGGGCACCTTGCGGGGCGGCGCGCGCCGCCGCTTTGAAGCCCTGGCCCGGGAAAAAGCGCCGGTGCGCGCCGCCGCGCTCATCTGGCAAAGCCGGGTCGCCAGCATGAACGAACTGCAGACCACCCACACGCCCTCACCTGCCGTGTGGACACGCATCAACAACCTGGTGCAGGCCGAACGCGATGAGGCCTCCATGGCCGCGGTCCGCATTCCCACGCCCGCGCCGGCGTCGGGTGGCTGGTGGCGCAACCTCACCGTGTGGCGCAGTGCGTCAGCAGCTGGCGCGCTGGCCACCGTGCTCGCCGTGGTGACAGCGGTGGGCCTGCGCGACGACCTGGGTGCCCGGATTGGTGAGCTTCAGGCGCAACTGGAGGCCACACCCGCCATCGAATACGTGGCGGTGCTCAACGACGAACAGGCCGGTGCGGCCATGCTGGTCACGTTCGATCCCAAGAGCGGTCGCCTTACCTTGCAGCGTGTGGGGGGCTTCCAGGAAGCAGCCGACAAATCGCTGCAGCTCTGGGCATTGCCGCCCACAGGCGGCCCCCGTTCACTGGGGGTGTTGAGCGAAGAACGGCTGCTTCAGTTGACCGCTGGTGAAGCCGACGTGCGCGAAGTGCCCACCCTGGCCATCAGCCTGGAACCCAAGGGCGGCGTGCCCAGCGAAACCGGCCCGACCGGACCGGTGCTGTTCAAGGGTGCGTTGATTCAGAAAATGCTGTGACAGCTTGAGCCGCTCAGACAGTCAGGCCGCTGCACCCTGAGCCTGTCTGTGCCCGGGGCCGCATCACTTGCCGCTCGATTTCGGCCTTGAGGTCCAGCCGCCAACCCAGCGCAAAGGCCAGCTTCACCACAAGGAACAGAGGGCCGATCAGCAGGCCCACGATGTCGTCCACGAACGCAGGCTTGCGCCCTTCATAGTAGTGACCCAGGAACTGAATGGCCCAGCCCACCACGAACAGGCCGATGCCCGTTGTGAGCCACAGCACCGTGGATTGCGCGGCCAGCCCGTGAGCAAAAGCCACGAACACAGCCAGCCAGACCGCCATGGTCAGGCCGAACCGCAGGTCCAGCCGAAGGTAGAACAGCACGCAGGCCAGGCTCACCAGCACCGCGGGCGACACCGGCAGTCCACCCACCAGCCAGACCGGGCGGGCCAGCATGGTGGCCACCGCCAGCATGATCATGGGCACGCCCACCACATGGGTGGCCACGTTGCGTGCGTCCAGGTGGTAGGCGGCGTAATGGGAAAGGTGTTCGGTCAGGGTTTTCATGGGTCACCTCATATGTTGACGTGGCCCGCATGTTCATTCACGCTCCCGACCATCGTCTGTCGGGCAGCCGACACAATGGCAACCTCCACGCGTTTACACCTATGCGCGACCCCATGAACAACGATCCAGCGCAACACCTGCCCATCCTGCAATCGGGCCGCTGGTTCCGCCAATTGCCGCCGGCGTTTGCCGATGCGCTGGTCGGCATGGGGCAGGTGCGTCATCTTCAAGCGGGTGAGGTGCTGTTTCTGCGGCAGAGCCCGCCCTGCGGCCTTTACGCGGTGATCAGCGGATCGGTGCGCATCTCCGGTCACGACGGCGCGCCCGAAGCCGCACGTGAAACTCTGCTGGTGCTGCTGGGCCCACCGGCATGGTTCGGTGAAATCGCGGTGTTCGACAACGCAGCGCGCACCCACGACGCCCACGCGCACGAAGCCACCACCGTGTTGCAAGTGCCTCACCGCGAGCTGCAAGCCTGGCTGGACCAGCACCCGCAGCACTGGCGCGACCTGGGTCTGCTCATGGCAGACAAAATGCGCCTGGCATTCGTGAGCCTGGAGGAACAGACCGCGCTGACCAGCGCACAGCGACTGGCACGCCGCCTGTTGCTGATGGCCAGAGGCTATGGCCTGGGGGCGAATGAACAAGCCACGAGACGCGTGCTCGCCATCACGCAGGAAGAGCTGGCGCACATGCTGGGCCTCACCCGCCAGACCACGAACCAGTTGCTGCACGACTTGCGTGAGCGGCAGATCGTGCGTGTCTCACGCGGTGAAATCGAAATCCTCGACCTGGATGCGCTGCAGGCCATCGGACATTCCTAGACGAAAAAAAACCGGCGCAAGGCGCCGGTTTTTTTCAGGACAAGCCTGCTGGATCAGTAACGACCAGCGCCCGAACGGTAACCACCGCCGGTGCTGCCGGCTTCTTTCGGCCGGGACACGTTGACCACGATCGAGCGGCCGTCAACCGATTGACCATTGAGGCCATCGATAGCGGATTGGGCTTCTGCTTCGGAACCCATTTCGACAAAGCCGAAGCCCTTTGAGCGGCCGCTTTCGCGGTCGGTCATGACCTTGGCGGAAGCCACTGCACCGTATTCGGAGAAGTTGCTGCGCAGGCTGTCGTCGGTAACGGAGTAGGGCAGGTTGCCCACGTAAAGTTTGCTGCTCATAGGAGAGCCTTTCGATAGAAGCGTGTTCAGCCAGAAAAAACGGCTTCACGACGCGGGGAGATGGCGGTTTCTTTCGATTCCACCTGAAAAGGGTGTCGCACCGGAGGTGCATCCGAACACGTGCGCACGCAAGGTGGGACATCGGTCGGGGTTGTGCCAGGAACCTGGCGAGTGGAGGGAGATCGGCAGTTTGCGGCGCAAGCGGGCAACTGCCGTGTGTGAATGGAGCCAGAAAAGAAGCCCAGCGGTTCGCGGCTTGGCGAAGGGGGCTGGTTCGGCGAGGGGCCGAGAGCGAAGCCAGTGCGCAAGATTTGCGGTGTCTGGCAGCCTCTTTGGATCAGCGTATGGTGCACGCGCATCCAGAAAGGAATCTACTGATGATAAGGGTGAATCATCAATTCACCTAATGTTCTTTTTTAGCGCCCCAGTTCAACGCCCTGTCGTACCGGTCGAAATGATCGACCCTTCCCAGCAACCAATCACTGGCGCGCCGTTCGCACATTGGCCGGCGGCAACTGTGGGTGGCTGCTGCGCCAGGGGTTGATGTCGAGCCCGCCGCGGCGGGTGTAGCGGGCGTACACCATGAGCTTGGCCGGCTTGCAGCGCGCCATGATGTCGCTGTAAATGCGCTCCACGCACTGTTCGTGGAATTCGTTGTGGTTGCGAAAGCTCACGATGTACTGCAGCAGGCCGGCCTGGTCGATCTGCGGACCGCTGTAACGAACCTGCAAGCTTCCCCAGTCGGGCTGGCCAGTCACCAGGCAGTTGCTTTTGAGCAGGTTGCTGACCAGCGTTTCATCCACCGGCTTTTCGTCAAACGCGGCTGTGAGCAGATCGGGCGCGGGTTCATAGCGCGTGCACTCCACATCAAGCCGGTCGATCGACAGGCCATCGAGTTCCTGAACCGGTTCGCAGTCGAACAGCTCAGGCAGGAGCAGACGCACACCGGGCGATGACTGAATTGCCCCACCCTGCCAGATGGCCGCGCCCACATCGCTGCGAATGCGGTCACGCACCGCATCGGCACTCTCGAACCGGGTGTTGTTGAAGCTGTTCAGGTAGAGCTTGAACGACTTGCTCTCGACGATGTGCGTGCTCTCACAGGGAACGGTGATGTGGGCCAGCGCCACCTGTGGTTTGCCGCGCAGGTTGAGCCAGCTCAGCTCGAACGCGGTCCACAGGTCGGCACCCAGAAACGGCAGGCTGCCCTTGATCCCGATCTCGACCCGCTTGGGCTCGCGTGGCAGCGGGAACAGCAGTGAAGCGTCGTACTGATCGGCGTAGGCAGAAGCCTTGCCAAGCTGGGAGTGTTCGGGGATGTTGGCATTCATGATCAGCAAGTCGGGAAATCAGGCTCGGGCGGCCTTGAGATGGGGAACGATATGTTGGGCCAGTTGCACCGCCACCCCAGGCGGCCAGTCGTGGCCCATGCCTTCGATGGAAGTGAAGCGGGCGCCGGCAATGCGCGCTGCGGTGTCCTGGCCGCACGCCATGGGCACCAGCGGGTCGGCAGTCCCATGCAGCACCAGGGTGGGGCAGGACACTTTATCAAGCAAGCTGTGGCGTCCGCTGTCGGCCACGACAGCCATGAGCTGCCTGGCCACCCCCTCGGGATGGTAACTGCGTCGGGCACCTGCCATCAGGTGTTGTTCAAAGACCGGCATGTCTTGCGGGTACGCCGGGCTGCCAATGAGGCGGAAGATCTCCAGCGTGTGCGCCACCACGTCTTCGGGCGAACGGCTGCGCGGGCGCTTGAGCAATGCACGCATCACATCGCTGCGTGGCCCCGGCAGACGAGGGGCGCCGCTGGAACTCATGATGCTGGTCAGGCTGAGCACCCGCTCAGATGCCGTGGCTGCGATGCGCTGGGAGATCATGCCCCCCATGGACACACCCACCAGATGGGCCTGTCTCAAGTCGAGCGCGTCCAGAATGCCCAGAGCGTCCTGTGCCATGTCTTGCAACCCATACGGAGGTTTCGGTGCCCAGCCCAGCCGGTGCCTGATGACCTGCCATGCCATGTTGGGTACACCCAGATGGTCCAGGTGCGTGGAAAGCCCGATGTCGCGGTTGTCGTAGCAGATGACCCGGTAGCCTGCATCGCGCAGCGCCTGCAACAGGGTGTCGGGCCAGGCCGTGAGCTGCATTCCCAGGCCCATGGTGAGCAACACGGCAGGCGCCTGGGGATCGCCAGATACCTCGACTTCGAACTGCAGTCCGTTGCCCAGCACCTTCATGTAAAGACGCGCTCGCGCAACCACTTGGTAGCCACCCACTTTTCGCCTTCGATGACCGGCGCGCCACCGTGCAGGGTGCGTGTGGTGGGGTGGGGCCTGTCGTAGCTGAAGAACACCGCGTTGCCGCGCTGGGGTGCGACTTCCAGGCCCACATCAGGAAAAGTGGTGCCACCACCGCAGGCCGGTTCGCTGAGGTACATCACCAGCGTCGCCAGGCGTTGCCCCCCGCGCTTGAGAATGGTCGGCGTGCCCGGCTCGGCAGGGTCGAAGTAGTCATAGTGCGGCTTGTACTCGGCACCGGGGTGGTAGTGCAGCACCTGCATGCCTTCTCCGTGGTCGACCGGCCAGTTCAGCAGCCGGGCAATGCGCGCTTCAATGCGGGTGATCAACTCGCTTTCACCGCGGTTGAAAAACATGCCGTTGCTGGTGCGGTCAGGGTTGAGCTCTTCGCCACCGGTCTGGGTCTGCACGGTGAGCGAGCGTGCCATGCGCGGGCGGGCCGCTGCGATCAGGGCATCGCACTCTTCGTCGCTGAGCAAGCCGCCCAGAACCACCACCCTCGGCTGGGTCAGTGTGGCCAGCACGTCAACGGAGCGATCGCCAGCGTCTACCTTGCGAGGTGATCGGCTCAGATCCAGGTCGGGAACCTTCGCATTGGCTGTCCGAGTCAAAACGCCCTGCTCTGGCGACTGCACCGCCGTGTCGGCCACCTCCACGGCAGGTGGTCCAGGTTGCTGTGCCGGCAGCGTGTTCTGCAGCGCGTGACTGGCCACATCGCGCGCCCAGCCGGCGGTCATCATGGCGGCCAGGATCGATTCATGCGAATGCCCTGCCGCAGACTGCTCAAGAATCCACTTCCGCAATTCGATGGTGATGATCTGGCTCATGTCTGCTCCAGGTGCCGTTCAGGCCTTTTGCTCACGTCGAAACACCAGCCGATCCGTACCGGACGCGGCTGGCACGAACCGGTAGCCCTCGGCGTCAAAGGCCTTGAGCTGCTCGGGCGTGGTCACCCGGTGCAGCACCGCATGCCGCACCATCAGGCCACGCGCGCGCTTGGCCATGAAGCTGATCACCTTGTAGCCATCGGCCTTGCGCTCTTCAAACACGCAAGTGACCACGCGCGGCACCAGTGTCTTTCGATCGACCACCTTGAAGTACTCTTCACTGGCCAGGTTGATCACGACCGGGCTCAACTCGGCGCGTGCGCGCTCGTTGAGGTGCTGCGATACCTGGGTACCCCAGAACTGGTACAGATTCTTGCCCTTGGGCGTCACCAGGCGGGTGCCCATCTCCAGCCGGTACGGCTGCATCAGGTCCAGCGGACGCAGGACGCCGTAAAGACCGCTCAGGATGCACAGGTGCTGCTGCAACCATTCAAGGCTGGCTTCGTCGAGGTGGGCAGCGTCAAGACCGCCATACACGTCGCCATTGAATGCCAGCACCGCCTGCTTGGCATTGCGCGACGTGAACTTCGGCCGCCAGGCCTGGTAACGCGCCACATTCAAGCCAGACAAGGTGTCCGACAGGCCCATGAGTTCAGCCACCTGCTGGGGTGATTTGTCGCGCAGCACACCGATCAGTTCGGTGGCCTGGTTCATGAAAAGCGGCTGGGTGTGGGTGTTTATGTGGGCCGGCGTCTCGTAGTCGAGCGCTTTGGCCGGAGAGATGAGGAACAACATGCGCGCGATTTTGGCATGGGGCAGAAAACCAACCGCCACCCCCGCCAAACGCCTGGGTTGGCCGAGGCCTGGTTCAAGTGCAATGTTCAGCTTCATTCTGACCAACACACTTTGCCCTTCGCCATCCGCGCCGGGAGTGGAATATTTGTTCCCAACCCATCGACAGCGCACCGGGAAACCCTCAAACTGGCACGGAGTAAGCGATAAAGAATTTCCTTTTGGGAAATGAATTGCACAATGGTGAATTGCCTACCGGCTTTCAGGAGACCGACATGCCCACCACCCTGCCCCCGCCAGCACCCATTCAGCAGTTGCACCACTACGCTTACCGGGCCAAGGATGCTGAAGAGACGCGCCGCTTCTACGAAGACATCCTGGGTCTGCCGCTGTATCACATCATCCAGAGCGACGTGGTACCGAGCACCGGCGAATACTGCCCGTACACCCACTTCTTCTTCCGCCTGCAAGACGGCTCGTTCATCGCATTTTTCGACCTCGGTGACGATGTGGCCGCGCTGCCCAGCCCGAACACACCAAAGTGGGTCAACCACATCAGCTTCAGGGTGAACACCATTCAAGAGCTGGAGAACACCAAGGCCCGGCTGGAAGCCAGCGACATCGAGGTGCTGGGCGTGACCGACCACCACATCTTCAAAAGCATTTACTTCTTCGATCCCAACGGCATCCGCCTGGAACTCACAGCGCAGTTGGCTGACGAGTTTGAAATGCTGGAAGAAAGCAAGACCGCTCACGTCCGCCTGGCCGAATGGACAGTGCGCAAGGAGCAATGGCGCAAGGAGCGGGCTGAAGGCAAGACGGCCGCCCCACTCAAGCCACAGCAGAACGACCGACCTGAAGTGATCGCACGCACGCAGCCTTGAACGGGACGCGCCCATGAGCCCCCCTGTTTACCGCGACACCGCCCTCACCAATCACTACGAATTCACCAGCGGTGCCGGTTATGTGCTGCCGGAGTACCCGTTTGTGCCACCCCCGGAGCTGCACAGCGGCACCGTGGAGCGCTACCCCATCGTGATCGTGGGCGGCGGCATCAGCGGTCTCACGCTGGCCTGCTCGCTGGCGCGCCTGGGGGTGAAGGCGGTGCTGATCGACGAAGACAACACAGTGGGTGTCAAGGGCGCTTCGTCGCGCGGCATCTGCTACACGCAGAAGTCGCTGGAAATCTTCGAGCGCCTGGGTATTTTTGAACGCATCGCCGCCAAAGGCACGCAGTGGAGCGTGGGCCGCACCTTTGCCGGTGAAGACGAGGTGTACAGCTTCGACCTGCGCCAGCAGGGCAACTTCCACCTCAGCAGTCAGCCGCCGTTCATCAACATCCAGCAGTTCTACATCGAGAGCTTTCTGGTCGATCGCATCCACGATCTGGGCACAGTCGAACTGCGCTGGCAGAACCGACTGACCGCTTTCGAGCAGAACGCCGATTACGCCACGCTCACGGTGGAAACGCCCGCGGGCACCTACGCGCTGGAAGCCGACCACGTGATCGATGCCACCGGCTCACACAGCCCGCTGCGCCAATGGCTGGACGTCCCGTTTGACTCGCGCCGAGGCGACGACCGCTGGTGCATCGCCGACGTGCGTTTCAGCACCCGCCCGCCGGTGGAGCGGCACACCTGGATCGAAGCCCCGTTCAACGAAAACAGGGCGGTGTGGCAGCACCTGATGGCCGACGACGTCTGGCGCATCGACTACCAGATGGCGCCCAACGCCGACCCCGAACTTGTGAGTCGCGAAGACGTGGTGCGTGAGCGACTGGCCCGGCAGTTCGGCCCCGATGTGGAGGTCGAGATTGTCTGGGTAGGCCCCTACGCCTACCGCAGCGAATGTGTGCACGCCCTGCGCCATGGCCGCGTGTTCCTCATGGGCGATGCGGCCAAGGTGGTCAGCCCTTTCGGCGCTCGCGGTGGCAACACCGGCGTGGCCGACGCCGACAACCTCGCATGGAAACTCGCGGCCGTGCTGCGCGGCAAAGCCGACGCGGCTCTGCTGGAGAGCTATGGCGACGAGCGCCTGGAAGCGGCGCAGCAAAACGTGTGCGTGACCAACCGCACCGCCCGCTTTCTGCGGCCCGCCGATGGCGCCGAACGACTGTTCCGCCAGGCCACCATCGGCCTGGCCCGGCAATACCCTTTCGCACGCAGCTTGATCAACACCGGCCGCATGGCGGTGGCCAACCCCTACAGTCATTCAAGGGCATGCACCTACGCACCGGGCAGTGCCGCCGGGCAGTCGGTACAGAACGTGTCTTTTGCCTGGGCCGACGGATCAAGAGGCCGCGTCAACGACTTGCTCGATTGGGCCGCCGGTGATCTGCTGGTACTGGTGTTTGGTGATCTGTCGCCATCGGCACTGCAACGCCTGCGCCGCCTTTGTTTTGACGCACCGGTGCGCAGCGTGCAGGTGCTCGGCATCGACGCCACCGCGCAAGCGGTGGAGCATGTGCGCGATCCACAGGCCCACTTGCAAGGCGCCTGCCATGTGTTTGGCCACGCCTGGGCGCTGGTGCGGCCCGACGGCTACCTGGCCGCCAGCGGCGAAAGCGTGAACGGCCAACTGGTGGCGGCGATTGAGCGCTCCCTGGGATTGCGAGGAGACACCGAATGAAAACGACACCGCATTTTCAGGATGCCGACGGGTTTTACGAGCAGCTGATGGATGCGCACGTCGGGTTGAGTCGGGAGGCTTCCGAGCTGCTCAATGCCCGCCTGATTTTGTTGCTGGCGAATCAGGTGGGGGATGCGAGGGTGTTGGGGGAGTGTGTTGAGGCGGCGCGGAAGATGCCTGTTCCCGCTGCGGATCCCTCTTGAGGGCCGGGTGGCTCTCGGGTTGGTATTGTTGCGTTGTCGCTGTGTTTTTCCTTTCGTGGCGTGCCGGGATGTGCGCCCGGCGGCGCACCTGCTTTCTTTGTGTCGACAAAGAAAGCAGGCAATGAAAACGACCCCTGCTGCGCGAGACCCTGCGCTGCGCTACGGGCACCCTGCGGTGCTCACCCAGGGCGGGGTCTGCGCAAACTCGCTGCGCTCAGACATGCGCAGCCCTTCATCCGCCCAGGCCTGCGCTCCTCGGCTCGCGCAGAAAGGGCCTTCTCCTGATGCAGGGGCTTTTGTTCGAGGGGGAGCCCGATCCCGCATTCGGGCCCCTTCTGCCGGTGCCGAGGAGCGCAGCAGCGGGCGGAATAAAGGCCGTGCATGTTTGAGGCGATAGCCGAGTTTGCACGGACCCCGCCCGCTGCGAGCACCACAGGTTGCCCCGGAGCGCAGCGCAGGGGTCACTGGCAGCAGGGTCGCCTTTCTTTGGGTTACCTTTCTTTGGCGACGTGTATGGACCGGAGACATAGGAAACAGGTGTGCGGAGACATAGGAAACACCTCGAAGTCTCAGGAAGCGGTGGTCAAGCGGTTCAAATCCAGGCGCATGAAGCGCTGGTGGCAGAAGAACACATCGTAGACGCCATCGCGCTCGTGATCTGCTCGGAACGCGATGGGCAGCTTGAGCAAGGAGCTGGAGACCTTGATCTTGTGCCCTTTGAAGCTGGCTTGCCCGTCCCAGCTCACCGTGACCACGGTGTCCCCCGTGGGGTATTCAATCTCCGGTAGTGTCTGCGCATATGGAATCGGACTGGTTCGGTAGCGCTTGGCTGGCGTCTGAAGATTCAACGCATCGTGCGGGCGCTCGTGGTTGTACACACCTCGCCAGTGCGTGAACGCGGTTTGCGCCTGCTCCAGGCTGATAAAGCTGCGCCCAGCCAGCACTTCCGTGTTCAAGGAGCCGTGAAAGCGCTCGACCTTGCCGTTGGTTTGGGGGTGGTAGGGCGCGCTGTGGCTCACATGTATGCCAAGACGTATGAGCCAGATGCTTAACTCGCTCAAGCTTTGCCCCGGCGAGCTCGGACTGCCCCAAGGCGCACCGTTGTCGGCGTTGATCCGTGCAGGCAGGCCGTAGCGCTGGAACACAGCTGCCAGATGAGGTTGCACGCTGGAGGTCCTCACATTCGCGCAGGCTTGCAGCGCAAGATTGAAACGGGAGTGGTCATCCAGCAGAGTCAAGGGATAGCACTTGCCCTGGTGGGTGGCAAAGTCGCCCTTGAAGTCGATTTGCCACAGCGCATTGGGCTGATCGTGCTCGAAACGGATCCAGTGCTGGGCGGCCTGGGTGGCCTCGCAAGAGATCAAGCCATGGCGGTGCAGGATGGAGGTGACGGTGCTCGGGGGTGGCCCGTTGAGAAGCCCGAGCTCGCTCAAGCGCCGCGCGATCTTGCGACCACCCCAGCCGGGGTGCTGAGCACGCAGCTCAACCACGGCGCGCTCCACCTCGGTTGAGCTGCGCGAGGGGCTGTTGTTCGGCTTTCTTGAGCGTGGCACCAGGGCGGCAACACCTTCCTGCTCATGCCGAGCCAGCAGGGTGTAAGCAGTCTTGGGGCTGATGCCGAAGCGGCGGCACAGTTCTCGACGGTTGGCACCCTCCTGGAGGGCCAGTTCCAGAAACTCGCGTTTGATGTCCATCAGGGCTCTCGGTGTCCAGGGCATAGGGCTCTCCTTGCGCTGTTCGCGCAAGAAAAGTGTTTCCTATGTCTCCGCACACCTGTTTCCTATGTCTCCGGTCCATACAGCGACGCAAAGAAAGGTAACTCGCCCGCCGGGGCGAGACCCGGCACGCCACGAAAGACAAAACACACAGACAACGGAATCCTCAGCGCTAGCCAGCAAGGCACGCCCCGTAAAATCGAGGGTTTCCCAGCCGGGAGCGGGCCAATCCACCCGCACCCCCGCCACTATCCCCGGATCCCCACCATGTCCCAAACGCCCGCCCAGCCCGGACTCGACAGCCTGTCGAAGTCCTTCGAACCCGCCGCCATCGAAGCCCAGTGGGGCCCTTTCTGGGAACAGAAAGGCCATGGCCGTGCCGGCTTCCGGGGCACCGGTGTAGCCGAGGCAGGGGCGCCCTCGTTCGCGATCCAGCTGCCCCCGCCCAATGTGACCGGCACGCTGCACATGGGCCACGCGTTCAACCAGACCATCATGGACAGCCTCACGCGGTATCACCGCATGCGCGGGCACAACACGGTCTGGGTGCCAGGCACCGACCACGCCGGCATCGCCACGCAGATCGTGGTGGAGCGCCAGTTGCAGGCACAAGGCATCAGCCGCCACGAGATGGGGCCCACACCCACCGAGGCGCGCAAGAACTTCGTCGCCAAGGTCTGGGAATGGAAGGAAGAAAGCGGCAACACCATCACCACGCAGATGCGCCGCATGGGCGACTCGGTGGACTGGAGCCGCGAGTATTTCACCATGGACGACAAACTCTCCACCGTGGTGACCGAGACTTTTGTGCGCCTGTACGAACAAGGCCTGATCTATCGCGGCAAGCGCCTGGTGAACTGGGACCCGGTGCTGATGTCGGCGGTGTCTGACCTGGAAGTGGAGAGTGAAGAAGAAGACGGCTTTCTATGGCACATCGCCTACCCACTCGCTGATGGCAGCGGCACGCTGACCGTGGCCACCACCCGCCCGGAAACAATGCTGGGCGACGTGGCCGTGATGGTGCACCCGGAAGACGAACGCTACATCCACCTGATCGGACAGATGGTGAAGCTGCCACTGTGCGACCGAGATATTCCGGTCATTGCCGACGACTATGTGGACCGCGCCTTCGGCACCGGCGTGGTCAAGGTCACGCCCGCGCACGATGCCAACGACTATGCCGTGGGACAGCGCCACAACCTGACCATCATCGGCGTGCTGGCACTCAACGCCACCATCAATGACAACGCGCCCGAAAAATACCGTGGCCTCGACCGCTTCGTGGCCCGCAAGGCCGTGGTGGCCGACCTCGAAGCCGCCGGCTTGCTGGTTGAAGTGAAAAAACACAAGCTCATGGTGCCGCGCTGCGCCCGCACCGGTCAGGTGATCGAACCCATGCTGACCGATCAATGGTTCGTGGCCATGCAGTCCAAGGGCAACGAGAAGAACACCAGCGGCACCTCCATTGCCGACAAGGCCATTGCCGCCGTGCAATCGGGCGAAGTGACCTTCGTGCCCGAGAACTGGGTCAACACCTACAACCAGTGGATGAACAACATCCAGGACTGGTGCATCAGCCGCCAGCTCTGGTGGGGCCATCAGATTCCGGCCTGGTACACCGAAGATGGCGACGTGATCGTGGCGCGCAACGAAGCCGAGGCGCAGGCACAGGCACCGGGCAAAGTGCTCATGCGCGATCCTGACGTGCTCGATACCTGGTATTCATCCGCCCTGGTGCCCTTCAGCACCATGGGGTGGCCGAATCAGAAGGAAGGCGCAACCGAAGACTACAACCTGTACCTTCCCAGCAGCGTGCTGGTCACCGGCTACGACATCATCTTCTTCTGGGTGGCCCGGATGATCATGATGACGACCCATTTCACCGGCCGCGTGCCGTTCAAGCACGTCTACATCCACGGCCTGGTGCGCGACGCGCAAGGTCAGAAGATGAGCAAGAGCGAAGGCAACGTGCTCGACCCGGTGGACCTGATCGACGGTATCGACCTCAGCGCCCTGCTGGACAAACGCACCACCGGCCTGCGCAAGCCCGAGACCGCACCCAAGGTGCGCAAGCAGACCGAAAAGGAATTTCCCGAAGGTATACCAGCCTACGGTGCCGACGCGTTGCGTTTCACCTTTGCCGCGCTCGCTTCACTGGGCCGCAGCATCAACTTCGACAGCAAGCGTTGTGAAGGCTACCGAAACTTCTGTAACAAGCTCTGGAACGCCTCACGGTTCGTGCTCATGAACTGCGAGGGGCAAGACTGCGGTCTGAAGGACCACACCAAGGAAGAATGTGCCGTCGACCAGCCCTTCCACGGCTACCTGAGCTTCAGCCAGGCCGACCGCTGGATCAGCTCGGTGCTGCAGAAAGTGGAAGCCGAGGTGGCCAAGGGCTTCGCCGAGTACCGGCTGGACAACGTGGCCAACACCATCTACGACTTCGTCTGGAACGAGTTCTGCGACTGGTACCTGGAAATCGCCAAGGTGCAGATCCAGACCGGCGACGCATCGCAGCAGCGCGCCACCCGCCGCACGCTGATCCGCACGCTGGAAGCCATCCTGCGCCTGGCGCACCCCGTCATTCCGTTCATCACCGAAGAGCTATGGCAGAAAGTCGCACCGGTGGCCGGCCTGCCAGGTGAATCGGTCAGCGTGGCGCGCTACCCGGAGAGCCAGCCCAGCAAGATCGATGAAGCCGCCATCGCACACGTCGTCAAGCTGAAGTCGCTGGTCGACGCCTGCCGCGCGCTGCGCGGTGAAATGAATGTGTCGCCTGCCACGCGCCTGCCGCTGTACACCGTGGGCGACGCCGACTTCATGCGCGCCGCGGGCCCGGTGCTGCAAGCCCTGGCCAAACTCAACGAGGTGCGGGTGTTCGACGACGAAGCCAGTTGGGCCGCCGCCGCACAGGCCGCCCCGGTGGCGGTGGTGGGCGAAGCGCGCCTGTGCCTGTTCATGGAGATCGACCTGGCGGCTGAAAAAGCCCGACTGGGCAAGGAAGCCACCCGGCTTGAAGGCGAGATCGCCAAGGCCAACGGCAAGCTCGCCAACGAAGCCTTCGTGGCCAAGGCCCCGCCAGCGGTGATCGATCAGGAGAAAAAGCGCGTGGCGGACTTCACGGCCACACTGGCCAAGGTGCGGGAACAATTGGGCCGCCTGAATTGACCCATCCCTGCCGCCCACAGGCACGCCATCAAGATGTACCGGGGAACCGTCTGAGCCGGGCCTAAGCTACCGTCCTCCTTCCAGAGGGAAAAGCCGCACTGCGGCGCGGGGGGTGTTTCAGCCTACTGCTTCTGTACCGCCAGCGAATCCCACTGCGAAGGTGTCATCGATGGCGGACCTTCCGGATCGGCGAAATCCAGGCTGTCGAGTGCGGAAAAGTCGCTTTGTGGCACATCTCTGTGTATGGAAGGCGTCAGCGTTTCATGAATTCGGTGGGCCACGTACCAGCTTGCCCGAAGCTTGGCTTCCCGTGTGTGGGAACCCAGCCGGGGTGTCAGATGCAGATTGGCCGCTCCATGCAAAGGTGTGCCCTCGGCGGCGAACTGGGGGCTGGCGCCATCGAGCAGACAAGCATCGATGCGTCCATCAGAGAGCGCCAGCGCCAAGGCTTCCGGTTCAAACAGCGAAGAGCGGCTCACCCCCACCCACAGCTGTCCCGGCTTGCAGTGACTGAGCATGCGCTCGTTGATCCAGCCCCGGAAGCGCGAGGCGTACACCACCTGCAAAGAAACCGCGTCTGAACGGCCCAGCAATTCATGCACGGTGACAGGCTCGACACCCAGCTTGTCCCAGATGGGAGCAGCGTGATGGACCGCCGGGTCGTAGCCCACCAGGCGCACACCCAGGCTGCGCAACATGGGTGCGAGCGTGTGCGCCACCGGCGCCAGCCCCAGCAGGCCCACCGTGCTGCCCGCCAGTTCCCGCCCCATGCGGATCTGCGAGAGCTTGCGCCCCAGCAGGGCGCTCACCATGCCCCTGCGGTACAGCATCAGCAAGCCGTAGAGGATGTATTCCGCATTGGAGCGCACCGTGGCACTGCGCGCCTGCACCACGCGCACCTGGCGGCGCGCGCAGGCTTCCAGGTCGGTGTTGTCGGCGGACACCTGCATGCGCGCCACCACCTCCAATTTTGGAGAAAAATTCAGAAGTTCTTGCGACACCACGACATAGGGCGGCAAAACGATGGCCCGGGTCTTGTAGGTGTGCTTGCGCAGCTCAGTGGTGTCGTCGGCCAACTCCGGCCTGAAACTTACATCGTGCCGCTCCTGAAGCCATGCCAATGCCTCCGGCACCAATGGATCGACCAGGAGTACTTCCATGGTTTGATTCAGCCTGCAAGCAAGTGATGCACGCTGAGGTCAGCGGCGTTTGAGCACGGAAATGTGATCGCCGCCCACGGTCTGCTGTTCGACCAGCTCGTTGCCGGTCTGCTTGGCAAAGGCCTGAAAATCACGCACAGACCCAGCGTCCGTCGAGATCACGCGAAGCACCTGGCCGGTGGTCATGTCGGCAAGTGCTTTTTTTGCCTTCAGTATGGGCAGCGGGCAATTCAGGCCACGGGCATCAAGCTCTTTGTTGACGTGCATGAAAGTTTCCTTGAAAGGCGTGATTCTAAGCGTCGCCGGGCCTCAGGCTCCCGACGAAAAATCTTCCATGAACTGCGGCTCATGTCCGCGCGAACGAAGCCAGTCGGCCAGCGCCAGCCCGGTGCCCGCCCGCCAGCATTTCACCTGCGCGGGTGCCAGCAGCTTGTATTCGACCAGCTCGGGGGACAGGCGCACCTCACCGTGAGCCACCGCGTGGTAGGTGATGATGATCTGGTTCATGCGCTGGAAATCGTGCACGCCCACCAGTTGCAGCTTGTCTACCCGAAGACTGGTCTCCTCCGCGATTTCGCGGCAAATGCCCTCTTCGGGCGTTTCACCCGCTTCCATGAACCCGGTGATCAGGCCGAACATGCGGGAAGTCCAGGCCGCATTGCGGGCCAGCAGAACCTGGCCATTCAGTTCCAGAATCGCCGCCAGCACCGGCGTGGGGTTGTTCCAGTGCGTGAATCCACAGCCTGCACAACGCAACCGCTCCTTGAAGCCCCCGTCTTCCTCCTGCCCCAGCATTTTCAGAGGCGAGGCACACATCGGGCAGTACTTGTAATCAACACTCATCTCATGACCTCACCGCTCCGGAGCGCGGCCGCAGCGAACTGCGGCAGCGCCAAGTCCAAGGGCAGCAAGGGACGGCTTCGCCGGCCCAAGATGCCGTCCCCCCTCCAAGCGCCAAAGGCGCGCAAGAGAGGGGGGAAGCCGCGAAGCGGCGCAGGGGGTGATCCGAATCACGCCGGAAACACACCCGTGGACAGATACCGGTCGCCCCGATCACAGACGATGAACACGATGGTGGCGTTTTCCACCCGTTGCGCCACCTGCATGGCCACCCAGCAGGCGCCCGCCGCCGAGATGCCGGCAAAAATGCCTTCTTCTCGCGCCAATCGGCGGCACATGTCCTCAGCGTCAGATTGACTCACGTACACCAGCTCGTCCACGCGTGAGGCATCGTAGATTTTGGGAAGGTATTCCTGTGGCCACTTGCGGATGCCCGGAATGCGCGACCCCTCGCTGGGCTGCGCACCAATGATGCGGATGTCCGGATTCTTCTCTTTCAGGAAACGCGACACCCCAGTGATGGTGCCGGTGGTGCCCATGGCGCTCACGAAGTGGGTGATGCGCCCGCCGGTCTGCTCCCACAGTTCAGGCCCTGTGGTCTCGTAGTGGATGCGGGGGTTGTCCTCGTTGGCAAACTGGTCCAGCACCCTGCCCTTGCCTTCGCGTGCCATCCTGTCGGCCAGGTCGCGGGCGGACTCCATGCCACCGCTCTTGGGCGTGAGGATGAGTTCTGCTCCAAAAGCCTTCATCGTCTGCGCACGCTCGATGGACAGGTCCTCCGGCATGATCAGCACCATGCGGTAGCCCTTGATGGCTGCTGCCATTGCCAGCGCAATACCGGTGTTGCCCGACGTGGCTTCGATCAAGGTGTCGCCCGGCTGAATCTCCCCGCGCTCCTCGGCGCGCTGGATCATGGACAGCGCTGGTCGGTCTTTAACCGATCCCGCCGGGTTGTTGCCCTCCAGTTTGCCCAGCAACACATTGCCTCGCGCCGCGTTGTCGGCAGCGCCCAGGCGCTGCAGGGCCACCAGGGGCGTCTTGCCGATAGCGTCTTCGATCGTTGGGTATTTCATACGCTGCACTGTGCCATAATTTCGGATTCTCACACCTGCCGGAGTGGCGAAATTGGTAGACGCAGCAGATTCAAAATCTGCCGGTGGAGACACCGTGCCGGTTCGATTCCGGCCCCCGGCACCAGACCTTGAAAAGGCCGCACAACACCCGTTGTGCGGCCTTTTCTGTTGCTCGCCCTTGATTCTGTTGATGGCCCCTGCCCAGGCCAAACCCGCCAGACGGAGTTCTTCATGCTGATGCCAACTCTCGCTGTGCTCGCCGGGCTTGCCCTGCTGGTCTGGAGCGCCGACCGTTTCGTGGAAGGGGCTTCTGCCACAGCGACCCACTTCTCGGTACCGCCGTTGCTGGTCGGCATGGTGATCGTGGGGTTTGGCACCTCTGCCCCGGAAATGGTCGTTTCCACCAACGCCGCCTTGCAAGGCAATCCAGGCCTTGCCCTGGGCAACGGCTGGGGATCGAACATCGCCAACATCGCGCTGATCCTGGGTATCACGGCACTGGTCAACCCGATCACGGTGCACTCGCTCATCTTGCGCAAAGAGCTTCCCATTCTGGCGGCTGTGACCGCGCTTGCCGGTGTGCTGGCATGGAATGGCGCGCTCAGCCGCATGGATGGTGCGGTCCTGCTCGGCGTGTTCGCCGTGCTCATGACCTGGTCGATTGTCGTGGGCATGCGCAGTGGCAACGATGCACTGGCATTTGAAACCTCAACCGAGTTGCAAGCCCATGCGATGCCGCTGCCGCGCGCGCTGATGTGGCTGGCTGTGGGGCTGCTCGTGCTGATCGCGAGCTCGCGTCTGCTGGTCTGGGGCGCGGTGGCCATTGCCCAATCGCTGGGCGTGAGCGATCTCATCATCGGGCTCACGGTGGTCGCTGTAGGCACTTCGCTACCGGAACTGGCTTCGTGCGTGGCCGCCGCCCGCAAGGGCGAACATGACATCGCCTTGGGCAACGTACTGGGGTCGAACCTGTTCAATACCCTCGCGGTGGTGGGTATCGCCAGCGCCATCGCCCCCATGGAAGTGGTCACCGAGGTACTTTCGCGCGACTTCAGCGTGATGGCTGGCCTGACGCTGCTTCTGTTCGTCATGGGCTGGGGATGGCGGGGGAAACCTGGTCGCGTCAACCGCGTGGAGGGTGCGGTGCTGGTGGCAATTTACCTGGGCTACACCCTGTTTCTGATGCGCTCCATCGGCGTGCTCTGAACCTGCGAGCTCAACAGACGCCTCGCAACCCTTCGCTGACCGACGGGTAACGCAGTACCAGTCGAAGTTCGCTTTTCATGCGGTGATTCGTCAAACGGCGCGACTCGCTCATGAAGCTCAACAGCATGAGGGACAGTTGTTCGCCTGCACTGGACCGGGCCACGCGGGGTGGGCGCGGCAGTCCATACAGGTCGGCAGCGAGGTCGAAGTAATCACCCATCTTCAGCTGGGTATCGTCGACCACGTTCACGTTGCGCTGCGGCTGCCCGCGCCAGAGCGCCAGCACACAGGCGCGCGCCAGGTCGTCGGCATGGATGTGATTGGTGTAGACATCGTCTTCGGCCTGCAGCACCGGCGTGCCGCGCAACAGGCGTTCGCGGGGCGTGCCGCCTTCCCGGTCGGGCGCATAGATACCGGGGATGCGCAGCACCGTGGTCCGCACACCGCTGGCGCGTCCCCAACTGTGCACCGCCGCCTCGGCATCCACGCGCCGCCAGGCGCGCGGCGTCAGTGGCTGTGCCCGCGACGATTCGCTGACCCACTGCCCCTGCCGGTCGCCATACACACCGGTGGTGGACCCGTACACCACCGCACGCGGCACGGAGCGCTGCGCCAGCGAACGCGTGAGGGCGCGGGTGCGAGGGTCGAGCCGCCAGTCGATCAGCTCACCCGAAGGGGGCGGCGCCAGATGCAGCACGCGCGTGGCCAGGCCTGCCAATCGGTGCAAGCTGCGAGGTTCGTCGAGGTTGCCCAGCAAGGGTGTGATGCCTTGCGCGCGCAGGCCTGGCCCGCGAGACGCAGACGACGTGAGCGCAAACAATCGCACCCGCTGGCCTTGCCCCAGCACGCGGGCGGCCCGCTGACCCACGTCTCCACATCCGATGATCAACACCCGTTCACGCCGAAAGCGTGCGGGCAAAGCGCCAAGAAGGCTCATGCATTTTCCGAATTTGCGACAATGATGGGTTGCCGGGCGCTCGTTTGAGCATCGGCGCGCGTTCAACCTCTTCGTTCAGTATGACATTCAACATCACCGTCGAACCCAGCGGCCGCACATTCACTGCAGAGCCTGATGAAGCCATGCTGGTCGCCGGCATCCGCCAGGGTATCGGTCTTCCTTATGGCTGCAAGGACGGAGCCTGCGGCTCCTGCAAGTGCAGACTGTTGAGCGGCTCCGTGGTTCACGGCGTCCACCAGGCCAAGGCACTGAGCGCCGATGAGGAAGCTGCAGGCTATGTGCTCACCTGTTGCGGCGTGGCCCACAGCGATGTGGTCCTGGAATCGCGCCAGGTGACCGAGGCTGGCGCATTTCCCATCAAGAAAATGCCGGTGCGCGTCAACTCGCTGGAACGCGCGTCACACGACGTGATGGTGCTGAACCTTCAGCTTCCCGCCAGCGACGCCTTTCAGTACCGTGCCGGCCAATATGTGGAGTTCTTGCTGCGCGACGGTGACCGTCGCAGTTACTCCATGGCCAATGCACCACACACGCAGGTCGATCACCCTCGCATGGAACTCCATCTGCGCCACATGCCGGGCGGCAAGTTCACCGACCATGTCTTCAGCACCATGAAGGAGAAAGACATTCTTCGCATTGAAGGCCCTTACGGCAGCTTCTTCCTGCGCGAAGAAAGCAACAAACCCCTGGTGCTGCTGGCTTCCGGCACCGGGTTCGCACCCATCAAGGCGCTCATCGAGCACATGCAGTTCAAGAACATCACGCGCCCAGCCACCCTGTACTGGGGCGGCCGTCGCCCGGCCGATCTTTACCAGAATGCCTGGATCGAAGCCCGCCTCGCCGACATGCCGAACCTGCGCTATGTGCCTGTGGTGTCCGACGCCCTGCCTGAGGACGCCTGGACCGGCCGAACCGGCTTCGTGCACAAGGCGGTACTGGAGGATTTCCCCGACCTCTCTGGCCACCAGGTCTATGCCTGCGGTGCGCCCATCGTCGTGGAATCGGCGCGCGCCGAATACAGCACCCTGGCAGGCTTGCCATCTGAGGAGTTTTTTGCCGATTCCTTCACCAGCGCTGCAGACACACTGTGAGCCACGCCGTCGCCCGCTCAAGTGGGCGGTGGCTTTTCCCGGCACCTCGGACCAGCAACGGCTGGTTGCGTGGCGTGCCTGACCACGCAACCATTCACCCACAGGAGACAACACCATGATGAAACGCCGACACCTGCTTGCCCAAGGCGCCCTGCTCGCTTCCAGCCTGGCAGTCCCCGGTCTGGGCTTGGCCCAGGGCAGCACCACGCGCATCATCGTGCCCTTCGCGGCGGGTGGCCCGATTGACGTGACCGCACGCATCCTGGCCGAAGCCGTCAAGGGTTCGCTGGGCACGGTGATCGTGGACAACCGCGCGGGCGCCGGCGGGAACATCGGTGTGGGCGCTGCCGCCCGCTCGGCTCCCGACGGCCTGACCCTGGGCATCGCCACCACCGCTTCGCATGGCATCAACCCGTGGCTGTTCAGCAGTCTCCCCTACGATCCGGTCAAGGACTTCACACCCGTCACCCAGATGCTTCGCGTACCCAACGTGTTGGTGATCAACACGGAGACGGCGCAGCGCCTGGGCATCAACAGCCTGGCTGACCTGATCAGATACGGCAAGAGCAATCCGGGCAAGCTGAACTATGGCTCCGGCGGCAATGGAAGCGCGGGACACCTGGCGGGTGAACTCTTCAAGAACCGCACCGGCATCTTTGCGGTGCACATTCCCTACAGCGGCGGCAACCCGGCACAAGCCGCGCTGCTGGCAGGTCAGGTGGATTTCAACTTCGACAACCTTGCCACTGCCGCCGGCAACATCCGCGCCGGACGCCTCAAGGCGCTGGCGGTCACCACCGCACAGCGTTCGTCGGTGATGCCCGATGTGCCCACTGTGGCAGACACCCTGCCCGGTTTCGAGATCGACACCTGGTGGGGCCTGGTGGTGCCGAGCGGCGTACCGGCGGACACCGTGGCAAAGCTCAACGCCGCGTTCACCGAAGCCCTGCGCTCACCCGAAGTGAAAGCGCGGTTTGCCACGCTGATGGCCGAACCTGCGCCCAGCACGCCAGAGGCTTTCGGCGCCTTCATGAACAGCGAGCGTGCCAAGTACGAGCGCATGGTCAAACTCAGCGGGGCGAAGGTGGATTGACACCCCCGCCGCGCTGCGCTCGACCCCCTCAAAGGGGGTCACCAGAGGCCCGGCAAGCCGGTTCCTCGGGTGCCTCTGGATAAGGCGCGCCACGCCAGCAGCGGCCTCGATTTCTTCACTGCGCTGACGCGCTCTGCGACTGCGACGTGCTGCC
This sequence comes from Hydrogenophaga sp., assembly GCF_030651625.1. Lineage (GTDB taxonomy): Bacteria > Pseudomonadota > Gammaproteobacteria > Burkholderiales > Burkholderiaceae_C > Hydrogenophaga. Next base: position 32,367 of record NZ_JAUSCF010000024.1, on the reverse strand, counting down.
GTCGAGATTCACTGGTCCAGCAGCAGCTTGATGTCGTTGGCCAAGGCTTGCGGTCCAGTGCCATACCGGTTGTACAGCCGGATGCGGCCCTGAGGGTCGTACACGTAGCTGCCCGCCGAATGGTCCATGGTGTAGCTGGTGGGCGTGGGTCCCGCGACCTTCTTGTAGTGGATGCGGAAGGACTTGGCCACTTCGGGTAGCTTGTCAGGCTCGGCGTACAAGGCGAGAAAACTGGGATCGAAACTTCCCATGTACTCGCGCATGATTTCAGGCGTGTCGCGTTCGGGGTCGATACTCACGAACAGGCCCTGAAACCGGTCTCCGTCCGGACCCAGCAATCGCTTGGCTTCGGCCATCTCGATCATGGATGTGGGGCATACGTCGGGACACTGCGTGAAGCCGAAAAAGAGCACCACAACCTTGCCTTTGAAATCGGCAAGCGTGCGCGGTTGTCCATTGTGGTCGACCAGCGAGAAACCAGTGGCGTAATTGGCTCCGGTGATGTCGATGCCGGTGAAGGCGGGCTTGTTTTCGCTACAAGCCACCAAGGTCAGCGCAAGTGCGCAGGTGCCAGCGAGCAGGGTGCGGCGTCGGGTGAGGTTTGAGTTGCCCATGTGAAGCTCAGTTCGGATATTCAAGGGGCCACCCACGACAGGTTCGCAAGTGGGACTACAAGTAGTGATCGATCAGCAGCGCGGCGAACAGCAGCGAGAGATGGATCAGGGAAAAGCGGAAGGTCTTGCGTGCCAGGGCGTCGGAATACTCCCGCCACAACAGAAACGCATAGCCGCAGAACCCGATACTCAGCAACACCGCCGACACCAGGTAGAACCAGCCACTCATGCGCATCATGAAGGGCATGAGGCAGGCTGCGAACAGAACGAAGGTGTAGAGCAGGATCTGTAGCCGGGTGAATTCAGATCCATGCGTCACGGGCAGCATGGGCAGACCGGATTTTCGGTAGTCCTCCACGCGGTACAGCGCAAGCGCCCAGAAGTGTGGCGGCGTCCACAGGAAGATGATCAGGAACAGGATCAACGCTTCTGGCGACACCACGCCCGTCATGGCGGCCCAGCCCAGCACCGGCGGCATGGCACCAGAGGCCCCGCCAATCACGATGTTCTGAGGCGTGAGTGGCTTGAGGATCACGGTATAGACCACCGCGTAGCCCACGAAGGTGGCAAAGGTCAGCCACATGGTGAGGGGGTTCACCCAGAAGTACAACAAAGCCGATCCTGCTGCACAGAGCACCGCAGAGAAACTGAGGGTTTGCATGTTGGTGAGCTGGCCCTTGGCCGTGGGCCGCCAGGCCGTTCGCTTCATCTTGGCGTCGATGCGCTGCTCCACCACGCAGTTGAAGGCAGCGGCGGCACCGGCAACCAGCCAGATACCGAAACACGCCGTGGCAGCCAGCTGAATCTGAGCCCAGCTGGGCACCCCCGGAACAGCCAGCACCATGCCGATCAAGGCACAAAATACGATGAGCTGGATCACTCGCGGCTTGGTCAGCGCGTGAAACTGGCGCCAGGTGGACAGCATGGCCACGGGGACGGTCGAGGTGGGCGCGGCACTCATCTGGACAACTTGGAAATATTGAACTGCGACATGTGGAAACGATCGTTGACCGCGTGGCTGCCAGACAACGCGCCCATCAGCACGATAACCAGCGCGGCCGCTCCACCCGTGTGGGCCACAGCAGCCACCAACGGCCACTCCAGCACCACATTGCTCAGGCCGCTGGCCAGTTGCCACAACGCGAGCAACAGCAATGCCCCGGCCGTGCCTCTCATGCCCGGCACCGACCACAGCCGCCTGGCCATCCAGAGCAAGGCCAGCAACACCACATAGGCGGCGAGCCGGTGGACGTAGTGGATGGCGGTCAGCGCCGGGAAAGCGATGGCATCACCCGACCGGTTCATCCCCAGCTCGCGCCACAAAGTGAAGCCTTCTCTGAAGTGCATCGAAGGCCACCAGCTGCCCTGGCAGGTGGGAAAGTCGCGGCAAGCCAGTACCGCGTAGTTGGTGCTCACCCAGCCACCCAGCGCAATCTGCACCCACACCAGCGCAAACACGAGCCACAGCCATTTCCGGAGATTGCCCCCCAGCGGCACCGACATGGGACCACGAGGCTCGGCCAGCGTGTAGGCCACCGCCTGCGCTCGCAGCAGCGCCAGCAGAACCATGCCCCCCAGCAGGTGGAGGGTGACGATGGCCGGAAACAGTTTCATCGTCACGGTCAGCGCACCAAAGGCCCCCTGCACGCACACCCACACGAAAGTCAGAAAGGGCCACCAGAACGACACCGTGACGTGCCTGCGCTCCACCCACGTCACCGCCATGAGCACCATGATCAACACCCCGACACCGGTGGCCAGATAGCGATGGATCATCTCGATCCACGCTTTGGGGAACGTGACCGGCCCGGTGGGCATGGCTTCCTGCGCAGCGGCAATGGAAGCACTCGCTCCCACGGGGCTCACGCTGCCGTAACAGCCAGGCCAATCGGGACAACCCAGACCCGAATCTGTCAGACGCGTGAACGCACCAAAAAGCACCAGGTCAAACGTGAGAAAAAGCGTGACCAGGGTGAGCAGACGAAGGCGGTGCGCAGGCGAGGCATGCCGACTGCGCAGCCACACCCAGGCCAGCGGCCCCAGCGCAATCACCACGCCCAGCAGCATGAGCCGGGCAACGGGCGCAAGATCGTAGAGGGATTGGGTGTCCATGTCAGCGCTTGTGGAAAGGGCCAATCGCTGCAGAAAGGGCACCGAAGGTAGTGACTTCAGAAACACCGCGCAACCGGCACTGCCGGGGCGCTGGTGTTCCCCCCTGCAGGGGTACTCCCTCCGGCGAGAAATGCCGCGGTCCAGAGATACCGTGGAACCGGCTTCGCCGGGCCACGGGTATCGCCCCCCTCCCGCCGAAGGCGAGAGAGGGGGGTGACGCGAAGCGGCGAGTGGGGTGCTTCATGACCTTCCTGGCTTGTCCCAAAACGAAGAAGCCCGCAACAGCCGGTCCAGGTCACGCTTGGCCCGCTTGGGATCGAGGTCGGCAGGGAAGCGCATCATCCAGTTGCCCAGAGGATCCACCACATAGAGGTGCTCTTCGATGCGCCGACCTTCAGCCGGCACCAGCCAGGTGGCCAGGGCGTCTGAATCCACGAGCACCACTTGGGCCGCATCGGTGGCCGCGCGCAATGATTCGTTCATTTCGCCGGCGCCTGTGCGCAGCCAGACCCAGTCAAGCCGGTCCTTCTCGCGCCCCAGCGTTTCCCTGAGCTGGCGCTGCAGGTAGAGGTGCTGCTGGCACGCGTCATCGCAGGCGCTGTCGGCCACACTGATGAGCAACCATTGGTCCTTCAATTCGAGCAGTGATACCGGGTCTCCCTGTGCATTGGTCCCCTTGATGTCCGGCACGGGTCGCTGCGGATCGATCAGTTCACCGTAGTTGTGCCGACCTTCGGGGCGGATCACGTAGTAGGTGAAGTACGAAGCAATCACCGGTGCCGCACAGACCAGAAGCAGCAGCACCATTTTCCAACGGCCAGCTCGTGTGCTGGCTACACGGCTTGCGCTGGCTGCATCCAGCTGGGGCATGCTGTGCACGGTCAGTGTCAAGGGTTCGTCAGGCGTCTGAGACATGGGAACTGCGCTTTCGGCGGGGGGAAATGAACTGAAACCAGACGTAAAGGAAGCCTGCAAGGGCACACAATCCAAACCACTGGAACGCGTAGCCGAGATGTTTTTGCACACCAGCAGTGACAACCGACCAATCGCGTCGAAGTGCATCTGTGGCGGTACCAGTCTGGACAACAGAGAGGGCCAGCAAGGGCACGCCCCACTCTTGAGAGACACCCTCGATGTCGATATTTTGCCGGATCGGGCCGGTGCCCGCCTCTCCGAGTTCGTATAGCTTGCCCGGCGGCGGGGCCAACCAGCCTTGGACCGCAACGATGCCGTCAGGCGTCAACACTTCAGGCACACGACTGCGTTCCTGAAAATCTCTAGGGACCCAGCCCCGCTGCACCAGCACCGCCATTGCACTGCCTTCCAGACGCAGTGCCGTGACCACAAAAAAGCCGGGACGCCCTGCCATCTGCCGATTGTCGAGAAAGAGCGTGGTCCCGGGGACCCATTCACCAGAGAGTTGCACCACGCGGTGCAAACCGGCAGCAGGACCGTCCATGTTCAACACATCCGCAGCGTTCCAGGCCGGTAGTTGGGCGCGCTCATCAATTCGGGCCTGAAGATCCCTTTTTTGCCCGGCGCGATCGAGTTGCCAGAATCCCAATGCGCCGGTCGCAGCCATGGTCAACAACGCAGCCACGGACACCATCCAGAACCGCCAGTCACGTGTATTCACAGAACCACCTCGTGCCATGGGAGCCGAAGATCGATAATCTTGGACATGATGAACTATCTGGTCCTTGCAGGTTTTGTGGCGATCATCGGCAGCCTCGCCGTGGCGCTGGTGTTCATGATGCGCGGTGACCGTGGTACCGGCGCAGATGCAACCAACCCGGACACACCCCGCAACAACCACATGGCACGTGCGCTCGCATTCCGGGTGGGATTCTCCATATTGTTGTTTGTGGTGGTGTTGATCAGCTATTTGATGGGCTGGATCCAGCCCACGGGCTTGCCGCTGCGGGGCTGAACCCGATCAAAGTTCTGCATCCGATCAAAGAAAAAAGCGCCAGCAGGCGCTTTTTTCTTTTGGCGCGAAACGGGGATTCCACCCGCCTCCCGCCACCATCACATCCAGTACACAAGAATGTAAAGGCCCAACCAGACCACGTCCACGAAGTGCCAGTACCAGGCCGCACCTTCAAACCCGAAATGGCTCTTGGCGGTGAAATGCCCCCTTTGCAGACGCAGGGTGATGAACAGCAACATCAGCATGCCCACAAGCACGTGGAACCCGTGGAAACCGGTCAGCATGAAGAAGGTCGAGCCAAAGATGCCGGACGACAGCTTGAGGTTCAGGTCCACATAGGCGTGGTAGTACTCATAGCCCTGTACGCAAAGGAAGATCACTCCGAGCAACACGGTCATCCACATGAACGCGATGGTTTTGCCCCGGTTGCCCACCTGGAGAGCGTGGTGGGCAATGGTCAGCGTGACGCCAGAGGTCAGGAGCAGCGCCGTGTTGATGGTGGGCAACCAGAATGGGCCCATGGTCTGGAATGGCTCAACAATACCGGCCGGTGAAGCGGTCGCACCAGCCTGCGAGCTGGGCCAGACGGCAGAAAAGTCGGGCCAGATGAGTGAGTTCTCAAAGCCACCCAGACTCGGCACGGCCTGCACACGGGCCCACCAGAGGGCTGTGAAGAACGCGCCGAAGAACATCACCTCGGAGAAGATGAACCAGCTCATGCTCCAGCGGTAGGACAGATCGATCTTGTGTCCGTAGAGGCCGCTTTCGCTTTCGTTGACCGCATCTCGGAACCACTGGTAGAGCACCACCAGCCAGAAGGCCATGCCGAAGGCCAGGGAATAGGCACCCCAGGCTGCGCCATTGACCCACTGACCCGCACCAAGGATCACGAAAAACAGGCCGATGGCCGCCATCACAGGATGTCGTGAAGGCCCGGGGACGTAGTAGTAGGGCGTCGTACCGTGGGATGCTGCTGACATGCTCACTCCTAATTGCAAAGCGCTTGTTTGAATGTCTGAAAAATGAAAACCGATGTCCGGATCAACCGGTCGCACCTGATGCAACGACCCAGTTCACAAGAAAGATGAGGCACAGAACAAACAGGAACGCCATCAGCACACCCACAGCAATGATGTGCAGCGGGTTGAGCTTCGCGATGTCGTCCTGGTAGTCTGAATTGCGCCGCACACCCAGAAAACCCCACAACACCGCCTTGACGGTGCCGGTCCAGGAGCCCTCGCGTTTGTGGACGGGTGGGTTCATACCGCGCCTGGCAGTTTCGCTGGGGTACCGGTGGCCAGCGGCACGTCGACTGGCGCTGCGGGCACCTTGCCACCGACTTCAAAGAAGGTGTAAGACAGCGTGATCGTGGTGACGTCTTTCGGCAGTCGCGGGTCGATCACGAACGCCACCGGCCAGGCCTTCTTTTCGCCAGCTTCCAGGGTGTACTGCGTGAAGCAGAAACACTCCAGCTTGTTGAAATGGTTGGTCGCCTGCCGCGGCGCATAGCTTGGAATGGCCTGCGCGGCCATGGTGCGGTTCTGGATGTTCTGAAACTCGTACATCACCGTGGCAAGTTCACCCGGATGAACCTGCATCGAACGCACCTCGGGTTTGAAATGCCACGGGCCACGGACATTGACGTCGAACTCAACCGTGATGGTCCGAGATTCGTCCACCTGCGTATTGGCCGGCAGCGAAGGACGAAGCCCGGGCACTTCCCGCTCGGAGAGCGCCAGAATGTTGATGCCCGTGACTTCGCAGATGGCCCGGTAAATGGGGACCAGCGCATAGCCAAAGGCGAACATGCCCAGCGCAATCACGCAGAGCTTGCCGACCATCTTGAAATTCTCGCGCTTCAGTCCCATGCCTGGTGCTCGTTAACGATTGTGCAAGGAAGCCTCAGCCCCCAAGGTACACCATCTTGCCCATGAATCCGAGGAAAAAAACCAGCGCCACGGACGCCAGAATCAGCCCCAGGCGCAGGTTGTGTTTTTTTTGTTCGGGCGTTTTCATCGGTGGGTATCCGTTCAAAGCATCGGTGTCAGCCGATGACCTTGGTCGCGGTGGCATCCAGCTTGGGCGGGTTTTCGAAGGTATGGAAAGGCGCGGGTGAGGGCACCTCCCACTCCAGCCCTTCGGCGCCTTCCCATGGCTTCTGCGGGGCTTTCTCTCCGATGCCCCTCATGGCGGGCAGGACCACGGCGATGAAGAAGTAGACCTGAGCGAATCCGAACGCGAACCCTCCGACAGACGCAATGGCGTTGAAGTCGGCAAACTGCATCGGGTAGTCGGCATAGCGACGCGGCATACCGGCCAATCCCAGGAAGTGCATCGGGAAGAACGTGACGTTGAACGAGATCATCGACCACCAGAAATGGATCTTGCCCCTGGTCTCGCTGTACATCACACCGGTCCACTTGGGCAACCAGTAATAGATACCGGCAAACATCGCAAACAGCGACCCTGCCACGAGCACGTAATGGAAGTGCGCCACCACGTAGTAGGTGTCCTGCATCTGGATGTCGATCGGAGCCACCGACAGAATCAGTCCGGTGAAGCCCCCAATGGTGAACACGAAAATGAAGCCCACGGCCCACAACATCGGGGTCTCGAAGGTCATCGAACCCTTCCACATGGTCGCGATCCAGTTGAAGATCTTCACGCCCGTGGGCACGGCGATCAGCATGGTCGAGTACATGAAGAACAGCTGGCCAGTCACCGGCATGCCGGTGGTGAACATGTGGTGTGCCCACACGACAAACGACAGGATGGCAATGGAACCCGTGGCGTACACCATGGAGGCGTAACCGAACAGCTTCTTGCGCGCAAATGCGGGCACCACCTGGCTGACAATGCCGAAGGCCGGCAAGATCATGATGTAGACCTCGGGGTGGCCGAAGAACCAGAAGATGTGCTGGTACATCACCGGATCACCGCCGCCAGCGGGGTTGAAGAAACTGGTACCGAAGTGGCGGTCAGTGAGCGTCATGGTGATGGCGCCGGCCAGCACGGGCATCACGGCGATCAGCAGGTAGGCGGTGATCAGCCAGGTCCAGCAGAACATGGGCATCTTCATCAGCGTCATTCCGGGGGCGCGCATGTTCAGGATGGTCACGATGATGTTGATCGAGCCCATGATGGACGAGGCACCGAGGATGTGCATGGCAAAGATGCCAGCGTCCATCGAGGGACCCATCTGCAGCGTCAGGGGCGCGTAGAGCGTCCAGCCCGCGGCAGGTGCACCGCCGGGCATGAAGAACGAACCCACCAGCAGCAAAGCGGCCGGAATCATCAGCCAGAAGCTGAAATTGTTCATTCGGGCAAATGCCATGTCGGATGCGCCGATCTGCAGCGGGATCATCCAGTTCGCAAAGCCCACGAACGCCGGCATGATGGCGCCGAACACCATGATCAGGCCATGCATGGTGGTGAGTTGGTTGAACAGCCCGGGGTTCACCAGTTGCAGGCCAGGCTGGAACAGCTCGGCGCGAATCAGCAGCGCCAGAACGCCGCCCACCATGAGCATGGTGAAAGCGAACAGCAGGTACAGGGTACCGATGTCCTTGTGGTTGGTGGCGTAGACCCAGCGACGCCAGCCGGTGGGGGCGTGGTGGTCGTGGTCGTGCCCATGCGCATCGTGGTGGTCAAGAACTGCACTCATCGTCGATTCCTTTGAGACTCAATGTGTTTTCGGTGACCAGCTCTCAGCGAGCAGACAGCACTTCGGCTGGTTGCACGATCTGTTCCGTCCGGTTGGACCAATTGTTCTTGGCAAACGTGATCACCGCTGCCAGTTCGGTGTCCGAGAGTTGTTTCCATGCGGGCATGGCACCCCCGGCTGCTCCATTGAGCATCACATTGATCATCTTGCTGTGATCGGCATCGGTCACCAGCGCCGAGCCATCGAGGGCCTTGATGGGACCTGCGCCCTGTCCGCCAGCCTGATGGCAGGCCACACAGTTCGCTGCGTAAACCGACTCACCGCGCTGCACGAGATCGGACAGGGTCCAGACCTTGGTAGGGTCATCGGCAGCAGCAGCAATCAAAGCCTGCTGCTCGGCCACCCAGGCGGAATAGGCCTGGGCAGAAACCACCTTCACATGAATGGGCATGTAGGCATGTTCCTTGCCGCACAACTCGGCGCACTGACCGTAGAAGTCGCCCGTCTGCTCGGCACGGAACCAGGTGTCGCGCACGAAACCGGGAATGGCGTCCTGCTTCACCCCGAATGCAGGCACCATCCATGAATGGATGACGTCGTTGGCGGTAGTGATGATGCGGATTTTTTTGTTCACCGGAACCACGAGCGGATTGTCGACCTTGAGCAGGTAGTCATCGGTGGGTTCTGGCTTGCCACTGTTGGACATGACACGGTGGTGGTTGTCCAGTGTCGAAAGGAAACCGATGCCTTCGCCTTCACCCTTGATGTAGTCGTAGCCCCACTTCCATTGCATGCCGGTCGCCTTGATGGTCAGGTCGGCATTGGTCGTGTCCTTCTGTGCCACCAGCACCTTGGTCGCCGGCAAAGCCATGCCGATCACAATCAGCAATGGCACGATTGTCCAGCCCAGCTCCACCCAGATCGGTTCGGCTAGCACCTGCGACTTGTGGCCAACCGACTTGCGGTGCTTGAGGATGGAATAGAACATCACACCAAACACCACCACGAAAATGACGGCACAGATGGCCATCATGAACCAGTGCAACCAGTGCTGCATTTCAGCAATGCGTGTGACTGGCGGTGCAAAGTTGAGCTGGTTGACGGCTGGCCCGCCAGGAAGGTCATTGACCCGCTGCGCCGCTGCCGTGATCCACACGCCAGCACCGAGCACCGATCCCACGATCACCTGTTTCGCGGCGATCAGCTTGTGCAGCCAGGAAGTTTTTTCACCCGGACCCATCGTTTTCGTCTTACTCACTTTTCCGCCTCGAATATAAGTATTGATTTATATCAATGCCGATTAGAACAAACTTTCCAGCCCCGCTCCAGTCGGGATACCCACCTGCTCGACCCACTCTCAAGCCTTGAGCAAGGCCTGACGCAATTCTTTCGCCAGCACGGGCCGGAGATCGGTGCGAATGAAACGCCCCAACCTGACCGAACGCCCGTCACCAGCAACCTCAATCAAGGCGTGGCCCCTGACGGGTTGCACACGCACCCGGCCAGCGACAAACTCACTCCTGTGTATCCTCCCCGCGGACTCCACCTCCACCACCAGGCGACCTTGATGGAGACTGATCCGCTCACCGTCAGTGGCATGCCTTGCCGTCGCAAAAAACGCAACGCCCAAAGCAAGCAACTCCAATGCGGCAAATGGCAAGACCAGCACCGCACCCTGAAACCAGAAAAAAACCGCCACTGCCAGTGACACTGCACCCAACCCGGCAAACACCCATGCCAGCTGGGCTGGCGTTATCGAGCAGTTGCGGTGCAAGGTCCAATGCCAGCCGGCATCAGATACCGAGGCCAACCGAAACCCGTCGCTCGCTGGACTCAACATCCGCCACCTCAAAAGGCCGCACCCGACAGAAGCCAAGCACGTCAGCGCTGGGAATATGCCCAGAAGTTTTTGACAATCGTCAATTGTAGCGAGGTCAAACGGGGCCTCCCCTGACAAAGACGCCACATCCGAGTCGGACAAGGTGGCAAGGCACTCGATCAATCACCCGAAGCCCTCGCCATACCCGCGCACAGGTTCAGCGTCGAGTTGCTCGCAGCATGGCGCGCATTTTGTCGACCGGCACCGACTGACTTCCACCCGCCGCTGATCTGGGCTGTGGCTTGAATGCGTGACCGTAGATGATCTCGAAAGTCAGTAGCAGGCGTCCGTCCTGATCTCGAGGCAGCCCGGCCTCGATTTCGGCCATCAAGCGATCGCGCCACCGATGGCCTCTCAGAGCGCGGAAGCGGTCGACTTGCAGGTTGCGCCCAAGATCACGGAGATCGGCCAACAAGGTGGGGGCACCACTGTACGAAAGGGTGATGCGCTCCATGTCCATGACCGGCTCGGCAAATCCGCTGTGCACCAGCATGTCTCCCCAGTCGTGCATGTCCGTGAACGCATGGGCCGGCTCTGGCCACCCCACTTGGCGGTAAACCTGCCTCAGTTCGCGCAAGCTGTCCGGACCAAGGCAGGAAAACATCAGGAATCCGTTGACGGCGATGCGATCGGACCACCGGCGCAACAGGGCCTGAGGCATGGGCTCCAGGTGCAGGGCCATGTTCGCCCAAAGCATGGCGACACGGGTATCCGGTGCAGGAGCCATGGGTTGCCGATTGCGCACCCACGGCGCAGTCTTCCAGAATGTTTTGGCAGGATCTCGTGTGGCTTCCAGCGCCTGGGGCAGATTCATGGCGCTCACATGGCACCTGGCCTGTGGCAGGTATTCGCCCAACTTGCGGTGCCCCTGCAAGCCGCCGTTCACAGGCTCCCAGTGCAGCCAGCTGGCAGGCTTTTCCCGGAACCAGGGCAACCGCTGCACCATCCGGGATGCCACCTCCTCATGCAACCAGGGGCTTCCCGTGCGCGCACGCGCGCGCCAACGGTTGGCAGCGACGGCGTCCATTCCGGGCACAACGTTCTCAGGGGCGATGGAGGTGCTCAAAACAACGCGACGATGGTGAAAATCAGGCAGGGGAAACCGATTGAATGGGTCAGCAGCGGCAGCTGTAGCGGTGGTCGTTGCGCCATCTGACAGGGTCAGAGGGCCGCCGCCAAAGCCTCGTCAGTATATTGGCGCGATGCGTTTCCCGTTCCAGCTCAAGGCAGACTGGCTTCCTTCGATTTGCGAGGTATGCGGAAGCTGGCCATCCCAGCCCATCTGTGCAGCTTGCGCTCGGCGGTTCGCCGCGCCTCGCCTGCGTTGCACGTGCTGCGCTGCGCCCATGGCTGTGGACACCGGTCGTTGCGGGAGCTGCGTCACACGCATCGAAAGCCCAGCGGTAGGGCAGTGTGTGGTCGCGGTTGACTATGCGTATCCCTGGGACCATATCGTGGCCCAGTTCAAGTTCCGAGAACAACCCGGCTGGGCAAATCCCATGGCCGAATTGATACTGCGCACGCCTTTGGCCCGGCAACTGGTGTCCGAGTGCGATGCCATGGTGCCGATACCGCTCACGCCACTCCGGCTTGCCACTCGCGGATTCAACCAATCCTGGGAACTGGTGAAAGCCCTGCACCATCAAGCCCTGGGCACACAGGCGAAGGTGGCACCGAAGATCAGACAGGCACTGCTGCGCACAGGTGAAGCGCCCGACCAGCACAGCCTGTCGCGTGAAGAACGCATGCGCAACCTGCGAGGCGTGTTTCTTGTGAATCCGCCTGAATCATCCCGCTTCGCCGGTACGCATGTGCTCCTCGTCGACGATGTCACCACCACCGGCGCCACGCTTCAGGCGGCAGGACAGGCGCTAGCGGGAGTCGGCGTCTCTCGTGTCAGCGCGCTGGTGTTTGCGCGCACCCCCGCTGTGTAAAAAACAGCGACGCCACACGAAATCCAATTTTCAGTGAATTGACACAAACATCGGCATGCAGAGAATTCATGACAACTCAAAACGCCACCTCAGGACCTGGCGGTATCATGCCGCCATTTGTCGATTGACCCTCAACCTCCGTTCGGGGACCGCCTGGACGGTCCTGGAACCACCGCTCCTCAACTGTCATGTTTCACGTGGTACTGGTTGCACCGGAAATTCCGCCCAACACCGGCAATGTGATCCGGCTTTGCGCGAACACGGGATGCGTGCTGCACCTGATCGAACCCCTCGGATTCTCCATGGATGACAAGCAAATGAGGCGCGCAGGCCTCGACTACCATGAGTACGCAGAAGTTCGCCGACATACCGACTGGGACCATTTCCTGCAAAGCGAAAGTCCACAGCCGCACCGCATGTTTGCCCTCACCACGCAGGGACAGCACAATGTGTTCGACACCATGTTCCAGCCCGGGGACTGGCTCGTTTTCGGATCGGAAACCCAAGGGCTTTCAGATGCGATTCGAAACCAGTTTCCGTTTCCCCAACGACTCAGGCTGCCCATGAAGCAGGGGCAGCGCAGCCTGAACCTGTCCAACGCGGTGGCGGTGGTGGTGTTCGAGGCCTGGCGCCAGCATGACTTTGCAACAACGTCAGCGTGAAATGCATCACCTTTCTGGTAGTCTGCCCCCCTCACGCTGAGGGGTTGAGGTGGGGCACAATCAGGGACCATTTTTTGCGCGGCTCAGGTCAACCCATGAGTCGCAGCGAGACAAGCGCGATTCACCCGATCGCCCGGAGACTCCATTGATCACCACCATTGCCCGCATCATCCGGGTGTCACTGAAGCCAGGCTTTCGAAAGTCGAGAACAGCTTCGCTGAAAGACCTTGCTGCGATTCGCAAGGACCTGCTGCTGGCGTTTGAAGATTGCACCAGCCTGCCGGCTCAACGCCTGCGGCTCAAGATTGAAAACGCCAAGACCCCGCGCGAACTCTGGATGCTGCGCAACGACATCTACCTGTTGATTTCCCAGCGCCACGACCAGGGCATTGCTGCCGAACGCATCAATGGCCTGGTGAAGGTATTCGAAGGCTGGCTCGACCCGAAGCAGATCACCTACATCAAGTAGCGCCACGCGAACGCGCGACAGCGCAATACCACCGAGTCAGGGGTAACGCCGCACCAGCGACTCGGCCACACAGACAGGTTTTTCAACGCCTTCACGTTCAACCCGCACGGACCAGGTCATCTGGACGCCGCCGTTTTCGATGGGCTCGCTCGCCAGCAGCGTCATGCGGGCGCGCAGTCGGCTGCCAACAGGCACGGGCGCGGTGAACCGCACCTTGTTCAATCCGTAATTGACGCCCATTCGGGACTGGGTGACGGCCATCGATGACTCGAAAAACACCGGCAGCAGCGACAGCGTCAGGAAGCCGTGGGCGATCGGTGCGCCAAACGGGCCCTGCTTCGCCCGCTCGGCATCCACATGGATCCATTGGTGATCGCCCGTGGCTTGTGCGAACAGATTGACCTGTTCCTGGGTGATGGTCACCCAGTCGCTGACCGCCACTTCCTGACCCACACAAGCGGCCAGGTCGGCCAATTTTTCAAAGGTTCTCATGCGGGCACTCTAGCGTTCGATGGCATCTCAAGCTGTCCAGGCCGGGACAGTCGGATGTGATCGCGCCGGTATCGGATGTCGCGCACGTCTGGCGTCACTGCCTCAGTTGTCGAGCCACTTGCAGATGCCCTGCCACTGGAGAAGATCCTTTTCTACCCGGCCCGGCGCCACATCAAACAGCGTGAGTCCACGCGCCGCGAGGTGGATGTAGTTCTGGGTGTCCCGAAGGTGCCCAAGGACGGGCAGACCCAGACCACCAACAAACTCCTGCAACTTGTCGGCCGCGATGGTGCGGCCATCGACGCGCATGCCCACGATACCGATCTTGAGCTTGTCGGCATGGCGGAATTCCGCGATCTCGTCGAGGAAACTGCGTGTGGCGTAGATGTCGAAGATGCTGGGCTGCAGTGGCACCAACACCTTGTCAGCCATGCGCATCACGTCCTTGAAGCGCCAGCCGTGCAGGCCTGCGGGTGTATCCAGCACCACGTGCGTGACGTCTTTGGGCGGCCGCGCAATCAGGTCGTGGGAGACTTCCCATGTGCGGATCGGACGCGCTGCCTGCGGGCGCAGTTGCAACCACAGGCGCGACGACTGCTGACGATCGGCATCGCCCAGCATCACCGCATGGCCCTGGCTGGCAAAATAGCCGGCGATGTTGGTGGACAACGTGGACTTACCCACGCCGCCCTTGGGATTGGCAACCACCACGATGGGCATGACGAGCTCCTCGGGACAGGGAAACGAACCCTATATTACTTCCCTGCCCACCCCGTCAGCCCCACGCGTCCCACAGCAGCTTGATGCCGGTCAGCAGCATGCCCGCGTAGATCAGGCGGTAAAACAGTTTCGGCTGGATGCGGTGAGCAATCCGCACCCCCACCCAGACCCCGATGGGCGCAAACGGCAGCAACGCCAGCGAGGTGGTCATGTTGCGAAGGTCCAGCAGCCCAAGCCACGCGTAAGGGATCCACTTGGCGATGTTGATGAAAAAGAAGAAAAACGCCATGGTCCCGGTGAACACCAGCGGGGAAAGTCGCATGGGGATGATGTAGGCGTTGATGGGAGGCCCGCCGGCATGCGCCACAAAGCTGGTGAACCCTGATGCTGCTGTGAGCAATGCGCCCACCCACCTGGGTGGCGGAACCGAATCGGGCTTGGGTGGAAACAACAGTCGCTGCGCCAGAAACACCAGGGTAAATCCGCCAACGATGCCAGCCACCAGGCGTGCGTCCATCATCTTGAACAGCAGGGTGCCGATCACGATACCCACCAAACCAAATGGCAAAAGGAACTTCAGCAGCCGGCGATCCACGTTGTTGCGAAAGGCAGCCATGCCCAGCAGGTCCATCACCAGCAACACGGGCATGAGAATCGCAGCGGCCTGTGGGACGGTGACGGCCAGCGCCATCATGGGCACCGCCAACGAGCCGAAGCCGGCGCCAAACCCGCTCTTGCTCATGCCGAGCAGCAGCACGGCGGGAATCGCCACCAGATAAAAGTACGGGTCGGTGATCAAGGGCATGTTGGAAGTGGATCAAAGGTAAGGAGGCCGGACAGATCACTGTCCTCGGGGACAATATCGCGATGCAAAACGTTCAATTCTGGGGCGAGACCCTGCGCCTGCTGGTGGAAATTGCGGCCACCGTGGCCTTTGCCATGTCGGGCGTGATGGAAGGTGCGCGCAAGAAGCTGGACGCAGTGGGTGTGTGCGTGGTCGGCTTTCTGGCGGCGTTCGGTGGTGGCACCCTGCGTGACCTGCTGCTGGACCAGCGGCCGTTTTTCTGGGTGCGCCACGTGGAGATGCTTTGGGGGGTGTTGGCGTTGTGTGTGCTGGCCATGGCCTTCATGCGGGGCCGCCATTTTGCACCGACCGCCAAGGCCATCCAGTGGCCCGACGCGCTGGGGCTGGGTCTGTTTGCGGCCACAGGCGTGCACCAGGCCCTGGTGCTGGAACTGCCGGCGCTGGTGGCCGTACTCATGGGGTTGATCACCGGCGTGTTTGGCGGCGTGTTGCGCGACGTGGTGTGCAATGAGATTCCCACGGCTTTTCACGACCACCGTCCTTACGCCGTTTGCGCCTTTGCCGGCGGTTGGGTGTATGTGGGTCTGTGGCACCTGCAAGCGCCCGGGTGGCTGGCGCTGGTGGCTTGTGTGGGGGTGACGGCGGGCCTGCGCGGGCTGGCGCTATGGCGGAACTGGCAGTTGCCCGCCTGGCGCCACTGATCCGACGGGCCGGGGCAGTTCAGGGCCGGGTCGAAAAGTCCGCCACCGGCGGCGCAGCCGGCCCGGCGAATTCAGCGCCCCGCACGTCCTCTGCACGCCAACCGCGATCCAGCTCGATGCCGGTCACTTCCCAGGCATGGGCCTTGAGCCGCAAGGGGCCGCGCACACGCTCCAGAAAGCGCACCGGAAACAGGTAAGGTCCGACCCGGCGGTAGTCGAGAAACGTCGTGTCCACATGAGCGCCTTGCGTGGTCTCGAACCCGTTGAGGGTCTGGTGGATGCGGTACAGGCGGTAGTTGTCGGCGTCGATCCACAACACCGCCTGGTCGTTTGCCGCCTCGCCAAAACCCGGCCGCATGTCAACCAGCAGCCGGTGGTAGCGCACGCCCCTTTCGGTTTCATCTGCCAGCCGGGTCATGGTCTGCGCGCGATCCAGAAAGAACGTGGGTCCGAAGTGAAACATGCGGAACGCGTCGGACGTCATGGCGGTGGCACGCAGCCTGACAGCATCAGTTTCAGGCACACCGTTGTAATGCACCTTCAGGGTCTCAGGCGACCGCACCACCTGCTTGACACCATCGGGCCCGGTGTGGCGCACCGCGTAGAGGCCTTCGCTGGGTCGGTACCGCTCCTGTGAGGCCACTCTGAAGCGTGCATCGGTGACCACTGGCTGGATTCGCTGGATCAGCTGGTACCAGCGACCGTCGGTGGCGAAGTTGATGTCGCCGGGGTGCTTGCGCAAGTCGCCTCCGTGCACCGCCAGGCTGCGATCAAATACCTGCCGAGCAGACAACCCCTCAAGTGGATCATTGGTCGAAACCACTTGTGGGAATGGCGCGCACCCCGTCAGGGCCACGGAACTGGCGAAAGCGATCGAGGCGAAAAAGCGCTGCATGGGAAGGCACCTGTGAAACCAGAGTGACCCAATCTAACCCCGGAAGCCGGGCGGGCACGACCGCCGACCCCAAAGTACCCTGGTTGCGAGGGGCCATGCCCCTGCGGACCAGCGGGACTTCAAATTTTTTCGATCACCAGCGCAATGCCCTGCCCCACGCCGATGCACATGGTGCACAGCGCGTATCGCCCACCCGTGGCGTGCAGGCGGTTCACCGCCGTGGTGGCCAGCCGCGCACCGCTGGCGCCCAGCGGATGACCCAACGCAATCGCTCCGCCCCATGCGTTGACCCGTTCGTCATCGTCGGGCAGGCCCAGCATACGCAGCACCGCCAGCCCCTGAGCGGCGAACGCCTCGTTGAGTTCGATCACGTCCATCTGCGCCAGCGACAGGCCCGTGAGTGCCAGCACTTTCTGGGTGGCAGGCGCGGGGCCGATACCCATGATGCGTGGTGCAACGCCAGCCGTGGCCATGCCGACGATGCGGGCACGCGGAGTGAGACCGTTCTTCGACGCCGTGGCTTCATTGGCCAGCAACAGGGCACATGCACCGTCGTTCACGCCGCTGGCATTGCCGGCGGTCACGGTGCCGTCGGGCCGTACAACACCTTTGAGTCTGGCCAGCGACTCCAGGGTGGTGGCGCGGGGGTGCTCATCGGTGTCCACCAGCAGCGGATCACCTTTCTTCTGCGCAATGCTCACCGGCGTGATTTCGCGCGAGAGGTGCCCGGCCTGCTGTGCCGCCACTGCCTTCTGCTGGCTGGCCAGCGCCATGCGATCCTGCGCTTCGCGCTCGATCTTGAATTCGGTTGCCACGTTCTCGGCGGTCTCGGGCATGGAGTCCACACCGTACTGCGCCTTCATCAGCTTGTTCACGAAGCGCCAGCCAATGGTGGTGTCGTAAACCGCGTTGGCCCGGCTGAACGCGCTTTCTGCCTTGGGCATCACGAAAGGCGCACGGCTCATGCTTTCCACCCCACCAGCGATCATGAGCGTGGCTTCACCCGACTTGATGGCGCGCGCCGCCGTGCCCAGGGCGTCCAGGCCCGAGCCGCACAGGCGGTTGATGGTGGCGCCAGGCACCTCCATCGGAAGGCCGGCGAGCAGGCTGCTCATGTGCGCAACATTGCGGTTGTCTTCACCGGCCTGGTTGGCGCACCCAAAGATCACGTCGGTGACCGCTGCCCAGTCCACTTTGGGATTGCGCTGCATCAACGCTCTGAGGGGAATGGCGCCCAGGTCGTCGGTGCGCACGCTGGAGAGGGCACCGCCATAGCGGCCAATGGGGGTGCGAATGGCGTCGCAGATGAATGCTTCGGTCATGGGATGTCTCCTTGTTTCCTTGTGAACCTGGGTACGAACTGTACCCAAGCCCGGGCCCGGTGTTCGCCGCTTGCGGGACAATCCCTCCCATGTTCAGCCCTACCCAAACCGATGTGCGCCGGTTTTTCTGCGCCGTGCATGCCAAGTCGACGCAAGATCAGCCCATGGAGGCCATTGAAACGCTGGCCGCGCAGTGGATCGCCGAGCACCCCGAATACCACGGCGAACTGGGCGATGTGGATGCCGCGCTGGCACGCATGGGCTCGACTTCACCAGAGACCGACAACCCGTTCCTGCACCTGTCCATGCACCTGTCCATCAGCGAGCAGTGCAGCATCGACCAGCCGCCTGGCATTCGCCAGGCTGTTGAGCTACTCACCGCCCGCCGTGGCGATCTGCACGAGGCGCACCATGAGGTGATGGAGTGCCTGGGGCGCATGCTCTGGGAAAGTCAGCGGTCGGGTCGGCCTCCGGATGGGCAGGCCTATATCGAGCATGTGCGGCAGCGAGCCACGAAGGATTGAGCACCCCCGCGCCGCTTCGTGTCACCCCCTGGGTGTCGCTGAATGGGGACACTTCGCTCCGGAAACCGAAAACAAAACCCGCTTGCGGTGGACACAGGACCCGCAACGAGAGACATGTGCCCATCCAGGGGCATCAAGGGTCCGGCTTTGCCGGCCCGAGATGCCGTCCCCCCTCCAAGCCGAAGGCGTCAGATAGGGGGGAAGTCGCGTCAGCAGCGCAGGGGGGTGTGCCCTACCTGTGCCCTACCTGAAGCGCGACTGGGGCACGACCTTGAGTTCGCCTTCCACTGTGGACAGGTACTTGGCAATGGCACGCATTTCGGCAGGTGAATACTGCTTGGCGATGCCGGCCATGATGCCGTTGGAGCGGCCCACGAAATTGTTGCCTTCCACGGTGTAGGCCTTCAGGGCCACAAACAGGTAGTCGGCGTGCTGGCCGCCGAGCTTGGGGTAGCTGGGGTCGATCGGGGTGCTGAAGTTGGCGCCGTGGCAGGAAGCGCAGGCGCCCTTTTCGATCAAGGCAGCCACTTCAACGCTCGCGGTGCGAGGGGTCTCGGGCGCGGTCTTGTCTGCATGGGATGCGTAGAAAGCGGCGAGGTCGGCCATGTCCTGATCGGACAGTGAGGCCGCGATGCCACGCATGGTGGGGTGTTTGCGATCGCCCTTTTTGTATGCGGCCAACGAAGAGGCGATGAAGCTGCCAGACTGACCTGAAATCTTGGGCACCTTGTGGATTTCAGGGAAGCTGTTCTGGTAGCCCGGGATGCCGTGGCAACCGATGCACATTTCAGCTTTGCTCTTGCCAGCTTCCACATCACCGGTGAGGCCCTGGGCTTGGGCGGTCAAGGCGACCGCAGAAAAGGTCGCAGCGGCGACAAGGGAACGGACGGTCATGGGGAACAGTTGGTTCATTTTGCAAGCACAATGAAATGTCGATTGATCAAAATCAACCCGCGATTATATAGACCCGTCAATCAGCCAGAGCTTGACGCCCATCTCGAACCGCACGCCTTTCACCGGGCATGTTCCGTCACACTGTTGAGTAACCCCCATGAAATTCCAAGGCTCAGAGAACTACGTTGCCACACAAGACCTGATGCTGGCGGTCAACGCCGCCATCACGCTCAAGCGCCCCTTGCTGGTCAAGGGTGAGCCTGGCACCGGCAAAACCATGCTCGCAGAAGAGGTGGCTCAGGCCTTGGACCTGCCCCTGCTGCAGTGGCACATCAAGAGCACCACCAAGGCGCAACAGGGCCTGTACGAATACGACGCCGTGAGTCGCCTGCGGGATTCGCAACTGGGTGATGAAAAAGTCAAGGACATCCACAACTACATCGTCAAGGGCGTGCTCTGGCAGGCCTTCACCGCCGATCAACCGGTGGCGTTGCTGATCGACGAGATCGACAAGGCCGACATCGAATTCCCGAACGATCTTCTGCGCGAACTCGATCGCATGGAGTTTTATTGCTACGAGACCCGTGAGCTGGTGCGTGCCAAGCACCGCCCGCTGGTGTTCATCACGTCCAACAACGAGAAAGAACTGCCCGACGCATTCCTGCGCCGCTGCTTCTTTCACTACATCAAGTTCCCGGATGCCGAAACCATGCACAGGATTGTGGATGTGCACTTTCCCGACCTGAAGCAGGACCTGCTCAAGACAGCGATGAAGACCTTCTACGACGTGCGCAACCTGCCCGGTCTGAAGAAAAAACCCAGCACCAGCGAACTGCTGGACTGGCTCAAACTGTTGATGGCCGAAGACATTCCTCTTGAAGCCCTGCAGAGCGCCGACAGCAAGGTCAGCGTGCCCCCGCTGGTGGGTGCGCTGCTGAAAAACGAGCAGGACACCACGCTGTTCGAGAAGCTGGTCTTCATGAACCAGCGGAACCGCTGAGGGCCTGCGCCATGGCCTTTGTGGAACCCGTCACCCTGCGCGCCAACGGCGTGGCCCTGATCCCGCTTTCACTGGATCATGAAGACGGCCTGCGCACCGCGGCTGCAGACGGCGAGCTGTGGAAGCTGCGCGTGACCTCGGTGCCCGAGCCCGAGCAGACACGCGCCTACATCGAAACCGCCTTGCAGATGCGCAACGAGGGCCACCGCTTCGCCTTCGCCGTGACCGAGGAAGCCACCGGCAAGGTGCTGGGCTGCACCAGCTACCACGACATCATCCCAGCCGTAAAGCGGGTCGAAATCGGCTGGACCTGGTATGCGAAAAGCACCCAGCGCACCCATGTCAACACCACCTGCAAGCTGCTCATGATGGGCCACGCCTTCGACACACTGGGCTGCCAGGTAGTGGGCTGGCGCACCGACAACTACAACTTCGCCTCCCAGACAGCCATCGAGCGCCTGGGCGCCAAAAAAGATGGCGTGATTCGCGGTCACGCGCTGCGCCGTGACGGCACCGTGCGCGACACAGTGATGTACAGCATGCGCGCGGGCGAATGGCCTGAAACCAAGGCTCAGTTGCTGTATTTGCTGGCGCGGCGCGCTTGAAACCACCCTGAAATCGGGGAACACCATGCTGATCGACTTCTTCTACACCTTGCGTTCGGCCAAATTGCCGGTGTCGGTCAAGGAATACCTGGTGCTGCTGGAGGCTTTGAAGGCCAATGTGGTCGGGCCGACCAATCCAGATGCCTGCAGCATGGACGACTTCTACTTCCTGGCGCGCACGTCGCTGGTGAAAGACGAAAAGCACTTCGACAAGTTCGACCGCGCGTTCGCCGCCTACTTCAAGGGCGTGGAGATGATCGCGGACTTCACCAAACCCATTCCCGCCGACTGGCTGCGCCAGGAGATGGAGCGCATCCTGTCGGACGAGCAGAAGGCGAACGCGCCCAAGATGGACTGGGACGAGCTGATGGAGACACTGAAGAAACGGCTTGAAGAACAGAAGGAACGCCATGAGGGCGGCAGCAAGTGGATTGGAACGGGTGGCACTTCACCCTTCGGCCACGGCGGGCAGAACCCGCAGGGTATCCGCATTGGCGGCAAGGGTGGCAACAAGACGGCGGTGAAGGTGTGGGATCAGCGCGCCTACCGCGACTACGACGACACGCAGGAACTGGGCACGCGCAACATCAAGGTGGCATTGCGTCGCCTGCGCAAGTTCGCGCGCCAGGGCAACGAACTGGAGCTGGATCTGCCCGACACCATCCGCTCCACTGCAGCGAATGCCGGCTGGCTCGACATCAAGATGATTCCGGAACGGCACAACAACGTGAAGGTGCTGTTGCTGATGGACGTGGGCGGCACCATGGACGAGCACATTCAGCGGGTGGAAGAACTGTTCAGTGCGGTCAAGAGCGAGTTCAAGCACCTGGAGTTTTATTACTTTCACAACTGTGTCTACGACTACATGTGGAAGAACAACCGGCGCCGCTATGCCGAGAAGTTCGAAACCTGGGACATCATCCGCAAGTACAACAAGGACTACAAGCTGATTTTCGTGGGCGACGCCACCATGAGCCCCTACGAAATCCTGCAGCCTGGCGGCAGTGTGGAATACAACAACGAAGAAGCCGGGGCCGAATGGTTACAACGGCTCACAAATGCATTTCCGAAGTTTGCATGGATCAATCCGGAACCTCAGGGCGTGTGGCAGTATCGACAGAGCATCAGTGTCATCCAGCAACTCATGGGCCAGCGCATGTTTCCGCTGACCTTGAAAGGACTGGAAGACACGATGCGCATGCTGTCGAAATAAGCCCTGAATGAATCTTCCCCCCCCACGCTGTGCGCGAACCGCACAGCTGTTGTTGCTGGCGGCCCTGGGCACAAATCCGATCTGGGCACTGGCCCAGGCAGTGACTGCCGACTCGACCGAGCGCACCCCCGTCACACAGGGCAGTACGGGTGAAGCTGCGGGCGACGGATCGGGTGAAGAAGCATCGCCAGCAGCGACACCAGGCCAGGCCACACCGAATCGTCCCCAGCGAACACCCCGACCGCCGGCAGAGCCCCGCTTTGACATTCAGCTGACCACCGCCGAGGCCGAATTGCGCGACTTCCTCTCGCGCAACCTCGAACTGCAGCGCTATCAGCGCTTGCGCGATCTGGATGACACCGAGCTGGGGCGACTGCTCGTCAACGCACCCGCCAACCTGCGCGATCTGCTGGGCACACGGGGCTACTTCGCGCCTGTGATCGATATCGCGCTGAAGCCTGCGGACCCCGAAGCGACGACACATCCGCTGGGCACCGTCACCATTCAGGTCGATCCAGGGCCCTTGACCCGAATCGGCTCGTCCAATGTGTACTTCAAAGGTGACATTGCCGAAGCGCCGGAAGCCGCTGCACAGCGTGAGGCCATTCGCGCAGGCACTGCAACCGTGAGCGGCCAGCCCTTCACGCAGCCCACTTGGGACCGCGTGAAGTCCGGTGCCTTGCGCGAGCTCACGGCGCAACGCTACCCTCGCGGCCGCATTGCCAACAGCCTGGCCGACATCGACACGACCACCCAGAGCGCACATCTGCACGTCGAGATCGAGTCAGGCCCACCGGTGCAGATTGGCGACATCCGGGTGGAGGGCGCAGAGCGCTACGACGCTGTCGGTATCGAGCGCATGGCGCGCCTGGCCGGCCTGACTCCCGGCAGCGACTACGACCTCGAAAAACTGCAAGCCGCGCAGCAGCGCGTGGCCGACAGTGGCTACTACGGTTCGGTGTTTGCCTATGTGGACTTCGACAGTGGCGAGGCGACCGCGCCCGTGGTCGTTCAGGTGCGGGAGAACCTGAAGCAGAAGCTGACCCTGGGCGTGGGCGGCAGCACAGACAACGGTCCGCGCCTGTCGGCCGAGCATTCCAACCTGCGGGTGCCAGGCCTGGGCTGGCGCGCCAACAGCAAACTGCAGTACGAGCGCAACGACCAGTTGCTGTCGACCGACTGGAGTGCACCCCTGGCGGCAGATGGTTGGCGCTGGCGCACAGGCGCCCGCGCCGCCCGCCAGCTCGACGACTTCACCACCACCACCAGCCAGCGGGTCACGCTGGGCAAGTCACAGGAAACACCTGATCTGGATCGCACCCGGTTCGTGCAGTACGACCGGGCCGTGGCGGTCAACCCGGTGCTGCGACTCGCTGAAGGTGAGGATGCGAAAGAGGCCATCTCAGCCAACGTGGGCTGGACGCGGCGCCGATTCGACAGCGTACCTTTTCCCAACAGTGGTCATGGGCTGGGCGTCACCCTGGGCCTGGGCACCACGCTGGGCTCGGTGCAACGGCCGTTCTTGCGCACCGAAGTGCGTTGGCTCGGCTATTTGCCTCTGGATGGCGCGCAACGGCTGGTGGCATCGTTGGGCACGCCCTCTGGTGAACCCCGGCCGGCCGGGCGCTCAGGCCGCTTGGCACTGCGCCTGCAGGGGGGCGCCATCACCGCAGCCGATGACGCGCCCTTGCCGCGCACCCTGCTCTTCCTGGCCGGTGGCGACAACAGTGTGCGGGGCTACGGGTTGCGAGATATCGGCATTCCCCAGGCCGACGGCGGCGTGGCCCCTGGGCGCTACATGGCCGTGGGCAGCCTCGAATGGCAGCGGCCGATCTGGCGCGATGAGGTGCGCACCGCATGGGAAAGCGTCGTGTTCGTCGACGCGGGGGCCGTGGCCAACCAGCCGGGCGACCTGCGCGCGAAGGTGGGTGTGGGTGCCGGTGTCCGCTACAACAGTCCGGTCGGGCCGCTGCAGGTCGATCTGGCCTATGGTGTGGACGCCAAACGCCTGCGCCTGCACCTCAGCGTTGGTTTCAGCTTCTGAGCGCGAGACCGGACACATCGCATGAGCGCGCCCACCCCACACAACGAAGACGCCGAAACCAACGCTGCGGTGACCGGCCGCAAGCCCCAGCGAAGCGGGTGGTGGGTCTTGTTGTGGGTACCAGGTACGCTGGTGGGCCTGCTATTGGCAACTGCTGTGGTCCTGTGGGTGTGGGCAGCCACGCCGGGCTCGCTGGCGCAGACGCTGACATGGGCTCAGAACTGGACGCAGGATCGCGCTGAAAGCGTCGGTCAACTGGATATTCAGCAAGTGCAGGGCAGCCTTCGCGCCGGCGGACACATTGGTGACCTGAGCTGGTCGCTGGGCGGGTTGTCTGTCCAGGCGCGCGGCGTGCGCGTCAACTGGGACAACGCCCTCTGGCTGAACGCCCTGATGGGTCGGGGTGTTCACGTGCAAGGGCTGTCCATAGAGGAATTGCGGGTCAACGACCAGCGTCCCCCTGCGCCCGAAATCGCTCAACCTACTGAGCCCCTGCAAGAACTCACCCTTCCGCTGTCGGTGAGCGTGCCCTGGTCGGTAGACCGGTTCACGCTGGAGGGTGGCAACGCGCTCACGCTGGGTGGCGCGAAAGGTCGGTACCGCTACGGCCCTGGCTTGGTGGATGGCACCCCTGCCTTGCCCGATACAGGCGGCACCAGCGTCACCGTCACACACCAGCTTGTGATCGATGCACTGGAACTCTCTGGCGGACACTACCGCGCACAACTCACGCTGGGCGGCTCGGCTCCCATGCCGATCGCGCTCGATCTGCAGGGCGAACTGGAGGCCCATGTGCCTGGCGCCACCCCCAAAGAAGCCACAGAAGACACCGACACCAGCGATGCCATCACCCTCCTTGCAACGGCCAAGGCGCGCGGCACTTTGGGTGGGGCCGACGCCCTGCTCGACATCACTGCCCAGGTGCAAAGCACCGCCGGCACGGCCACAGGCACCCGCACGGACCCCGCGCTGGAGGCCGTTGCACGCGTGATGCCGTGGGCAACGCAGCCTTTGCTCAGCGCCAACGCCACCACACAGGCCTTCGATCTGGCCGTGCTTTGGCCACAGGCGCCCACCACCGCGTTGTCAGGGTCGCTCGTGGCCGAGCCCGACGGCGCCACCTGGCGCGCCAAGCTCGACCTGACCAACGCCAACAGCGGCCCAGCCGACCAGCAGCGGCTGCCCCTGGAACGGCTCCAGGTCGAGCTGACCCAGACCGGCACGCGCTGGACCGTGGAACGCCTGGAAGCGCAACTGGCGGGCGGCCAGCTGCAGGGCACCGCACAGGCTGATGTGACCAGCGATGCAAACGGCACCCAGGTAACGAACTGGCAAGGCGCGCTGCAGGTCAACAGCATCCAGCCTTCACTGCTGTGGAGCGAGCTGGCCAGCGGCGCGCTGGGTGGCGAATTCAGTGCCCGCGCGGTGGATGGCAACGCCCAGGCGGTTGACATTCAGGCGCGCGCAGCCCCATCTTCAACGCCGCCCCGCACCACAGTCAGCGGCAACCGGTCACTGAGCGAACTGCGTCTGGAAGAACTGCGTCTGCAAGGCCGCTGGACGCCCGCCGCCGACACACCCACCCAAGGCCTGCTCGATCTGAAAGAGGGACGCCTGACCATGGCCGGTGCCACCCTGGACGCGCAAGGCCGGCTGGACACCGTCGCCCTGACCTACGCTGGCCAGTTCAATGCCCGAATGCCCGGTGCCAGCGCCCAGTGGAAAGGCCAACTGGCCCACGCCCAA
Organism: Hydrogenophaga sp.; assembly: GCF_030651625.1. Taxonomy (GTDB): domain Bacteria; phylum Pseudomonadota; class Gammaproteobacteria; order Burkholderiales; family Burkholderiaceae_C; genus Hydrogenophaga. Next base: position 6,142 of record NZ_JAUSCF010000024.1, on the reverse strand, counting down.
GGCAATGGCGCCGCCACCATACAAATCAGCGATGCCGCGCGCTTGCTGGCATGGCTGCGCGGGCTGCAGGCCCTGCCCATGGTGGGGCCGCCGCTGAAGGCATTTCTGGAATCCCAGCCTGGGCTCGCCACCAAAGGCAACGCCCGACTGGAAGCGCAATGGCAAGGTGGCCTGGGCGCACTGGGGTACCCTGCTCCAGCGTCCACCTCACCGACCGCGCCAGCGCCCTCACCCCGCCTGCAGGCATCGCTCAGCGTGCCGCAATTGCAAGTGCAAACCGCTGCCACCGGCCCGGCCACGTTCAGCGACCTGCGTCTGCAAGCCCAGGGCGGCTTGAACAGCCTGCAACTGGAGCTCAACGGCACGGCTGCCCAGGCCCCGTGGCGCGCCGCCCTGCAAAGCAGCGGCCAGCTCAGCCAGACCAACGGAACGTGGCAAAGCGGTCTGCTGGCGCTCAACCGCCTGCGCTTGCACGTGGATCAGCCTGGGCACGCAACCGCTGCGTCGAGCTGGGCCTTGCAATCTGAACAACCGATCCGCTTGCAGTGGGATAGCGATGCACAAGGGCTTGCGCTGAATGCGGGCGCCGGCGTGCTGAAGGTGCAGCCCGACCACGCAGTGCAGCGCAGCGGGAGCGGCACTGGCGCGAACTCCGCTGCTGCGCCCACCCTCGCCTGGGAAAGCCTCGTATGGCGCGCAGGCGCCCTCCAGACCAAAGGCCAGGTGCGGGGTCTGCCGCTCTCCTGGGTGGACAGTCTGAGCACAGTTGAGGGCGGCGGCCTGCCGCCTTTGCGCGCCGCCGGACTGGGCGGCGACCTTGTCTTCGATGGCCAATGGGACCTGCTCCTGCCCAGCGACCCTGCCCAGCCCCTGCGGCTGAGCGCCTCACTGCAACGCACCAGCGGCGATTTGCTGCTGCTGAGCGACCGAGCCGTGGCAATGGGAGGAGCGACCCAGGCCAGTACCACCCGCGCGAACACCAATGGCCGTGCCACCGTCACCATTCCCGCCACCAACGGATCGACCGGCAACCAGCCTGTGGCTGCTGGCGTTCGCGAAGCGCGCATCGACATCGGCGTAGAGGGCCGAACGGTGCAGGCCCGCCTGCGATGGGACAGCGCGCAGTTGGGCGAAGCCAGCGCCGACCTGTCCACCGAGCTCGCCGCACCCGCCGCCGCTGGCGCCCCCGCCGCGGCTGACGCGCTGGAACGATGGTGGCCGACCAGTGCGCCAGTGCGCGGCACCGCGCGTGCGCGGTTGCCTCAGGTGGGCGTGTGGTCGGCCCTGGCGCCGCCCGGCTGGCGCGTGCGCGGCACCCTGGCCGCCGACGCCACCCTGAGCGGCACCCGCGGCGCCCCCGAGTGGCGCGGCAACCTGCAGGCCGACGACCTTGCCGTGCGCTCCGTGGTCGATGGCTTCTTTTTCTCGGGCGGACAACTGCGTGCCACGCTGGCGGGCGAGCGCGTGACCATCGAGCGTTTCAGCCTCAACGGACCGCGCGGCGCTGATGTGGGTGGCACGCTCACGGCCACCGGCACCGCCGAGTGGCGGAGGATCGAAGGCAGTGCCCTGCGTCAACCTTTCATTGATCTCACGGTGACCGCCAACCGCCTGCGCGTGGCCTCCCGCGCCGACCGACGACTCACCTTGTCGGGTGAAGTGAAAGCTGCGCTGGCTGGGCCACAGCTCCAACTGCGCGGCCAGCTCAAGGCAGATTCGGCCCTGTTTGTATTGCCCGACGAGACCACCCCCAGCTTGAGCAGCGACGTGATCGTGCGCACCACCCGCACGCTGGAAGTGCAGCCCACCCTGGCCGAGCAGGTCAAGGCCGATGTGTTGGTCAACCTGGACCTGGGCGAACAATTCATGGTACGGGGACAAGGTCTGGAAACCCGCCTGGCCGGTGCGCTCACAGTGCGCAGCACCCCCGGCACCCCCGACCCCCGCATCACCGGCGAAGTGCGCACCATCAGCGGCACCTACCGTGCTTACGGCCAACAGCTGAACATCGAGACCGGCGCCCTGCGATTCAACGGCCCGTACGACAACCCGTCGCTCGACATCCTGGCGGTGCGCAAGCTCCCTGAAGCAACGGGTCAGCGCGTGGGCGTGCAGATCACCGGCAGCGCACAAGTGCCACGCGTACGCCTGTTCTCAGACCCCGAACTGCCAGACAGTGAAAAACTCGCCTGGCTGGTGCTGGGCCGACCCGCCTCCGCTGCTGGCGCCCAGGTGTTCGTGCTGCAACAGGCCGCCCGCGCGCTGCTGGGGGGGAATCAGGATCTGCTGGACGGCGAACTCGCCAAAACTTTCGGTCTGGACGAAGTGAGCTTCCAGGGCGAAACCAGCGCCGCCGACGGCAGCACCACCGAGGCCGCCTTCACACTGGGCAAGCGCCTGTCAGACGACCTGTACCTGAGCTACGAACACAGCCTGTCCAGCGCCATGAGCACGGTCTCCATGTTCTACGACCTGTCGCGCCACCTTACGCTACGGGCGCGGGCAGGGACGGAGAACGCGGTGGATCTGATTTTCACGGTGCAGTACGACTGAGCTTGCTCCATTTCGCCGCAAAAAAGGGGAGTCTGCGTGTGCCAGACTCCCCTTTCCGTTTGATCAAACCGACTCAAGAGAGTCGCTGGGTCAAATTCGCAATCTTCACGCCGCCTGTGCCACCACAGGCTGGTTCGCCGCCACGCCGGCTTGCGCACGAATCTCGCCCTCGGCAGTGGTCACGGCCTGCGCCTTGGCATCGGGGCCCATGGCCAAGCCCTCCGCACGCACGAAGCGCACGTCGGTGATGCCGAAGAAGCCGAACACCGTCTTCAGGTAGCTCTCCTGGTGTTCCATGGCACGGCCGGCTTCGCTGGTGGAGTAGACGCCGCCACGGGTGATGGCGACGATCACGGTCTTGCCCCCGGCCAGGCCTTTGGGGCCCTGTTCGGTGTAGGTGAAGGTGCGGCCCGCCTGGGCCACGCGATCGATCCAGGCCTTGAGCTGGGTGGGGATGGTGAAGTTGTACAGCGGAGCGCCAATCACGATCACGTCTGCGGCCAGGAACTGGCTCACCAGTTGTTCCGAGAGGGCGTTCTCCTGGCGCTGGGTTTCGGTTGCGGCGGCCTGGCCAGTGCGGAAGCCCAACGCGTCTGCGCTGAGGTGGGGCGGGGTGTTCCTGGCCAGGTCCAGGTGCTCCACCTGGGTGCCGGGGTTGGTGGCTTGCCAGGCGGCCACGGCCTGGGCGGTGAGCTGGCGGGAAACGGACTGGTCGCCTGTGATGGCGGAATCGATGTGAAGCAGTTTCATGGGGTTCTCCAGATGAGGTGGGGCCACATCAGGTGGCGTTGCATCTATTGTGATTTCCGGGTCAATATTTGATAAGCCGGTGACTTCGAGACAAATCGTTCCATATTCAGGACAATAAGAACGCACAAAACCCCGAAACCCCGAGGATGACCCCATGCAGGACCTGAACGACATGCTGCTGTTTGCAGAGGTGGTGGAGCGCGGTGGCTTTGCGGCGGCGGGCCGGGCGCTGGGCATGCCGAAGTCGCGGTTGTCGCGACGCGTGGCCGGGCTGGAAGCGCAGCTGGGTGTGCGCCTGCTCCAGCGCACCACGCGCAAGCTTTCGCTGACCGAGGTGGGCGAAACGTTTTTGCGCCACTGTCAGGCCATGCGCGAATCGGCGCAGGCCGCTGCCGATGTGGTGGCCAATGCGCAGACGGAGCCGCGCGGCACGATCCGCGTGGTGTGCCCGGTCACGCTGGCGCAGACGGTGCTGGCCGACGTGATGCCGATCTACCTCGCGCGGCACCCGCAGATGCGCGTGGAGATGGAGGTGAACAACCGCGTGGTGGATCTGGTGAAGGAAGGCGTGGACGTGGCGTTGCGCGTGCGCCTGTCGCTGGAGGAAAGCGGCAGCCTGGTCATCAAGCGGCTGGACGACGCCCGCTCCGTGCTGGTGGCCAGCCCGGCGCTGCTTGAAAGGCAGGGCACGCCAGTCACCCTTGAAGAAGCGAGCCAGCTCGACAGCGTGGCGATGTCGGCCGCGGATGGACAAGTCAGCGTCCGTCTGACGCATACCCAGGGCCGGGAGGCCGTGCTGCAGTACCGGCCACGCTACATTGCCGACGATCTGCTCACCCTGAAGCGGGCGGTGCTGGGCGGCAGCGGCATGTGCTGGCTGCCGGATTACATGTGTGAGGACGAACTGCGCGACGGCCGTCTGATGCGCCTGCTGCCGGAATGGTCCATGCCGGTGGGCGTGGTCCACGCGGTGTTTCCCTCGCGCCGCGGCCTGTCGCCGGCGGTGCGCAGTTTTCTGGACTTCCTGGGCGAATACGTGCCGGTGTGCAGCAAACAGCTGCGCCAAGCGCCCATGTAACGGCCACCGAGCCGACCCGACGGTCACCCGTACAATGCGAGCTCGCCGGTTTTCGCCGCCATAGTTCAATGGATAGAACGAGCGCCTCCTAAGCGCTAGATACAGGTTCGATTCCTGTTGGTGGTACCAAAGCCAGTTCAGACTTCGGCGCTGCCTGCGCCCAACCCGGGCGACGGCGCAATGCCCGGCGCAGCCAGACAGCCGGGCGTGGCGGGGAGCGCACATTCACCCACTAGCGTGCACCCTTTCACGTGCGTTCGCGCTGCGCCTGTGTCAGCATGACGGCATCGATCCAACCGTCGCACTGCATGCACACTCTCGTCTACGCTGGTGACGTCCGCCTTTTCGCCGCGCTGGTGATTCTTGCGCTGGGTGCGGTGTTCCTTTTCAACGCCAGCCGTTCTTCATGGCCTTATGCGCGCTGGCTCGCAGGCTCTGCCGTGATCTACGGTGCAACACTGGGAATCATGCGTGTGGGTGAGCTCTCGGGCGTTGTGGATCAGCGGATGGCCGCCATCGGGCTCCCCCTGAGCTCGCTGCTCGCCATCGGCATGCTGGCGGCAGGCCTGCAGGCGCACTTTCGCCCGGGTGGCGTGCCGGCGCACCAGGTGTTCGTCGGCGTGGCCCTGGCCATGCCATTGCTGGTCTTCGCGGTCGATACTGCCCTCTCGGGCTGGGCGTATGCCGGCCCGATTGCCACCGCGACCATCTTCACCGCAGGCGCCATCTGGATGTTCACGCTCTGGTGGCGCGACCGCTGGGGCGGACAGCTTGTGCTGATCCTGGCGTTTATGCAGCATCCCCTTCTGGTCACGTTCGGTCTGCTGCAAGACATGAGTCTGGCCGAGGTCCGCTCGCTAATGCCACTGCCACTGGCGCTGTCCTACGTGTTCCTCATGACACTCATCCTGCAGCGCAATGCGCAGGCACTGGATGTCGAACTGCGGCAACGTGCGCGCGCCGAAGAAGAACTGCAGCGCGTCGCCGAGACGCTGGAGGCCACCGTGGAGGAGCGGACCACCGAGCTGCGCGAGATCGTGCACGGCCTGCAATCGTTCTCGGGCATGGTGTCACACGACCTCAGCGGGCCGCTGCGCAACGCGGGTGAGCTGGTGCACCTGGCTCGCAGCGCCCTGCAAAGCAGTGACAGCGAGAAGCTGAACGACGCGCTGGGCCGCATCGAGCGCGAGACGCAGCGAGCGCGAAGCATGGTCAGCGACCTGTTGAGCCTCTCACGCGTGGAACAGGCGCCACTGATGGCCGTGCCGGTGGACATGCAGGCGCTGTTTCGGGAGTGCCTGGCGTCTCTGGCGGGGCAGTATCCCGACGCGCCTGAGGTCGTGCAGTCCGATAACCTGCCCGTGGTGCAGGGCGACGCGGGCTTGCTGCAGCACGTGCTCGTCAACCTCATCGGCAACGCCTTGAAGTTCGGTCGCGCGCGGAGCGACCTGAGGGTGTCCGTGCGGGCCCAGCGCGAAGGTGAGCTCTGGCGCTTCACGGTGGCCGACAATGGTCCGGGGTTTGAGAACGAGCGTGTCGGCGAACTTGGCGCGCCACTTGTAGAACGTGGCATCGCTGAAACCGCCGTTGCGGCACAACTCCTTGATCGGCATGCCGGCCTCGGCCTGCTTGAGGAAGCCGATGATCTGCTCCTATATGGACGCCTCCCAAGTTGCAAGCGCTTTGTGTGTTGGCGGTATTGGCGGGCTGCATTCTTATATCCGGCCTGTTGACGCAGGCGTTGTTGCCCGCTGGCCCTGA
>NZ_JAUSCF010000012.1 GCF_030651625.1 Hydrogenophaga sp. | reverse complement strand
CGGCCAGTTCGGCCTGCTTTTGTTGGATGGTTTCAAGCGTGATGGTGGTCATTTGGGCTCTGAGGGAAAAAGGATTGAAGGATCAAGCGGTGAGGTGAATCAAGCGGACGGCAACAGCCGAGCCCTCGTAGCTCTTGTGGTTGCTGAGCTGGAGGCCGTAGTCGAAGTAGCAACGCCAGGCGAAGGAGGCGCCGTCTTCATCTGCGGTCCAGTGCCAGCTGGGGCGCAGTTGTTCCTTGAGGTTGGCGAACAGCAGGGCGGCCACCGGGCGGCTGGGTAGCTCACCGTCTTGCTTTGCTGCCCACGCCTTGGCGGCTTTCCAGTTCAGGTCTGTGCCCTGTGCTGGCAGCAGAACGGCAGCGCAGTGGGTGCCGTCTGGCTTGGTGGTGAGGCCTGCGAAGATGCCGCCTTCGAGCGTTTCGCCGATGGCTGGGAGTTCGGCGATGGTGATTTGGGTTTTCATGAGTTGCTCCTGGTTGAAGTGGTTGGGTTAAACAGGTGGTGACTGGGTTGCATTGCGTGCTCTCTCAGCACGGTCTGAACAGCGCTGGTGCTCCGATCGATGAACGCCTGGATCTGCTCTTCCTTGTCGCTGTTCTCGGGCTCGATGGTTTGCACCACCTTCACCGCGTTTTCGAGTAGCCCGGCGAGCACCAGGCATTGACCGCGCAGGTGGGTGACCTGGTCTGTCATGGTGTGACCCCCTTCACGTCGAAGTACTTCAGTTGCCCGTTCACTGGAAAGAAGGGCAGCGGCTTGCTGTCCTGGCACACGAACCCGAACGGGCCTGTGAACCACGGCGACGGGTGCGAGGTGACGCAGTCGGTGATGGTGGTGACGCCAACCACGCCGCCGCGCTCCAGCTCTTCGAAGGCGGGCAGGTGGGTGAGCAGGCCTTGCCCGATGAGCTGCTCGCTCACCTCTTCGTAGTAGCGCCTGGGCATGGTCTTGCCGGCGTGGATGAGGATGCGGCCGCGAAACTCGGTGGACCAGTCGCGGTTCTCCACCGGCTTGTGGCCGTTGACGATGCACCAAGCCCAGGGCTGGCGGATGCTGAGAGTGATCACGCTTCGGCCCCCTGGTCTTCATCTTCAATACCGTCCTGCATGCCTTCCTCGTCGTCGGTGGCTTCCCTTGTGGGCTGGCTGTTCTGGCGCTGCAGATCCTCTTGCACCTTGTCGCGCACGGCCAGAATGTCGATGCCCTGGGCCTGGAAGAACTGGGCTTCCTGTTCGTGCGACTGGATGTGCCCGTTGTAGAAGTCGATCGCCTCTTCCATCGCGGCCATGGTGATGAGCTGCCCGAGCTGGTCGGCGTCGAGCGATTCGATCTTCTCGCGCAGGTAGGCTTCGGCGTCGTCAGCGTCGCGTGCTTCCACCCAGCCCATGAATTCTTCGGTGTGGGGATGTGCGTCGTCTGCCTGGCACATGACGGTGATGGCCGCCAGGCGCAGATCGTCTACGGTGCGCGGGCGGGCGCGCACGCTGTCGAACAGACGCACGAACAGGGCGCGACGCACATGCTGGTCCCGCAGCGCTCGGTGCTCTTCTGGCATGGGGGCGGTTTCCACCAGTGGGCGGGCTCCCTTTTTGCCTTCAGGCTGCCCGTCAGGTTCTGGCGGCACGAGGTTGTTGGCGACTTCTTGCGGGATCACTTCGAACACCTTGCCGGTGTGTGGGTGCACCACCACGATGGGCTTGGGCGCCTTGCGGCCCTTGGCGCGCATGGCATCTTCAAAGGTGACGTCCAGTTCGCCACCGTCTGCCCCTGGCACGGTGTAGGCCGTGTTGGTGATCTTTTCGTATCCGGGCAGGTAGGTGGCGCTGCTGTGCGGGTAGGGCAGCAGCTTGGCGGCTTCGGCCTCGTCCATCACGGTGAGGCCGCGTGCCTGGGCGTCTGCCACGGCGCGGGCCACGTGGGCGGTTTTCTTGTCGGCCCAGCAGCTGCTGTCGGTGCATTGGTTTTCTGCGTTCTGGTCGGCATCGCCGAACAGGTCAGGGTTGGCGCCAGTGCGCTTGGGGCAGGTGGTGCATGGGCCTGCAGTCATCACCAGGCCGGGATCGTCGATGGCAAAGGGTGCCTGCCCCAGCAGCAGGTTGAACTTGTTGAACATGGACCGCACCACTTCGCGGAATGGCGCCGGTTCGGACTGGCCGTTCGGCAGCTTCCGGGCCATGCTCTTGATGAGCTTGACGGCGGCCACCTGGTCTTTCGGTGAAAGGCGAGACACCAATAGCCCGGTGCTGAGCTGCAGCGTGCCTTCGTACATGGCCTCGCGGCTCTCTGGGGTGAGGTCCAGCAGCTTCATGCGCTTGTGCACGTAGCTGGTGCCACGGCCCCGGCCCATCTTTTCCGCGATCTGTTCCACGGTGTAGCCCAGCTTCTCGCGCAGCAGGGCGAAGCCTTCAGCCTCTTCCATCGGGTCGAGGTCTTCGCGCTCGATGTTCTCCACCAGCTGCATTTCCAGCACGGCCTGGTCATCCATGTGGCGCACCACCATGGGCATGGTTTGCAGTTCGGCCATCTGGGCAGCGCGCCAGCGGCGCTCGCCTGCAATCACCTCGAAGGCTGGGCGGGGGTCCATGCCGCTGGTTTCTTCCAGGCGGCTGGGGGGCACCGGCCGCACGAGGATGGGGTTGCCCAAGCCGTGGGCAATGATGCTGTCTGCAAGGGTGCGCAGGCTGTCCACATCAAGGCCACGGCGGCGGCGGGGGTTGGTCAAGCTGTTGATCGCCTGCAGCGGTGGCACGTTGACCAGGCGCACCGCTGGGGTGTCTGCAGCGTCTGGCGCGTCGCCTGGTGCGTGTGGCTGGGCTTCGCCTGCATCGGTGGGGCCGGATACAACGCGGATCTGCTTGAGGTCGAAAATCTTCTCGCGCTTGCCCACGGCAACGGTCACGCCGCCGAACGGCGTGGTGCCCTTGAGCGTGCCGTACTTGCCGGCCCACATGTGGGGGTTCTCGGTCATCAGGTCAGTGCAGTCGTGATTGATCTGCACTTGGGAGCCGACAAGCGCGTCGACGTCGTCGATGGTGATGGTGGTGGTTTCAGTGGTCATGGCGATTGAGGGTTGAGGCCGGGGTTTTGGTCGATGGGGGTCACGCGGCCGTCTGGCCAGTGCAGTTTTGAGCCAATGCGGCTGGGCAGGGCGAAGGCTGCGAAACGATCGTTTCTGATGCCTGGGTTTTGCTTCAGCTCGGTGCCCTGGTAGTCGTTGGCACTGCGGGCCGCGTCCAGGCGCTGCAGGGTGGTCTTGCCGTTGGAGCTGGCGCGGCCGGCCAGCTTGTTCATCCCCTTGGCGGTGATGACCAAGCGGGTCTCGGTGGTTTCGTTGTTGCGGGCAGCGTGGCCCAGGTGCAGCAGGTTGTTGAGCGTGCTGGCTGGCAGCGACTTGAACGCGGCCTTGATCTGCTTGGCGGTCTGCGGGCCGTGCACCTGCAGGTGGCGCAGCACGTCGAGCGTTACGGGGTTGATTGCGCCTCGCATGGTCAGTAGGCCTTGCCGCCAGACGCCATGCGCGCTGCGGGCTTGTGGTCTGGACGCTTGGTGTTGAAGGCCAGCTTCTCAGCGATCGCGCCGCCAAGGTCCAGGCGCAGCGCGCCCGCAAGATCCGCGATTCGGATCACCGCGTCAGCCAGTTCCACCTCGATCATCTGGCGGTGCGGCAGCTTGTCGTCCATGAGGCCCTTGCGGTGCCCCTCCATGGCCTCGCTGACCTCGCTGTGTGTCAGGCACAGCTTCTGCGCCACCAGGGCTCTGGCCAGCAGCTCTTCCATCGGGTTCAGCGGGCTGTTGATGAGCGCGACCAGGTCGGTATCGGTGGGCAGGTGGGTCCACCAGCCAGCGGAATGGCTGGCTTCGTGGCAAAGGTTCATCAGGAAGTTGCCACAGTGCGCAGCGTGGTCCGCGTGCTGGGGGTTTGTGATTTCGGTTTTCATGGTCGTTTTTTTGAGCGAGTGGGGGGGGTGGATCAGTGCGCAGCGAGGGCGTCCAGAAACGCCTCGCGCGTGCGGAAGTGCAGGCGCACGTTGAAGAAGATCACGGCGGCACGGTCGATGGGCGCGGCCTTGTCGACCTCACTGCTCAGATCGGGCAGCAGGCGGCGCAGGTCCACGGTGGTGAGCTGGCCACCGTCGTGCTCAATCTCGCGCACCAGCGGGTCGGTGTTGACCTGGCGCAGCCACAGGCGATGGCCGCAGCGAAAGCAGATCTCCAGCTTGGGCAGCTGGAGCACGGGAAAACGCACCTCGGGGTGCGCAATGGGCATGGTGTGAAGCACGGGCTTCCTTTCGGCAAGGTGATGGAACGGGGGAAGGGCGAAGGTCAGTCGCTGTCGAAGTCGCCAGCGGCGGCGCGCTTGCGATCGATGCAACCTTGGGGAACAGGGGTCGAGGGCCGGTCGGCTTGGCGTCGAAGCCATGGGGACGGTGCAGGGCTGGCGTGTGGTGCCAGCTGCGCTGGTGCGGGCGCTGCGGGCTGGTGGCTCATCACGCGGCTTTCAGCGTGGGCACGCTGTGTGGCCAGGCCTTCCACCAGCTTGGCGCGCACAGGGTCTTCCAGCGTGGCTGCGAGCGTGTCTGGCCAGCTGGGCTGGCGGATACGCTCCCAGGCGTACTGGCGGTGGGCGTCACTGACTGCGACGTGCTGTGCCATGGCGACCCTTTTGGGGCAAGCGCACGAAGGTGGGCCGCGATACCGAGCGGAAGGGGGTGGACTCAAGCGCCATGGCCTTGGCTTGGCCGTCGAGCAGGCGAAGGATGCGCACGACGCTGTCGTTGCCCTCTGCGGCCTTTGGGCGGCCGTCCAGCGGAATGGTGGTGGGCTGGGCGTTCACAGTGCGCCCCCTTGCGAACGGTCGCCGGGCAGGCAGAGAAGTTCGTTCTCTGGCGTCCAGCTCACGCGGCTGGTTGGCCCCATGGCGGCGATGCACACGCGCTGTGCGGTGCGCTGCACCCGGTCGCTGTGCCGGGCATCTGCCTGGGCGTCTGCCAGGTGGTCAGCTGCGGCCTGGGCTTGCTGGTGGGCGCTGGGTGCGTATTCTTCGAGCGCGCTGCCACCCAGAATGATCACGACCAAAGCGATGGCCAGGGCGATGTTGGTGCCGTTCATACTGCACCGCCTGTGACTGGCACGAGGTTGCCGAAGTCGTCAATGACATGGGCTTCAAGGGTTCGAGCCCATTCGCGACCACGGCCATCAATCAGAATTTCGATGCCGTGCCAGTGCCAAGGGGTTTCGCTGCGATCGCGCCAGATTGAGATCCTGGCACCGCTCGCGTCTTTGGATGAGATGTAGTCGCTGTCGCCGTAGCTGCGCGTTCCGATTTCCATCGGTTGCAGGGTGACGATGCCGTCTTTGGCGCTCAGCGCTTCCAGCGTGCGGGCCTCGGCCTCGACGTGAATCTGCGCCAGCAGGCGCTGCACGGTCTTGCTGACCGTGGGGGTGGTTTGCTTGCGGTGTGCCATCTGACCTCCATTCGCCCGCGGTGGGCGTGGAGGTGATGATGCAACAGTGCATTACACATGTCAATGCATTTCTGCATCAGTTAACGCAAAAAAAACCGTACTGTGGCGGTTTCGATGTGCGCAGGCCTTAGACCAGGGTGACGGCGGTCCCTGTTGCAACGACGAAAAGCATGGATTTTCCGCCGCCGGAGATCTCGCTGTAGTCGAGGTCCACCCCTATCACTGCTTGGGCGCCGATGGCATAGGCTTCCATTTTGAGCTGGGTCATCACGGCGTTCTTTGCGTCTCTGAGCACGTTTTGAGTGCCTCCGCTGCGGCCACCAGTAAGGTCTGTGATGCCGGCGAACACGTCTCGAAAGATGTTCATGCCATAGGCGCACTCAGCAGAGATCACGTCGATCACCTTGCCAATCTCCCGGCCTGGCACGGTGTGTGTCGTTGTGAGTATCAGCTGTGCGGTGAGCTTTCTGTGCACGTCGGCTGGTATCTCTTCCTTTGGAATGGCTGACCAGTCGCCGGTGGCCATGGCGTGGTTCCGCGCCCTGGTTTTCTCGTAGAGGGCTTGATTGCGCTGGTGTGTTTCAGGGTCGAACTTTGCGTAAACGATGCCGCAGGCTGGGCAGCTGTGGTCCGGTCCGCTTTCTGTAGGCTGGCGTTCGTGGTTGCATTTTGGACAGACGATGGCCATCGTTTGACTCCCTCCCTGGCGGGTGCTACAGACCCATGAAGTTACTGTTGTTCGCCGCTGCCGGAGGCGATTTTGGGCGTTGATTCAACGAGCGAAGTGCTTGCCGCTACCAGCGCGTCTTTTTTGTACTCTGGCATGTGCTCCATGGCGATCAACACAGAGCGGATCTTGCGATCCTCTGTGAAGCCCGTCTCGCCGATGAGCTGGGAGACGGTGAGGTCAAAGTAGTTGGCCATCGCCATGACGTGGTCAAGGCTCATCGAATTTGTTAAGCCTGCCATGAATCGGTTCAGGCTGGACTGATTGAAGCCACAGGCCGTGGCGAGCTTCCGCTCGCTGATCTGGGCTTCGCTCATGAGAGTTTGTAGATTGGCGCGCATCTTTTCATGCATTCGTGCATTGTGCGCAGCCGGCTTGTCGAGTGATGCATTTGTGCATTATCATGGGGGTATGCACAAGAGCATTAAATGGTCGGAAGTCGTCGGGCTTATCCAGAAATCTGGGCGGAGTCAGCAGCAGATCGCGTCGCATGTGGGCGTCGATCAGTCCACCGTTTGCCGGCTGGCGGATGGGCGCGCACCTGAGCCCAGGTACAGCGTGGGCGAAAAGTTGCTCGCCCTTTTGGCCGAGGTGCAGAAGACGGAAGCTCCGCAGCCGACGCCTGTTGGCGCAACCCTCGCCGAACAAACCACTGAACACGAGGTAGCCTGAATGTTGCCAACGGTCTACACCGATGCATTGGTCAGGGCTGTGACGCCCGTTTGCCCCTGCCGCCTTCGCATGGGCTTGGCGTTCGATCTGCCCGATGGGCAGGTGGTGCGCCTGGCGCTGAATGAAGAGTCGGTCCGGTTCCTGCGTGCCTGCCTTGACGACTACAGCAGTTCTTTTGCCGGCACCCAGTCGCCCGGGTCGCCGCTGATTTCCAGTGAATCCATGTCGGTGCCATCTGAGGGCGAAAAAGTATGACCGCCGGCCACATCGTCGATCGCAGCGATCACGCTGTGATAGCTGCCCAGGCTTTCGTTTTTCCACATAGGGTGAAAACGTCCGTCGAGAGACTGGCCGATGAAGACCGGGCCTTTCTTGGTCATGTAGCCGACCAGCAGCGTGATGGAAGCCATGGGTGCCCCTTTCGAGAGGTGGTGTGAAGTGGAAGCCGCATTGTCTTTCGATTCGGGGAGCCCGCCCTTCAGGAGGGCGCGTAGTGCTTGAAATTGACCGCTCTTCGGGCCGGGTTCTGTTGCGCTGCGTGTTCTGCGACCCAGAGCGTGCAGCCACGGCCTTCACTGGATTGATGGCGCGGCTTTCCAGCCCGCCAGACGAACCCGAACCGACCGTGCACGTGACACCGCCCCGCGCGCCTTCGAGCGGGCCGGCCTTTGTGGAGCCAGTTGCGGAAGCGCTGTGATGGTTATGTGCACGCCCATTCTTGCCCGCCTGGCCGGGCTTGTTTTTTCCCCCGCCACCACGCTGGCCAGGCCCTCCCTGGCTGGCCTGTGCTGCGTTCGAACCTCCTCCTTGACCACCCTGCGCGTGGCACGGGCCGGTGGCGGGTTTTTCTTTTCGGTGTTGTGTGCTCATGGGAAAAATTTTTGCGCATCTGAGCCTCTCAACACCACTCAACAAATTTGAGAGGCACCGAAATGCACCAGGTTGCACTGCCCGTTGAAGTCTCACCAGCCGAGGTGATCCGCAAGCCCACGCTGGGCGCTGCGCTGGACCTGTGCCTGGAAGTGGCCGGGTTCGAGCCCAAGCAGGTTCAGGGCGCGCTGAAGCTGGACAAGGCGCAGTTCTCCCGCTGGCAAAGCGGCCAGGAAGGGGTGAACTGGCCCAAGCTGGAAGCGGTGATGGACCACTGCGGCAACGATGCACCCTTGCTGTGGATGGTCCACCGCCGGCATTACGACCTCACTGCCATGCGCAAGCTGGAGAACGAGCTGGAGCGGGAGAACCGCAAGCTGCGGGAAGAAAACGCGGCCTTTCGGCGCATCCTCACGGGGTCGCAGGCCTGATGTCGCAGTGGGAGAACCACCACCAGGTGCTGGGCCAGCTGGCGGCCTTTGGCATTGAGCTGCAGACGAAAGACGATGGCTTCCCCAAGCGCCTTGCCAAGCGGGTCACGTGCGGCAAAGGCGGGAAAGACTGGTACCGGGTGTATGAATTCACCCGCGACAACCGCACCTACCTGGTGGGCAGCTTTGGCACGTACCGCCATGGCGGCGCGTTCCAGAAGATCGAGGTGGACTGGGCACCGCTGAGCGAAGCGGAGCGCGAGCACCAGCGGGCACAGCGCCAGGCGCAGATTGACGCGGCCCGGGCTCGCAGGCTGGAGGAGATCGAGCTGGCGCGATCGAGTGCGCAAGACCTCTGGCGCAAGGCAGTGGCCGCCGGGCATTCCCCCTACCTGGAGCGTAAAGGCCTGCAGGGTGAAAGCTGCAAGTACCTGGCGCAACCCATGACGCTGCGCTGGCCTGGTGAGCCCGGGGAAGATGACACGATGGTGCGCCTGCCCGATGGCACGCTGGTGCTGCCGCTCATTCGATACGACTACCCGCGCGACCAGGCGCTGCGTGCCCTGCAGTTCATCCGGCCGGACGGTGGCAAGGTCTACCTGAAGGGGTTCGAGAAACCGGGCTGTGCCTTGCGCCTGGGCGACGTGACCGACGACACCCCGCTGCTGCTGGTGTGCGAGGGCTACGCCACCGGCCTTTCCACCCGCCTGGGTGTTGACCTGCAGTACCCGGTCTTCGTGGCCTGGGACGCGGGCAACCTGGCGCACGTGGTGCCGCTGGTGCGCGACCTGTATCCGCACAAGCGGCTGCTGATCTGCGCAGACGACGATTGGAGAACCAAGGACCGCCGCACTGGCCGCCTGAGCAACCCCGGGCGAAACGTGGCGCGCAAGGTGGCTCGCGAGGTATCCGGCTGCGACCTGGTGTGGCCGGTGTTCGACGCCACGCTGCGCCAAGACAAGGACACCGACTTCGATGATCTGCGCCAGCGCCAGGGCATTGACGCGGTGCGTCGCCAGCTGCGCGGTGTGATTGAAGCGATGGGGAAGGTCTATGGCTGAGCCGACGCCACCCGAGCCCACCACGCCGGCCGAGACCAGCGGCGAACAGGCGCCGCAGGCGCTCGATGCCGCAAGTGCGGCATCGCCTTCGCCGTCGTCAGCTCTCGACGCTTCAGCGTCGCTCGATAACGTTGTCTCTCTCGCAGAGCGGCAGGCTTTGAAGCGTGCGGTGGAAGAGGGCTGGTCATCACAGGACGAGCAAGGCACAAACTCGGCCATCCCCCCCCACCCCCCAGAAAGCGCCGATGCGCAACCATCGGGGGATGGGGGTAAGAGCCCCAGCGCGGATCAAGCGGCCGACAAGGCCGCGAAGCCGGGCAAGAAAGCAGAAAAGACCATCGACTGGGGCAAGTTCAACCACCTGGCCGAAAACTTCGCCCTGATCTATGGCACCGACACGGTGTGGGACGGTGGCCAGCGGATGATTATGAAGATCGCGAACATGGGCCACGCCCATGGCTCGGAGATGGTGCGGCTTTGGAAGGGCAGCGAGCGCCGGCGCACCGTGCTGCCGCAAGACGTGGTCTTCGACCCAACCGAGAAGTGCGACGCCGAACGCTGCGTCAACCTCTATGACGGGCTGGCCATGGAGCCAGTGGAGGGGAACGTGCAGCCCATGCTTGAGCTGATGCGCTACCTCACCAGCCGCGCCAGCGAGGACGATCAGGTGTGCGACAACGTCATGCACTGGCTGCTGTGCTGGCTGGCGTATCCGCTGCAGAACCCCGGCGCGAAGCTGCGCACCAGCGTGATCATGCACGGCGACGAGGGCGCGGGTAAGAACTTCCTGTTTGACACCGTGGTCGCGATCTATGGGAAATACGGTGCTCTGGTGGGCCAGGATGAGCTGGAAGACAAGTTCAACGACTGGCGGTCCTGCAAGCTGTTCGTGGTGGGTGATGAGGTTTCCAGCCGCGCGGAGCTGGTGCACAACAAAAACCGCCTCAAGGCCCTGATCACCTCACCGACGGTGCAGATCAACCCGAAGAACCTGCCCAGGCGTGAGGAAGCGAACCACATCAACATCGTGTTCCTCTCAAACGAGCTGCAGCCGCTGGCACTCGACAACAGCGACCGACGTTACCTGGTGGTCTACACGCCGAAGGCGAAGGACTTTCACTTCTACAAGCGCCTGGGGGACTGGCGCAGCAACGGCGGCACAGCGGCCTTCTACCACTACCTGTTGAACTATCCACTCGACGACTTCGACCCCTACAGCCCGGCACCGGTCACCGATGCCAAGACCGCGCTGATCACCATCAACCGCAAGAGCCCTGAGCAATTCTGGCTGGAATGGGCGGAAGGCGAGCTGGACCTGCCATACCAGACCTGCAGCGTGGCGCAGGCCTATGACGCGTACCTCAAGTGGTGCACCCGAACGGGCGAGCGGTACCCGTTCAAGCGAGAACAGTGGACGCCGACGGTGATTCGCTTCAGCGAGCACATGCGCCCGGACAACCCGGTACGCGTGAAGGTCATGAAGCTGGGCGATATCGCGGCGAGCAAGAAGGCGGAACGGATGTTCCTGACCTGCGAGATCCCAGAGCCTGTGTCCATCGGGTGGTCAACCGACCAGTCGGGGTTACCCGTGGAGGAGCGCGAGACCCAGGGCAAATGGGCCACACGCTGCGTGATGGAGTTCGATAAGCACCTGAAGGCCTACCGTGGATGGGAACCCCGGTCCCCTGGGAGTAAGAACACCAGCGATGGGGGTGATGAATGAGCCCGGCGAGTTACGCGGTTACGCGGGGGTGTAACTCCAAAACCCAGCAACGGCGCGGGAAGTTACGCGGTTACGCGGTTACGCGCCCCTCTATACATGTGTGCGGGCGTGCGGGTGCGCGTGCACATGCGTGCGCATGCATGTGCGTGCGAGTGGGTGTAACCGCGAAACCGCGTAACTCGCTAGGCGGGCTGCGGGTTTCGTGGTTACGCGCGCGCGCAACCGCGTAACTCCACTTTCATTTTTTCAAAAAGAGAAAGAAGTAGATGGACCAGACCACCGAACCAACAGCCAGCAGCTCGACAGATCGTCGCCGCCAGGCCATGCCCACGGTGGCCCAGTTCATCGACCAGTGCCGGGCCATGTACGACGGCCAGTTCGTGGACCTCGACGCCGCGATGGCCACAGCACAGAAGGCAAGGCGCGAGCATGCGGACGTGCTGGATCAGCAGGGTGCGCAAGCAGCAAGGCAATGGCTCAAGACCAATGCCAAGCGCTGCACCTTCTACGCTGCAGAAGGCGGGCGCGTGGTGGGCCTGGCCTCGCCGTGGGGTGCTGCGGCATCTGCTGGACCTGCTGGGGGTGAGGCCGGCCCACCCCCCGCGCGCCAGCAGGTGACCCCCCCTATAGGTACTCCCCCAGCACCAAGCCGCCGGGGTAATTCGCCCCCCGCGCGCGCGCCAGTGGTTGGCGGGGGGCAAAGTGAACAGGTTGGTGGACAAACGGGCCGTTCACCTGCTGACCTTGCCCTGCAAGGGGGTGTTCACCGTGGCTAAGGTGCAGCTCATGGGCCTGCGTGAGTACGCGCGGCATCGCGGGTGCGCCGTGTCGGCTGTGGCGAAGGCGATCAGTGAAGAGCGGATCTCGGTGATCCTGGACGAAAAGGGGCGCAAGTGCATCGACCCCGACGTGGCGGATATCCAGTGGGCAAAAAACACCCGCGCGCGGGCCGACAGCGTGCGGCCTGCAGCGAGTTCTGCAGCTGGCGAAGGGGATGGTGGCGGCGCAAGCCCTGAAACGCCTACAGCGCCCGAAATCGGCGCCGACGCAGCGTCAAAGGCCGCGTACACCGACTACCGCGCCCAGACCGAGCAGGAAACCCTGCGCCAGAAGCGTCGGGAGAACATGGCAGCAGAGGGAAAGCTGGCCGATGTGGTGCAACTGCGCCGCGCAGTATTCGATGGCTTTCGCCTCCTGCGCGATCGCGCGATGGCGGTGCCGCAGCGCGCAGCACCTCGCTGCATCGGGCTGAGCGACGCGCGGGACATCGAGCGCGTGATTGATGAGGAGCAACGCCGCGCGTTTGCTGACTGGGAGCAGACCATGCACGAAAAGCTGCCACAGCCGCAGGAGGATCAACAGTGATCCAGATCGAGCGCGCAAACCAAGGCCACCGCTACCGCCTGCGCGATGGCAGGCACAAGGGCCGCGACGTGCTGTGCATGCTCGGTGGCACCAGCCCCCTGGTGTCGTTGATCTTCGACAACGGGGAGTGGCCATTTCCAAGCAAGCCATTCTCCGTCTCGCTTGCAGAGCTGGAGCCGTTGCCCATGTGCTACTTCAACGGCGAGGTGCCCTGATGAGGTTTCACTTTGCTGACGGCTACGCCCTGGGCATCACGGCTGCGATCGAAGGCGCACGCCCGGACCCGGAGCTGCGGGTCGACGAGTGGGCCGAGGAGTTCATGATCCTGCCCAAGTCGGGGCCGGCACCGGGTGAGTTCCGCTTCGACCGGTCTTACCCGGCCCGCCGCGTGCACCAGGTGCTATCGCCCGGGCACCCCTGCAAGCGCGTGGTGGCGCGGGTGGCCTCTCAGATGTTCAAGACGCAGACGGCGTTGAACTGGATCGGGGCGTTGATCCACCGCCGCCCGCGCAACATCCTGGCGCTGGAGCCGACCGACACCCTCGTGAAACGGTTCAGCGCCCGTGTGTCGACCATGATCCGCAACGTGCCCGAGCTGCGCGAACGGGTGTCGGCAGCGAAAAGCCGGGACAGCCGCAACACCGTGCAGGCAAAGGACTTTCTGGGCGACGCAACTCTGTACATGAACACCGCCGGCTCGGCGGCAAACCTGGCCGAGGTATCGGCGCCCTACATCTACGTGGACGAGATCGACCGCCTGGAGCGCAGCGTGGACGACGAGGGCGACCCGGTCGAGCTGGCCGAGGCCCGCGCCACGCAGTACGCGAACGACGCCAAGTTCTTCTACACATCCAGCCCGAGTGTGAAGGGCATGTCGAAGATCGACGAGCTGTTCGAGATGGGAACGCGCGAGGAATATCACGTGCCGTGCCCGCACTGCGGTCACCTGCACGCCTTGGCGCTGGCCAACTTCCAATATGCCCGCGATCCCGAAACCGGATTCATGGACCGTGCGTGGTTCGTATGCCCTGAGTGCGGTTTCGAAATCGACGAGCACCACAAGACCACCATGCTGCCCGACGTGGCTGCGGGAGGAGAGGCCCGGTGGGTCGCCACCGCGAAGGGCGACGGTGAAACCATCAGCTTCACCTGCAGCGCGTTCTACATGCCGGTGGGTGCCATCACCTGGTTGTCGCTGGCCCGCCAATACGCCCGCGCCAAGGACCGGTTGCAGCGTGGCGACCATGAAGCGATGCAGGTGTTCTTCAACACCCGCATGGGCCTGAGCTACGACAACACGGAGTCCGTCAGCACCGCCGACCAACTGCGCTCCCGCGCCGAGCCGTACCCGATGCGGATCATTCCCGATCGCGCCCTGGTGGTCACCATGGCCGTGGACACCCAGGGCGACCGCCTGGAAGCGCAGATCGAGGCCTGGGGTCCTGGCCTGGAGCACTGGGTGCTTGACTACGAGAAGATCATCGGCTCTCCCAGCCTTGCACCCGGTAGCCATGGCAGCCCGTGGAACCGGGTGGACGAGATCCGGCGCACGCCGCTGCTGCACGCCAGTGGCCGCGCCATCATGATCAGCGCCTATGCTGTAGACACCGGCGGCTCGAACACGCAGGACGTGTACAACTACACGGCCGCCCGAAAGGGCCTGCACTGCGTTGCCATTCACGGCGCCACCCGGCCCAACCGACCCATCATCGGCATGGCGCCGAAGAAGGTGGACATTGAGTGGGGTGGCACCAAAACCCCGGACGGCGTAGAGCTTTGGGAAGTCGGTACCGACGTGGCCAAGGACCACCTGCTGCTGGATCGCATGAAGCTCACAGAGGGGCCAGGCGCCATGCACTTCCCCGACGCCATTGACGAGCAGTGGTTCGACCAGCTGGTGGCCGAGCGCATGGTGGTTGTGTACCGCAAGGGACGGGCTGTTCGGCAGTGGATCAAGCCCAACGGCGTGCGCAACGAAGCCACTGACTTGAGCGTCTACAACCTCGCCATGGCCCACAAGCTGGGCTTGCACAAGTGGTCCGAGCTGGACTGGCGCGAGCTGCGCAAGAAGCTCATCCCGCCCACTGGCGACCTTTTCGCGCCGCAGCCCACACCAACGCCACCGCGCCCGATCGAGCTGACCGACCCTGAGACAGGCGAAATCCTGACCGACGACCAAACAAGAGGCCCGACCGCCCCAGCGGATACGTATCCACCAGCCGAGCCACCCAGCCCACCATCACCACAACCCATCCCCATGGCCGCCCTGCAGGCACCAGCCGTGGGCCGCCGCATCATCAACCGAGGAATGAGATGAACACGCCACCCGCCCGTCTTGCGGCACCTGCACCCCTCGAAACCGACGACGAGGCCGTTGACGATCAGCCCGGTGACGAGGATCTGAAGCTGATTTTTGAGGAGTGGTCTTACTGGTGCCGCACCAGGCGATACTTCGGCCCCGCGCCTGTCGGTGGCAGCTTGCTGGGCAAGTTGAGCGGCAAGAGCAGGCCCATGCGCCACGTGGGTGGCCCGGATGCCCCATGCAATGCGCGCCTGGCGGCCCTGCACCTGGCCATCATCGGGCAGCCGCGCGACGCGCTGGATACGCGGGTGTTCTGGCTCTACTACGGTGAGCGCACCGCCTACATCAAGACCGCCGCCGAAGCGCTGGGCATCAGCCGGAACCACTTCTACCGCCTGTTGCGCGCATTCAGCCACCGCGTGATCGCTGCGGCCAACCAGATCGAACAAGAAAATAACGCGGTCTTGGCAACTTTGCCGCACCGCTTCCCCCTTCGGGTGGTTGACTCCGAACAGTGACGCAGGCACACAATCACTGGAAGGAGATCACTACATGCTGAAGATTGCGTTTTCCATGCTGCTGGCCGTGGCCGCGTCGCAGGCCGTGGCCGTCAACAAGTGCACCGGGCCAGACGGCAAGGTAACTTTCCAGGACGCACCTTGCGCAGGCAAAGGTGGCGCCATCGAAGTGAGACCAGCCAGTGGCAGCACCACCGTGCAGCCCGCCACAGCAAAGGCCGAAGTGGAGCGCATCAATGCGTCAGTGGCCGCCAGTGCCCAGGCGCGACGCGTCATCGAGCTGGACGCGCTGTTGATACCGCGTGCTCGCGGTGCACTGACGCAGCACCTTAGCGACTGCGCGAGAAAGCGTCGCGATCTGGAGGCCAGCCAGTACGCCTATCTGCAAAACCTGTACGGCAAGACGCATGCAGCGCAGAAAGCGGCAGAGATAGTGCAGCTCTCGCTTGACTGCGAACGCGGCGAACGCTCGCTGGGCTACCAACTGGGCGAGCTGCAGGCCGAGCGCGACCGGCTTGCCCGTGCCGAGCCCGCGCCGCAAAACTGATCCATACAACGCAAGGGGCGGTTTCGTCAATGCCGTTTTTGTCACCTCCAGAGGTGACAACAAACCGCTTGAAAGCAGGTTACACAAAGGCCCAAAATAGGCACCAATTCATCTAGGTCTGAAAAGTCCGCCACCCACACAAACCACCATGTAATCCCACCGCACAAACCACAGCAACCACTGTGAACAGAAGGCCCCGCGCACGAAAGTGCCGGGGCCTTTGCTTTGGGAAAACCACCTCCACCACATGCTCGTAATCTCTTCACGCGGCCCACGAAACGGGCTAGCGGACGCCATTCGCAGCATGCGGGACATTCCTGCCCGTGTCTTGCCCTATGCGGCCAGCACTGCGCTCACTCGCACGGCCAGCGCCATCGCAAAGACCGATCTGCCGGACGAAATGCGGCGCGTGTTTGACCGCCCCACCCGGTACACGCTCAACAGCCTGCGCATTCAGGCCGCGACGCGCCAGACCTTGAGCGCCAGCATCTGGGTGAAGGACGATGCAGGCGGCGGCAACAAGCCGGAAAACTTCCTGCTGCCCGGAGTTGAAGGCGGCTCACGCGGTGAAAAGCGCTTCGAGCGTGCGTTGCGCTACGCCGGGCTGCTGGGTGCGGGTGAGCGTGTCATGCCGGGCCGGCAGATCGAACTCGACGCGAACGGGAACATACCTGCAGCGCTGCTGCGATCGGTGAATGCCTGGGCAAAGTCGGGCGCCGCGCGCAAGGCCAAGCGCACGAAAGACAGCAAGGCCGCCAACCCACGCGGCTATTTCCTGTTTGGCAAGCCTGGCGCTCGCGTTCGTGGCATTGCGCAGCGCAGCGGGCCCGTGGTGATGCCGCTGCTGATCTTCACCAAGCAGCCCACCTACACCTCGCGGCTTGACTTCACCGGCGTGAATCAGCGGGCAACGGAGCGCATATTCCCGGCCGAACTTGACCGAGCCGTCAACGACTTGTTGAGCCGCCGCGCATGACCTACGCCGAACTTGTGGCCCGCCTGGCCAACTACCTGGCCGCCGAGCAGAAGATCCTGCAGAGCCAGGAATACACCATCGGCCAGGGGGGCACCGCACGCCGCAACCGCCGCGCAGATCTGGCCGATGTGCGGGATGAGATCGAGAAGATCAACAACCTGATCGCCACGGTGCCCGACAACCCCGCGAACCGTGGTGCCCGCCGCATTCGCTACCTGCGCCCCCGTGGCTAAGAGGTTCACACGCACATGTTGAACCTCATCGACAAGGCGCTTCTGCCCATTGATCCGCAGCGGGTGGTTGGCCGCCTGCAGGCCCGCGCCCGTGTGGACGCCCTCATGTCCATTTCCGCGTCTGGTGGCTCCGGCACGCCCGGCCCTGGTGGTGGCACCAGTGGTAGCGGCGCCGGCACGCGGTGGTGGTGGCCTTTCGCGCGCAGCGCTGGCCGTGACACGCTCCCCCAGCTGGGCACACAGCGCGGGGCGTCGCGCGAGCTGGTGCGGACCAACCCCATTGCGGCCGGCGTCATTCAGACCAACGTGGATCGCATCGTTGGCACCGGCCTGGCCTTCGTCGCATCGCCCAATGCCAGGGCACTGGGCTGGAGTGCTGACCAAGTGGCCGAGTGGAAGGCCACCACCCAGGCTGAATACAGCATGTGGGCAGACGATGCGCAGGCCTGCGACTTCACGGGGGAGCAGAACTTCTACGAAGCACAGGGCACGGTGGTGCGCGGCACAAAGGAAAGCGGCGACATCTTCACCCTGCTGCCAGTGGCCGAGCGCACCCGAATGTATCCGTATGCGCTGCGCTTTCAGCTGATCGAGGCCGACCAGATTGGCAACCCCATGGGCCAGATGGACACCGAAGCGATTGCGGGTGGCATCCGCTTCGGCCCAGGCGGTCGCCCACTGGCTGCGCACATCTATGACCGCCACCCAGGCGGTGGATACACGGGCGCCAAGGCCGGCAGCATGTACGCCGGTGAGTGGGTGAACTTCACCGGTGACAGTGGCCGCCGCCGCTTGCTGCACCACTACAAAAAGCTGCGGCCCGGCCAGCCTCGTGGCGTGCCCTATCTGGCCCCGGTGATCGACTTCATCAAACAGATCGGCCGCTTCACGGAAGCCGAAGTCAACGCAGCCGTGTTGAACGCCTTCTTCACGGTGCTGATCGAGACGGAGAACGGCAATGCCGCCCCGGTATTTGGTGCGGACGGGCAGGGCGGTGCCGCCCCGGCTGGCGGATCGGACGAAATCGGTCTGGGCATGGGTGCCGTGATTGGCCTGGCCAAAGGCGAAAAAGCCTCGTTTGCCGACCCCAAGCGCCCGAACCCCAACGCCGACGCCTTCATCGTCGGCATGCTGCGGCTGATCGGCATGGGCCTGGGCATCCCCGTCGAGCTGCTGACCAAGCAGTTCAACAGCTCGTACAGCGCCAGCAAGGCCGCGCTGCTGGACGCATGGGTCTACTTCCGTGGCGAACGGTTCTGGACCGGCCTCACCTTCTGCCAGCCCATCGTGGAGACCTGGCTGGCAGAGGCGGTGTACCTGGGGCGTGTGAAGGCGCCCGGTTTCTTTTCCGACCCCTTGCTGCGGTGGGCCTACACCCGCGCGGCCTGGCCGGGCGACAGCATGGGCAGCATCAACCCGAAAGACGAGGTCGCCGCCTACACCGCCGCCATCGACGCTCGCCTGATGACCCGCGAGCGTGCGGAATGGGAGCTGGGCGGAACCGACTGGAACGAGACGTTCGACCAGAAGCTGGCTGAACACCTGCGCTTGTCCAAAAACAACCTGCTCCCCGTCCCCAAGGCCGGCGCACCTGCGCCGCAAGAAGACAGCGAGCGCTCCAGCGCGCCGTCGCCCACACGATAGGACCGGACACCATGACTCTCATCGACTTGCTTCGCGGCGCCTGGGCCATTCAGCCCGATCGCCTGCTGGAAATCCAGTCGATCTACGACACGCACCTGCGCGGCGAAAAGATCGACCTTCCCGCACTGGAGGCCCGCCTGGGCCGCCCCCTCGCCAGCGAGCAGCAGGAATACCGCATCCGCGAAGGCGGGGTCGCTGTGCTGTCCATCGAGGGTGTGCTGGCCCCCAAGGCGAACCTGTTCATGCGAATCAGCGGAGGCGTCAGCACCCAGCTGCTCGTCAAGCAGGTGGAAAGCGCTGTGGCAGATCCACGCGTGCGCGGCCTGATCCTGCAGGTTGATAGTGGCGGTGGCAGCGCCTTGGGCGTGCCCGAGCTGTCGGAAACCATCCGGGAGCTGGCCGCCGTCAAGCCCATCGTCACGGTTACCGACGGCGTCATGGCGAGTGGCGCTTACTGGCTGGGCTCTGCCGGAAACGCGGTGTTTGGCAGCGGCACCACGGTTCAGGTGGGCTCCATCGGCGTGGTGATGACCCACAACTACACGCCGAACGCCAGCAACGGCCAGACCACCGAAATCACGGCCGGCCGCTACAAGCGCATGGCCACCAGCGCCAAACCACTGGACGAAGAGGCCACCGCCTACCTGCAGCAGATGGTCGACCACATCTACAGCGTGTTTGTGGATGCCGTGGCACAGAACCGCAGCGTGACTTCTGAAGAGGTGCTGCAACACATGGCCGATGGCCGCGTCTTCATCGGCCAGCAGGCGGTCGACGCTGGTCTGCTGGATGGCTTTGCCACCGTTGACCAGGTCGTCGATCGCATGGCGGCCAACCCCTCAGAGTTCGCCACCCGCCGCAAGGCGAAGGTGGCGGCATCTGCCCCTGCCCGAAAGCCCGCCGGTGCGCGGACTGAAGGCGACCCGCAACCCGAGCCGGTGCTGCTCGACCCTCCCGCAAACCCACCCTCAAAGGAAACCACCATGGATATGAAGACCCTGGCGGAGCAGCACCCAGAACTGCTCACCACCATCCAGGCCGAAGCCCGCGCCGCCGGTGCCAAAGTCGAACAAGAGCGCGTCGCCGCTGTGCGAGCCCAGTCGATGAAAGGCCACGAAGCCCTGATCGAGAAGCTCGCCGCCGACGGCAAGACCACCGGCCCGGAAGCCGCGATGGTCGTGCTGGCCGCCGAGCGCGCCCAGCAGGAAGCTGCAGGCAAGGCCTTTGTTGAGAGCGACGCACCCGCGCCCGCCAAGACCAGCGTCGCCCCCAGCGACCAGGCGAAGACCAAGACGCAACAGGTAGCGGAAGCGAAAGCCTACGCCGCTGAACACAAGGTCGACTTCATCACCGCGATGAAGAAGCTGGGCTTCGCCGCCTGATCCCCACTGAACATCAACTTTAGGAGTCACGCACATGAACCCCTCCATCTCCACCCTGGCGCTCACCGTCATTGCCACGGCCGCGCTGGAAAACGCTCGCGCCGTCAACCAGGCCGGCGCCTACCCCGCTGCGGGCGGTCTTGCCTTCGGCATCACCCGCACCGACGCGGCCATCGGAGACCCCACCCCTGTCGATGTGCAGGGCACCGCCATCGTCACCGCTGGCGCCGCCTTTTCGAAGGATGTGCCACTCATGGTGGGCACCAACGGCAAGCTGATCGCTCACGACGCAGACGGCGACAAGCACGCTGTGGCTCGCTCCTTGGAAGCTGCCACCGCAGACGGCCAGTTGGTCGAAGTGCTGCTGGTGCCCAGCTCCGGCCTTCTGGTGACCGCCGCCTGACCGCCGCCCGCCCCTGAACCTCACAACCGAACGGAGAACCCAACATGAACCAAATGACCCCCGGCCAGGCTCGTGCCGTCGACCCCATCCTCAGCGAGGTCGCGCGCGGCTACCGCAGCCCCAAGGCCGCGATCGCCAGCATCCTTTTCCCCATCGTGACGGTCACGTCCCGTGGCGGCAAGATCATCACCTTTGGCCCTGATGACTTCAAACTCGTGTCCACCGTGCGCGCCCCTGGCACCAACACCAAGCGCGTGCAGTTCGGTTACGCAGGTGCAGATTTTTCTCTGGTGGACTACCGCCTTGAAGCGATGACGCCTTACGAGATCCAGGAAGAGGCCGCGGCCGTCCCTGGCATCGACCTCATCGCCATGAGCATCCGCAAGGTGCAGAACGTGATGGCGCTGGAGCGTGAGTACCAGGCCAGCGTGCTGGCACGCAACGCGGACAACTACGGCGCGAACAACAAAGAAACGCTGTCCAGTACCGGCCAGTGGTCTCACGTTGACAGCGACCCCATCGCTGACGTGATGGATGCCAAGGAAGCCATTCGCCAGCAGATCGGCGAGCGTCCCAACGTGATGACCTTGGGCCCCAAGGTTCTCACCGCGCTTCGCAACCACCCGAAGATCCTCGCTCGCCTGAGCACCGCTGCAGACCGCCCGCCGGCCAGCATTGCCCAGCTGCAGGCACTGTTCGAGCTGGAACAGGTGGTTGAGGGGCAAGCCACTTACCACGACGGCGCTGTGTTCCAGGACGTGTGGGGCAAAGATGCCATCTTGGCCTACACCACCCCCGCCAGCCTGGCTGAAATGGGCAGTCCGAACTATGGCTACACCTACCAGCTTAGCGGTCGCCCGGTGGTGGAAGAGGGTTACGACGACCGCAACGCCAACAGCTGGGTGAACCCTGTCGCCGATGCGCGCAAGCCCGTGCTGGCCGGCGCTTCGGCTGGCTTTATCTTCAAGGCAGCGGTGGCCTGATCATGGCAAAGTTCATCACCACCATGCGCGTCAAGCTCGACGCGAAAAAGCGGGTGCCGGCCGGCGAGGTCATCGACCTCTCCGCAGACCAGGCGGCGCCGCTGCTCAAGGCCGGTGCCATCGAGCCCGTGGCCCGCAGGGCACCCACGGACAAGGACGCAGCCGAACGGGTAGCAGCGGAGAAGGAAGCGGCAGACAAAGCCGCCGCCGATGCTGCTGCTGCGGAAGCAGCCGCCAAGGCCGCCGCCCAGGGCACGCAAGGCTGACCATGATCGGCGACGACGACATGGAAGTCTTCTTCGACAGCGACGAGTTCGCCACCACCTTTCACAAGGTGGTGGACGAACTGCCGGTTGAGCCCGGTTTTCAGGGCATCAAGTCGGCGGTCGACGAAGAAGTGCTGCAGCGCTTTGTGGCGGGCACCGTCGAGGAGCTGCGATTCATCACAGCGGCTGTTCAGCTGCTGGAGGATGACCGCATCACCGACGGCACCACCACCTGGCGCGTGCTGCGCGAAGGCTTCCTGCTCGCCGACGGCGCCGAGTCTGCCTGCTACATCACACCCGCCTGAACCTCACCATGCCCACGTTCACCACCAACAGCCTGCGCTGGCAGATCTTTGACAGCGTGGCCACGGCGCTGGAGGCAGCGCCAGAGCTGCAGTCTGTTCGGGTGCGGCGCAACCCGCGTCAATCCGTGAAGGTGGGAAAGAACGACTTTCTCATCGTCATTCGCTGGGAACCGGACACCTTGATCCAGGCCAAGGGCCACAAGGAAGACCGCAAGTTCCGGCTGCTGGTTGGCAGCATTGCCAACACGGACCAGGCAGACAGCGACGCCGACGCCATGCAACTGGTGGTGGGCGGGGTTGTTCGCAAACAGTGGGTCTCGCTCAGTGTGTTCGCAAACAAGGTCAAGCCTCGGGAGATAGAGGTAGTGCCTGACGTTGAGAACATGCTGATCGAAGGCTCGCTGGTTGCCAGTGCCTGGGACATTGACTACGAGTTGGTTCACAGCGCCACGGGGGCATAGGCGGCACCGCGTATCCACTTCAAAGCATTCGCCAGCCTCGTGCTGGCATTTTCATTTCTTGGAGCTACATCATGTCAACTGCACGCGCGATTCTGGCCGCTGGCCTCGTCAAGCTGAATCTTTTCAACCCGGTCACTCAGGCCTACAACGGCTTCGGCGACTACTTCGATGCCGACAAGTTCGAGATCAAGCCCAACTTCGAAGAGAAGGTGAGCACTTCGAAGTCGCACATCGACTACGGACAAGCCCGCGCCTCGGTGATCCTGCCCACTCCCACGGAAATCACCATTGAGCTGTCGGCCTCCAGCGTGGAAGCCATGGCCATGCAGTTCCAGGGCCTGGTGCAGACTCTCAGCCAGTCCGGCGGCGCACTGACGGCCGAGGAGTTCACCCTGGGCACCATCGGTGTTTGGCAGCCGCTGGGCTTTCGCAATTTCAGCGCTGCGGGGTTCGCAATTACCAACGCTGGCGCCACTGTGACCTACACGCTGGGAGTGCAGTACGAGGTGAACTGGCTGCGCGGTGAATTCCGTTTCCTGCCCGGTGTTGCCGGCATTCCAGCCGCGACTGATGAAGTCCTGATCACTGGCACCTACGGCGCCGTGGACGGAAAGAAGATCCTGGGCGGCCGCGTGAGCCAGGTGCGTTGCAAGGCGCAATTCGACGGCCAGAACATGGTCAATAACGAACCCCTGGAAGTGGACGTGCACGAGGCCGTGCTGGGCGCCAGCACTGGCTTCGACTTCCTGAACAGCGAGTTCGTGCCCATCACGCTGGTGGGCAAGCTGGTGACACCAAACGGCTTCACCGAGCCGTACGAGGTTCGCACCCCTGGTGCGGCTGTGACCTAAAGCCTCCAGCAGCGAACGAAGCCCGCCCATCGGCGGGCTTTTTTCATGGGCGCGCAGCCTGCTACCGCAAGCCGCCGCCCCTGAAAAAAGCCCAAAGCACCACACACCAACACCCCCATGGCCACCAACCCGCGTATCCGCTACGACATTGAAGCAGCGGTAACCGGGGAAAGCGACGTCAATGCGCTGGCCGCAGAGCTGGAAGGCCTGTCCAAGACGCTGGAGGGCGACCTCAAGGTTCAGGCGCAGGCCAGCGCTGAAGCGTTGCGCGAGCTGGGGGCAAAGCAGGGCGCCATTGAGAACTTCCGCTCGCTCAAGACCGAGGCCCAGAGCACCGCAGAGCGGCTGGAAGAGGCCCAGGCCGCCGCCCAGCGCCTGGGTGCCCAGCTGGCTGCCAGTGGCGGCCCTACGCGCCAGCAGGCAGGCCAGATGCAGCGTCTGCGCGACAACGTGCGTGCCGCCAAAGACGAGCTGCTGCAGAAGAACGTGGCCCTGGACCAAAGCCGCGCCAGCCTGCGGGCTGTTGGCATTTCCACCGACACGCTGGCCCAGAGCGAGCGCGGCGTTCGGGCGGCCATTTCAGAGGCCCGCGCAGAGGTGCAGGCGCTGGCCCCGGCCTACACAGCCGCAGGCAACGCAGCGGCCGA
This sequence comes from Hydrogenophaga sp., assembly GCF_030651625.1. GTDB lineage: Bacteria > Pseudomonadota > Gammaproteobacteria > Burkholderiales > Burkholderiaceae_C > Hydrogenophaga. Next base: position 124,711 of record NZ_JAUSCF010000012.1, on the reverse strand, counting down.
CGCTGGCCGCAAGCAAGCCCAGTCAACCGCCGCTGCAGGCGCAGGCCTGCGCGGCCTGGGCAACGAGCTGGACAAGGTAGACGCCAAGAGTTCCGTACTCAACACCTCGCTCACGGCGGTGGGCAAGGCGGTGGCGGGCCTGTTCGCGCTCAACAAGGCCGCCGGCTTTGCAACGGACACCATCGCCCTGGCAGATGCCTATGGCCAGATGGCCGAGCGCATTGCCATGGCCACGCCAGTGGCCGAAGAGTACGACCTGGTCCAGCAGCGCATTCTGGCCACGGCGAACCTCACATACCGTCGCCTGGAAGAGCAGCAGGAGCTTTACATTCGCACCGCCGATGCGCTGCGCGACATGTCCTACAGCACGAACGAAGCGTTGGACATCACCGACAGCTTTTCTTTCCTGCTGACGACAAACGCGGCTTCTGCTGAGCGCGGAAAGAACGCGATCGACGCGTACACGAAGAGCATCCAGTCCGGGCGCATCGAGGTGGGTGCGTGGCAGTCGATCATGGCCGCCACGCCCACCATCGTGAATGCAGTGGCGCAGGCCACCGGCAAAACAGCCGATGAAATCCGCCGGCTGGGCATCACCGGCAAGCTGTCGGTCAACGACCTGAACGAAGGCCTTCGCCAGACCGTTGAGCTGAACAAGGAAGCCGCTGCAGGCATGAGCGCCACGGTGGCCGACGCCGTCACCCGTCTTACCAACACCTGGACCCAGTACGTGGGCGAGGCCAATCGGGCCACTCAGTCCACACAAAAGATCGTTGATGCGATCGACATGCTTTCTGAGAACCTGGATACGGTGGTCAGCCTGGCCATCACGGCGGGCGAGGTGATGGCGGTGGTGTGGGGCATCAAAGCGCTCACCGCCCTCAAGGCCTACACCGCACAGCTTGCTGTGGCATCCACCCAAACCACGGCTTTGATGGCCGCCACCACAGCTGCAGGCTCCAAGATGGCCGCGAGCCTGGCAGCAGCTGGAAAGCTGGCCGCTTCAGGATGGATCGGTTGGGAGATTGGCACCTATCTCAAGAGCGAATTTGAGGTGGTGGAAAAGGCGGGCATTGCCCTTGCTGCCGGCCTGACCAAGACCATCGCGCGGATTCAAGGCGCATGGGAAGCCGCAAGGGCAGTGTTCTCTGACGACACGATCGAAGCCGCCCAACAGCGCCTGGCTGAGCGCCTGACCGAAATTGACGACAACTATGCGGAGCTGTTCGCGAATGTCGGAAAAGGGACGGAACAGGCGGTCGGCGACGCCAAGCGTCTGGGCGATGCCGTCAAGGATCTGGGCGATCAGGTGCGCGTTACTGCCGCCGACCAGGTGGAAGCCTGGGAGGCCTCACGCATTGCCAAGGTTGGCGATGCGCAGGCAACGCTTGCCAACCTGCAGGTGCAGCAGCAGCTGGCCAGGCAGTCGGAAGACATGGCCCGGTTCATGGGCAATGAGTTCCAGGCCCGCAAAGCCAAGATTCAGCAAATGGAGATCGAGATCCAGATCGCCAGGGCAAAGGTGGAAGTGTCTCGCGTGGAGGCCGAAGGCTCGATTGCTGTAGCCGAAGCGAAGCTGGCGGAAATGCGGGCCAGCGGCGAGGTGAACCTAGTGAAACAGGCCGAGCTGGAAAGCAGCATCAAGCTGGCCCAGGTCAAGATCGCCGAGGCTGCTGCGACCGGCCAGAGCATTGACCTTATGCGCAAGCAGCTCGATCTGTTCAAGCTGAGCAGCGGCAGCGCCAGAGGGTATCGCACGGAAATTGACAACCTGACCCGCTCACAGCGTGGCTTTGCGGGTGCAACGAACGATGCCAACGCTGCCCTGCAGCGCCAGATTGAACTGGCCAATGAGCGCTTCAGCAGCCCGCTGGGAGATGACAAGTACGGCAGGCCACAGGGCGGCAGCGTCACGGGCAACACACGCGAAGAACGCCTGGCAGGCCAGAACGCCGTCGACAACACCTTGATCTTCGCCCTGCGGGAAAAGCTCAACGCCGGCACGCTCACTTCCCAGGACGCCAAAGACCTGACCAACGCCATCGCAGCGCTGGACCAAAACGAAGCGGTCAACCGCGATCTTGACCGCATGAACCCGGCCGCATTCAGCCTCACAGGCGCTGCTGACCGCAACGAATGGAGGGCCGTACGTCAGCAGTTCGAGCAAGCGCTGAAAGCCACCCAGGTGGGGCGTCGCGTCACTGTGGAGCTGCGCAACGGCCGCCAATCCGAAACGGTCAACACCGACGAAGAAGGCGCCGCCGCCATCGTTCGCACCCTGCAGAACTCTGCGCTGAGCGCAGGCCGCTGAAACAACCATGAGCATCACCCTCACGCACCCCACCGCTGGCGCAGGTGGCACCCCGCAGGTGCTCGACCTCCCGCCGGATCTGCTCTGGGTCGACGAGTTTGCCTGGACGGCTATCGAGCAAAGCCGCGAATACACCAGCACCGGCGCCCTGCACGTTGAAGAGTGGCAACGGCAAGCCGGCCGCCTGATCACGTTGGAGGGCGGGGTGGACTACGCCTGGTGCCTGCGCGGCCCCCTGCTCACGCTGAACGCCTGGGCTCAGCAGCCTGGGCTGTTCATGACGCTCTCGCACAAGGGAAGCACCTACCAGGTGATCTGGGACCACGCAGCGCGACCCATTGAAGCGCGGGCAGTGGTTGATTACAGCGACCCCGAGCCCACCGACCCCTATTCGTTGACTTTGCGGTTCCTGGAAATGCCGGCCTGACCGCACAGCAGCTGCATCGAAAGAAGACCTCACCATGCCCATCCAAAGCGACGACATCAAGCTGCTGAAATCCGCCGTCATGGCCGACGTGCCCGAAGGCGGCGGCGCCATGACTGGCATCCCGGTGGTCGACGGCGAAACGAACAACGTGTTTCCGGACATCTCCAGCGACGACCGCGCCGCTGGCCGGGTGAATTGTCGCAAGCTGTTTGGCGCGGGCCACTCTGACGACAACGACCTGCTGCTGGGAGCCTCGTTCGCCGTGCTCAAGCCGCCGGCCGACCCGTTGGTGCACTGCACCGTTTTTGAGACCGGTGGTTGGGCCGATGAGCTTTCGGCCGCGAGAGACGCTGTGCAAAAGTACCTGGTCAAAGGCGCACGCCTGCTGAGTCGAGTGCAGGACGTGCACTATGCCGGCGCGCTCATCCTGCAGCTGTACAACATCGCCCCGGCCACCAGCTTCCCTGAGCCGGGCGACACCGTTGTGCTGTTCAACCCCAGTGGTCAAGAGCAGTTCGTGCGCGTGCTCAAGACCGCGACCAGCACCGCGCTGGTGGCCATTGGCGGCACGGGCGGTCTGACAGAGGTCAACCTGTGCACCTGCGAGTTGCGGGACCCTATGGAATTTGATCTGCTGGGCCGGCAGATCCAGTTTGACCCGCCAATTGTGACCAACACCGCCACCGTGTACAGCACCACGCCAGCCGTGGGCACCGTGTTCCATGGCGTGAAAAAGCTGGGCATTCCCGCTGCTATCGGTGACTTCACCATCACCGTGGCCGACGGCATTTTCACCCCGCTGGTGCCGGCCAACACCGTGCCAGAGCCGGTGATTGACATCTACCCCCTGGTGGAGCGCCCCACGCTCTCGCGCACCGCTGTGGCCTTGCTCGCGCTGCCCAGCGCCACGCGCACGCTGGCGCCCACCACGGTGCTGCAACTGCCCACGGCCTGCGAGCCGGCCAGCCTGGTCATGACGCATGGCGCCACCACCTTCACCAGCAACAACGCCGGCCAGCTGCTGCAGGGCGAAACCGTGGTGGGCACGGTGGACTACATCAACCGCACCATCACCATGGCGGGTGGCGCGCCGAACTACGGGTCAGCCACCAACGCCATCAGCTACCGGCCGGCCACGGTCACCGGGGCCACTGCCCATTCCATGGGCTTCGAGATCACAACCGCGAACCAGTCAACAGCCTATGTGTTCGCGTTCGATCCGCCACCGGCCCCGGCCACGCTCACCGTCAGCTACATGGCGCAAGGGCGCTGGTATGACCTAACCGAAGACGGCACCGGCAAGATCAGCGGTGCCAGCAGCGCCTACGGTGCCGGCACGCTCAACTTCCTCACTGGCTCCATGGCCCTCACCCTGGGCGCGCCTCCCGATGTGGGTGGCCTCATCGTGATGACCTGGGGCGAGGCAGGCAGTGCCGTGCCCGCCACCGGCCTGCCCAGCCGGGCCTGGTCCAACATTCCGCTGAGCGACGCACCCGCACCCGGCACTCTGGCCTTTGAATGGCCCACGGGCGCAGGCACGCAGACAGCCACCGTGGCCGCAGACGGCACCGTCACCGGCCCCGCACAGGTGCAGGCGGTGCAGCGCCTGGCCGGTGGCGGCTATCAGGTGCCGTTCTCGCCAAACGTGCTGCCCACAGGGCCGGTCACCGTCAGCTACACCCGCACCACTGAAACCAGTGCCTTCACCAACGACGGCGGCGGGCAATACACCCTGACCGGCGCACCCATTCAGCCCGGATCGGTGCGCTTCCAGATCGTGGCCACCTCGGGCACCGCTGCCCGGGTACTCCAGTGTTTCACCGTGGGCACCGTGGTGTACGCGGGCAGCACCAGCACAGTGATCGGCACCATCAACAACACCACCGGGGTGATGCTGCTCAATGGTGCCAGCAGCGTGAACATCACCCAAAAAGTGCAGGCCAAGGTGCTGGTGCCTTACGCGGAGGTGGGCTTTTTCAGCGGCCCCACTTATCGCTACGCCGCCACCAACGAGGTCACAGCCTTCCCGCTGGACCGAGACAACCTGATCGAGATCGGCTACCTGCCCACCGGCGGGGGCGCCGCCGAATCGTTCGCCATCGCACCCAGCTGGTTCATCGACACCAACCCACCACTTGGCCTGGCCATCGTCACCAACGGCATGGCTTTCAATTGGGCCGGGCAGGTGCATTTCACGCGCGACGGCGTGCTCTTCCGTGGCTGGGCGGCCACCACCGGCATTGCGGAAGCGGCGGGCAGTGCCTCCAGCGACGGGCGCCTGAACTTCACCAGCGTGCCGGCCGGTGGCACCAACAGCATCACCTGGAGCAACGCCGCGCACGACGCCCGGGGCGGGCTGGACATCTTCGGCGGCGTGTTCCGCGTGCCACGCGCCCCGCTGCAGGCCGGCAGCTTCCAGTTGCAGGTGGGTTCACTCATTGGCAACGCCAACAGCGGCGGTGTGATCAGCGGCGACTTCACCGGCCTGGTGGACTTTGCTCGCGGCATCATCTACTGGGAAGTGGCAGGCGTTGGCCCTGGCCCCGCTGAAGGCACGGCTGTGCGGGCCGATGAGGTCACTTACAACGCCGTTTACCTTCAGTACATCCCGCTGGACGAGACCCTGCTGGGCCTGTCCACCGCGCGCCTGCCCATCGACGGCAAGGTGCCCATCTTCCGCAGCGGTGGCCAGGTGATCGTGCACAACACACTCACCACCGCGCTGCCCAACCCGCTCACCAAAGGCACAGCCTACAGCCTGGGCCGCGAGCGCATTGCCGCTGTGAACGTGCGCACTGCCGCTGGTGTGCGCGTGCCTGGCGCGCTCTACACCGTCGACTTTGATGCGGGCGAAATCACGGTTCCTGTCGAGAGCGACATCACCGGGTATGACCAGCCGTTCACCGTGCACCACCGCATCGAGGATGAGCTGTTGTGCGCCAGGGCAGACATCAGTGGCGCGCTCGACCTGGTGGCCGGCCTCACGCACAACTATCCGGCAGACACCAGCTATGTGAGCAGCAAGCTGCGCAAGGGCGACCTGTTCAGCCGGGTTTTCAACTACCTGGAGCGCACCACCTGGAGTGGTGATTGGTCCGACACGCTGGGCGGCTCCGAGCCCACAGCCAGCTTCAACAACATCGATTTTCCCATCGTCGTGACCAACCGAGGCGCCATCACAGAGCGCTGGGCCGTCATCTTCACCGGCGCCACGCTGGTGCGTGTGGTGGGGCAGAACGTGGGTCAGGTGCTCACCAACGTGAGCATCACCGAAGCCATCGAGGCCATCAACGCACAGACCGATGTGCCGTATTTCAGCATCCCCGCGCTGGGCTGGGGTGGAGGCTGGTCGGTTGGCAACGTGCTGCGCTTCAACACCCAGGCTGCCGGTTCACCCGCTTGGATAGCCCGCACCGTGCTGCAGGGGCCTGCCACCCTGGCCAGCGACAGCGCCACGCTGGCGTTCAGGTCCGATGTGGACGCACCCTAACCCGATAGCGCAATGACCTACCCCACCATTTACCGCAGCACCGACACCGGCGCCCCAACCCTGAATAACGCCGTGGGGGCCTGGTGCGAGGTGCTTCGGGTGTGCCTGCAGAACGGCTACAACTCAAAATCCGTTACGAGCATCGTGGTTTCATCTGGTGTGGCCACAGTAACCTGTGCCACGCACGGTTATAGCGGTGCCTATGCCTCGCACGTGCTGATCGAGGGCAGCTCTGAAGCGGCACTCAACGGAAAGAAGCAGCCCACCGTCACAGGTGCCAACACGTTTAACTATCCAGCCCCAGGTGTGGCCAATGGAACCTACACGGGCACGATCACCGCCAAACAGGCGCCGGCCGGCTGGACTGAAATCTTCACAGGAACTGGTAAATCGATATTTCAGCCTGATTCGGTGGAGGCCACGGGGATTTGCCTGCGCATTTTGGATACAAATGCTGCTCCTGCGGCCACCACATATGCGCGAATGATTGGTGTCGAGAACCCCAGCGACATTGACACGTATTCCAATGTTTTCCCAACCAACGCGCAGCGTTCGGACGGGCTCTATTTGCAGAAAGGCACCAACAACACAACGCCTAAACCGTGGTTTGTCATTGCCAATGATCGCTTTCTGTATTTGTTCATTGACTTCGGTGCCTCAGGAGGGTGTCTCTACTGGTTTGGCGACCTAAAAAGCTTGTATGCGCCAGACCCAAATTGCTGCGGCATTCACGGAGGCATCAACACGACGACCGGGCAGATCTCCCCATCTGCTTTTGGCCTTTCCGGTTTCAACGCAAACCCCGCTGGACCGCCTTATGTGTTTAGAGACTACACAGGAACGGGATCCTATTCTGAAAACATGAATCAGTGTGGCCCTCAGTTGTCGGGCCACCTGGGCTCTGGCGTAATGCAGTCTGGCGCGTTGCCGACCTGGGCCATTTGGGATGGCATCTATTTGATGGAAGGGGCGAAGGTCCTAAGGGGCGTGGTTCCTGGGTTGGCGAGTCCATTGGCTTTGCAACCATTTCCGCATCTGACTTATGTCGTCACCAATGAGGGTGACGTCTATTTCGGCTTTTATGGGTCGCCGAGTAACGTCACTTCGGCGGGACTGATTTGCTTGAGCAAGCATTGGCACTGATATGGCGGCTTTTACACTCGGCTTTGGTCGAACAGTCCACAGCATCGACTCCGGCCTGTACAGCACCCCAGTGGGCACCACCAAAAACACGGGTACGCCTGAAGTGCCTGTGCGCCGAAGAGTGGTGCTTCACGACCAGCCCACCGGCCGCGTCATTCGACAGCAGTGGAGCGATCCAGTCACCGGGGCGTACCAGTTTCAGAACATCCGGGCAGGTACCTATTTCGTGATTGCATTCGATCACACGGGCCTCTATGGCCCAGAGGCCGAATCCGACATCGTGGTGCCAGCCCCATGAGCTTCGGTCTTTCCACCCGCCGCAGCAACCTGCTGCACACGCGCGATCTCATTGACGCAGCGGGCGGTGGCGCAGCCCTGTTCTTCGACACCAGCATGCCGTCTGATGCGTCGGCAGACCCCGGTGGCTCACCGCTGGCCATCGTGGCGCTGGAAGAGGTCAGCTGCGTGCTGGACGACACGCTGGCGTTCATGACCATCGTGCCGGTGGTGGGCAACGCTGCTGCGGCGGGCATTCCCACCTGGTGCCGCATTGTGGACGGTGCGGGTGTGGGCATCGGCGACTTCACCGCAGGCCCGCCGGGCTCTGGCGCGGTGGTGATCGTCGTCAACGGTGAAGACCCACCCACCGCGCAGATGTTCACTGGCGGCGAGATCACCGTGACCGGCACCATCGCCATCAACTGACGCCATGGCCGACTTGAACCTCGTTTTCCGCAGGCCACGGTACACCGGCGGCCCCATCGACCTCGTGTTCGGTGGCGAGGCGGGTGGTGGCGGTGGCGAAGGTTCGCCCGTCACGGCCACGGCCACCATCGTGATGACCATGGGCGCGCAGCTGCTGGCCATCTACGACAACAAAAACCCCCGCCGCGTGAGCACCATGGCCGCCACGCCGTTCCAGCAGGCCGCCCGCATCGTGGGTGAACCTCCCATGAGCTGGGCGCAGCCCGACCGCATCACCGCAGAGCCACGCCAGCCCTGGCAGCCCGCCCGGGCCGTGGTGGCCGAGCCGCGCAAGGTCTGGCTCACGCCGGGGCGCATCCTTTCGCAAACAGCCGCGCCATGGGGGCAGGGCCGCCACGCAGAAACCACCCGCGCCCTGGTGCACCAGACGGCCCTGATGTTCCGCAGCGAAGCCCGCGCCCCCTGGGGCCTGGGCGCTGCCCGCCAGGCGCAGGTGCTGATGGGCTTCAATGTGGCCACGCCAGCACACCGCGAAGTGCGCATGAGCATGGACGCCGCCCATCGCCTGCAAGCCCTGGCCGTGGCCCGCTTTGGCTCAGGCACCGCTCGCGCATTCAGTCTGCGCATGCCCTGGCAGCAAGCCCGGCCCATTCCACCCGGCCTGTCCCTCATCCCCGTGGACACCGGCACCACCACGCCCCGCGTCATCGACCTGAACCTGGTGTTCGCCTGCCCGGCCTATGCCGGCGGGCCTGTGCATCTGGTGTTCGGGCGGGTGTGCGGCATTCCCGGTCCGGTCGATCCAGACGCGCCGCTCTACATCTTGCCAGCGAGGTATTACATGGCCGTCCATTCACTGACAGCCCACATCCTGCCTGGGCTTACTCAGATCCCGATCTTCGACGTGGCCCTTTCTGCTGATAGGGGCAGCTTCGGCTGGACTTTCAGTGCAAGCGGGCCAGTGGACTTGTTTGATGCGCTGGCGCCCAGCTCGGGCCTGCCAGCACAGATCCGCATCACGCTGGACGGCATTGCCTTTGCCTTCCTGGTTGACGGCCTGCAACACGAGGAGCGATTCGGGCGCCGTGGCGTTCGAATCAGTGGCCGCAGCGTCACCGCCTTGCTGGCGGCTCCCTATGCACGTGATAGTGCCCGTCTGTCAACAGAGGCGCGCACTGCACAGCAGCTCGCAGTGGACGCGCTGGAGTTCACTGGCGCAGATCTCGACTGGGGCCTGACCGACTGGCTTGTATCCGCTGGGGCCTGGAGCCACCTGGGCACGCCGCTGGCCGCTGTGCAGGCCATCGTGGAGTCCGCTGGTGGCTACCTGCAAAGCGCGCGCAACGCGGCCACACTGCTGGCCCGTCATCCCTATCCGGAGCTGCCTGGCGGAATCTCGGGCGGCCCGTGGAACTGGGAAGGAGCATTCGCCGCCGACGTGGAGCTGGCGCCCGATGCGCTGTTCGTGACCAGCATAGAGCGCAAGGACGGACCAGACCTGAATGCGGTGTACGTGAGCGGCACCACCCAGGGCGTGAACGCCTGGGTAAAGCGCGAGCTGTCCGCTGGCGAAAAGCTGGCCCAGCCGATCGCCGACCCATTGATCACGGCAAACGAAGCGGCCCGGCAGCGTGGCCTGTCGGTGGTGGGTGCGGCAGGTCCGAAGCACATCGTTCAGATCGAAATGCCCATCTTGACCGGCCTGGGTCAGCCTGGCGTGCTCGATGTGGGCCAACTGGTTCAGATCAACCACGCGTCGCCGTGGCGGGGCCGCGTGCTCAGTGTGGGCGTCAACGCCCGCATGCCAAAAGCGCGTCAGACCGTCAGCCTTGAACGTCACCTGGAGGGGGTGTGATGACCACGAACCTTTTCAGGCAGTTGCTGGATTTGCTGCCCGAGCAGCCGCTGCTGGTGGGCACTGTCACCGTCGTGAACAGCGATGAAACGGTCACGGTGCAGCTTTCCGGCGGTGGCCTGCTGCGCGTGAGAGGCGCCGCCGCCGTTGATGACCGGGTGTTCGTGCGCAACGGCGTCATTGAAGGCCCGGCGCCAGCCCTCACCGACGTGACCATTGACATCTGAGAACCCAGCGCCTCGAACACAGCAGCCAACCAGGAATCATGCCAATGCCCGAACCCACGATCACATCAGGCGCGGCAGGCGCTGCGCTGGTCGCCATTGTGAGTGCCTTGGTGGGGCAGGAGCTGGGGCCTTTCCTCACTATTGCCGCTGCTGCTTTCATAGGGGCACTGGTGAGCCTGGGGGAAGTGGTCACGCCCACGCGCCGCGAGGCGGTTTTGTACATCGTGCGTTACGTGTTGATGGCCCTGGTCATCACCGGCACGCTCAGCTTTTTGATTGAACGCTACACCGGGTTGCCGGCCATTGAAATGCTGGCCCTGGTGGCCTTCGTCATTGGCTGGGTGGGCAACCGGTGGACCACCCTGCGCATGGCGGCCATTGCACTGGTGGAAACATTCCTGGGTCGCAAAGGAGCGGACAAGTGATCGACACCATCCACCTGCAGCTGCTCTTCCTGCTGCTGCACACCGCACTGGCCGCTGCGCTGGTTTGGAGCTGCGTGTGCCGTTTCACGCACACCAACAAGATCAATACACGCTCCCCCATTCGCTGGGCATTCACAGTGCTGAGTGTGTATGCCGGGCTCTCGCTGTTCGCACCATTCGCCAGCGCCTGGCAGCCAGACATCATGAACGTGATCGCCCTTGCCGCCATCACCGCTGTACAGGTGAGTACGAGCTTTTACTGGTCCGATGGGGTGCCCAGGCCCTTCAGAACCGACAGCGAGCGCGCCAAGCTCGATGGCCTTCCAGAACTGGAATGGCCAGACACCTACCCCCCCGCCTGACCAGGAGCTGACCCATGGTCAACAAACAAGACCAGCGCGGGCTGGGGCTTTGCCCTGTCTGTCGTTTCAAGCCCAAGCCCGGCATGCCGGCCGGCAGGAACGCCCTCTGGGAGTGCTCGCACGTCGAGTGCCCCAACCGCCACCGCGTCACGGCGGCACCCAGTGACCGACCACCACCACCTAAGGACTGACATGAACGCTCGAAGAGCCAAGCAGTGGGGCAGACCATGCATGTGACGGTTACAGCCGGTCACGGCGGCACCGACCCAGGGAACACCTGGAACGGGCATCACGAGGCGAAGCTGATGATGCAGCTGCGCCACATCCTGGCGGCGAAGCTGCGGTCAGAGGGCCACATCGTGCGCGAAGACGGTGGGCGAGGTGAGAACTGGGCGCTGAGCGATGCCATGCGCCTGATCGCGGGCTCCACGGTGGCGCTGGAACTGCATACCAACGCCAGCACCAACCAGAGCGCCACGGGCGTGGAGGTGGTGTCGCTGCCAGAGCACCGCGAACTTTCGCAGCGAGTCGCCCATGCCATCGGAAGCGTGCTGAACATTCCCACACGCCGCGACAAGGGTTGGTTTCCCCACGCGCAGTGCGCTGCCGAACGCGGTTTTGAGCCCGGTTTCAGCAAGCGTGGCGGGCTCATCGTCGAAGTGTTCTTCCAGAGCAACCCCGAGGATCTGCGCAAGTACCTGGAGCGCTACTGGCTGGTGGCCAGTGCCATCGCGAGGGCCATCCAATGACCACGGAGCAGCTCGCCAACGAATTCGACGACGTGATCCGCGAGGCGGCCATCACTGATTCAAACCTGCGCATGGTCGAGCGGCTGGAAGCACTCAAGCAGACCGCGCTTATCAGCCTGGGCTGCCTGCCACCTGTCGGAGAGCGCCTGGAATTCACCCCCATGACCAGACTGGGCTGAACATGACCACGACCATCGTCTACTACCGTGCGGGCTACAGGTATCAGCTTGTTGAGGCATACGAGCAGGACGTTGCCGTCGACGGCATCTTCCCCATTGCACCCGGCGGCAATGAATACGTGCACCTCACGCTGGGCGGCGATCTGTACATCGCCAAAGGCTATGCCTGGGACGGCGCCAGCGGGCCCACCATCAACGACACCAGCTTCGTGCGGCCCTCCCTGGTGCACGACGCGCACTGCCAGTTGTGGAACCTGGGAGTCATCGACGACGCCGGCCGCGCAGCTGCTGACAGGCTGCTGGCCAAGATGCTGCGCACCGACGCGTTGATCATCGCCCGCCGCCAGCGCTGGTATGCCCGCTGGGCCCTCACCTTCATCGCGTACGTGCGCCCCTTGTGGGTTGAAGCAGCTGTGAGTTGGTACAGCCAGCACTTCGCCATGAAGGCACCCGAACAGATCCTTACCGCCCCCTGACCACCACCACCGAAGGAACCTCACCATGAAACGCTTTCGCATCATCCTGGCCGCTGCGGCGGCTTTCGCCTTGTCCGGCTGCGCATCCATCCCGGGCGGCTCTGAAATCGCTGCCGTTGCCACATCAGCGGTTGACGCACTCACCGGGCCAGACACCGATTACAAAAACTACCTGACCCATTGCAGGGCAGAAATCAACGCGCAGCGCTTGGCGATTGAAGCCGATAGCAAGGCCTTGCAGGCGGGCCTGAGCAGCTCGGACGAAAAGATCCAGTTCGGGTCGCTGATCCTGCTGGCCGCCAAGTCCGGCATGAGTGGTCCGCGCGTAGGCTGCTCAGTTGAGAGAAAGCGCGGGTTCACCGAGCTGATGTTCCAGAACTCGAACTTGCTCGATTTCGGACTTCGTCTGTACGAAGTAAACCGGGCAGACCACCGCTTCAAGCGCCAGCTCGATGCGGACAAAGAAATGTCCAGGGACCGTATGGACTTTCAGCGCGACATGGAAGAGCGACGCAACCGCTTGATCACCACGCTCACGGGTGACGAGCTGGAGCTGCGCGAGTCCCAGCAAGACTATGAGCTTGAACGCCGCCGGCTGGACCAGCAGGCCCCGCCCCCCATGCAGTAGATCGCCGTTGTCTCCTGTGGGGCCGCGGCCCCACCTTTGCCCGTCTGCCCTTTGCGGTAGGCGGGCTTTTTGTCGTTGCACCTTGGATCACGAGTTCGGTAGTATGCGTTTGGAGGTCCAAATGGCAACGAGTGCATCGAGTATTGATATATCCAAGCAGATCAACCAGGCGAAGGAAGATTTCCTGCGTGACGTTGACAAACTCCGCGCACTTGAGGCTATGGACCGAGCGCAGCTGGCCGCTGCATTCGAACGTCAGGCAGAGAAACTAATCAGAGAGGAGGTTCAACCGGTTGTTCAGCAAATGCTTGTCGCCATGGCGGTTCAGGCTGCGAGCATCAAGGTGCCACCGCCGGCTCCACCAACCGTTAGCTTCAACCCCGGCGGTGAGGGGGATTTACCCCGCCGGGTGGAGCGACTGGAGGGAAAGGTCGACAAGTTGGACGAGGGTTTGCAGCAAGTCAAGATCAGCATTGCGACCATCTTGGAGAAGCTAAACCACTTGCCTCTCCGGGTTGAGATGTATCTGGCCGGCGGTGCGGCCATGGCGGTACTACTGGGCGTGATGGCGAAAGGTTTTGGCTGGCTGTAGGCCTGGCGTGGCGCCCGGCGGTGGCGGTGCCACCCACCCTGGCGGTTGCGGCCGCCAAAAAGAGCACCCGCGTTCCTGTTGTGATCGCATGTGGGGAGTCTCAAGACACCAGGCGGTTTTGCCCTCAAGGCCAGGCGGCCAGCCTCCAAAGTGCGCGCAGGCGCTGCATGCTCTGTCTGGTGCCCACGCGGGCTGGGTGTTCTGGCTCATGTGTGGAATCTAATGACTGAAGGTTTATACAGTATTTCAGGCAAAAGAAAGCCCGGCAATAGCCGGGCAAAGGAGGTCATTGCGTGTTCAGCGCCCTGACCTCGGGGAGGGCCAGCATGCATCGCACGCCGGCGGCCGCAGTGTACAAGATGAGGTGGTACTTTTTGGAATAGGCGCCCTGCAGGGCGCATGAAACCTAAGCCCTCGCGCCGCATCTTTGGAATTCAAAACCACCCGCCAGACCGCATAAACGCTAGGTTCTGGCTTCGGCCTGTCACGCCGGGGGTCGCGGGTTCGAGCCCCGTCCACTCCGCCAGTAAGGCATCAAGCCGTTGAAGATGAAGAATCTTCAACGGCTTTTTTGTTTCTGACTTGCTGGATGCCCTCGAATCCGGTCAGCCTTCAGGAAGATTCGCGCCATCGATACCCAACTGTCGTCCCTATTGCTGAGGGTATCGCGTTGAATCCAGCCACCGAAGTTTCAGCAATCCCGTGGCCAGCAAGGTGCCGCACAGGATGACGACGCCACAACCCACCATCCAGATCGTGACGGACTCAGCCAGGAAAATCGCACCGTAGAGCAAGGCAAACACGGGGACGAGAAAGGTCACGGTCAGGGCTTTGCTCGGGCCCGCTCTGGCAATGATCCGGAAGAACAGCACGTACGCCAGCGCGGTGCACAGCAGTGCCACGGCCAGCATGGCCGTCCAGGCACTCGTGCTGACAGGCTGCGCTGGCCAGAGCAGGGCGGTTGGCAGCGCGAGCCCCATTGAGGCGCCAATCTGGCTGCCCGTGGCTGTGGCCAGAGGGTGTGCGCCATGAAGATAGCGCTTGGTGAAGCTGGCCGCCATGCCGTAGCAAAAGGTGGCCAGCAGCGCGGCACCCATGGCCAGCAAGGTGAGTGCTGTGTTGTCTGTGGCAGGGCGACCAGAGGCATCAAAGCCGGACTTGCCGAGCACCAGCAGACAGACTCCTGCAAAACCGAGCAGCAAACCTGCCATGCGGGATTTGCTTGGTCGTTCACGCAGCCAGATCCAGGCAACCAGGGCCCCAGAAAGTGGCACGGTTGCATTCAGGATGGAAGTCAGGCCGGTCGTGATGTGCATCACGGCGAATGCAAAAAGCGCGAACGGGAGTGCCGAGTTCAACAAGCCGACGAAAAGGATCGCTCCAGCCCTTTCGCGGAAGTCCGCCCAGACGCCTTTGACCAGAAACGCGGGCAGCAGAAATGCGGCGGCCAGACCCACTCGGAGGCCGGCCGTGGGCAACGGGCCGAATTCCGCGGCGCCCATGCGCATGAACAGAAACGATGCGCCCCACAGAGCGGCCAGCAGGAAAAACTCGGCAATCAACAGCGCAGGCATGTATCAGGCTTCGATCGTCAGTTCAAGCCACATCAAATCAGGGTGCGGCGTTGTTCCAGTTGCAGCAGCGCCTGTTTGCGGTGCAGCCCGCCAGCATAGCCTGTGAGCGAACCGTTGCTGCCTATCACACGGTGGCATGGCACGAAGATACATAGCGGGTTGCGCCCGATGGCAGTGCCGGCGGCCCTCACTGCCGCGGGCTTGCCCATGCGCTGGGCCAGTTCCCCATAGCTGATGGTGCTTCCCCATGCAATCTGCAACAGGGTTGACCACGCCGAGATCTGAAATGCCGTCCCGGCGGTCAGGTCCAGTGGCAAGTCAAATGTCTGGCGATCGCCATGAAAGTAGTTGTTCAGTTGTGTCGCAGCGGCGAGCAGCACCGGGTGTTCAGGCTGTGCCTCCCATTGGGCAATCATTGCGGCTGTCGGTCGGTGTGCCTGTTCGGTGAACCAGGCGCCGCGAAGGCCATTCGGGCTGGCCGCCAGCAGAATCGGGCCCAAGGGTGATGAAACGGTGTGTGTTGCAAGGATGGTCATGGTGTCAGACATTGGATGTGGCGTGCGAGGGGTGGTAGGTGCCGGCCCAGGCCCGGATCACTGCGTAGCTGCGCCAAGGTTGCCAGCGCTCGGCGAGCCGCTCGGCTGCGTGCCGTGCCGCCTGGTTTCGAGGTTTTTCCAGACCAAGCGCTTTGACAAGCGCCACATCGCCTTCCGGCCATGCGTCTGGCCACCTCAGTGCTCTCATGGCGATGTACTGTGCGGTCCATGGGCCGATGCCTGGCAAGCTTTGCAGCACCTGCAGTGTGTCTGGGGTCGTGCTGGAAGGGTTCAAGTCGACCTGGCCTGCCAGCACGGCCTGGGCGAGCGATTTCAGCGCAAGCTGACGTTGTCGCACGATGCCCAGAGTGCCCAGCACGTTCTCGTCTGCCTGTGCCAGCGCTTGCGCCGTTGGAAACAGGCGATTGATGGCTGGGTCGGGCGTGGCAATCGGGTCACCCCACTGCTGGACCACCCGAGCGGCCAAGGTACGCGCCGCGCCCACCGTGACCTGTTGTCCCAGCACCGCGCGGACCGCCAGCTCAAACCCGTCGAAACAGCCTGGCACGCGAAGTCCATTGCCGCTGGGGAAGTCGCGTTGAAGCACGGCATTGATCGGCGCAGGGTCTGCGTCAAGATCGAACAGGGTGCGCACACGTCGGATCACGCTGGGCAGTGCCTTTTGAAGTCCGTCGCTGACTTCAAGCAGCAGCAGGTGTGTGTCGACTTCCCATTTTCCGGCAATCCAGCCGACATGGGTCCGCCCGGCCACCGTCAGGCGAACGGTGCGCTTGAAGCTGCTTTCGGGTGACGTCTGGAAACTCTCGATACCATCGAGCTGGCGATCCTCAAAGAACTTCATCATGTGGCTTGCATCGAGTGGCGGTCGCCATGCAAGACGAACGCTCTGAGTTCCATCGACAGGCGCAATCGAAGTCGCAGGATCGCGGCGCATCTGTGTCGGGTTGATGCGGTAGTGGGCGACAAATGCCGCGTTGAAACGGCGCAAGCTGGCGAAGCCGCTGGCCAGCGCCACATCGCTGACAGGCAGACGCGTGTCGGTCAACAACTGCTTGGCCGCCAGCAAGCGGCAGGTTTGCAGGTATTGATGGGGCGAGACACCCAGATGCATTTCGAAAACCCGCCGCAGGTGTCGGTCGCTCACGCCCAGGCGCGTCGCCACGGCGGCGATTCGTGTTCGCTCTGCTGCCAGGTCCAGCCAGGTGCCTGGGTCATCCAGCAACAGGGTGGCCTGTTGGGCAAGAATCAGTGTGGCATCCGTCGTGGTCCAGTGCCTGTGGCGTGGTGCCAGTTCCGGTCGGCACCGCAGGCACGGACGAAAGCCGGCCTTTTCTGCCTGGGCAGCCAGATCAAAGAAGCGGCAGTTTTCGAGCCTGGGCGTGCGCACCCGGCAAACCGGTCGGCAGTAGATGCCGGTGGAAGTGACGCCCACAAAGAAGCCGCCGTCGAACCGCGCATCCTTCGAGCAAAGTGCCCTGTAGCGGGTGACATCCTGGGTTGGCGAAGGAGCACTCATGCGCCCATGGTACGGTTTCCGCTGACCGTCGGCTGGCCATTTCCGGACGCGTGAGCGGGCCTGCTGCAAGGGGGATCCTGTAAGGCAACCCACCTACAATGCTGGGTTACCACCGCATCGGGAAACCACCATATGCAAGTTGCATCGTCGATCTTCAAGGCCTACGACATTCGGGGCATCGTGCCCTCCACGGTAGACGAATCAGTGGCAGAGGCCTTGGGGCTGGCATTCGGTACCGAAGCCCGCCGACTGGGAGAGCAAACGGTGGCGGTGGGCCGGGACGGGCGCCTCAGCGGACCATCCCTTTCGGCTGCGCTCATCAAAGGGTTGGTTGCGGCCGGCATCGATGTGATCGATATCGGTCTGGCCACGACGCCGATGCTGTACTTTGCGGCGAACACCCTGTGCTCCAGCGGGATCCAGGTGACGGGCAGCCACAACCCGAAGGACTACAACGGCTTCAAGATGGTACTGGCGGGCAGGGCCATCTATGGAGAGACGATTCAGGCACTTCGCCGGTGCATCGAGACCGATGCAGGCCAGCACGCAGAGGGTGGAAAAGTGCGGCTGATCAATGTGGGAGCGGCTTACCGCGACCGCATTGTCGGTGACGTCAAGCTCGCGCGTCCGATGAAGATCGTGGTGGATTGCGGCAACGGTGTGGCTGGCGCATCGGCCCCTGCGCTGTTCCGGGCACTGGGATGCGAGGTGATCGAGCTGTTCAGCGAAGTGGATGGCAACTTCCCGAACCACCACCCTGACCCCAGCAAGCCCGAAAACCTGCGCGATGTGATGCGTGTCCTGCGCGAAACCGATGCCGAACTCGGCCTGGCTTTCGATGGTGACGGTGACCGGCTTGGCATCGTCACCAAGGAAGGCAACAACATCTACCCTGACCGGCAGATGATCCTGTTTGCCCAGGATGTGCTGTCCCGTGTGCCCGGAGGCGATATCGTCTTCGACGTGAAGTGCTCACAGCGCCTGGCCCCGGCCATTGAGGCCGCCGGTGGGGTGCCCCATATCTACAAGACCGGTCATTCGCTGATCAAGGCCCGCATGAAGGAGCTGGACAGCCCCCTGGGCGGCGAGATGAGTGGCCACATTTTCTTCAAGGAACGCTGGTACGGGTTTGATGACGGCACCTATGCCGGAGCTCGCCTGCTGGAAATCCTGAGTCGCAGCCCGGATGGGAATGCGGTGCTCAATGCGCTGCCCACCAGCCACAGCACACCGGAACTCAACGTGGCTTGTGCTGAAGGTGAGCCACATGCGGTTGTCGAGAAGCTCGTGGCGATGGCGCACTTTGAGGCCCCCGCCAAGGTGTCCACCATCGACGGCGTTCGCGTGGACTGGCCTGATGGCTTTGGTTTGATACGTGCATCGAATACCACGCCGGTATTGGTGCTGCGTTTTGAGGGCCACACGCCTGAGGCCTTGCACCGCATCGAATTGGCCATGCTGAGTCTGCTGAAAGCGGCAAAGCCGGACGCCATCGTGGGTGCCAGCGCTCACTGAGGCTTCGGGAAGGTTGTGAGCGATCCGATGCAGTCTCCTGGAGAGGCGGTCAGCGCCCTGGCAGACGTCACGGTGGTGGTGGTCACCCATGAAAGTGCGCATTGCATTGCCGAGCTTGATGGCCTGCTGGGCTCGTGTCCCCACGTGATCGTCTCCGACAACGCAAGCGCCGATGGAACACCGACGCTTGCGCGTCAGCGCTGGCCAAGGGCGCGCGTCCTTGAGCATGAGCGAAACCTCGGATTTGGCGCTGCCAACAACCGTGCGCTGGCCTTGGTGCAAACACCGTTTGCCCTGTTATTGAACCCGGACTGCGAGCTTTCAGCCGAGGGCCTTGGCACACTGCTGATGGCAGCGCGCAACATGGTCGACGCTGCCTTGTTCGCACCACAGTTGGCCAGCCCGACAGGCAAGTTGGAGGTCAACTACCGGTGGCCCAAGACGGTGTGGAATTCGATTGGGCCACCTGCCACTGGCATGACCTGTGTGGGCTTTGTGTGTGGCGCTGCCATGCTCCTGCGGATGGAGCGTTTTCAGCAGATCGGCTTTTTTGACGAGCGTTTTTTTCTCTATTACGAAGACGATGACCTGTGCCTTCGCCTGTTCCAGGCGGGCCTGGCCATGGTGTTGGTGCCGGAGGTCAAGGCGATCCACCGCTCCCGGAGTTCCAGCAAGGGCAGCAGACCTTGGCGGAACGAGTACAGCCGCGGCTTTCATCACGCCCAGTCCAAGTTGACCTTCACGGCCAAACACAGGTCGATCGCAGAGGCACTGCAACTGCGGCGCAAGTTGTTGGTCACCACCAGCGTCGCATTGCCAATTCGCATGCTGGCGTTTGTTCCCCGTTTGGTGGCCAGGATGCTGGGTCGCTGGAGGGGTCTGAAAAGTTGGAAAATCGATGATTGAGTCGCCTGCCAACCGGCTGTGTGTGGGCATTCTGACGCTGAATGAGGAGCGCCGGATCGCCCGGTGTATCGAGAGTGCCAGTTTCGCCGACCAGATTGTCGTGATCGACAGCGGCAGCACAGACGCGACGCGTGACATCGCTTCCCGCATGGGCGCGGAGGTGCATATGTTGCCCGACTGGCAGGGTTTTGCGGTTCAGCGAAACCGGATGCTTCCGTTGGTGCGATGCGACTATTTCTTTTTTCTCGATGCTGACGAGGTCATCACCGATGAGTTGCGTCGCGAAATACAACAAGCGGTGGCCTCGGGCGAGAACGCTGCGTGGAAGGTCTACTGGGACCAGGTTGCGTTTGGCAAGGCACTCAGCCGCATGGCGAAGACCGCCGGCGGCGTCAAACGCCTGTTTCGCACCCACAACGTTCTGGAGTTCAAGGGTGTGGTCCATGAATACGCGCAGCTGAGGGACGAGACGGTTCCCATGCACGTGTTCAAGGGCCGGTTGCTGCATTTTTCGCGCGACACTGTCTACGAGAGCCTGCTCAAGCTCGCTCAATACGCTCAACTGGGTGCGCGGCGCAGGGAGCAAGCAGGCAAAAGAGGGGGTATCTGGCGAGGACTGGGTTCTGCAGCCACCAACTTTGTACGGTTCTATGTACTCAGGCGCGGGTTCCTTTGTGGACCGCAAGGCTTCCTCTTTTGTCTGGTGGTGGCACTGGAGTGCTTCTTCAGGTACGCCATTCTGGAATACGACCCACCCCAAGAGGACACCGCCGTGGTCAAGCGGTAGGGGTGCGTCAGCTTCACGATAGGGGCCAAATGCTTAAGGGATTCCCAGCCCATCGACAGCAGACAAATGGCCGATGTACCGGTTGTTCCAGATATCGAATGGATTTTTGAGAAATGAATTCAGGTTGTCCAGACCAGAGCATGCGAGCGCTGCTGACTATTGCACCGGCGTATTGCCTCGTCTTTGCGTATTTCGCGTTTCCGCTATCGGTGGCCTTGGCCAACACAACGTTGGCGTTGACCGTGCTTTTGGCATGCGTACGGCTGACAGATGCACATGCCCGAGCGGAACTGGTCCAGATGTTGCGGAACCCGGTTGTGCTACCGGCGGCAAGTCTGGTGTTGGTCATGGTCGTGGCGACGCTCTGGTCGCCGGCGGACTGGAGCGAGTTTCGGGACTATCTTCGGAAATATTTCAAACTGGTCCTGCTACCCGTGTTTCTGTTTCTGCTTGCCAGCGCCGAAATGCGTAAGCGCTGTTGGCAGGCGTTTGCTGTCGCCATGCTTTTCACGCTCGCATCGACCTGGTTGAATGTCTGGTTTGAACTGCCTTGGTCGAGCACCAAGAACAAGGGTTTCGGCGTCGATCACACCGTGTTCAAGGATCACATCTCGCAAGGGATCATGATGGCCTTCTTCACTTGCACCGCGCTGTTTTGGGCCGTGAAATCGAAAGCCACTGTTGGCCGCGCGCTCTGGATTGGCGTGGCGGTACTGGCCGCGGCCAGTGTGTTGTTCTTGTCGGTCGGCCGAACCGGCTACCTGAGTCTGGTGCTGTCGGTGGTGGTTTTTGCAATCGTGGCCCTGGCTTGTCGCCCACGCATGCTGGGGGTGGTGCTGGGTGCCGGCTTGCTGATACTGGTTGTGGTCTTTGCCTCTTCGAGCCAGTTCCAGCAACGCACGCTTCAGGCATGGGAAGAAGCCCGAAACAGCAGCCCGTCGAACGTCACTTCGGTGGGCGCTCGAGTGCAGGTGTGGCATTTCTCGGTTCAGCAGATTCGCGAGCACCCATGGTTGGGCTCAGGGACCGGCTCGTATCCTGTATTTGCCGCTGCCCATTTCGAGAGCCCTGAAATGTGCGCCACCATTTGCCCGCATCCGCACAACCAGTTCCTATTCTTTCTGTTTGAACTGGGTCTGCTGGGTTTGCTGGTTTTTGCCTGGTTCTTGTGGGCAATCGTGCGGCAGTCATTTCGACACCCACCTGCACACAGGGCGTTGATGTTGTCCTTTATGGCCGTGATGTTGGTGTCCAACATGACACACAGTTCGTTCTGGCTGTCGACCGAAAGCCATTTTTTCATTCTCTTCACCGCGCTGCTGATGGCGTCAGCCGGGCTTCCAACCGAGCAGAAGCAAGCGGCCTGAATCTCAGGATTCTTGCTTTCTCTTCAAAAACGGCAAGCCCTTCAAGCTATTGTGCAGGTGAGTACCGCTATGGGTAGCGCCACGCGCCTTTAACGGCTTGTCGGACGGGCGCAGCTTCTGCTTCCTGCTCCATGAAAACCCAGTCGACGATATCGCTGTTGGATTCGTAGCCCGCTACCAGCTGTGCCAGCATGCTCTTCATGCGTTCCACATCGTTGGCGTCGAGTGCCGCTTCGAAGCTTCTGAGCTGCACCTGCAAGGTATCCCAGGGGATGAATTCCTCGTGGGCTTTCATGATCAGTGGGTGCGAGGTGGCCTTAGGATTGTCACCGATCAGCAGTTCCTCAAAAAGCTTCTCGCCCGGGCGCAATCCAGTGATCTGAATGGCTATGTCGCCATCTGGATTCTGGTCGTCTTTGAGGGTCAGACCAGAGAGTTCGATCATGCGCGTCGCGAGATCCATGATCCTGACTGGCTCCCCCATGTCCAGCACGAACACGTCGCCCCCTTTGGCCATGGCACCCGCCTGAATCACCAGCTGTGCGGCTTCAGGAATGGTCATGAAGTAGCGGGTGATGTCCGGATGGGTCAGGGTGATCGGACCACCATCCCGCACCTGCTGGCGAAACTTGGGCACCACAGAGCCAGATGATCCGAGCACGTTGCCAAAACGGACCATGGAGAAGCGGGTCTGGGAGCCTTTGTCGGCCAGGGCCTGCAGCGCCATTTCCGCCAGTCTTTTGCTGGCGCCCATGATGTTGGTGGGGCGCACAGCCTTGTCGGTGCTGATCAGCACAAAATCGCCCACATCAAACTCGGCTGCCACCTGTGCCACGGTGATGGTCCCGATGGTGTTGTTCTTGATGCCTTCCAGCGGGTTGTGTTCCACCAGCGGCACGTGCTTGTATGCGGCCGCGTGGTACACCGTGTCTGGCTTCCAGGTCGACATGATCTCGCGCATGCGATCTGCGTCCCGCACTGAAGCCAACAGCGGGACGAGGCGGGCTTGCGAACCGTCCAGGCGGGCATTGAGCTCCTGATGCACTTCGTACAGTGCGAACTCGCTCTGGTCGACCAGGAGCAGAGATGCGGGTTCGACCTTGAGGATCTGGCGACACAGTTCGCTGCCAATGGAACCGCCCGCGCCAGTGACCAGCACCACTTTGCCGGTGATGTTCTTGCCCAGCAGAATGTGGTTCGGACTGACCGGTTCGCGACCCAGCAGGTCGTCGATGTCCAGTTCCCGCAGGTCGGAGACGCTCACCTTGCCTTGCGCCAGCTCGCTCACGCTGGGCAAGGTGCGCACCAGCACATGCACTGGGCGCATCTCTTCAATGATTTCATTGCGACGATGGCGGCTGGCAGATGGCATCGCCAGCAGCACCGTGCTGACCTGCAAGGTGTCGACAAGGCTAGGGAGATCAGCGGGACTGTAGATGGCCAGGCCATTGAGCACATGACCATGGAGACGGTCGTCGTCGTCCATGAAGCCCACCACACGCATTTCGTGGCTGTTGCTCATGGCTGCCGCCAATTGGCGACCAGCATTGCCAGCGCCGTAAATCAGCACCCGTGGAATCGCGGCCAGTTTAAGCTGGTTCTGGTACAGGCCGCCCAGCCAAAATCCTGCAAGCGCCCGGGAGGTGCCAACGCCCAGCAGAAGCAGCATGGGCTGAATGATGCCAATGGTGCGGGGCACGCCAGGCACACCGATGGCTGTGAACAGGGTGGCGTAAAGAATGGCAAAGATGCCGATGGTCTTGACCACGGTGACCATCGCCGACAGGCCGGAATAACGGAAGATGGCGCGGTAAAAGCCGTTGACCACGAACAGGGGCAGGGCAATGGCCAGTGCCGCAAGCACGGCCCAGCCAGGCTGCCAATAGGGATCACCGGACAGCTTGACCCATTCGCCCAGGCGAAGGTAGTACGCCAGCCAGACAGACAGCACGCAAAGTGTGGCGTCCACTGAGAGCACGATCAGGCGTTTTGCCGGGCGTGGCATGCCCAGGATGGGCATGGCAAATTTTCTTAGGAACATGTGAGAGGGGTGTCCACGTGGTACCGGATGATACCCCCATGGATGGCCTGATGGCATCAGTCTTGCTTGGTTTTGACCATGATCCCACCGATCAGTTGAAACACCAGCAGCAGCAGCGCCACCAGCATGATCGGCTGGGTCGGGGCAAAGAATCGGGGCAAGTTCTGTGAAAGCAGGGTGTAGAAAGCCATCATCATGACTGGCAGCATGGTGAATGCCAGCAATCTGACATTGCGTTGAAGCATTCCCCAAACAAAGCATCCCAGCAACGCCAGAACACCCAGTGCGTTGATCACCTCGATGAAACCACTGCGCCAACGGCCTTCGGGCAGCAACGGAATTTGCAGCTGTGGGGGAATGCTCCACATGCCGCGCCAGAACATGAGGATCGACAGCTTCAGATGTGCCAGCGGTTCCTCTTTGAGCATGGGCAGGGCAATGGCTTGCAAGGCACGATCCGCCGCGTAGGTCGGATGGGGGTCGCCAGCCTGTTCCATTTCTCGAGACAGCTTGATGTACATCGCCGACGTCTTGCGGTACAGGGTGACGGCACGATCAGGGTCACCAGCTCCTTGGGCCCGCATGTCGTCGCCAGAAAACTCGGAGCGGCCTGCATACAGCCGGCTGACGCGCCCGGTGCGCAGCTTGGCGTCCTCTGGTGTGATCGCCAGTGAGGTGCCGGCGACCAGGTCTTGGTAGAGCCTGGGGCCAAAGAGCGTGAAGGCGAGCCGGAATTCTTCTGGCGTGATCCGGTTGAGCAAGGCACGCTTGTAAAGCACCCAGCCGCTGCGACCAGAGGAAATTTCGGCGCTGTCAAACAGGAGCTGGTTCCGGATCATCCAGGGTGCCGTGGTGCAGATCAGCCCCAGGGTCATGAAGCCTGCGGCCAGCCAGGGTCGGGCGCGCGCCCCCCGTTGCAAAAGCATCACGGTAGCCAAGACCACAATGGTGACCAGTGAGATGTAGAGGAACGCACTCTTGGTGAGGCACAGCAGACCCAAACCCACGCCGGTGGCCAGCCAGAGTGACCCTTTCTGGCGCCGGCCGGCCAGCAGCATCAAATAGCTCGTGCCCGTCATCAACACACCCGTCACCAGTTCGGTGTAGAGCGAGTCGACGACGTAGGGGTTGTTGAAAAAGAAAATGAAGGCGGAGCCGGCCGCCAGACCGCCCGCCCATCGGCTGGTGGTCAGTTCGTTGAACAGCAGCCAGGTGGCGATCAGACCCAGAAACACCCATCCCAGGTTATGCAGCTTGACAAAGCGCGCGGGCTCGCCGGAACGCAGATTGTCAAGCGTCATGTAGTCGTGGTTTCGCCCCGAAGCCTTTAAATACAAAGCCGTGACCACAATGGGCAAGGGTTCCCTGAAGTTGGTGGGTTGAAAGCCTGCCGTGGAGGCCATGGAAAATTCGCCGTGCTGGTACAGATGAACCGCTATCTGCAGGTTCTGGCCGGCGTCTCCCTTGATGTTGCTCGTGGAAATGTGTTGTCCGGCGAGCAGGCTCCAGTAGCCTGCCAGCAACAGCATCGCCACCCACCAGAAGGGCTGAATGCGTTGCTGAAAGGCCTGCATGAATCTGGCCACGGCCTGGTACGGTTGTGCCTTCGTGAGCATGATGTCAGCGCTTGACCGCGCACGCGTACACGTTTTTGCCGAACCATGGCCAGCACACTCGGTCAAGCAAGCGGCTCACTGGAAATATCCAGCGGTCGTACAGGCGCAGCATGCGGGGGTTGATGTCGCCCTGGCCGCCATCGGCCAGGCGGTAGATCAGGGCAGCCAGAAAACCCACGCTGTCGGCGTAGCGGACCACGTTCAGATCAAAGCCGGCGCGTTCCATCTGCCCACGCAGGCCTGCCATACGGTACCGCCGGTGATGCCCCACCTTGCGATCCATGCTGCTGAACAACACTTTGAATGCTGGTACATAAACCAGCAGTTTGCCCCCCGATGCCAGTTTGCGGTGCCAGAGTGCGAGGATGCCGTCGTCGTCCTCGATGTGCTCCAGCACGTTCAGGCTGTAAATGCCCGCCAGGCTCGCATCTGGCACGGCATCGAGTGCGCCGGCCACGCGCAGCCCCTTTTGCCTCAACAGGTCGGAGAGCACGGGATCGGTTTCTATGCACGACACGTCGAATCCTGCCTGTGCCACCTGCGTCGCGAAGGTGCCGCCACCTGCGCCGAAGTCCACCAGAGGGCCGTCTTTTTTGCTGAACCAGTTCAGAATCAGTTCGGTCAGGTACCGGTTGTAGTTGCGCGCGTCGGTCATGACGTCCAGATTGTCTCGACCGCTGTATTCGATGGTGGTCATGTGTCGTGAAGCTTGAAAACGAGGTGCCGGCTGGCCACATAGTTGAACACCAGCGCGACCAGCGCGGCTGCCGCCAAGGGTAGGGAGGGGACCGCGCGTGATGCCGGGAATGCGGCAATCAGCAGCGTGAACAGGCCGAGGTTGATCATAGCCCCGACGATCTGGATACCGGAATAGCGCACGACCCCACCCCCGGGATGAGGCGCATCGGATGCAAAGGTCCAGGCCTTGTTGAGCAGCCAGGTGGTGGCCACAGCCACCGGAAAAGAAACCAGCCGCGCCGAAAGGGGTGGCCAGCCCACATGCATCAAAGTGGTCAGGATGCCCGCGTCCACCACAAATCCCACCGCACCCACACAGGCGAACCGCGGGAACCGCGATGCGCTGAGCCGCACCCACACCCGGCGCCAGAGGGCCATGGGGGTCGTGGGTGACGCGCTCGGAGACGCACGGATGTTCATGGCCGGTCGTTGAGAAGGTCGCGTTCGTACTGCAGCTTGGACTGGTGGGCCATGGAGTCGAGAATCAGCCCCACCGAAAGCAGCAACCCCGCTTCAATCTGCAGGCCGGTGGCCAGGATGGCCAGCGGCACCTTTTCGATGTAGCGCTGGGCAATGAACTCCGCGATGACCACCCAGCCCGCCGCCAGCCCGAGCAAGGCACACAGGGAAGCGGCGGTGCCAAAAAAGAGCAGTGGGCGGTAGTGCCGCATGATGTTCCAGATGGTGGCCAGCACACGCGCGCCATCCCGGAAGGTGTTGAGTTTGGAGACGCTGCCGGCTGGCCGATCGCGGTAGCGCACGGGCACCTCCAGCACGCGAAAGCGCTTGTCCAGCGCATGCAGGGTCATGTCGGTCTCGATCTCGAATCCCTCCACCAGAATCGGGTAGTGCTTGACGAACTGGCGGCTGAAGGCCCTGTAGCCGCTCATCACATCGGACAGGTCGGCACGAAACATGGTGTTGACCAGGTTGCGCACCAGGCGGTTTCCGAAGCCGTGCAAGGGTCGCTTGTTTTCGGCGGCGTACTGGCCGTCGGTGTGGCGGTCGCCGACCACCATGTCTGCTTCACCCCGGCGCACTGGATCGATCAGCTGGTGTACCTGCTCGGCGGGGTAGGTGCAGTCAGCGTCGCTGAGCACATAGATGTCGGCTTCCACCTCCAGAAAGGCGCGGCGCACCGCATTGCCCTTGCCTGGACGCTTCTCCTGCAGAACGCCTCCCTTGCAACGCAAGGTCTGGAAAGTGCTTTCGGCGATGGCCCGGGTGTTGTCGCTGCAGCGGTTGTCGACCACCCAGATGGCGGCTTCAGGCAATGCCTTGTGGAAATCCTTGATGGTGGCAGCGATCGTTTCCGCTTCGTTGTAGGCCGGCAAAACGACGGCAACTTGTGGCGCTCTTGAAGATCGAGCCTGCCATTCCATGTCACTTTGAAGGCCGATATCGAGCATTTGTGTCGTTGTATTTGTGCGGAAAGGGGGCTGGATGGTTGCGGCTTCTATCGCCGCCAGTGTGTGATGCCGTCCCGCTTCAGCACACTGAAAGCCACCTTGGCCGCCAATTGTAGGTAAAACCCCATGGACAGACGTTGCAAACACTCCACATCGAGCTTCAGCTTGTCCGGATGAGGTGCACATCGCGAGCTCCACGGGGTAACGGCACGACCACGGCAGCCCCCACGAAGCCGTTGGCGCCTGTAACCGCGATCATGATGTGACGCGGCCTGCTTTTGCCGAGCGTGACGGCTACCCCTCCATCACTTTGCAAAGGCCGCTGTCTTGTTCCTCTTGATCGCCATGAACGCCCAGCGAGTGGCGCGATCGGCGATCAACAGGGGCGGAGCGCTCGCTTTTTGGGCAATCCAAGCATCATGTGGATTCTCCTGGTGGCTACATCAGGTCTCGTATGAGCCCAGTCAGCACCGATCTGGCTAGGAATAAGGGGGCACCGTCTGGAGCACAAACAATCACCTGAGCTGCAAAGCAAGAGCAAAGCGTCTCCATTGGATGCAGGCACTAGAATCCTGCTTTCGAAACGGTCTGACCCGCACCATTTAAAGTCGGTCCTTGCGCCCGTTTGTTGTTAACCAGCTTTAAGAAATATGCCTAATGTGAAACAGCTACTAATAATCCTAGGCATTATTCTGGTCTCTGCGGCGGCTGCTGTTGTTTCAGAGCTTTCTTTTTCCAAATGGGAGCGGATGAAAAATGGTGAAGCATTTGCGGGCAACCTCATGCATAACATCAGCTATGTCGAGGGTTTCGAAATAGAAGGGACTGAATCATACAAGTCCCAGAGCGAAGGTGCAAAGCTTGTCCTGAACCTAGATGGTGCTTACCTTGATCACATCTTGCTCCATGTAGGACTGCATGTAAATACGCCCATTGCGTTGAAATTCTATAGCGAAAATAAGCCAGAGGGTGTTACGCTTACAAGACCTTGGCAAGAAAGGCTAAAGACTACTCCTTACAATTTCATGAGAACTGCGGTCTTCAGAGTTGAAGATAGCCCTAAGCAATTGGAGATAACTGCACAAGGAGCCGGCTTGGTCATTGCCGGTATCGTTGCGGTTAAAAAAGAAAAATACAATGTCCGAAGAGGCGGAATGATGGGGTTCGGATACTTCATCTTTCTGGTTGGAATATGGGCGCTTTTTTTCCGCAGTTTGGATGTTGGTAGAGTTCTGGTGTTGGTGCTGCTGGCTGTAAGTGGCTCAATGGCTTTGGGGACGCAATTGAATTTTGTGTCCTGGGATGAATCCATTCACTATCGCAGGGCCAACCTGCAATCCTGGCAGGCGATGGTGCCGCAGACCGTACATGACGTTTTCTCTCGTGCGTATGTTTTGCCATTTTCCTACTCCTACCGTGAGCAGAAACAAATAAATGAATTTTTTAATGCGCAGAAAATACAGCAGACAAGTAATGTGATTTCGCGAAATTCAACAACTGCAGATCATGCAACGGACAGGTGGTTTCACTGGTATCGAGAAATCGGATACATCCCCCCTGCTGTCGGCATGTTTTTCGGAAGACTTTTTGAGTTGCCGAATCATGCTGTTTTTCAAGTGGGGCGCATATCGAATTTGATCTTCTACATAGGCATCATTTTTTTGACTGTCAAGGTTTTGCCTTTCGGTAAAATAACCTTCGCTGCTATCGCTTCATTGCCTACCCCTGTATTCATTGCAGCGCATTACAGCTATGACCCCTGGCTGACCTCACTAAGCTTCTTGAGCTTTGCTTTGTTCTTAAATGCGCTACAAAGCAAAACAGAGAAAATTTCGTTTTTGCAGAAAGTTCTCCTTATCGCTGTTCCTTTTGCTGCGGTCGGGCCGAAAGCTATATACTGTTCAATAATACTGCTTTCCTTGCTCATACCAAATGATAGATTTGGCGGCCTTCGTCAAGCAATAGTGTTCAAGGTGGCCGCATCTTTCGCGTTCTTGTTTGCCTTTGCCTCATTCGCGCTGCCGTTCTTGGTTGATGGGCCAGGCCGCGGAGATAGCAGAGGCGGGGCGGGCGTCAACTCAACCGATCAAGTGGCTTATGTGCTTGCTAACCCAATGGTGTACATCGGCAACCTGTTGGAGTTCATGACGGCATATTTGAATCCACTCAACATGCGTGGGCTCAGCGTAGATTTCTCTGGCTTAGGTCTTATAGATGGGTTTTATATCCTGTTGGCTTTGGTCGCCGTCGCGCTTTGGATGGACTTTACTGAACCGAAGCCTGTGGTTGCTTTGCCAGCGACGACCCGTGTCATTATCTTGATGGGGTGTCTTTTCACCGTAGCCTTGGTTGCTACTGCCCTGTACATATCATATACAGCGGTCGGAAGTCCGCGATTCTCGGGAGTGCAATCCAGATACCTACTCCCGCTGCTTGCCCCTGTTTTGCTTCTGCTTATTCCAATTTCGAGACACCCCAAAGCGGTGCTTAGCACTACTCAAAAGGGCGCGTTGATACTGACGCCAATCGGATTGCTCACAGTTTTTGGTATATGGACAACCACGGCATCAAGTTTTTATTAAATACCGCTAAGGTGAAAGATTCCAAAAAGGATTATGTGCGATTCGGACGATCGGTGAGACCAGATGTCTTTCAGACCCGGTGCGTCGCATGAGTCGTCCTGAGTAAACTTGATTCAGGATGGTTGCCCTTGCATACGGCTTGGCATGCACAACTTAGCAGATAAAAGTAATGCAATCAATTGCGGTCATTATTCCAACATACAAAGCCCGAAATCACATTATGGATGTGATCGATCAGATTGGGCCTGAAGTTTCCCGAATATACGTTGTTGACGATTGCTGTCCTGACAACTCCGGCGATTATGTCGTCACCAATTGTATGGATCATCGCGTCTCCGTGATCAGGCATGAAGAAAACCAGGGGGTTGGCGGTGCCGTGATGACCGGATACCAAGCGGCCATTGAAGACGGGATGGAAATACTGGTCAAAATCGATAGTGATGGGCAAATGGACCCAGCATTGATCATGTATTTTGTGAACCCAATTGCTGAAGGCGACGCCGACTATACAAAAGGCAATCGTTTTTTTGATCTGGAGAAGGTGCATTCAATGCCGAGATCGCGTATCTTCGGTAACGCAATGCTTTCGCTTATGAGTAAGCTTTCTTCCGGTTATTGGAACATTTTTGATCCGACAAACGGCTATACGGCCATTCATGCTGACGTCGCTCATCATCTCCCCTTTAATAAGATTAGCAGGCGGTATTTTTTTGAAACGGACCTCCTTTTCAGGTTAAATACACTCCGTGCGGTCGTGGTTGATGTGCCAATGCATGCAAAATACGGTTCCGAAGTCAGCAATCTTAAGATATCCAGAATAATCTGGGAGTTTTTTGTGAAGCATGTGCGCAATTTTTTCAAACGGATTTTTTACAATTACTATCTTCGTGATATGTCGCTTGCGTCAATAGAGCTGCCTGTTGGCCTGCTTTTACTTGGCTTTGGCTCTTTGTATGGTTTTTATCATTGGATGCATTCAGCGCAGGTAGGTCTTCCCACTTCAGCCGGAACGGTGATGTTGTCAGCACTGCCCATTCTCGGTGGAATTCAATTGTTGTTGGGATTTATTGGTTACGATGTATCATCGGTGCCAATACGTCCAATTCACAGAAGTCTGAAGGCCCCGAGGCGTTACAAATCGGACTCGGTCGCGCGTGTTGAAGTCGATAAGGAACTCTAAAATGACTTTGCTTCAATTTTTGCTCATCTTGTTCACTGTTGTCCTTTTGTCTATAGGACAAATTTTATTCAAGTTGGCGTCTGAAGATGTCGTATTGACGCCTTCTGAAATTCTGCCTTCGCTTGTAAGTGTTAAATTGGTAGCCGCCTTCGTTGTTTATTTTGTTGCTACGATACTCTGGATCATTGCCCTTAAGGGTGTGCATTTGCGTGTTGCGTACCCATTTGCTGCGTTGGCTTTCTTTATAGTTCCTACGCTTGCGCACTTTCTGCTAGGCGAGTCACTCAGCTGGAATACATATGTTGGAGCAGGCATTATTGCGCTGGGTGTATTGGTGTCTGTTGTCAGGTAGGTGAAGTAAATCTATGCATAGTAAATTCTGCCCTGTGTGTAATTGTTCGATGCGCGCTGGGCTTGCAATCTGGCATTTTGAATGTGACGGCTGCGGATATGAAATGGCTCGGTTTCAACCGGCCATTAATGAAGTCTTGGCGCATGAAAAAATAGATGAAACTTCTCGTGCAACGGGGTTGCAAGCGTTACGGGTCGAGAATTTCAATCGGTTATTGGAGGTGATCGTTCAAAGTGGTCCCAGGACTGGGCGACTTCTAGATGTTGGCTGTGCTCACGGCTGGTTTTTGGAGGCTGCGAAAAAACAAGGGTTCGATGCGGTTGGAATAGAGCCTGATCTGAATATTTTCAAGGTGACAACACAACGCGAATTGTCAGTGAGGCAGGGTTATTTTCCGGATGTGCTGGGCGAGGCAGAGCGGTTTGATGTCATTGTTTTTAATGACGTTTTTGAGCATATACCAGACATGATCGCAACCCTAAACGGGTGCAAAGAGCATCTCACACCAAATGGAGTACTTGTTTTAAATCTCCCCAGCAGTTCAGGGTTTTTTTACAGAATAGCTCGTCTGTTGATGAGATTGCATATTAAAAGTTTTTTTGAGCGTCTTTGGCAAAAAGGCCTTCCATCGCCTCACTTGCATTACTTTAGTGCTGCGAATATTCAATTGCTTCTTCATGCCAATGGTTTCGAAGAAGTGGGGAGGGGTCGGCTTGCTAGTATTCGGCTTAAAGGCTTGTTTACCCGCATTTCTTACACCAAAGAACATGCCCTGCCGGTTCGATTGCTGATGTGCTTAATCATTGCGATCATTTTTCCGTTCACATTGGTCATGCCGAGCGATATTATTTATTCGATTTCCAGGAAAAATTGAGATGGCGGTGACTTGAGTCACGCCGGCCATCCACAACTGGTTCATGGTTCTGGCCTCTAACATGGGGGCGGCGCTTGACCACGTCACGGGCTGGTGCCTGACGCTTGGCGCCGTGGGTGGTCACGGTGGACCCTCGTCGCTTGCTGATGCCTTGAATGCTGGCCGCTCGCATAAGGTGCGCCACACGTTGGTGGCAGATGCATTTGACCGATCGCAGGCGCGCCTCAATGCGCGATGCCGTCGCGCCGCAGAACACTCAAGGCAGTACGAACCAGTATTTTGAGATCCAACGCCATGGAGCGGCGCTGCAAATACTCCACATCCAGCTTTACCTTCACCGGTATGGGCAGTTCGTCACGACCATTGATCTGGGCCCAGCCGGTGAGCCCTGGAACCAACTCGTGTACGCCGTGCTGGGTTCGCAGCGCGATCAGGTCGTCCTGATTGAACAGCGCCGGGCGGGGCCCCACCAGACTCATGTCGCCCTTGAGAATGCTCCAGAGCTGCGGCAGTTCGTCCAGACTGCTCTTGCGCAGGAAGGGGCCGATCGGTGTCAGATAGGTGTCTGGATCTTGCAGCAAGTGAGTCGCAACGGCGGGCGTGTCCACCCGCATGGTGCGGAACTTGGGCATCTTGAAGATGCGGTTGTGCTGGCCCACGCGGTCGCTCCAGTAGAGCGCCGGGCCCTTGGAGGTGGCGCGCACCAGCACGGCCAGCACCGCCAGCGGTATCAGCAGGACCAGGCTGGCCAGCAGCGCCGCCAACAGGTCGAACAGGCGCTTCATTGAACGCTTCCCTTCACCATCTTCTGCAGGCCTTCCTTCACGCTTACCGGGGGTATCCAGCCCAGCGTTTCGCGGGTCGGCCCCAGGTCTATCTGCAGCGAGCCCACCAGCCGCGCCACTTCGGCTCGCTGCCCGGTCAGCCATGCGGCCAGCCGCAGCAGGGGCACTGGTACCGGCAAAAGCCTGGCCGGCTGGCCGAGCGCCCATGCCATCTGGCGGATCAGGTCTGGCGTGGACAGGTCTTCACCGTCCGACACCAGGAAGGTGTGGCCTGAGGCCGCAGGATGGTCCGTGCAACGCACCAGCAGATCGCTCAGGTTGTCCAGCGCCACCATGGAGCGTTGATTGCGCACGCAGCCCAGCGGCAGCGGCAAGCCCCTGGCCACCAGACGCACCAGACGCGCGAGGTTGGCGCGCACGCCTGGGCCATAAACCAGGGGCGGGCGCACCACCACGCCCTGCATGCTGGTGGTACGGCACACGGCCCACAGCGCCTGTTCCGCCTCCCATTTCGATTGACCATAGGCGTCCTGGGGGGCGGGCAGGTCTGACGCCCGGTAGGGCGCGCCAGACAGCGTTGCTTCACCGTTCACCTTGATCGAGCTCACCAGCACCATTCGCCGCACGCCGGCCTGTGCGGCCTGCTCGGCCAGGCGGCGGGTGCCTTCGGCGTTGACACGGCGGAACGCCGCGAGGGCATCGGCCTGCGTTTCCTTCATCACATGCACCCGGGCGGCGCAGTGAATCACGCAAGTCACGCCCTGCAGGGCATGGGACCAGTCGGTTTCTGGGCCGATGCTGCCCACGGGCACGGCGGTTCCGGTAGCGTGCCGTACCAGTGGCCGCACGGCATGACCATGGTGCGCGAGTGCCGCAACCACGGCGGCCCCCACGAAGCCGTTGGCGCCGGTGACCGCGATCATGGGCGCGGCAGGGCCTGTGCGCGTGCCGGTGTGCTCTTGCCAAGCGTGAAAGGCAGATACCGCTCCATCACGAACACCGCTGGCACCAAGCAAAGAGCCGAGACGCCCAGCACGATCAGGCCCAACCCGACATCGTTGTCGATCAACTGAATGGACACGCCCAGGATGCCGCTCATGACCACCTTGACCGACTTGATGATCAGCATGTGGATCAGCATGATGGACAGGCTGTAGCGACCAATGAATGCCAGCCAGCCACACCACGGATCAGCCACGTTCACCAGCAGCACCACCATCAACGTGCCGCTGAAGGCAAACAGCATGAACCACAGAGGGTTGCCAAGAATGCCTTCGCCAAAACCGATGAAGCCATTGACCTGGCTGAACAGGCCGATCACGAAGAGCGCTGCCAGCAGCCACCAACGGGTGGACTGGCTCATGGCTTGCAGGAGGCGTTCGGTCTGAAACCGATAGCCGGCCTGAAAGAAGATCAGCGCAGTCAGCGCGGCCACTCCACTGAACGGCAGCGTCACGTGACCTGCCAATGCCAGCCCCAGACCCGTCAGCAGCAAGATGGCCACCCACTGGCCTGCCGGGCGGCGAATGTAGGTGTTGACGAGGTAGCCCAGCATAAAGGTCCAGAACAGGGCCATCACGAACCAGACCGGGCCGTTGATGATGCGGCCCATGCCAATGGTGCCAATGAAGATGCCCGTCAGTGGCTGCCACAGGCCGTAGTCGAACTGGGGCACTTGCAGACCCTGGTGCTGCGCCAATAGGTAGCCCGCCACATAGAACACGTACCCCAGGAAGGCGTACCAGAAGTAGGGCACGATCAGCGTACGCAGCTTCTTCTGCACCACACCGCCCAGCGGCCCTGCAGCAGGCCTGAGCGTGAGGCCAGAGATGAAGAAGAACAGGGGAACGTGGAAGGCGTAGATGTACACGTACAGCGCCGAAGGCGTGACGGTGGAGTACACGTGCCCGAAGAAGATCAACAGGATGCCCAGTCCCTTGGCTGAGTCGATCCACTGCTGACGCTCTGCGCCCGCGCGGACCAACGCTGGCGGCGCTACCGGGGTGCTGACGCTGCGTGTATGGAGATCAGATGCAACTGGCATGGCCTTGGTGGGGGGGTCAGCGGGGCTGATCCCGGCTTTCCAAGGTGAGTGCACGCACTTCTTCCAGCAGCTTGCGGTTCGCTGAAAGCAGGTCTGCCACAAAGGCTACCAGGATGGTGTGAAAGCCAATGATCATCAGCGAGCTGGCCAGAATCAGGCTCTGGATGTGCCCGTCATAGCCGAATTCGCTCGTGAGCCACTTGTAAAGAAAGCGCAGGCCAATGAGAAAGCCGATGCCAAACAGCGTGACCCCGATGGTGCCGAAGAACCTGAACGGCCGGTAAATCACGAAGACCCGGATGATGGTGACGATGCTGCGCTGGATGTACGACGGTATGCTTTTGACCAGCCGCGAAGGGCGAAGATCGCCATTGACCCGAATGGGCACCGACGTGATGGCCATGTTCTTCTGGCCCGCCTGGATGATGGTTTCCAGCGTGTAGGTGTAGTCGCTGAACACCACCAGCCGGCGGGCCGCAGCACGGCTGATGGCACGGAAGCCGCTGGGTGCGTCCGGGATGTCGGTCTTGCTGGCCACGCGCACCACCCAGCTGCCCAGTTTCTGCAGCAGCTTTTTGATGGGGCTGAAATGCTCAATGGTCTGGATGGGCCGTGCACCCACCACGATGTCGGCCCGGCGCTCGAGAATGGGCTGGGTCAGCAGCGGAATGTCGTCTGCGTTGTACTGGTTGTCTGCATCGGTGTTGACGATGACGTCTGCTCCTTGCTCCAGACAGGCCTGCAAGCCGTTCATGAATCCACGTGCCAGACCCTGGTTGCGGGTGTGGCGCACCACATGGTCCACCCCGTTGGCCTTGGCCACTTCCACCGTGTTGTCGGTGCAGCCGTCGTCAATGATGAGCCATTCCACCTTGTCGAAACCCGGGACTTCGCGCGGCAGGGCCGACAGTGCAATGGCAAGCGTGCCCGCTTCGTTGAAGCACGGGATCTGGATGATGAGTTTCATGAAATCAAGTGATGGCTATCGCAGGGAACGACGAAAGGGTCTGGAGACGACCGGTCCCCTATCGGTTGCTCGCGCACCGAATGTGCAAACGGATCAAACGACTGAAGCCCTGGGCGGCCATGCCAACCCGAAGTCTTCATATTCCAGCGTCAGGTTGGGATTGTAAGCAGGGTCGTGGTCCAGCCAGTCGGCCCAGCGCTCCCGCATCAGGGCCGCTTCGCGTTGAAAGCGCGCCTGTTTTTCGGGTGAATCTTCAAAGCCACGCGAAACCGATTCGTGGTGAATCATCTCTGCATGCGGGGTCCAGACGTTGCGGTAGCCAGCGCGGCGAGCCCGCAGGCAGAAGTCGACGTCGTTGTAGGCCACAGCCAGCGCCTCGTCAAAACCGCCCACTTCGTCAAATACCGCGCGGCGCACCACCATGCAGGCCCCGGTGACCGCGCTCATGGTCTGGTGCAGCACGGCACGGTTCAGGTAGCCTGGCTCACCCTTGGCCAAGTGCTTGTGTGCATGCCCGGCCACCCCCTGAATGCCCAGCACAATGCCGCCGTGCTGCAAGGTGCCCTCGCCGTACCACAGGCGAGCGCCTACGGCTGCCACACCATCCTGCAAGGCCCAGCCCACCATCTCTTCCAGCCAGTCTGGCTGGGTGATCTGCATGTCGTTGTTCAGCAAGCACAGGATTTCACCTTCAACGGCCTGTGCGCCCAGGTTGATCAGCCGCGAGAAATTGAACGGTGCGTCGTCCCTGAGCACCTGCACCCGCGGGTCGTCCATGGCTTCCAGATAGGCCAGCGTTTCGGGTTTGACGCTGCCGTTGTCCACCACCATCACGCGAAGGTCCGGGTAGGTGCTTTGCTGAAGCAGGGATTCCAGGCAGACCGACAGTACGCCCACGTTGTCGCGCGTGGGAATGACGATACCGACCCTTGGGGGAGGCTCTGGGAGAGTGAAGCGCACTCGGCACGCACCGGGCAGGGTGGGATGGGGCAGGGCTTCGCACTTAAAACCCCTACGGGACAAGTGCGCCTGCACGATAGCTGGCACGGATTCACGATCATCTGGCGGCACACCTTCGGCATCTATGCAGCAAGGAAGCAGAATTTCAGCGCTTTGGTCTGGCTTTGCAGGCTTTGGAAGTCGATGGCTCAGGATGTGAGGCACATGGGCAATGGCCAGCGAAGGCGCCTCCCAGCGTTCGCTCAACCGGAGCAGCAGATCGTGTCGATGTCCTGCGCGCAATGTCCCATTCCAGCCAGTGATGTCAATGAGATCCTCCAGCTTGAAGAGGACGAGTTGACCCAGGTAGTCAAGCGACAGCAGCAGGTCCAAATTGGCTTCACATCGAAATGAGGGAGAGCTTCGTTGGCCTTGTTCATCCTTTTGGTCCTCGTCCGCGAACAGGACGTGTGCCTCTGGATGCGCCTGCAGGTGTTTTACCGCAGTCTGTAAGGCATGCGCTCGCAGCTGAACCCTGGCGTCAACCCAGGCCACCCACTCGCCGCTGGCGTGCTCAAGGGCGGCATTCAAGGCGTTTCCTGGCACCGTTAGACTATCCTCAGAAATAATCAATCGAATGCGATCTTCACTTGCTAGCCAATTCTTTAAACCCTCAAATGCTGCTGGTCCGCAAACAATAATCCATTCCCAGTTTGCATGGTGTTGCCTTGTCAAGCTGTCTCGAACAGCCTGCATCCCACGCATGTCTGCCGTGACGAAATGCGGGGCAGCAAACACCGAGAGCATCGACACCCGTAGGCGGCTACAAACTTCTGATACATCATCTGTAAGTGGAGTCAGCTGTTCGGATGACACGTAGTCAAACCGAGAGATCCATTCTGCATAGTCATGTCTATCGATGATCGCGCCCTGTATGTGCACTCCCTCAGAATTCTGGGCGGTCGGACCTTCTGAGACGCTTGAGTCTTGCGCAACGTCATGTTGGGACAAAGGTGAGCCAGGTAGGATTTGCTGGTAGTTCTCTGTTTGAATAGCAACAATGGCCTCGGGGCGTCGGAGGCGTATGCTCATCCACCGCAGCGGCTTGGTGACGCGCCAACTCATAGAGTTTTCGTAACTCCTTTGCATTGCAAGTAACCGAATTCCACGGTTCTCGATCTCACTCAAGGCTGCCAGATTCTGTTCACGGAGGATATCAATTTCCGCGCGAAGTGCTTGAGCTAGCACTTCACAGGCATGCAGTTCTTTTTCTTGTTCAAAAGATTGCTGCTCCAATTTGGCTATTTTGATCTCAAGCAAAGACAGTGCATGCATGAGGGACTGTGCCGAGGGGATGTGGTTGGTCATGCCATGGGAGTGTTTCAGATAGACAAAATTTCTAGAGAATCACTGAAAAACGCTGTAGGAATTTGAAAGTTCAATAGTGAGTTCTTGCGTCGGGCCATAAGCAAGCCAAAGACCTTTAGCCTGTAATGAGCTATGCAAAACTTGATGATTTGTCTGACTGGCAAAGCTATGCAATCCAGCATAAGTCATAGCGTTGAAGCGGTAGGCTAACCGAAACAGTGTGAGCACAACTGCTGGTCGCACATGGTCCAGAGGTTGACCAAGCAGGAGTGTAGGTTGTCGGCGCCATGATCACGCGCATGTGGACTGTCACGTTGAACGTGAGGCTGCCAACACCAGGGTGGCGATGCACGCCAACGTATCCCTGTTGTCGGGGATTCGATCGTAAGTCCGACAGGATGCCCAAAGCAAGTTCTTGGACGAGATGAGCCTGTTGGACCAGAGGTGCTACTGACACTGGCCCACATCCACCGCAAAGGCCATGGGCACCGCGTGTCAACTGAGACCATTTACAACTGCATCTACGCCCAGCCCTTGGGCGACCTCGGGCGTGAGCTGATCGCCACCTTGCTTTCCCATCGCGGTACCTTGCCGGTTGGGTGTTGCACTTGATTATTGATTCCGCCCATGAAACCCAGGGTATTGCACTTCGAACTTGAATCCGCCCAGCTATGAGGACAGAACCGACGTTTGCCTGGAGTGAATGATTTATTTCTGTGACTTTGTTAGTTTTTTTCGTATCCATCTGAGCGGCTTGGTGATTCTCCAGCTCAGCGTGCTTTTCAGTACCTGTAGTTCGTCCTGTATTCTCTCTTCCAGCTTGTGCATCATGTGATGTTGCATGGCAACGGTATTTGCGATGCTGTGCTCCCGACTCATAGCCGACAGCCGAGAACCCATGATCTTGAAGAAGGACTCGGTC
Source organism: Hydrogenophaga sp. (assembly GCF_030651625.1). GTDB lineage: Bacteria > Pseudomonadota > Gammaproteobacteria > Burkholderiales > Burkholderiaceae_C > Hydrogenophaga. Next base: position 85,103 of record NZ_JAUSCF010000012.1, on the reverse strand, counting down.
AGCGCCCAGCGTTCGTTGGCCGTGTCCGCATCATTCAACTCGAGGAAAAATGGATCGACACTATCCCCGGCAAGCAGAACTCCCAACCCTGCAGAGTTGAGAAAGGTGTAGGAGGGAAACTCGGACTTCAAGTCGCGCCAGTGCGTGCTTGCCACATTGCTCTCCACAGAAACACCGTGCAGCATGATGACTCCGCTGTGCGTCAGCTTTTTCCTGGCTAACGCCAAGATGTTCTGCAGTGGCTGGGTCAGCTCAGAGCAGTTGATGATAACCAGATCACATGCCTGGTCTTCGAGCGAGGACAAGAATGCCGTTACATCGGCGCTGACCATCGAAAAATGCGCTGCAACTTCTTCAGGCAGCGATGCTGAGAGATCTTCGCCTCCCTGATTGAACGATGCCCATATCTTGTAGTCTTTGCTTCCGGCCTTTTCGAGAGCTCGCGCTATGGTCGGTGGCAGGTCCGGCCATCTCATGCCGGCGATGGCTATCGACTGAGGTCGCTGAATTGAAACATGGCATGAAATATAAGGAAGGTGCTCGGTCAACGCGTCGGTCGAGACGTTGGCGGCCCAATCAAGACCAGACTCTCCCATGAGACGGTGAAGAAAGAACTGTTCTTGTTGCTGTGGCAGCGAATCGTGCCGGATCGAATCAATGCAAGAGGCTCCCGAGATCGCCCGCTGCGTGGCTTCCAGGAACTTTCGTCCATAGACGCGGTCGGGCTCCAGATGGCAACCCTCGGCCCATTCGTTCCATGCGTTGATGAACACGAATCGCTGTTCGCCGGGATGCTCGCTGCGGGTTTTTTTTATGGTTTCATTCAGCCAATATTCGTAGTTCTCTGGTGTTCCATTCAATACCACAAAAGCCCTTCGCCCTCTTCGTGCGGTATTGTCCCAAGAAGGGAACACACACCTATAGATGTTGGGATCGCGGTAGCTCCGATTGAGGAAAAGCCCTGCAATGGCTTCATACTGCACCACAGTGCCTTCAAACCCCGAGGACACCTGAAGGTCCTGCTTGGGCACCAAGCCTGAAATACCTTCAAGATTGTGAGGTGGAAACTCAACCCCGCTGTCAAATCCGTAGGCCGTGTGGCTGAGGTTGCCGTGGGATAATGCGCAGCATACGTGGATTTCACCAATACCGACTTCTCTGCAATGATTTCTCCAGATTTCAATGCTTTTGAAGCTGTCAGGCAAGTGCTGTGGCCGATAAACAATCAGGATAGGCTTTCCGTCCTGCCGTATGTATCGCTCGTCCTTGAAGAAGGGGACAATGCTCTTGATGAAATCAAGATCATCGGTTGGTGCATACTTTTGGGCAATGAGAATTTCGTGTTCAGCTGCATCCCATTGCCTTGTCCAGTTTTCATTGGCCCAGCACAGGCAAAATGGCATGTCATGATCTCTGTCAGCCAACATGGCATCGACAGGTTGATTCAGGATTCGTGTGCCGGAAAACCAATAGTAGTGATAGCAGAATCCATGTAAGCCATATTGTTTGGCCAGGGCAATCTGCTCAAGCCTTGTCTCTTTGAGACGAAGATCGTAGAAGCCTAGGTCGGTGGGTAAATGAGGCTGGTAATGGCCACTGAACAGCGGTTTTGATTTTGTTACATTGGTCCATTCTGTGAAACCCTTTCCCCACCAGAGATCATTTTCTCTGGTTGGATGGAATTGCGGGAGAAAGAATGCAATCAACTTTACTTCATTGTTGACTGGCTCTGAGGCGTCATTCATTTGAGCGTCTTGATATGTGTTGTTCATGCCAGCATATGGGCTGTCTGTAGATGGGGAAAGATATCAATTCTTTCACCGTTCGATCATGACAGTTTCATGGCAGCGCTGTTCTGGGTCATGGAAATAGTCTGGAGAGCGTTCTCAGCACTCTGCCTGGAAAGCGGATGGTTTTCCCCATGCGACTGTTCCATTTGTAGCCTCGAACGTATTCGGGTGGGGCGTATGGGTCTTTCCATCCTTCCACAGGGATATCGAAGAGGCTGATGGCTGGTTCTTCGGCGTCGATGGGTGCGGCCTTTAACACAACCTGATAGACAAGTGAGAATGGATTGCTCAACAATGCTTTTTGCTTGTTGCTGTCCATGGCATTCCATAGATCCGCGAACTCCATATTGGAGGGCGGTGTAATGACGAATTCGGCATGGATTATTTTGAGTCCGGCCGCTTCTATGAGATTGTGGATATTCTGCAGCGAAAAAAACCGGATATGAGTTTTGTCGAGCAAGCCCCACTCTCCATATCGGAAGTTGTTAGACAGGAGGCAACAACCTATTCCCAAGTGACTTGCATGCGGCAGCGATAGAACGATTCGCCCGCTTCCGTTCAACAGTGTCACCATCGATTTCAGGGCCTGCAGCGGATCGTAGAGATGTTCAAGCACGTCTGCAGCTAGCACAATGTCAAATTCATTCCCGGCCAAAATTTCGTGCCAGTCGGCCTGATTCAGGTCGCAGCTAAGCACCTGCTTGCAGTGTGGCCTGACTTTTTCTATGGCTTCTGGGTCGATTTCCAATGCCGTAACCGAATTCTTTCCGACCTCGGTCAATACCCTCGTAATGGAACCGGGGCCCGATCCAACTTCCAGCACATCTCGGCCTGTACCGACCACCCTGGCAACCCGTGCCGGGGCAATTTTTCCATTGATGTCGAACGAGTACTCATACTTGTGCCTGGCGCTGTCATTCTCCGAAACGACTTGAGGCGGATCTTGCAAGTTTGGTGTGGAAAGATCGGCGGCATTGCTCATAATGGACTCTTTTGGAACTTCAACTTTTCTTTCGGACAAGCTTTTTATGGTTTGTTTGTGCGCGGCGATCAACGATCTAAGGGTTTTGGTTTCCATATCATTTTTATCGACGAACATTTGAAGGTTCTCCAATTGTTCCTTCATCGTCACATTTCGCGCTTCCAATATTTCTGCATACTCGGCCTTTAAGGTGTAGGCGGAACTCAGGTGCTTCACTTGGTCAATAAGCTCTGTTGTCCTTTGCAATGGATGCTGCCTATACAGTGGCATCATCAGCCAATAATCGATCTCTTTGAAATCTCGGGAGTTCACGAGAATGGAGATGTTTCGCTCTATTTCTAAGTAGCTTTTTATCGACTCATCATCGATGGGATAATCCAGCAACGCCAGGAGTTGGGTGATGAATTGCTTGCGTGTCAGATTCGGATCATCCTCGCACGCGGCGAACTGCGAAATTTTTCCGGTCATCCATAAAAGTCCCCGGAAAAGCAGAAATTTCCTCGTGAGAGGGGCGTTATAAATCCACTCTTGGTCTATCAGCACCGGTTTCCCGTCGGCAGCCAGAATGATGTTCTCGGGTGTTGCGTCATACAAGCTGGATGCAATGACGTCGTCACTGCGGGGGCAACCCAGTTCGTGTGAAAAACGATCCACAGCGTCCGCGTAGAGGCGAACGATCCTTCCTGCGTCCTTTACGGTCCAGTTGTCTTTTGAAAGTACGCCTTCAAACAATGCCAAGAGCGATGTTCCACTGGTGTACTCAACGGTAGTAGGAAAGACGTGTGTCAACGGCCCTCCGGCTGGCGATGGCGCATCGGGACAGATTTTTTCATACTCGATTTGCACCTGGCTGCCAGCTGTTTTCAGGAACGATGCTTCTTTTTTGAAGTGATTCCTCCTGCCGGTGCTGTAGTAGTGTGCGATTGCGCGGTTATTCTTCCGGACAGAACCATTTTCACGCGCAACAACCAAGAAGGAGTTGGATAGGTCGGGTGCCAGTTGGTTTCGGATGATCATCGGCCAGGCCAGCCGTTGTGAGAACGCCATGGCCTCCGGAAGATTCTCGTCAGAATCGACGGTCTGCGTGATCAAGGCCGCAGTGTTGAATTCTGCAGTGTGAAAGGCCGCGTCTTCGAGGATCGCCAATGGCATTTTGTAGTCAGGGAACGGATAGAGGAAATCCGTTTTGGGAAATCCTGCTGAGTGAAGCAGCTGCGTCAGCTCTTCTTTTCCATACGTGCGAGGACCGTTGTCAACATACTTGTCCTCGATGCCAAACATCGGCTTCCATACATGGTCTTCATATGCTCCGGCAAGGTATTTGAGTCCCAATCTGTTCTCGATAGCGATCACCAATGCGCCACCTGGTTTCAGCAGCTTCGATATCTGCCGAATCATGGCTTGAGCGGCGTTGGGGCCGGCGGCAAAGATGCTGGCATACTCCAAGACACCGATCAGGGTGATGACATCGAATTGGATTCCGATGGTGAAATCTTGAAAACGTGAAGCCACAACCTCAACATTCTTCAGGTCCCGTGTTCTGCTTCTTGCAATTTGCGCTCGGCGCTTGCTTCCCTCCAGCGCGACGACCTCCACCCCCAGTTCGCCTAGATACCTTGTGATTGCTCCACAGCCTGCGCCAATTTCCAGTATGCGGCCTGCCAGGATTTCCTTCAGCGGGCGCATGAGATTTGCCCTGGTGGGTGACAGGTGATAGCGCGAGGGCCAATCGATGCAGTGACGCGACAACTCTTCCGAATGCAAACTCACGTCTTGGCTGCTTTGGACAGCCAGGGCAAGTCGCGACTCCACATCGTCGCCATCACTATATGGGATGGAGTTGTAGTCCGGCCGTTCCCAGACGGCATTCTCTCCGGACGCCTTTTCGAAGCCGGATTTGATAAGTTCATTGATCATATGCATCGTGACCGAGTGAGATTTCGAGCCTTATGGGAAGTGCCGTCATGGCGGGTTGGGACCAGACGTGTCTCTCCATGTCGAGTTGATAGTGAGCTGCAAGAGATGAATTCATGCTCTTGGTTCGGATGCGCTCAATTCCATGTTCAGGTTCGCCAGCCCATAGAAGTTCGAATGAGGATTGACTTGGAAATGGATGGCGTCATAGCGGCGGTCATGGGGAACCACTTCATCCTTTTCCCGGCTCGCAACGCCGATGGAGATGAAGTAGTTGCCTGGCGCGAGGTGGCAGATGAAGCGGGACTCGACAACAGCCACCTGGCCCGCGGTGCCAGACGCGGTAAAGGCGTGGGTATCCTGCTTTTCGGAGTTGGTGCCGTAGACCGCCACCCCTTCATGGGTCTTGATGGTGATGCCAAGAATGGGTTCAACGATGTCCTGCAGAAACCGTATCGCCACCTTCAGCACAACGGCGCTGCTTGTGTCCACGTGTTCTGGATAGCTTTTTGAACCCGCCGCCAGTGTGTAGTCGAGAATCTTGGCCTTGCCGTCACCCCACCGGAATTCGTGAGGGTTGTATCCGGGATGTGACGAAAATGTGTCTTCGTTCAGACTCAACTCGGTCTGCGCTACCTGACCAGGGTCGAGCGCTGGATCGGGTTCCGCTGAGATCGTAGGGCTTGCTTTCCTTCCAAAGATCACCTCATGGTAGACGTTGACGACGTGCTTTGGCGATCCAGCTTCGTGGATTTTTCCTTGTTCGATCAGGATGGCGCGGGTGCAATGCGTGACGATCTGCTCGCTCGAATGCGTGACCAGCAGGATGCTGGTGCCACGGTTCTTGAGTTGCTTGAGTCGTTCGAAGCACTTGGCCTGGAATTTGATGTCGCCGACCGCAAGTGCCTCGTCGACCACCAGGATGTCGGGATCGGACAGTGCCTGCACCGCAAACGCCAGTCGCACGGCCATCCCGCTGGAATAGGTCTTGGTGGGCTGGTTCAGGTGGTCGCCGATGTCGGCAAATGCGATGATCTCATCGAGCTTCGCGGTGGTCTCGTCTTCACTCATCCCGAGCACGGCCGCATTCATGTAGATGTTTTCAAGGCCGCTGAACTCCGGGTTGAATCCTGATCCCAGTTCGAGCAGGGCGGCAACACGCCCTTGTGTATTCACTTCCCCGGACGTGGGGCTCAATGTGCCGCAGATCATCTGCAGCAACGTGGATTTTCCACTGCCATTGCGGCCAATGATGCCGACGGTTTCCCCCTTGGGTATTTCAAAGGAGACGTCGTTCAATGCCCAGAACTCGCGGTAGTACTTTCTGGGCTCGAGTCCTGCGAGCCTCCTGAGTCTCGGAAATGCGTACTGTTTCAGCCGATCCTTGGGGTGGTCGTAGATCAGGTAGCACTTGCTCAGGTTCTGGACCTTGATCGCGGTATCAGAGGACATCGGAGAATCCTCTGCGGGTCTTCTGGAAAAACATGAAACCCAGCCACGCCGAAGCCAGCCCGATCAGCCCATAGAGCGTCAAGCCCGCCAGGTTGGGTGATTGTTGGTGCAGCATCACGGCGCGCACCTGCTCGATGATGAAGGTGACGGGGTTGGCCATGAACAACCATTCCATTTTTGCCGGTACGGAAGACAGCGGGTAGAACACCGGGCTCAGAAACAGCATGGCCGTGAGCGCTGGAGCAATGATCTGGGAGACGTCGCGCAGATAGACGCCCAGCGCCGAGACGAACCAGGTGAGACCCAGGACGAGCAGAACCAGGGGTATCAGGATGAGCGGCACGCACAGGATGCCAGCGCCGAGTGTCCAGCCAGAAAAAAACACCAGCACCGTCAGGACCAGGCAGGCGACGGCCAGATGAAACAGCGCCGCGTTGACGGCGACGATGGCAAGGACTTCCAGCGGGAAGATGACCTTCTTGACGTAGTTTGGGTTGCTCAGGATGAGCTGTGGCGCCTTCGCCAGGCATTCCGAAAAGAAGTTGTAGATCAGCAAGCCAGCAAAAAGCGCCGCAGCGAAATCAAGGCGACCTGCGACCTGGGCACCTGCCCAGCGGGCCTGGAATATCTCGCCGAAAACGAAGGTGAAAACCGTGAGCATGAGCAAGGGGCTCAGGAGAGACCAGAAGACACCAAAAATGGATCCCTTGTAGCGCCCCGAAATCTCCCTCTTCGTTAGCGAGGCGATTAATGCCCGGTTCGACCAGATGCTTCTTGCCAACCCCAGAGGCGACACGCTCGGCTGGAGGTGAGGGTTCAAGCAAACACCTCTCCGGCGGCCAGTGTTGCGCCGGCCTGATCCTTAGCCGAAAGAAGTGGGGCCTGGTCGATCGGCCAGTCGATGCCGATGTCCAGGTCGTTCCATTTAATGCTGCGCTCAAATGCCGGGGCGTAGTAATTGGTCGTCTTGTAGAGAAACTCTGCGGTCTCGCTCAGTACCACAAAGCCATGGGCGAAGCCTTCGGGCACCCACAGCTGGTGCTTGTTCTCGGCGCTTAGCAGCGCGCCCACCCATTTTCCGAACGTGGGCGACGAGCGTCGGATGTCCACCGCCACGTCGAACACTTCGCCTTGAGCCACCCGCACCAGCTTGCCTTGCGGTTGCTGAATCTGGTAATGCAGGCCGCGCAGCACGCCTTTGGTGGACTTGGAGTGGTTGTCCTGCACGAAGCTCACTGCATGGCCCACGGCTTCTTCAAAGCGGGCCTGGTTGAAGCTCTCGAAAAAGAAGCCCCGGTCGTCGCCAAAGACTTTGGGTTCAAACAGGATGACTTCTGGAATGGCAAGCGGAGTGGCGTTCATGATGATCAGACTTGGGCTTCTTTGAGGATTTGCAGCAGATACTGTCCGTAGCCATTTTTGGCCAGTGGCTTGGCCAGGCCTGCCAATTGCTCGGCGCTGATCCAGCGGGCGCGGTAGGCGATTTCTTCTGGGCAGGCCACCTTCAGGCCCTGGCGCTTTTCCAGGGTCGCGATGAACTGGCCGGCTTCCAGCAGGCTGTCGTGCGTGCCGGTGTCCAGCCAGGCGTAGCCGCGGCCCATCAGTTCCACGTGCAGTTCGTTCTTGTCCAGGTAGAGGCGGTTGAGGTCGGTGATCTCCAGTTCGCCTCGGGGCGAAGGCTTCAGGTGCTTGGCCATCTCCACGACCTGGTTATCGTAGAAGTACAGGCCGGTGACCGCGAAGTTGCTTTTGGGCTGCGCGGGCTTTTCTTCCAGGCTGAGCACTTTGCCGCTGGGATCAAACTCGGCCACGCCGTAGCGCTCGGGGTCGTGCACGTGGTAGGCGAACACGGTGGCGCCATCGGGGCGTTCGCTGGCACTGCGCAGCAGCTCGGCGAAGTCGTGTCCGTAGAAGATGTTGTCGCCCAGCACCAGCGAAGAGGGGCTGTTGCCGATGAACGATTCACCGATGATGAAGGCTTGGGCCAGCCCGTCCGGGCTGGGCTGCACGGCGTACTGGATGTTCAGGCCCCACTGGCTGCCGTCGCCCAGCAGATCAGTAAAGCGCGGGGTGTCTTGCGGTGTTGAAATGATGAGGATGTCGCGGATACCGGCCAGCATCAGGGTGCTGAGCGGGTAGTACACCATGGGTTTGTCGTACACCGGCATCAGCTGCTTGCTCACTGCTTGCGTGACGGGGTACAAACGGGTGCCGGAACCGCCCGCCAGGATGATGCCTTTTCTTTGCATGGGGGTCTTCACAGGATTTGTTGAAGGATGTGGCTCACGCCTTGCTGCCAGTGAGGCAGTTGCAGGCCAAAGGTGCTCTGGAAGAGCGAAGTGTCCATACGCGAGTTTTGGGGGCGCTTGGCTGGCGTGGGGTATGCCGATGCCGGGATCGGCAGCACCCGTTCGGGTGTGGCCTTGATCGCTTTGCCCGCCTTGACCGCTTCGCCAATCACGAACCGGGCGTATTCGTGCCACGATGTTTCGCCACCGGCCGCCAGGTGGTAGGTGCCGAAGGGGAATGCGTTGGTGCCTTCGCGCTGGAGCTGGCGCGCAAGGTGCGCGGTCACGTCGGCCAGCAGGGCGGCGGAGGTGGGCGCGCCGAACTGATCGGCCACCACCTTGAGCTCGTCTCGCTCAGCTGCCAGCCTGAGCATGGTCTTGGCAAAATTGCCGCCATGTGCGCCCACCACCCAGCTGGTGCGCAGGATCACATGGTGCGGTGTGGCCTGGGCCAGCGCGCGTTCGCCATCGAGCTTGGTCTGCCCGTATACCGATTGCGGACCCACCGCATCGGATTCCTTGTACGGCGTGGCCTGGTTGCCATCAAACACGTAGTCGGTTGAAAAGTGGATCACGGCCGCGCCCAGACTCTCGGCCTCTTCGCCCATGACGCCTGGCGCCACCGTGTTCACCGCCCTGGCTTTCTCCTTCTCGGACTCTGCACGGTCGACCGCCGTGTAGGCCGCCGGGTTGACGATCAATTGTGGTTTGACAGACTGGATAAGGGCACGCAAGGCATTCGCGTCAGACAGATCACAGTCTGCCGAGCCAACCGCATGCACCGTGCCCAGCGGCGCCAGCGCGCGCTGCAGCTCGAACCCCACCTGGCCGTTCTTGCCCGTCAACAGGATGTTCATGCGGTGGCCCCGTACTGCTTGCCGATCCAGTTGCGGTAGTCGCCGCTTTGCACCGCCGCGACCCAGGCAGTGTTATCAAGGTACCACTGCACGGTTTTGCGGATGCCGGTCTCGAAGGTTTCGGCGGGCTTCCAGCCGAGTTCCTGGTGGATCTTGTTGGCGTCGATCGCGTAACGGCGGTCGTGCCCGGGACGGTCCTTGACGTAGGTGATCTGGCTGGCGTAGGGCTTGCCATCGGCACGGGGGCTCAGTTCGTCGAGCAGCGCACACACGGTGTTGACGATCTCAATGTTGGGCTTTTCGTTCCAGCCACCCACGTTGTAGGTTTCACCGATGCGACCGGCTTCAAGCACCCGGCGGATGGCGCTGCAGTGGTCTTTCACGTACAGCCAGTCCCGGATCTGCATGCCGTCGCCATACACCGGCAGCGGCTTGCCAGCCAGAGCGTTGACGATCATCAGCGGAATGAGCTTTTCGGGGAAGTGGTACGGGCCGTAGTTGTTGGAACAGTTGGTGGTCAGCACCGGCAGGCCGTAGGTGTGGTGGTAGGCGCGCACCAGGTGGTCGCTGGCGGCTTTGCTGGCCGAATAGGGGCTGTTGGGTTCGTAGGCCGTGGTTTCCGTGAAGGGGGCATCCCCCGCACCCAGTGTGCCGTAGACCTCGTCGGTGGACACGTGCAGAAAGCGGAAATCGGTCTTGGCTGCACCCTCCAGGCCGCCCCAGTAGGCCCGCACCGCTTCCAACAGGTGAAAGGTGCCGACCACGTTGGTCTGGATGAAGTCTTCGGGCCCATGGATGGATCGGTCCACATGGCTTTCGGCTGCAAAATTGACGATGGCGCGTGGCTGGTGTTCCGCCAGTAGCGCGTCAACCAGCGTGCGGTCACCAATGTCGCCGTGCACGAACACGTGGCGGGCATCGCCTTGCAGGCTCTCCAGGCTTTGCAGGTTGCCTGCGTAGGTCAGCTTGTCGAGGTTGACGACTGGCTCGTTGTTCTGGGCGAGCCAGTCGAGCACGAAGTTGGCGCCAATGAAGCCAGCGGCTCCGGTCACGAAAATCATCAAGAACTCCTGTAGGGTGTAGGGCAAAGATGCCCCGCCTCAATGCGAAGAATGGGGTTGGGTCTACTAACCACGATCTACCGTGGTGTGAGGCAGCCGCCAGAGGTGTTTGGCAAAAAAACGGACCATGCTGGCGGCATGCCATGCCATGTAGCGAGGCTTTCGGCGGCTGGCTCGTTGTGCGGCATGTACAACCACTGCGCTCGGGCTCACCGCGACTTTCCAGCCTGTCTTCCAGAGGCGTGCGCAAATGTCCACATCTTCGTAGTAGAGGTGGAATTTATCATCGAAGCCTCCCACAGAGCGAAATGCGGATGCCCGGAACACAAGGAACATGCCTGCATTCCAGTCCACCGGTATGGGTTTGTTCTGCGGCCCTGGCACAAGTGGCATACGGCCATCATGACCGCCAAGTGCCTTGCGCAGCAGCCCGGCAGGTGCCGGAAATTGCCGGGCGCTGTCTTCTGCTTGTCCGCTGGGGTTGATCACCCGGGGCGCGATCACGCCGATGCTGGGATCCTCGTGCATGCAGCTGATCAAGGTCGGAAACGGATCCTGTGTCAGGCGAATGTCTGGATTGGCAACGCAGAAGAACTCTTCTTCGCAGTAGCGGAACGCCTGATTGTGATTGGCACCAAAACCCAATGGATGGGCATTGGTGATGTGCTTGACCGGCAAGCCGCCGGTCAGAAAGGCCTCTTGTTCAGGGATATTCTTTGTAAGCACAAGTTGCTGCGGATGCGTGGCATGGTTCAAGTCGTCCAGCAACAGGTTGGCCAGGCCGGCTTGACCGTGGCTGACGACTGAGAGGCAGAGGCTCATAGGTGCCGCAATGTCTTGAAGAGCAGGCGCTGCAGCGGAGGAAAATGAATGCCCATCCCGCAGGCGAATCGGACCGTGATGCGCCCACCCAGCGGCAGCCGATGCCCAAAATAGTCCTTGAATGCCTTCGCCTGGCGGGCGGTGTTCTGGAACGCTTCATTGTGCTCGTCGTCGAACATTCGCTGGGACATGATCACCAGCACGCGCATGACGTGATAGATGTTCTTGGGTAACGAGGCCAGACCGGGCTTCATTTGGTAGCGATGGCGCTGCGTCCATTCTTTGGCACCAATGGTGTTGTTGCCGTGTTGGCGATAGTCCGCCAGGGTCTCTTCCAGATACACCCGGCGTCCAAAGGCACTGGCCACGAGCGATATCCACCAGTCGTGCATGATCGCTGCGGGTGGCACCGGGGTGCTGAGCTCCAGCAATGCCCGGTTCATCAGGGCGGTGCAACCCGTGACCGTATTGCTGATGAGCTGGGCAGCCAGGCTGTCGAGCTCCGGGCGCAATCCCTGGTACGAAGCCATGGATGGCGCAATTTCGCGACCGTTCTCATCAACGACCCGAAGGTCACCGTGGACCAGCGCCGGCTCAGATGTGTGATTCGTTTCGAGCGACAGCATCTCATCCAAAAGACGCGCGAGTTTTTGCGGGTGCCAGATGTCGTCTTGGTCAGCCAGGGCAAAGTAGCTGATGAGGCCGGTCTGAGCGGCGTTTTCCGTCAAACGCAGGGCTGCTTCCATCAGACAAGAAAAGCTGCCTCTTGCCCCAAGGTTGCCGAGGGAGTCCTGCAACAGGACAAATCTTTCGGGGTGGAGACTGGCGTACTCTGCGACGATCTGGGGTGAGTCATCGCGAGACCCGTCGTCACGGCACAGAATGAGGGTGTTTTCGAAACTCTGCGCCAGGATGGAGTCCAGCTGCGGACGCAGGAACTTCGCACCGTTATACAGGGGCAACAAGACGACGATGCGCGCATTGACCTGCGTGGGGTGGGGGGTAAGGCGGGCCTGAATCGTCATGTGAGTTGCTTTACATCGCGCAGCGCCCGCCGCAGACTTAGCCAGAATGCTTTTCTTTCCCGAGAAACCGCCAGAAGATACAGAGACTTGAGGACAAAGCGGGTGGTGTCCTTGATGCGCCATACCGTTGGGGTGTAGGGCTGTTGGTGCAGATGAAGACGGTTGCGGGTGGAGTAGTAGTAGCGCAGCGCACTGTGCTGTACCACGATGCCGTGGCGGACCAGCGGATTGCTGCTGTCTTCTCCTATGCGGTGCTGCAGGGTGGCGTGATCTGTGCCATAAAGCTCGAAGCCGCTGGCACGGGCACGGAAGCACCATTCAAGATCGACGTTGTCAATAAAGTAGTCGCTGCGCATGGCACCGATGCGACCAAGTGCAACCATTGAAATGAGCGAACCTGAAGTGATGAGAAAGGCGGTTTCGATCAGGTCTGCATCGGCGCGCACGCGCGTTTCCTTCTTTTCCAGCAGACGATGAAAGGTCCTGAAGGGCATTCTTCGCCCGGAACGGGGCTCCACCAGACGGGGGCCAATGGCGGCGACGTGGTCAGGCTTCACCCGTTGCGCTTCACCCCATGCGCGCAGCATGCGACTCACGAAATCAGGGCCAATGCTGCTGTCCTGGTCAAACAACAAGGCCAGCTCGTGCCCATGGATCTTTACCTTGTCCAGAGCCACATTCAGCGCTGCGGCCTGTCCAATGTTGCGCCCATTCTCGATGAAGCCCAGTGCGTGCAATTTGCCGTTCAGAACCGCCTGAATCTCGCCTGAGTTTGAGGAGCCGTTGTCGATGACGATGAAGTCGCAGCCTGCGGCGTCCAGTTGCTCCAGCAGCGGGGTGAGCACCGGAAGCTCCGGTTGGTAGGTCACCACGATGGCGCACACACGGGGTTCGGCAAAGGGCGCACCCAAATGGGCTGGTACTTCGGTCATTGAAGACGCCAATTCAGGGAGAAGTCTCCGTCGGGGGACAGGTTGCGGTTGTAGGCGGGGTCGGGCAGTCGACGAGTCCACTTGGCTTCCCAGGCTCGGCGGCGGGTGCCAAATGGGCCCAGCTCGGTCAGTAAGTTTGCGCGGCCGGCAAACCGCAGGTCGTTGAAGCGTATCTCCACCTCGGGCGTCCAGACGTTGGCAAGGCCCTGGTGATGAAGCGCCAGGGATTTGTCGACCAGGTCGAGCCGCCCGCCAAAGGCGGTGCCGAAGGGAGCCGGTCCGCTCAGCAGTTCACGCCGGGCAACGACCAACGCGGGTGAAACCGCCGTGAACGATTGTTGGAGGATTGCACGGCCGGCGTAGCCCGTCATGTAGGTGAACAAGCCCTTGTGGGCATGCACAGCGCGCATGTCATCGGTGAAGAGGATGCCGCCGTGATCAAAAATGTCCTTGAGTCCGGCTCCATCGACAACTCGAGGTGCCGCAAAGCCCACTCTGGGTTGGCCTGCGATGCGGGCCAGTTCCTCCAGCCAGGCTTCGCTGGCTTTGATCAGCGGCATGGTGAGAATGGCAACAAAGTGGCCCTTGGCATGCGCCATCATCGCGTTGAGCCTTTGTGCCGGTGAAGCACTGGCGGGCACAGGAACCACTTGAATGCGAAGCGGTTCGCGCGCGTCGGTGGGCTGCAGCTGATCAGTGGACAAGCCGCGTGAACTCGCTACGACAATGTCGCAGGTCACGTCTCCCGCACACGCAATCAGGTCGGTCAGCATGGATCTGAGCTGGTCGGCGGGGTAGTCAAAACTGACCAAAATCGTGGCCGTTCGGGACTCTGGACGCCATGCATACCTGACCCGGTTGAAAGCCGGGAGGTATGTCGATGCAAGCACCTCTCCCGCAACGCCCATGCGTTCAAGGTGATCTTCCATGGCTTTGCGCGCAGCCGTGGATGTGTAGGTTTTTTCCGATTGCGCCAGGGCGGTACTGCCCTGTATGGCGCGCCAGTGGTACAGCACCTCAGGAATGTGAACCACCTGGGAGGGTTGGATTTTTTCCAGTATGCGCAGCGCAAGATCCCAGTCTTGCGAACCTTCCAGGCCCTCGCGAAATCCTCCCACATCAGTGACAAGACTGCGCCTGTAGACCCCCAGATGGCTGATCAGGTTGTGGCCGATGAACAGGTCGTAGTTGAAGTCGGGTTTGAAATATGCCCCCAGCCGCCGGCTGCCTGACTCGTCGATGCGGTCCTCATCAGAGAAGATGATGCCTGCATCCGGATGCTCCTGGATGCATGCAACGACCCTTTCCAGGGCATGGGGGGGTATCAGGTCGTCCTGATCCAGCAGAACGATGAATTCCCCCGATGCCAAGGCCAATGCAGAGTTGCTACAAGCGGATATGTGGCCATTGCGCTCGCGGAGGTGAATGCGAATGTTGGTGTGCTGTTTTCGCAGGTCTTCCAGGTAGGCCGTCAGGCTCTCGTCGTTGGACGCATCGTCGGCGATACACAGTTCCCAGTTGGAATATGACTGGGACATCACAGAATCTATTGCTTCTTTGAGCAAATGAAGAGGCGGGCGGTACACCGGAAGCACCACCGACAGCAAGGGGCCTGCACGATCAAAAGAGGGGGGCGAGTCTGTTGGTGCGTGCTTGCGACGCTGTTCGAACCATGCCGCATAGTCGTTGCGGTCGTTTGCGCCCGAACCGGGGCCAGGATTGTTCTCGTAATTTGCGAGGTGCCGAAAGTAGCCCCAGCCATAGGCGCGAAACTCGCGCCACCATTCGCAAGCCTGTGGATACCAGCCGCCCCTTCTGGCAACCTCGCCTGGCAGAAGCCGCCACCCATGCCGGAGCCCGAGGATCCACATGGCAGGGGCTCTGATCACGGCAGACGCTCGCCAGATCGTGGATCCTTTCACGGCAGCCAGTTCTGTCTTGATCCGCTCGAGCTCCTGCTCCAGAGCAGAGATTTCTGCGCGCAGTGCGCGTTCTGATTTGGATATCTCGCTGGCAGCCTCTTCTGCAGCCGAAGATTTCAATTTCTGGGCGGATGCATCGATATTCGGCGCCTCCCTAGACATTTTTCTGTTCCGCATGTTCAGAAAAGCGCAGGGTCAGAGAAAAGAGAGCGATGAGAACCGCCGAGAACAGAAGAAAAACATAAGAGAAAATCTTGAACCATCCAGCGTCTTTGGCGATATTCAGATGCAGAACCAACGTTTGCGTTGTTGCTGTTCCATTCACCATCACAGTCGGACTTCCGGGTTTTGAGCTGAATACCGCACTGACGGCAGAGCCGGGCGCACTGTCAATCCCCTTGATTTCCAGATAGACGGTTTGCTCTTGCAACGTGTTGAAAGGCACTTGGTCGAAGCAAATAGAGCGCAACTTGTTGTCTTCCACGTCCTGAGCTTGCAGAGATACTGATTGCAATGTCTTGTCTGTCAACAGAGTCACCAAAATGCTGCCGCGATTCTTTCTGTTGGCATAGTTGACGAATTGCAGATCGACACACACAGGGAAATGAAGCTCATTGGGACGCAGCTCGCTTTCAACCGGGGTAATCATCTGAAGAAAAACACTTCCCGCTACGATTTCAGGTGAGGGCTGCATGCCGGGCCAGTTTGCCGGAAGCGTGTTCGCGGGCTTATAGTCAAATTGATCAATGTACGGCTTGCTGAAAATGGTGAATGCCGCCATCATGATCAATGCCACGAGAAAAAAATGGAGTCTTAAAGAAGGTAAAGCCTTCATAGACGCACTGCCTCAAAAAATGGAATGACATGCTGCACATAGGTATATGTTTCAGCCAGCACCAGCAAGATGAGCACCCACAAAAAATGCTGGCTGCGAAACTTTATTGACTGCAGTGCTATGGCAGCCGACACCAACATGATCGGCAAGTAGGAGAAGAAGTATCGACCCTGCACACCTCTCATTTCGCCAATAATCACATAGGCTATGTGCGCTTGCCTGATGAACAATATGCCGAACAGTAAAAATACCAGCAATCCGTATTGCACAAGCCGTGTGCGCGCATTTGACGTGGAGGCCAGAACAACCAGAGAAAGAGGGGCCAAAAGAACAGGGAGCAGCGTCAAAAAGCTGACCATGTATCCGGCAAAAAAGCCTGGTTGCCGATACAGATGCAGGAAGCCTGCGATGAAAAACAATGCACCTGCGAAAACAGCCGATATGCCGAGAAGCGGCATAAAAAACCCCGGAGTTCTTGCCAACGAATTTTCAATGAACGCGTGCAAAGATGGGTCGCGTTGGCCAGGGTCCCTGAGTATCTGCTTCTTTGGAAAGCTCTTCAAGATATAGAGGGCCACCACAAGTGCGACGGCTGCGGTGATCATCAAAAATCCAAAAAACGGTTCGTTGTTGACGTGCGTGATTTGGGTGCCAACACAAAGGTGAATCAGTTCAGGCGTCTGGCAATAGCCAGAAAAACCAAAGAGAGCATAAAAGTGAACCCAAATGAAGTAAAAAAATGGTTCGCTACTCAAAAATTGAAGAACGGTTGCGTCTGGAAGGGCCAGCGGGGGCGTGTCGATACCGATGTAGAAGGGTGTTCCGAAATTGACAAAATTCCTGAGCATCCACCAAGCAGGTGCTGCAAATGCAACCATTGAAATGCCCACTGCGTGAAGTAGCCAGCGACGCCAAGGGACCTCAAGCTCGTACAGCATGATGGCTACGTAGCCTGCAATCATGATCCAGGCGGTCATTTTGGTTGCGCCAGCCATCGTTAACCACAACGCAGTGGAGTATGCATCTGCGATTCGCTGGTGCAAGACGAAACGCACCAGATGCAGGGTGGCCAAGGCACACAGCAGAAGAAGAAATATATCGTTCGTGATGCCCGCTGACAAATTGCTCAGCGTGGGGATAAATGCTATCGATGAAGCCAGCAGAATGCTTTGATTTTTTTGTAGCCCCAGATCCTGAAATGTTCGGAAAAGAACCAATACCGCCAGACCCAGTGACAATGCTGATACCAGTCTGGTAAACCGAATGTGGTACCAACGATCATCTGTTGCTGCCCTGGCCAACGCGTAGGGAATGGCTGCTGCTGCGTAATACAGGGGTGGGTGTTGAACGATGTAATTGTTTCGCGGAAGTACGGGAGACTCTGCTTTGTTTGGCGGCGCATCCATCCAGAGATCGTTTGGAATGGTTGAGCGGCCGAGCAAGGGAAAGAAATTTCCCGATGCAATGTCCTTGACATACGCGTAATGTCCAGACTCGTCGGGAATGTCAGCCGGCGGTATGACAAAAAAGGCGAGAAAAACCGATTTCATCGCAATCAGAGCGGCAATCAAGAAGGGAAGTCGCCATGATTTCATATTGTCCTGCCATACAGAATGCTAAAGTCTGTTGCGCAATCATTTTCTGTGTTGTCTGTCCTGAATCTGCAATAGAGATTTGTCATTGGCAAGCACGCGGCTGGGTGCTTGTTTCAAAGCTGACGTATGGCGTTTATCTGGCAAGCCTTGGTTCGAGGGCGGCAGTCTTCAAGAAGCTCGAGATTGTAAACCGCTGGATTTCAAAGCGACTTTATTGATTCGCATCATGATCGCCCGACAGATGACGTGGCCAGCGACGGGAAAGCACGCCGATCAAAAAAGCCAGACCGTCGCCGCCCACGCTGACCAGCCGCATGCTGAGGCCCAACCCCACGGCCACGCCTGGTCCTACCAGGGGGCTGAGCAAGACCACCATCATGGCTTCGCGAACGCCCAATCCTCCTGGTGCACCTGGCACGACATAACCCACCAGCCAGGCCGCGGTAAACAGGCAGGTCAGGGGCAGCCACGGCACTTCCTGGAGCTGAAAGAACCACTCGGCTTGCAGTTTCAGGCTGGCGCCCAACAGAAGAAAGCAGAACACCATCAGGGCCGAAACAGTCAAGGCAGTGACGGCTTTGGGTGGCGACACCAACTGGCCCCCGCCCACGCGCCGGCTGAGTCCTGGCGCAAGGCGGTTAACCAGCTGGATGCCTGCCCAGGGCAGAGCCAGCAGGAAAAGTGTGGCCAAAACGAATTCCAGCAGACCCAGCGAGGTGAATTGTGAGCTGGTGCCACTGTCCAGGTAAAAGATGAAGGCCATGGCCGAGAAACCTGCCCCTATGGCCAATGTCCAGGCGGTTTCTATCAACAAGGTGCTGGCAGTGATGCCGATGGGTACCCCGGCTTCGCGCGCCAGTACCGCTCTTCCTGCAAAGTGCCCAACATTGCCGGGTAGGTACTTGCCAATCTGAGAAATCGCTACGATCTGAATCGCTTTGGACAGGGGCAACGGCTGGGCCTGGTCGCGCAAAAGCAGGTGCCAGATGGCGCCGATCAGAAGTGCGGTAGCTGCAACGGCGAGGATGCCGAAGAGCAGGGCGGTGATGGCTTGGGGCCCCCAGGCAATGGGAGGAATGTCAGCCGTGCGGCGATGCAGTTCCCGTAAAAAATACAGGGCGGCCACCCCCACAATGACGTAGGAAATCCAGCGGAGCACATGCCGTGTTGGTCGATTCTCTTTCATGGCGACTTCGACGGGGACCGTTTGGGCGAAGTGCTCGCTCGCCCTTGGCATCGGGCCGAGTTCGAGCATTTGTGCTCGATCCACAAGCGAGGATTCGGCCTATACAAATCAGGTGGTCGATTCGTTGATCAGATCGGCGATGCGTTTGCCGCTCAGGATGCTGTGGTCCATGTTGTAGTACTGCCAGTCACCAAAGCGGCCGCAGGGGTGGATGTCCAGGCTCACGAGGTAGTCGTGAATGGTCTTCACGTTCTTCTCGTAGTCCAGGTCGTAAATCACATAGGCGGGGTCGACGGTCAGCACGTCGGCGGCAAGCACTTCGTCGTCCGGGCGCATGATCTTGGCCTTGACCAGGCCATCGATGGTGGCCTGGATGAGCGCCTCGCGACCTTGAACGCGCAGGGGCCGGTGCTTGGAGTAGGAGATCTCGCAGCAGACCGAACTGGTGCCCGGTGGGCAGGTCTTCTCAGACGCGTTGCGTGGGAAGCTGATGCGGTGGAAGATGAACTCTTCGGCCTCGTGGAAGTACAGCCAGTGGTAAGGGCTGATGTCGGGACGGTTGATGCCGATGTTCACGCACTCGATCTGGTTGAACTGCAGGCCGTTGATGGCATCCATCACGCGCTGCGGGATGTCGTCCATGAAGTGCGGAAGGTGGGTCAGCGACAGCGTGTAGACCAGGTTCTGGTAGCCCACCACCTTGCCGGTGTCGAAGGTGACCTGCTTGCTCTTCGGGTCGATCTTCGTGACGGTGTGGTTCAGGTGGATGTTGTTCACACCTTTGGCCAGTGCCACGGGCAGCGACTCGATCGCGCCTTCGATGGGGTACCAGAACTCCTGGTTGAAGCCGCTGCGGTCGTCTTCGTGCTGAAGCGCACCGCGCAGCACGGACTCGAAGTCGGGTTCTGGCACGCGGCGGTCGATCCAGCTGAAGTTCATGTGCTTGGGGTCGATGGTCCAGATGCGCTCTGCGTACGGAATCATCAGCTGTTCGGCGATGCCCTTGCCGAAGCGCCAGTACATCCATTCGCGGTAGTTCTGGGGCTTGGGGCGATCGGGGTCGCGCAACACATCCACAAGGCCGCTGAGGCATTCGATGATGTCCTTGGCAGGCAGGCCATGCAGGTGGGCTTGGTAAGGGAACTGTGTGTACAGGTCGTACTTGCCGTGGTAGATGAAGGCCTTGCGCTTCTTGATCTCGATATTGCCCTTGAGCAGGGTGTGGATCAGTTCGTGCGCGTACGGATTGACCGTGTACAGGATGTGAGGGGCGTAGTCGAACAGGAAGCCGTTGACCTCTTCAGAGCGGCACAGGCCACCGACTTCGTGCAGCTTCTCGTAGACCTGATAGTCGCCGTCTTTGAGGTGGTAGCCGGTGCTCAGGCCGGTGAGGCCAGCGCCGAGAATCAGGTTTTTCGTGTGTTCCATTCGGGTTCCTTTTTTTGGGTGTCTGTTTGGAGCTCAGGTGGAGCCCAGCGCGCCATAGGGGCAGCGAGTCGGTTCAGGTTGGGCGCTTGAGCACGCTGCGGATGATGCGGTCCAGGCTGTTGCCCAGTTGTTCGATGGTGCAATTGGCCTGGAAGGAAGCGTAGGCTTTCTTTGCCATTTCTTCCCGCAGCATCGGATTGGCCTGCAGTTCGAGAATGGCATTGGCCAGGGCCTGCGGATTCGCAGGCTCCACCAGAAACGCGTTCTCACGGTGTGTGAAGAGTTCCTGGATGGGTTGATTTTTGCGGGTGATCAGGGGTTTGGCCATGCCAATGGCCTCGATGGCCTTGTTGGTCATGACCAGCTGGGCCCTTGCATTGTCGCCAAAAATGCCCAGGCACACATCGGCACGGGCCATATACACGGCCAGGTCGGCGTAGGACACGGTGTCGACGAAGGTCACGTTTTTCAGGCCGAGGTCGCGACCGAGTTGCATGTCTTCATCGTAGGTGATGCCCTTGCCGATGATCTGGAAGTGCACGTTCTGGTCTTCCAGCAGCTTGGCAGCCTGCAGGATGATGCGCACGCCATGAAATGGCGAAAACTCTCCATGGAAATGAACCAGGAAGCCATCGTGTGGTCGGTCGGCTTCGCGGGGATAGATGGCCGAGTCGTCCACGGCGAGAAACAGGCGCTCCAGCTTGTGGGTGTCGCTGCCGATGACCTTGCCAAAGTGCTCGATGGCGTGGTGGGTGTCCAGGATGGAAACGTTCGCCATCTTGTACGACAGCCAGTCGCTGAATGCGTAGATGCGCGCCATGAACGTTCCAGGCCGTGTCTTCTGGCGATCGAACACCATGGTCTCGTAGGTACCGATGTACATGTCGAAGACGATTGGCTTCCAGGTCAGCAGCCGGATGAACGGGACCAGCAACTGGCCATAGAAACCGACCAGCACCACGTCACACTGCGGCGCCTTCAGCAGGGTGTTCCAGAGCAACCGCGGATAGTTCTTGAACGACCGGTCGGGCGGGAGGCAGGTGATGACTTCATGACCCTTTTCGCGCAACGCGCGCAGCACGATTCGGGTCCGCGAGTAGGTCTCTTCCCGCCCCGCTACATAGAGAATTTTCATGTTCTGAAGAAATCGCCGTCCGTTGGACTGTGAAAAATGAGTGATTGGTGGTCGATTGCCGAGAACGGAGATGCGAACGATCTCAGAATTTCATGTTCGCCTGCAGGCTCACGCGCTGTCCCTGCTTCAGGTCGCCCGTATCGGTGGCGTAGAAGGCTTGCACGTTGAGGTTCGGCGCGAGTGACACGGCAGCATTGAAACCGATCTGTGTGCGGTTGATCTTGGGTCGGGTGAACATTTCGCGCTGTACAGCGCCATAGGCGCCGAATCCGCCAGTTTCCTGCATGGACACGCCCATGGCATCTCGGTGCAGGCTGACGAGGTGGTTGATGCCTGCACCCAGGGTCATGCTGCGACGCTTTCCCAGATCAATCGGATCGGAGCGGAGGTCGAGGCCAAAGCCGGAAAGCCATTCGCTGGATTTGCTGGACGAGTACCTGACGTCGGTGGTGTAGATCGACTGCGCAGTTTGCGCGTCCAGCTTGTGGGTCAGGTGGGTGAGCGACATCCATGGCGAAAGCGTCATGTTGCCGAGGCGGGTCGAATGGCGCAGGCGTTGTTCAAACGACCAGGTGGAGCCGGCACCGGCATTGGCCACGCGCAGGTCGAGCAGGTCGTCGTATTTGTAGCTGTCGAACTTCGTGCGCAGGAAGGTGGCCTGGGTGGTGAAGTCAAAGCCGCGCACCGCCTGGTGCCAGAACATCGTGGTGGCGTTGAAATCCGACTTCTGTGAGAAGGGCGTGTTTCGTTCGCTGAAGTAGCGAGGTGTGTGGCTGGTGTTGATGGCCATGCCAAACCGGTTCGAGTTGTTGCCCAGCTGTTGTTCGGGCTGGAAGCTCAGGGCCACGCCGCGTGTGTTGCTGTCTGTGAGGTTGAACTTGCCTGTCAGATCGACCCGGGCGGGGTTGGTCGACCCCGGGAACATTTCGTAGCGCGCTGGGCGGTAGGCCTCTTGCTCAAGATTGCCCATGGCGTGGACGGCGAAGCCCGATTTCGCTGCGTTTGGTCCGCTGTGGTTCAGCAGCAGCACACGGTTGTCGATGTCTTGATTCAGGCGCAACGCTGCTTCAGCGCCTGCATTGACCGTGCTGGCCCACTCCCAGCCGCGTGTGAGGTAGTGCTCGAAGGTGCGGGACATGACATCCTGCCCACGGCTGCCGAAATGGTTCAGATCGAGGTAGAGCGTGTCAATGAACGAACGTGCGTAGTCTCTCGTGGTGACATTGACGAAGCCGAAACGGGCTGGATCTTCGTAGATTCGATTGAACACGGTGAAGAGGTCGACGGCAACGATATTCGGATTGGCGTTGGCCTGCTCTGCTATGAAGTTGTTCCAGGCCACCACTTGGCTCGCGGTTCTGGGGTCGTTGCGTGGGTTGCGGCTCCAGTCATGGATCTGGGTGACAAAAATCCGGTTGTTTCCGTTGGTGGCACCCGCATTGATGAGGGTGTTGATGCCATCGAAGTAGCCTGCACGGGCAGACCGCAAGCCATCGGTGCTGCCATTGATGCCGATGTCGTTGTAGCCGAAATAGACCACGGACAGATCGCCATCGCCAATTGGGTTGTTCCCCCTGAGGGCCGAATTGACCTGGCGATCAAATGCGGTGGTGGTGCCTTTGGCCGCACGTGCCCCTCCAAGGGCGTAATTGTCGACCCTCTCGGCCCTTCCACGTTTCTGAAGCTCTGTGGCCCAGTTGATGGTGCCGCGTGTGTCGGTGTAGTCGAGCGCTGAATAGCTGTCGCCGAACACCCGCAGCGTTTTCACCTTGACTTGATCAAACGATGTCGCCTCCGGGGCGGCAAACGGGTTGCTGGCCAGGGCGCCCGGGGGCGCTTCGCCTGGGGCTTGGCCGCCGCCCGAGCCGGCGCATCCCGTGAGGGCGATACAGAGCATCACGGCAGCGTACAGGGCGGTCTGACGGAGGGGTGACTTCATGACGTGGATCTCGCGAAAAAAAGCTGGGTTTGGATGGCCGACCGATCAGGATTGCCGAGATCAGTCGCTTTCAAAAAGATCGCGTGTATACACCTTGTCCCTGACGTCCTGAAGGGCAGGTGTCATGCGATTCGCAATGATCAGGTCGGAGGTGCGCTTGAATTCGTCCAGATCGTTGACGACCCGTGATTGGAAGAACTCCGGTTCGTCAAGGGCGGGCTCGAAAACGATCACCTCGATGCCCTTGGCCTTGATGCGTTTCATGATGCCCTGGATGCTGGAGGATCTGAAATTGTCGGAGCCCGACTTCATGATCAGCCGGTGCACACCCACGATGCGGGGCTGTTTGCGGATGATGCATTCGGCGATGAAGTCCTTGCGGGTGGTGTTGGACTGAACGATGGCCTGAATGAGGTTCTGTGGAACGTCCTGGTAGTTGGCCAGCAATTGCTTGGTGTCCTTGGGCAGGCAGTAACCACCGTAGCCAAACGAAGGGTTGTTGTAGTGGTTGCCAATGCGAGGGTCAAGGCTGACACCTTCGATGATCTGCCGGGTGTCCAGGCCGTGCACCACGGCGTAGCTGTCGAGTTCGTTGAAAAAGGCCACTCGCATGGCCAGGTAGGTGTTCGAAAACAGCTTGATGGCTTCGGCTTCGGTCGAATCGGTGAACAGCACCGGTGCGTTGTCAGTGAGGGCGGCTTTTTGCAACAATCCGGCAAATTGCCGCGCCTGCTCACTGTTGTCGCCCACGATGATGCGCGAGGGGTGCAGGTTGTCGTGGAGGGCCTTGCCTTCGCGCAGGAATTCGGGGACGAAGATGATGTTCGGGGTACCCAGCGTCTTGCGAAGGGCTGTGGTGTAGCCCACCGGTACGGTGGACCGGATGATCAGCGTGGCATCGGGGTTGATCGCCAGCACCCCACGCGCCACGCCTTCGACCGACTCGGTGTTGAAGTAGTTGGTCTGGGGGTCGTAGTTGGTGGGGGTGGCAATCACCACATAGGTCGCCCCCGCGAAAGCCTCGGCTTTGTCCAGCGTTGCCTTGAGCTTCAGGGGCTGGGTTTTGAGGTGGTGCGCGATGTCGTCGTCGACGATGGGGCTGCGTCCGGCGTTGATCGCTTCAAC
Source organism: Hydrogenophaga sp. (assembly GCF_030651625.1). GTDB lineage: Bacteria > Pseudomonadota > Gammaproteobacteria > Burkholderiales > Burkholderiaceae_C > Hydrogenophaga. The sequence continues at coordinate 60,815 of NZ_JAUSCF010000012.1, read as the reverse complement.
GCGGGCAGGAACAATGTCAAGGGCCACCACCTCGTTGTACTTTGCGAGCAGGACAGCATTGGACAAGCCCACATAGCCGGTGCCGACGACTGCGATTTTCATGGGGAGGACCTTGTCTTCCCGCTCGGGCTGCCCAGTCTCTGGCGCACCCCAGCTGTCGCCTGGGTGGTGAGCAATCGCAGTGAAGAGCAAAGAGCGCGCAAGGTTGAGCTTTCAGGATGGAAGGCACGCGGATCCACTCGACGCCCCGCACGACCCGTGCGAAATGACAACGGGCGGCATGGCGCCTTTTTTCCAAGTATCTGCGGTAGTAGTTCCTCAAAAAACACGGCTCCTTGGGAGGAGCCGGGCGTTCTGTAGTGAGCGTGTGCGAGGCAGTGGCGACCAGATCCTGTCGGATCCCCTCCGCTTCTGCCCCAAATTAATGCACAAGTCGGACGCTACCGGGCTTATGCCGACCATAAACCCGTGATTTTGCCACACGGTTTCGAGTTATTCTGTCGTATTGAAGTCGATGCGGAGGGCAATCCGCCCTCTGCCTCCCCCTGTCAGGACCTTCAAGGATCGGGGGAAGGCATGCCGTGCGAGTGGTATCCCTGCAACAGGTTTGCCCAGTCGGCTTCATTCCAATGGAATATCGGGCGCTTGCCCTTTTCCTTGCGCAGGGAGCGCTGCAGGCGGGCCAGGTTGGCTTGCTTCCATGGGTTGCCTGGCCGGATCTCACAACGATCAAAGTCAACCACCCAGGCCAGACCCCTGGCGTCGAGCAGCAGGTTGTGGCAGTTGAGGTCGGCGTGAAAAATCTGCCGGTCATGCAACAGCCGGATGGTCCGTCCCAGGGCATGCCATTCACCCGGTTCCAGCTGGCGTTGCGACAGGAGTTGCGCAACGTTCTGGCTGTCCGGTATGAGTGCGACCAGGATGTCGGCCCGGTAGAACCAGCCACTGGGACTGTGGCGGGCGGCCAGCGGCACTGGCACTGGCAAATCCCACGAGCGCATGAATCTCAACAAGCTGAATTCCCGCATGGCCCTGCTGTGGTGGGCGGGTTTTTTCCAATACTGGTCTTCACTGAGCCGTGCAATGAATCCGCCTCTGCGGTAGTGTCTGAGCACAGCTTCATTGCCCGCAATGTTCACCAAGTGGGCTTGGCCACGGCCGCTTCCGGTGGCGAGCGAGCGGTGTGCCCTGTGTGGCTGTGGAGGGGAGAACTGTTCTTGACCAATGGAAGGCAGGCGATCGGGGTCGAACCACAAGGTTTCGTGCTGCATTCCTGTGCATTGCAGGGGTGCAGGTGGATGCCCCAGCAGCGGCACCAGGCGCTGCATGCATCTTTGCGTGGCGCCTTGGTGCAATTGCATGAATTCGGTGGCTCGCAACGCTTTCTGGCTCAGCCCATCGGTTTGCGCGATCCAGACCTCTGCCGTTGCAAGCAATTCATCAGCGCTGGCGACCCGCTGGCCTGCGCCCGCAGTTTCGATGGCCTCGAACAGGGTCTGGGCGTTGCGGATGTGGGGTCCAAAGAGCACGGGCTTGCCCATGGCCAGCGCTTCCAGCGGATTGTGCCCGCCGATGGGTGCCAGCGTGCCGCCGATGAAGCACACGGTGGACAGCCGGTACCAGTGCGACAACTCGCCCATGGTGTCACCCAGCAACACCTGGGTCTGGGCCGATGGGGTTTCGCCCCGGCTGTGCCGCGCATGGATCAAGCCCAGCTTTTCCAGCTTGGTCGCCACGGCTTCAAAGCGCTGAGGATGACGTGGCACCAGGATCAGCAGAGCGCGTGGATGGAGGGCTTGCCAGGCAGGCCAGGCCGCCAGCAGGGCTGTTTCTTCGGCTTCGTGGGTGCTGCCGGCCACGATCACGGTGCGACCGTTGAGCCAGGGCGGTGCAGGCCGCGCCTCTGCGGGTGGGGTGGGTGTGTCGAACTTCAGGTTGCCGGTGTCGACCAGTCGCTCGGTGGGTATGCCCAGTTCCTGCAGGCGGGCCATGCTGGCGCGGTCTGCGGCCGCCACCAGCGTCAACTGCGACCAGATGGGCGCCATCAGACCCGGCCAGCGCTGGTAGAGGCGCAGGGAGTGCTCGGAGAGCCGGGCATTGACCAGAACGACCGGGATGGCGCGCTGCCGGCATTGCAGCAGCAGTTCGGGCCAGAGTTCGCGCTCCAGCAGCACCAGCATGCGGGGTTGCAGGCGGTCCAGGAAGCGGCCGCAGGCACCCGGGGTGTCCAGCGGCGAAAACACATGCGCAATCGCCTCGCCCCAGTGGTCGCGCAGTGTGGCAGCGCCAGTGGGTGTGTGGGTGCTGACCATGAGGGCGTGGTCGGGCCAATGGGCCCGCAGCGCCTGAATCAGCGGGCGGGCGGCCTGCACCTCGCCCACGGATGCGGCCTGGATGAGGATGCACCCCGAAGTCGCCGGATGGGTGCACAGGAAGCCCAGTCGCTCGCCCATGCGGTGGCGGTAACCTGGCTCCTTGCGGCCCCGCCACCACAGCCATGCCAGCACAGGCAGCATCAGCAGGCGGCTGAGCACGCGGTACCCCCGCTGCCAGGGGGTTGGGTCTTTCACCGCCAATGGTCGGCAACCCACTGCGTGGGCATGACGCGGCGGTACCACTTGCCGCTCACACCGGCTATCGCATCGGGGGGGTTGGGTTTGCCGTGGAAGGCAATGATGCGGGCGCCTGACGGGATCTGCGGTGGTGCGAACCAGCCCATGAGGCCGCGCCGCAGGCAGTGCCGCTTGAAGCTGCGGCACCACGCTTCGGGCCAGTAGCTGAGCTTGCCCTGGCGCGAGAGATAGCCTGTGATGAATTCCTGCTCATTGCGCACGTCGGCAATGGACGCTGGGTAGTTGTTTTTCAGGTGTTCAAGGGCGTCGGTGTGCGCGCCGATCGTGTAGAGGTAGGCCGACGTGTTCCCGGTGCCGTCGGACTTGTCCCATTCCTTGATGACGATGAAGTCGCCTTTTTGATCAAAGAAGGGGTCGAGACTGTCGAGGATGACGATGTCGAGGTCGAGAAAAAGCGTTCGGCCTTGAAGGTCGTACAGGGGATTGGCGAAGCTGGTGAGCTTGAGCCAGCCGTGGGCGAAAGTCCATGGCTTGCGTTGATCAAATTCGTCGAAGCCGATGGCCGGGATCGGTTTGACTTCGATCTGGGGATCGATCCCCGCTGCATCATCGGTCAGGCACACAAAGCGGAAAGGACGCCTGAGATTGCGCCCGACCATGTTGTGCAGCTTGTTGACGTACTCCGGGCCGTATTTTTTGCCCCACTTGATGCACAGCACATTCACTGCTTGCATGAAAACCCTTCACTGATCGCAGGCAAGACCGCGCTTGGCGCATGCGTGCCGGGCAGTGTAGCTCGCTTTTACTGGGCGAGCAGGGCGTTGATGGCTTGCAGGTCTGCGGGGGTGAGTTGACCGCTGGCCTGCTTGAGTCGCAGCTGACCCAAAAGAACGTTGTAGCGGGCCTGTGCCAGATCGCGCTTGGTCTGGAACAGCTGGCTTTGGGCGTTGAGCACGTCGATGTTGATTCGCACGCCCACCTGATAGCCGAGCTGGTTGGCCTCCAGCGCGCTTTGGCTGGAGGCCTCTGCGGCTTCCAGTGCCTTGACCTGGCCTTGGCCGGAAAGCACGCCAAAGTAGGCGCTGCGGGTGGCCTGTGTCACACCGCGTCTGGCGGCTTCGAGGTCGGTGCGGGCCTTTTCTTCGAGCGCCAGTGTTTCCTTGACCCGATTCTGGATCGCGTAGCCGGCAAACAGCGGCAAGTTGAACTGCACGCCCACACTGGCGGTGTTGGTGCGCACATTGCCAGCGGTCGGAAACACCGTGGAAGGTCCGCGCGCGACCTGGTACTGGCCCACCAGATCGAGTGTGGGCTTGTGCCCTGCCTCGGCCTTGCGGGTTTCAAGCTGGGCAACTTCCAGGCTTCGTGTGGCTTGAAGAAGGGTGGGGTGTGCCGCTTCGGCCTGCGCGACCCAGGCTTCCGGATCGGCCGGGCTGATGGCCGGCAACGCGACCGGTATTGCCAAGGGCCGGGGTGTCACGCCATTCTTTCCCACGAGCTGGTCCAGCGCGAGCCGCTTGACCCGGAGGTCGTTCTCGGCAGCAATTTCCTGCGCCAGCACAAGGTCGAAGCGGGCTTGCGCTTCGCGCGAATCGGTGATGGTGGTGGTGCCGACTTCAAAGTTGCGCTTGGCAGCAGCCAACTGCTCGCCCACGGCGGATTTCTGTGCCTGCACAAAGGCCAGCGTGTCAACGGCAGCCAATACATCGAAGTAGGCGGTGGTGGTTCGCAAGACCAGGTCCTGTTCGGCCTCAACCAGTTGCGCCCGGGCCACATCGATCAACAATTGTCCCTGTTCGAAAGCCAGCCTGTTGGCCGGGCGGTAAAGGGGTTGGTTGGCCGAGAGCGTCACGTTCTGGTTGTTGACGTTGCGGCTTGACCCGATACCTGCGGTGTCGACGTTGCCCCAGCTTGCACCGGCGGACAGACCCGCCTGGGGCAGGAGCCCTGCTCGTGCCTGTTCTGCGCGTGCGAGATTGGCATCAAACTGTGAACGTGCAGAAAGGTAGCTGGCATCAAAGCCACGGGCATCCTCGAACAGTTCCACCAGATTCTGTGCCTGCGCGCCCATTGTGCCGAGCGAGAGCAGGGCAGCGAGGGCCGAGCGACCCAGGGCAGACCGGGTGCGAGTGGGCTGTGGGCTGGCTGAGTAGGGCGTCATGACAGGAACCTTTATGAAAGAAAGACTGAATAACCCATGGCGGGCGGACCCAGAGCGGCGCGGTCGCGCCTGAAGAGTTCAATACTGCGGCACCGAAGGATCTTTTTCCTGTGACCAGGCGTGAATGCCACCGTGGATGTTGACCACTTCAGTAAAGCCCTGTTCCATGAGGAAACGCACCACCTGTGCACTTCGCGCCCCATGGTGGCAGAGGCAGGCGATCGGCCGCGAACGGTCCAGTTCCATGTAGCGCGCGGGCACAGAGCGCATCGGCATCTTTGTCAACTCGAAGTCATTGGGTGTCACGGAAGCGGTCTGGAATTCCCAAGGTTCGCGCACGTCCAGCACGACCGGCAAAGGGCCTTCAGGAGCGCGCGCCCTGGCATGCTCAAGCCACTGCGCGAAGTGGGACGGCTGGATGGCGTTCATGGCTGGGGCTGCCTTAGAAATGGAAGCGGGAGGGTTCAGGGAAATGCAGGAGCCTGGGCGCTACCGTGTCCCAGGGCTGGGCGGTCTGGAACGCGGCTTCGGCCGTACGGGTGACGATGGTGGCGCGCATCATGGGTTCGTCGCCCACAATGGCCATCAGGCGTCCGCCGGGCGCGAGCAGGCTGAGCAAGGTCGCAGGCACTTCGGTCACCGATCCGCTGAGCAAGATGGCGTTGTAGGGCGCTTCGGTGGCACATGCTGCGAACTGCTGGGCTGTGGCATCGGCCACCCGCACGTCCACGTTGTTGATGCCGGCGTTCTGAAGGTTGCGCCGCGCGGCGCTGGCCAGGGTTTCATCGATTTCCAGGGTGACCACACGCTGCGCAAGGCTGGCCATGAGGGCTGCCATGTGACCGCTGCCGGTTCCGATTTCCAGCACCTTGTCGCCGGGCTGAAGCTGCAGGTCCTGCAGCATGCGAGCCTCGACGCGCGGTGCCAGCATGACCTTGCCTTCAGCCGCAGGCTGGGTGAGCGGCAGTTCCATGTCGGCAAAAGCCAGCGCCCGGTGCGCTGCCGGCGCAAATTCTTCCCGATGCACGCGGGTCAACAGGTCCAGCACCTGGGCATCCAGAACCTCCCAGGGGCGGATCTGCTGTTCGATCATGTTGAACCGGGCCTGATCGAGGCCGAGCCGGTTGGAGGTGGTGGGCGCTGTCATTACTTATACTCCTTGGGGTATATTGTACGTCGATGTGGCATTTTACTGAGCGTCCGACTGCGCCGGCGTGACAGGCGGTGCAGGCGTGAAGGGCAATGTGCGGGGCGCCAGACCCAGCCGCCGCCGGAACCACTGGGCCAGATCGTCCATGTAGCAGTACACCACCGGAACGACCACCAGCGTCAGCAGTGACGACGTGATCACACCGCCGATGACGGCCTGGCCCATGGGCGCGCGCTGTTCCGAACCTTCCGTGAGCGCAAACGCCAGGGGCACCATGCCGAACACCATGGCCAGTGTGGTCATGAGGATGGGGCGCAGGCGGACACGGGCGGCCATCAACAGCGCCGGCTCGCGTTCCAGCGCCTCCATGCCGGCGCGCCCTTCCCGGGCCCGAATGGCAAAGTCGACCAGCAGGATGGCGTTCTTGGTGACCAGACCCATCAGCAGGATGATGCCGATGACCGAGAACATGCTCATGGTGGAGCCGAACATCATGAGCGTGAGCACCACGCCGATCAGCGTCAGCGGCAGGGCGGTCATCAGCGCGAGCGGCTGCAGAAAGCTCTGGAACTGGCTGGCCAGAATCATGTAGATGAAGATCACCGCCAGCGCCAGCGCCGACAAGGCGTAGCCAAACGATTCTTCCATGTTCTTGGTGGAGCCGCCGAATTCATGCCGGTAGCCCGGAGGGAATGCGATTGTGTCGAGCACCTGCCGGATTTCGGTCGAGACTTCGCCAGCCGAACGGCCGTACACATTGGCGGTGATGGCCACTTCGCGGTTGAGGTTGCGGCGGTTGATCTGGTTGGGACCGGTGGATTCGACCACCTCGGCGATCTGACCAAGCCGAACCACGGCCGACCCCTCGCCACCCGTGTTCCCCACCATGAAAGGCAACTGTTCCAGCTGACTGGCTTGTGCCCGTTGTTCCGGTGGCAGCCGCACGTTGACGTTGTAGCTTTGTCCGTCCTGCGCGCGCCAGTTGCCCACCGTTTGCCCCGCCACCAGGGTGCGCAGGCTGTTGGCCACCATGGCCGCGTTCAAGCCCGCGTCGGACGCGATGTCGCGGCGCACCCGCACATCGACCGTCGGCTTGTCGGGCTTGACGCTCGCGTCGAGGTCCACCAGGCCCACGATCGGCCGGATTCGGTCCATCACCTGGGTGGTCAGCCGTTCAAGCTCGACAAGGTCATCGCCTTGCAGTGAAAACTCCACCTGCTTGTTGCCCCCCACCGCATCGAGCAGGCCCACGTGCGTGACGGTGATGCCCGGCACGCTGCGCAGGCGCTCACGCAACTGGGCCGACATGGCGTCCGCGCTCAGCAAGCGGTCTTTGCGGTCCACCAGGCGCACGTAGACGCTGGCGTACATGGCGCCCTGGGCGTTACCGGTGTTGATGGTGGAGAGCGTGTACTGCACCTCCGGAAACTCGCGCAGGATCGCCTCGACCTGTTTTGTCTTGGCTTCGGTGGTCTGCAGGGATGAGCCCACCGGTGTATGGAAGCTGAGCGAGGTTTCGGAGAAGTCGGCCTTGGGGACAAATTCGCTGCCCAGCACGGGCACGATGAACAGGCTGCCGACAAAGGTGGCCAGCGCCAGGCCCAGCGTGAGCAGCTTGTGCCTGAGCGACCATTTCAGTGCGCCCTGGTAGGCTTCCGTCAGGTCGTCCTGGACACCGTCAAACCAGTGGGTGACGCGGCCGATGGTGCGGTCGTACCAGGTCTTGGGCCGGAACGGCTGGCCGTGCTGTTCAATCGCCGGGTCGTGCCAGATGGACGACAGCATGGGGTCGAGCGTGAAGCTCACGAACATGGAGATCAGCACGGCGGCCACCATCGTGATACCGAACTCGTGGAAGAACTTGCCGATGATGCCGCCCATGAAGCCGATGGGCAGGAACACCGCCACAATGGACAGCGTGGTGGCCAGCACCGCCAGACCGATCTCCTGGGTGCCGTCCAGCGCGGCCTGGTAAGGCGTTTTGCCCATCTGCACGTGGCGCACGATGTTTTCGCGCACCACGATGGCGTCGTCGATCAGCAGCCCGACCGACAGCGTGAGTGCCATCAGCGTGATCATGTTGATGGTGAACCCGAACAGGTTCATGAAGAAGAAGGTGCCGATGAGCGCGATCGGCAAGGTGAGGCCGGTGATGACGGTGGAACGCCACGAGTTGAGAAACAGAAACACGATCAGCACCGTCAGCAAGGCGCCTTCGATCAAGGTGCGGCGAACGTTGTCCACCGACACCCGGATCGGCCGTGAACCGTCGGCAATTTGCTCCAGCCGCATGCCCGGAGGCAACTCTGCCGCGAGGGTTTCCACCGCCGCCTTGAGTCCGTCGGTCACGGCTATGGTGTTTTCGTCCTGGGCTTTCTGAACCTGCAGCAACAGTGTGCGCTGTCCGTTGTAGAGCGCCAGGCTTTCCACTTCTTCGGTGCCGTCTGTGATGCGGGCCAGTTCGCCCAGCCTCACCGCCTGTCCGCCACGACGCGCGACGATGATGCCGTTGAAATCATCCGGGTTGTGCAAGCGCGAAAGCACCTGCACGACGCGCTCGCGCTCGCCGGTCTTGAGCGCGCCCACGGGCAGGTCCTGGTTTTCGTTGCGCACCGCGTTGGCGATCTGATCGGCCGACACGCCAAGGGCCTCCATGGCCACGGGGTCAAGGTCGATGTTGATGGCGCGGCGAGTGCCACCCACCAGATTCACGGAGCCCACGCCTCGCACGTTCTCCAGACGCTTCTTCAGGGTCTGTTCGGCCCAGGTGGTGAGCTCGACTGCGCTCGGGGCCTGGCCGTTGATTGCTTCGGGAATGACGGCCACCGACCAGATGGCGCGGCTGGCCGGATCGAAGCGCAACACGCGCGGCTCTTCCACTTCGTCGCGGAACACCGGGCGCAGGATGGCGATCTTCTCGCGCACATCCTCGGCGCCTTTGCGCCCGTCCACCGTGAGCTGGAATTCAACGATGACAATCGAAGAGCCCTCGTAGCTTCGCGAGGTGATGGCGTTCACGCCCGCGATCGCGTTGACGGCTTCTTCAACCCGCTTGGTGACTTCGGACTCCACAATCTCCGGCGATGCGCCTGGATAGGCCGTGGTGACGACCACGACCGGGAAGTCGATGCTGGGGAACTGGTCCACTTGCAGCCGCTGAAACGAGAACACCCCCAGCACCACGAAGGCCACCATCACCATGGTGGCGAACACCGGGTTGAGCAGGGAGATGCGGGTGAACCACATGGGTTGGGTTCAGTTGACGTTGGTCGGTGCAGCGGGCGCAATGGACCCATCAGGGGCCGCGGTTGCTGCGCCTGTTTCAGCCGTACCTGCACGCACCGCCGTTCCCTCGCGGATCAAGCCGGCCTGGGCCCGCAGCACCACCGTGCCGGCTGGCAGGCCCTCGACCACTCGCATGGGCTCACCATTCATTGCACCCAGCGCGCCCGGCTGCAACGTCACATGCCTGACGATCCCTTCTTGCACCACCTGCACGTAGGGCAGAGGTCTGTCATTGCGCACAGCCGACAGCGGTACAGCCAGCGCATGGAGCTGGCCGGTGCTGATGCTGCCTTGCGCGAACAGGCCCTGGCGCATGCCGGGCTGGGCAGGCACGCGCAGGTAGACCAGCACGCTTCGACTGCCGGCCTGTACGCTGGGGTTGATACGCAGCACCGTGGCCTGCAATGGCTCGCTCAGGCCTTCCACCTGGACGGTGGCCGGCTGGCCCACGCGCACCGCGACGGCATCGGCTGGCGCGATCGCCGCTGCAAGTTCGAACGAAGAAAGGTCCACCACATCGAGGATGCGTGCATCGATGCCCACCCGCTCACCGTTCTGAGCCAGGCGGGCTGAGACCTGACCGGTCAGAGGCGATCGCAGCGTCGTGTCTGAGAGCCCTTTGCGGGCGATGTCGAGTGCCGCCATGGCCGCCTGGTGGGTGGCTTCGGCGCTCCTGAGGTTGGCATTGGATGTCTCCAGCGCCGTGGCCGAAATGAACCCCTGGCGCACCAGTGCCTGGTTGTTGTCCAGAGCGCGGCGTGCGATGTCCACCTGCGTCTGCGCGGCGTCGGCCTGGCGGGCAGCCTGGCGCACGCGCGCCTCCGCCTCGGTGCTGTCGATGCGTGCGAGCACCTCACCTGCGATCACAGGGTCGCCTTCGCGCTTGGTCAGATCCCGCAGTTCGCCGGCGGCACGTGCCTTCACCGTGGCGGTCTGAATGGCCTGCAGTGAGCCGGAGACCATGATCGTCTGGGTGAGTTTGAGGGACGCTACCTCGGTCACATCGTTGGCCGAGAGTTCGTAGACAGGTGCGACCTGCAGCGCCTGCGCGGCCGCGATGGCGGTGGCCTGCTGCGATTGTTTCTTCTGAATCGCCCGGTAGAGGCCGAACGCGAGGGCCAGCACCAAGGCGCCCAGAAGCAGCCACTTGAACCAGGAAGCGCTTTTGCGAGGAATGGACATGCTGGCGACCGGGTGTGGGGGGATTCAGCGCGATTTGGTGGGGGCCAGCATGCCGCCAAGCAACAGGCTGACCTGGCTGTCGATGAAGCTCACGGGATCAAGCTGTTGCGATGGTGGGCAGCAGGTTGCCATGGAGTGTTTCCACATCAGCAGGAAAATCATGGGTGCAATCAGGCTGTAAACCGCGTACTCGATGGGCATCGGCCGGAACTCGCCGCTGGCAATGCCCCGCTGGAGCACCTTGCGCAACAGGTCGTGGCCGGGCTCGATCACTTCCTGCTGGTAGAAGGCCGCGATCTCGGGGAACATGCCGGCCTCGCTCATGACCAGCTTGGTGATGCCCGACGCGGCGGACATGCCGATCTGCTCCCACCAGGAATGCATGCAATAGCGCACCAGTTCCGCACTGCTGTCGGTGTAGGTTTCGAGTTCCTCGCCCCAGGCGGTGAAACGCCCTGAAATGTTTTCCCGCACCACCGCCTTGAACAGCTCTTCCTTGCTGGGAAAGTAGATGAACAGTGTGCCCTTGGATACGCCCGCGCGCGCAGCCACCTCTTCAACGCGCGTGGCGGCAAAGCCCTTTTCGACGAACAGCGCCAATGCCGCGTCGAGCAGTTCACCCGGTCGCGCTTCCTTGCGGCGGCTGCGGCGCTGACGCGGCTCTCCTTCGTTTGAGGTGTCAAGGGGAAGCGGTGACGGGATGGCTGGCATGGCTCAATTAATGACCGAACGGTTATTAATATAACCCATGCCGGGATCACCTTCCGCCGCCCGACAGGAAATCCCCCGCGTGACGTGACGCCTGGCTGACCCGGATTCAGCCCAGCTTGATACCGACTTGCTGAATGCGCTCGCCATCCATGCTGCGCACACTGATCTCGGCATGGCCGAGTTGCGCACTGTCGCCCTCCACCGGGGGACGGTTGAGCTCCTGGCGCAGCCAGCGGCCGACGGACTGTTGCGATTCGGCCGGAACGGGCAGGCCATAAAAAGAGCACAAGGTTTCCAGCGGTGTGCTGGCGTCGAGCACAAAATCGCCGAACACCAGGCGGGCGTGTTCGGTGTCGTCGGGATCGGGCAAGTCCACACCCGTCTTGCGTGCCGCCATGGCAATGGTGGAACCCTGCAACAACAAGGAGGTGAGCACCACCACGAATGCCACATTGAAGAAGGTCTGCGCGCCCTGAACGCCGGCCATCACAGGGAACACCGCCAGCACAATCGGTACCGCGCCACGCAGGCCCACCCACGAAATGAAGGCGATTTCATTGCGCTTGAAGCGCAGCGGCGCCAGACACAGCCAGACCGACACCGGTCGCGCAATGAACATCAGAACCACCGAAACACCCAATGCCGGCCAGATGGTGCGCAGCAAGTCCGTTGGCGTGACCAGCAACCCCAGCAAAAGAAACATGCCCGCCTGCGCCAGCCAGGCGTAACCGTCCATGGCCGAAAGGCAGGGGCGTACCTGACGCCGTGCCCGATTGCCGGTGATCACGCCCATCATGTAGACCGCCAGAAACCCGGAGCCACCCAGCCAGGTGGTGAATGCAAACACCGCCAGGCCACCAGACACCACCAGCAGCGCACGCACGCCGCCGCCGCCATCGGCGCCGCGCCCCATGCGTTTGAGCAGGCCAGCCAACCCGAAACCGCTGGCAGCGCCCATCAAGGCGCCCCACCCGAACTGTTGCAGCAGCGATTTGAAGATCGCCTCGGCATCCAGGCCAGCCATGCCCTGGCTGGCGGTTGCCAGCGCAATGCCGATGAACGTCAGTGTCAGATAGACCGCCATCGGATCGTTCATGCCGGACTCGATTTCCAGCGTGGCCGCCACCCGCTCGTTCAGCTTCACACCAGACGATTTGAGCAGCGAGAACACCGCTGCGGCGTCGGTGGAGCCGACGATCGCGCCCAGCAACAGTGCGAGCGGCCACGACAGGTCCAGCAACCAGTAGGCCGCTGCGCCTGTGATGGCCGTGCATACAACGACGCCCACAGTTGCCAGCAGCAGAGATGGGCGAAGGCCGGTGCGGAAAGTGGTGATGTTGGTGCGCAAGCCGCCGTCCAGCAGAATCACGGCGAGCGCCACGTTGCCCACCCAGAAGCTGAGGCGAAAATCTTCGAACACCAGGCCGCCGGGCCCATCGGAGCCTGCGAGCGTACCCACGACCAGAAAAACCAGCAGGAACGAGAACCCGACCCTGGCGGAAAACACGCCGGCCAGCACGCTGATGAACACCAGTGAGGCGGCCGCAAGCAGGGGCAGGGCAAGGAAATCCAGGGAGATCAACATCCCTCGAAGCTAACAGAAAGTGTGCCAGCCTCAGGCGAGGCAGGGCGTAGTTTGCACCCTGCCCGGCGAGCGCCTCAGGAGAAGGCTTGAATGCCCGTGATGGCCCGGCCCAGGATGAGCGCGTGGATGTCGTGCGTGCCTTCGTAGGTGTTCACAACCTCCAGGTTCACCAGGTGGCGCGCCACGCCGAACTCGTCGCTGATGCCGTTGCCACCCATCATGTCGCGGGCCATGCGGGCAATTTCCAGCGCCTTGCCGCAGCTGTTGCGTTTGAGAATGCTGGTGACCTCCACCGCGGCCGTGCCTTCGTCCTTCATGCGACCCAGGCGCAGGCAGCCTTGCAGGCCCAGGCTGATCTCGGTCAGCATGTCGGCCAGCTTTTTCTGGATCAGCTGGTTGGCAGCGAGCGGGCGGCCGAACTGCTGGCGGTCCATCACGTATTGGCGGGCACGGAAGTAGCAGTCTTCGGCCGCGCCCAGTGCGCCCCAGGCGATGCCGTAGCGCGCGCTGTTCAGGCAGGTGAACGGGCCCTTGAGGCCGCGCACTTCGGGGAAGGCGTTTTCTTCCGGCACGAAGACTTCGTCCATCACGATCTCGCCGGTGATGCTGGCGCGCAGGCCCACCTTGCTGTGGATGGCCGGGGCGCTCAGGCCCTTCCAGCCTTTCTCCAGAATGAAGCCACGGATCTGGCCGCCATCGTCCTTGGCCCACACCACGAACACGTCAGCAATCGGGCTGTTGGTGATCCACATCTTGGCGCCCGAGAGGCTGTAGCCACCGGGCACGGCCTTGGCGCGGGTCACCATGCTGCCGGGGTCGGATCCGTGGTTGGGTTCGGTCAGGCCGAAGCAGCCGATCCATTCACCGGTGGCCAGCTTGGGCAGGTATTTCTGTTTCTGCGCTTCAGAGCCGAATTCGTTGATGGGCACCATCACCAGCGAGCTTTGCACGCTCATCATGCTGCGGTAGCCGGAGTCCACGCGCTCCACTTCGCGCGCCACCAGGCCGTAGCACACGTAATTCAGACCGCTGCCACCGTAGGCCTCCGGAATGGTGGGGCCGAGCAGGCCGAGTTCACCCATCTCGCGGAAGATGGCCACATCAGTCTTCTCGTGGCGGAAGGCCTCGGTCACGCGCGGCAGCAGCTTTTCCTGGCAGTAGGCGTAGGCGGCCTCCTGCACCTGGCGTTCGTCATCGGTGAGTTGGCTGCTCAGGTGGAAGGGGTCTTCCCAGCTGAAGCTGGCTTTGGTCTTGGTGGGGGAAAGCATGGGTGTCTCCGGGTGGGGTGGCAATGGCGCATTGTCGTTTGCTGATGGATACCTGTCTAATATCGAATAGGTATTCATCCATACAGGAAATCTATTCATGGAGTTCCGCCACCTGCGGTATTTTCTGGTGCTGGCCGAAGAATTGCACTTCGGTCGAGCCGCCCAGCGCCTGGCCATCACCCAGCCGCCGTTGTCGCTCAACATCCAGCAACTGGAGGCGTCGGTGGGCGCGCAGCTGTTCACCCGCAACAGCCGGGGGGTGCAGCTGACGGCCGCCGGGCAGGCGTTTGTGCCGGCGGCCCGTCAATTGCTGGAGCGGGCCGGAGCTGCCGCGCGCGAGGCACGCGAGGTGGCACAAGGCGTGGTGGGCAGCCTGCAGGTGGGGTTTGCAGGCACGGTGCTGTATCGCGGGCTACCGCAGATCCTCAAGCACTTTCATGCCGAACATCCCCAACTGCGCCTGGTGTTGCGCGAGATGAGTTCCAGCGACCAACTGGTGGATCTCATGCACGACCGGCTGGATGTGGGCTTCGTGCACACGCCGCGGGTGGCCAGCGGGTTTTCGCAGGTGCTGGTGTCGCGTCAGTCATTTGTGGCCTGCTTGCCCAGCTCGCACCGGTTGGCCAAACGGCGCAGCATCGACCCGGCGGCTTTCGCGGGCGAGCCTTTTGTGGCCATTTCACGGTCGGTGTCGCCCGACTACCACGACCGCATCCTGGGGCTTTGTGCCGACCACGGGTTCCTGCCGGAGGTGCGGTTTGAATTGCGGCATTGGTTGAGTGTGGTGTCGGTGGTCGCGCAGGGCCTGGGCGTGTCGCTGGTGCCCGAGGCGCTGGCCATGGCAGGTATGCCGGATGTGCGTTTCATCCCGCTCAAGGGCGAGACGCCGCCCTACGACACGCGCTGCCTCTGGAAGACCGAGCGTGAGCAGGCCGCGCTGGCGGCATTCCTCGCAGCGGTGCGGGGCTTTGCCCAACCGATAAAGTAAAGGCCGCACCCAGCAGCATTTGCAGGGTGTGTCAGTTCACCAGTTGAGCGCAGCTTGCAACGCTACATATGCAGGAGTCGGACCATGGCAGAGAACAATCGAGAAGTGCTTGTGCTGGGAGGAGGTTGCTTCTGGTGCACGGAGTCGGTGTACAAGGAGGTACAAGGTGTGACCGATGTCGAGTCCGGCTACTGCAACGGCCACGTGATGCAGCCCAGCTACGAACAGGTTTGCTCCGGTGACACCGGCCACAACGAAGTGGTGCGGCTGGAGTACGATCCCGCCGTGATCAGCACGCGCGATGTGCTGGAGATTTTCTTCGTGGTGCACGACCCCACCACGCTCAACCGTCAAGGCAACGACGTGGGAACGCAGTACCGCAGCGGTATCTACTTCACCTCGCCGGAACAGGAAGCCGAGGCACAGGGCATCATTGCCGAGCTGTCCAAAGACAACGTGTTCGGACGCCCCATCGTGACCGAGGTGCTGGCACTGAGCAACTACTGGCCGGCCGAACCCTATCACCAGGACTTTTTCGAGCGCAACCCACACCAGGGGTATTGCATGGCAGTGGCCGCACCCAAAGTGGCGAAGTTTCGCAAGACCTTTGCAAGGCTTGCGAAGTAGGTCCTTCCTTCCAACACAGCCTATTGGGATGAGCCTGTCTAAGCCCTGTCTGAGAGTGCAACCCTTTCGCGCGCTGCGCTTCGACGAGCTCCAACGCCAACTGTGACGTCACCTGTTTCAGGCGTCATGCAGCTTGCTGGTCAAGCGCTGCCGAAGCTTGGGCCACAGCACGATCACTGCCAGCCCACCTAGCACCAGGGTGGCCGCACCCAGCTTCCACCCAGGCAGCGATTCGCCCAGCGACAGCGCTGAAGCTCCCATGCCGAACACCGGCACGAGCAGAGCCAGTGGCGTGACCGTTGCTGCCGGGTGACGGGCCAATAGCCAGTTCCACACGCCGTAGCCAAACAAGGTATTCCCCACGGCCTGCCAGAAAACACTGACCCATACGCCAGCGCTTGCGTGCTGCATGGCACCAGCCATGGCGGTAGGGCCCTCCAGCCACAGGGACAAAGCGAGCAAGGGCGGTATGGCGAACACGCTGCTCCAGACCATGAAGTGCAACATGTTCACCGGTCCGAGGGACTTCACCACCAGATTCGCACAGGCCCAGAAGAACGCGGCAGCCATGACCAGTGCCACGCCAATGAGGGTGATGGTGGCGTCCAGATTCAGACCGATCACGGCAAGCCCTGCCAGTGCGAGGGCCAGACCCACGCCCTGAAACCACCGCAGCCGCTCGCGCAGCCAGATCAGGGAAAGGCCAATCGTGAAAAACACCTGCGACTGCACCACCAGCGACGCCATGCCGGGCGAGATGTCGCTGCGCATGGCCAGAAACAGCAGGCCGAACTGACCCACACCCAGCAGGACGCCAAACGTGGCCATGCGCGACCAGGGCACCGTGGGACGCGGCACAAACAGTAGCCAGGGCAGGGCAGAGAAGACGAAGCGCAGTGTGGCGTAGAGGAACGGCGGCATGCCGTCCAACCCCCAGCGAATGACCACGAAATTGGTGCCCCAGACGAAGACCACCGCGAGAGCGAGGAGCAGGTGGGTGACGGGCAAGGGGGTCTCCGGGGTCGCGCGCAAGAGGGGTGCACAGTGTAGTGGTGAGCGCATCGCCCAGCCGGTACGCCTATCCGGAGCGGGACAGCACACCAGCGCAACATATGCCCCCGGGCAAGTGTTCACCGATTTGACAGGCGGTTTTTATTGCAACCTGATGGCGTTAGTGCAACAATGACGCAACCCAGTTGCAATAAATTGAGAATCGCCTGTGGTCCATCCCAATCCGAAAGTGGCTGTGTCTGTACCGGCCGAAATCCAGTCCCGGCTGGAAGTCGCCGGCCTGCGCCGAACGCTGGCCACACGCGCGGTGCTGGGTCTGTTCCTGGCGCGTCCCAATGGTGGACTCACGCATGCGCAGGCGCTCGCAGCATTGACGGCGCGAGGCCTGAACATCAACCGCGTCACGCTCTACCGCTTGCTGGACCGCCTGGCCGGGTGTGGCGTGTTGCAGCGTCAGACCGACGATCAGCGTACCTGGCGCTTCAGCCTGGCACCCTTGTCAACCGATGCTTCGCCCGACGTCGCCCCTCGGTTTGAATGCGACGCCTGCCACCGGCAGTTCCCCCTGCTCGACGCCAGCGAGCCCACCCGCATCGCCACCCACCACCTTTTCCAGGCGCTGGCCCAGATGGGTCATGCGGGAACGCGGGTCGATCTGGCTGTGCACGGCACCTGTGCTTCGTGTGTCGAGCCCGGGGCAGCACAGGAACCTCGGGCGTGATTGAAACCCGCGACCTGCGGTTCGCTTACGCGGGCCATGCCCCCTTGTGCTTCCGCAATGTGGTGGTGCCACAAGGCGGCACCCTGTTGTTGCGCGGCGCTTCGGGCAGCGGCAAATCCACCTGGCTGGCGCTGGCGGCCGGGCTGCTCACGCCTGCAGAGGGTGAGGTGGTGGTGGCCGGTCAGTCGGTGGGTGTACTGCGCTCCGGGCAGCGCGACCGCTGGCGCGCACAGAATGTGGGCTTTCTGCCGCAGAAGCTGCACCTGAGCAGCGCCCTCACGGTGCACGACAATCTGGCACTGGCCTACTTTGCGGCCGGTGTGCCGTTGGACCGCGAAGCCATTCGGCGCTCGTTGGCCGCGCTTGACTTGACCGCGTTGGCCGGTCGGCGCCCACACCAGCTCTCTGGCGGGCAGGCACAGCGCGTGGCGCTGGCGCGTGCCGTGCTGATGCAGCCCCGGGTCGTGCTGGCAGACGAACCCACGGCCAGCCTGGACGACGCTGCGTGTCAAGCAGCACTCGCATTGCTGATGCACGCTGCCAATGCGGCTGGCGCCACCCTGGTGATCGCCACGCACGATGCGAGGGTTCGACAGGCCCTGCCGCAGGCGCAGGAGCTGCCGTTTGAATCGGTGGGGCAGGAGGTGCACGCGTGAACGCGTTCAGCCTCTCGTGGCGCTACCTCTGGGCACGCCCTCTGTCCACCGCACTCAATTTGATTCTGCTGTCGCTGGGCCTGGCATCCATGGCCTTTGTGATCATCGTGCAGGACCAGGCCGCGCGGGCCTTTGAGCGAGACCTGGCAGGGATTGACGTGGTGGTGGGTGCCAAGGGCAGCCCCATGCAGCTCATCCTGTCGGGAGTGTTCCACATCGATGTGCCGCCCGGCAACATACCCCTGGCCGAGGCGGAACAGCTCGCCCAGCATCCACAGGTGGCCCAACTGATTCCGCTGAGCCTGGGGGACAACCTGCAGGGTTACCGCATCGTGGGTACCACGCACGCCTATGTGGCGCATTACGGGGCAAAGGTGGCGCGGGGTGCTCTGTGGACCGCACCCATGCAGGCTGTGCTGGGCGCCCGGGTGGCCGAGCACACTGGCTTGAAGCTGGGCCAGGCCTTTGAAGGCATGCACGGGCTGGGCACTGGCGGTGCGGTGCACGACGCCACGCCGTACGTCGTGACCGGTGTGTTGGCGCCATGCGGTTGCGTCCTGGACAGACTGATCCTCACCGCCAGCGAATCCGTCTGGCAGGTGCACGATGACGTGCATGCGGGCGATGGCATGAGCGAGGCTGAAAAGGTCGAGCTGGCCGAGGCGCTGGCGGCTGACCGAGAAATCACGCTGGCCCTTCTGAGCTACAAAACGCCATTGGCGGCAGCGAGTTTTCCGCGGTTTGTGAACCAGTCCACCTCCATGCAGGCGGCCGCGCCCGCGATCGAGATCACCCGCCTGCTCCACATGGTGGGCGTGGGCACACAGGCCCTGCGTGCGCTTGCGGCGGTGTTGCTCGCTGTGGCGGGTTTGTCGGTGTTCATCGCGCTGTGGAATGCGGTGCGCGAGCGCCGCGACGATCTGGCCATGTTGCGCATGCTGGGTGCACCGCCGCAGCGGGTGGCACTGCTGCTGCTTCTGGAAGCGCTCTGGCTGGCGGCGCTGGCCTGCGTGCTGGGTCTGTTGGCGGCTCACGGCCTGGCGACCCTGATCGGCCAGTGGTTGGTGGACAGTCAGTCGCTGTCCATTTCGGGTTGGCAATGGGTACCTGCCGAGGGGTGGGTGCCGGTGCTGGCCCTGGGGGTGGCGGTGGTGGCGGCGTGTCTGCCGGTCGCCAGCGTCTACCGCATCGATGTCACTCAACTCCTGAATCCGAGGTCCATTTCATGAAAAAAGCACTCCTGATCCTTTCCACCGCCTTGCTGGCTTCCGTGGCCATGGCTCAGCACTCCGAGAAGGAAGTGAAGGAAGACATCCAGCGCCACCGCGCCATGGCCGCCGCCCACGAAGGCGCCGCCAAGTGCCTGGAGGCGGGCAAAGGTGAAAAGGTCTGTACGGCGGAACTCCAGGCCGCTTGCAAAGGTCTTGCGTTGGGCAAATACTGTGGCATGCGCCACGCGCATTGAGCTTGGGTGCCGGTGGGCACACAATGACTCTGCAACCTGTCACTTCCCGTTCTGATTCGTTCACGCTGATGCCTCGACTTCTTTCCATTCCGCTGCTTTCGTGTCGTCGAGACCTTTTACTGCTGTGCCTGTCGGGCGCCTTGATGGGTGGGGCTTGGGCGCAGACCCTGACCTCGCCGCTGCCACCGGCAGGCCAGGCTCCTGACGCTCAGGGCCATGGTGGCGTTTTGCCCAGTGGGGAGGGTGCGGGCGTTCACAGCCCGCTCAGCCCGTTTGCGCCGCTGCCCAGGCGCGAAGACGTGCTGGCTTGGTCGCTGCTGACCGACGTGACCACGCGCATTGAAAAAAAGCGCATCGTGCCGGTGTATTCGGCCGAGGTGAAGGCGCTTGACCAGAAGAAGCAGCGGCTGCAGGGTTTCATGATGCCGCTGGACCCGGGTGAACAGCAGCGCCATTTTCTGTTGTCGTCCGTGCCGCTCACCTGTTCATTCTGCACGCCAGGCGGCCCTGAAAGCATGGTGGAGGTGCGCACCAAGGTGCCGGTGAAGTACAGCCTCGGGGCCGTGGTGGTGGAAGGCACATTCCACGTTTTGCCGAATGATCCCTTTGGCTTCTACTACCGGTTCACCGATGCAGTCGGTGTGAAGTAGCGGCTTCCCAGCGATTCATCGCGGGATCCCCGGCGTGATGAATACCGCGCCGTCCAGCCCATTGGCCAATGCCCAGAGCCAAACGCCCACCACCAGCAACGTGACCGCAACCAAGGCGACGCGCGCAAACCGTGGCGTCGAATGGACCAGCAGCAGTCCCGCCAAAGGCAACCATTGTTGGGCATGCATGCCAATGAAATGGGCGGGACGCAGGTCACCACCTGAGAAATGCCAGCCCAGAATCGGCAGGCCAGCGCCAGAGGGGGGCTGAACCGAACCCAGCAGACCACCCGAACCTGCACCCAGCACAAAGGTCAACACGAGGCCCAGCACCACGGCGTCACGCCATACCCTGGGCACCTCGGGTCGTGCGTGGCGTGCGATTTGCCAGGCCAGCAGTGGTTGTGTGGCCGTCAGTACCAACGCGCCTGCACCCATGAGCGAATACATGACGCCGTGAAACGCACTGCTGGTGTTGTAGTGCGAGCCCACGCCCAACCCTGCCTGCAGGGTGATGTAGCCGATCTCGAACAGGCCGGCACCGATGAGCATGCCCACCACGATCCTGATGATGCGATGGGTTCTTCGATCAGGGGGCAGCAGGCCGATGAACCACGCCGTGCACAGGGCAAAGAGGCCGACCGATGCCATGAACTTGAGTGGTTTGATCCACACGTTGACGCCTCGCAGTTGGCGGTCGTCCAGACCCCAGGCGAGCAACGTGGGCAGCATGGCCGCCCACATCAGCAGTGCGAAGACGGTGAGCGCCCTCTGGCGCGACAGGGATTCGGCAAGAAAAGTCTGGAAGGGGTTCTGCCATGCGGAAGCAGGGGTGCCGATCATGCGGGATGCTGGGGAGGAAGGGAGGCTCATGGGGTTGCTCCGGGTTGCCATTTCAGGGAAGCCGGTCGGCGCAGCGCACGAACCAGCACAAAAGCGAGAATGCCGAGCGGGCCCAGCATGAAAGTCAACAACAACAGTGGGAGCACCCAGCCATGGCCGATGCCGAGCTGTGCACTGCGTTCGGAGATCCAGGTGCCCACGAAGAGGTCAAAGGCCAGGTAGTGCACCCAGCCAGCGGCCAGGGCGCCCGGCACGGCGAACATGGCGCGCACATCGTCCAGACTGTTGAAGCCGCCCTCGCCGCGCCAGTGAAGCGCCAGCAAGGCCCCATAAACCATGCCGAAAGCAACGGGCAATGCGCGCCCGGTGATGCGCCAGATCCAAGGCGTCCAGCGTGCCTTGGCCGGTGAAAGTGCCAGCGACAGCCATGCCAGCAGGGCCAGAGTGTTGGCCCAACCGAAGGCGGTGTCGGGATCGAGCTGCGCAAGTGGCGTCATGTCTGGCCCCTTCTGTTGCGCTGTGCCGAAGAGGAAATGAGGCATGCCGGATTGGGTGGTTCGGCCACCGGAGCGGACGCAAGGTTGAAAGTCATGGGATCAACAGTGAACAAAGATGGACGAGTCGGAAAAAACTAGACACTGTCTGGTTTGGTGAAATGGTAGAAATAAAACTAGACGGTGTCAAGTGCGCTTATGCTGATGCCTTTGATTGCCCACTTGCGTCTGCTTCCACCCAGCAACATGTCCGTACGCCGTTCCGAAAAAGCCACCGCTCCTGATCTGCGTCAACGCATTCTTGAAGCCAGTGAGCAACTCCTCGAAACCGA
The DNA here is from genome assembly GCF_030651625.1 of Hydrogenophaga sp. Classification (GTDB taxonomy): domain Bacteria; phylum Pseudomonadota; class Gammaproteobacteria; order Burkholderiales; family Burkholderiaceae_C; genus Hydrogenophaga. The sequence goes on along the minus strand of NZ_JAUSCF010000012.1, from coordinate 39,113 downwards.
GGGGTTGGCTGCGTTGTCCATGCGCGAGGTGGCCCGACGCAGTGGTGTCACGCATCAGGCGCCTTATCACCACTTCGCCGATCGGGAAAGCATCCTGGGCGAACTGGTGACCCAGGGTTTCGTGGAGCTGGCCCGAAGGTTGGCGCTGGCCAATCAGCGCAATGCCGGCGAGGGCCGTCATGCCATCCTGATGGAATCGGGACAGGCGTACGTCGGCTTTGCGATCGACCGGCCGGGCATCTTCCGCATCATGTTCAGGCCTGAAATTTGCGACCCATCGCGGTACCCGGCAGCCCGAGAGGCTGGTGACTCGGCCCACGGTGAACTCCAGCGCATGGTGTGCTTGCTGCATGGCGAATCTGAAGTGGCGGCGCTGTCCCCCATCTACTGGGCGCAGGTGCACGGTCTGGCCTGCCTCATCGTAGATGGTCCTGCCGGGCAGCAATGGCCCAGCTTGCGAGAGCGACGCCGTTTCATGCGCGACTCGCTGTCGCACTTCGCGCGCTACATGCTGGGTGAGCCGCTACTTGCCTGACGGAGGGGGTCTTGCCAGGCCATCCATCCACCCCTGTGAGCGACCTTTCGGTTCGACGGCCTTAACATTGGCGGGTGAACCCATCTGCCCATCCTGTTTTTGCTTCCCTCGCCCCCGTCTTTCTGCTCGTTGCCATTGGCTTCATGGCCGGGCGCCTGCAATGGATTCGGGACGCCGCCATCAAGGACCTGTCCAATCTGGTCTTTCTGCTGCTGATCCCTGCGCTGCTGTTTCGCACCATGAGTGCGGTGCGCTTCGAAGAGCTGGATCTGCGGCCGCTGGTGGCCTATTTCCTGGCAGCGGGGGTGTTGCTGGCGGTGCTGATCGGATGGCGAGGCTTCAACCGCCGCAGTGTGGTGTTGGCGCTCACCGGGGTTTTTTCCAATATGGTGATGATTGGCATCACGCTGGTGGAGCTGGCTTACGGCAAGGCGGGTCTGGTGACCTTGCTGACCCTGGTGTCGGTGCACGCGCTGCTGCTGCTGACCACCGCCACCGTTGTGCTGGAACTGGCGGTGGCGCGCGAAAACCGACAGGCCGGCATGGAGCAGCCGCACCTGCTGGCCACCACCTGGTCTGCCTTCAAGAGCGCATTGATCCATCCGGTGCCCCTGCCCATCTTGTGTGGCCTGCTGTTTGCCCAGACCGGGTGGTCCTTGCCCACAGTGATCGACCGACCGCTGCAGTTGCTGGGCAATGCTTTTGGTCCGATTGCACTGGTGCTGGTGGGCATCACGTTGGCCCGCACGCCACTCACGGGGCATTGGCAGCCGGCGCTCTGGGCCACTCTGTCCAAGAACCTGGTGTTGCCCGTGATGGTGGGCTTGAGCGCATGGGCATTCGGCATCACCGGCTTGCCGTTGACGGTGATGGTGGTGGCGGCAGCGCTGCCCACAGGTGCCAACGTGTTTCTGTTCGCGCAGCGTTACGAAGTGGCACAGGAAACCACGACCGCCAGCATGGGTGTGTCAACTGTTGCCGCGTTGCTGACCTTGAGTCTTGTGATGCTCGTGATGTCATGGTGGTGAGGGCTTGCCCTCCTGCATCACCATCGACGACTCAGTCGTCTGCCGGCTGACTGATCTTTCTCGCCTCTTCAATCTGGTACTCAAAGTACCGCTGGACGCCGAAGGCCAGGCTGCCCATGAAAGCGATGGTGCCCAGCAGCAGTGCAAATACCAGGGCGCCGATGGTCAGCCAGTTTGTGCTGCCGGCGCTGGCGTCCGCAGGAAGCGTTGGGTTGAACTGCTGGTTCCATTTCTCTTTTTCGGTCAGCGCATAGATGATCGCCATCAGGCAGCTTGCTGCCACTGAAGCACCCAGCAGGGGAATCAGTACCCACGACAGTTTGTCGTCCTGCCCATAGGTGAGCACCCGGTCCACACCCCACCACCCCAGCGCGGCAGGCACCGGGTGCAGCCAGCCGACCCAGTCACCCAGGCCGCGCAGGTAAAAACGATGCAGGCCCAGCGAGCCACCCAGCAATGCGAGCCCGACGGCCAGCGTCTTGTGCTTGGCGCCGCTCACTGGTGACTTTCGATGTCGGTCGGAGGCGTGGTGTCGCCAGGTCCCAGGCTCTTTTGCATCAATACGATGTCAAGCCAACGATCGAATTTCCAGCCACACGACTGCACGGTACCCACGTGCTCGAAGCCCAGCGCTTTGTGGACGCCGATCGAGCCTGCGTTGGCCGAATCGCCAATCACGGCCATCACCTTGCGGGCGCCAGCGCGTTCAAATGCCGCCATCAACTCGGCGAGCAGGGCGCGGCCCCATCCCTTGCCTGCTGCTTCGGGCGCCATGTAGATCGAATCTTCGACAGAAAAACGGTATGCCGGCCTTGGTTTGAACCAGTTGCCGTAGGCGAACCCGGCCACCTGTCCATCTTCTTCAATGACCAGCCAGGGCAGCCCTTTGGAAAGCACGTCGGCGCGGCGGGCGGCCATGTCCTGTGCAGCAGGGGGGGTGGTCTCGAACGTGCCTGTGCCGTGCAGCACGTGGTGACCGTAGATGCGGGTAATGGCGTCAAGATCGGTATCGACGCTGGGACGAATGAGCGGCATGAGTGAGGTTCAGGTGAGGTTCGGTCGGACGGCATCTTGTTTTTTGCCGCACGGGCTATAATCGCAGGCTTTGCGGCGTTTCGCTGGCCGGGTGGTCAGTCGTGTGTCTCAAGCGCTGCAATCAAGCGGGTTGTTGTGTAGGATGTGTTGCATCCCGCAAGAACCCGGTGAAGTACCGATTTTGGTACCTCTCCACCCGAAGGATAAATCATGGTCGTCATCCGACTCTCCCGTGGCGGTTCTAAATCCCGTCCGTTCTACAACATCGTGGTTGCCGACAAGCGCAATCGCCGCGATGGCCGCTTCATCGAGCGCATTGGTTTCTACAACCCGCTGGCCCGCGGTGGCGAGGAGCCTCTGCGCATTGCTGTGGATCGCCTGACCTACTGGACCGGCGTGGGTGCTACCCCGTCCGATACCGTGGCCCGTCTGGTCAAGCAGAACGCCGAGAAGGCCGTCGCGGCCTGATCCTCTGGCTGCCCCGGTGACCCTCTGGTGAGCAGCCCATCGCCCACGCCTTTTGCGGCATCGGCCCTGCCGGTCGATGCCGTCGAACTGGGTCGTATCCAGGAGGCCTGGGGCATCAAGGGGTGGATGCGCATCCACCCCCACAGCACCGATACGCAGGCGCTGTTTGCCTCTACCCAATGGTTTCTTCAGCCACCCGAAGCCCGCTTCGCGCGTGGCTTCTCGGCGTTTGGCGGCTGCGTTTCGGTCGCCGTGGCCGACATCAAAGCGCATGCTGACGGCGTTGTTGCCAGGTTTGAAGGCGTGGACGACCGCAGTGCGGCCGAATCGCTCAAAGGTGTTCGCATCTTTGTGCCTCGCAGCGTATTCCCCCCCACACCCGAAGGGGAGTACTACTGGGTCGATCTGATCGGCCTCGATGTGGTCAACCGCGAAGGCGAGCACATGGGCGTGGTGCGCGACCTCATGTCGACCGGCCCCAACGCCGTGCTGGTGCTGGAGTACACAGAAGATGCCGTCGATGGCGAGCCGCAGACGGCCGAGCGCATGATCCCCTTCGTCTCGGCCTACGTCGACGACGTGGACCGAGTGGCCCGCCGCATCACGGTCGACTGGCAAAAAGACTATTGAATCCCCAGGGGGACAATACGTGCATGCGATTCGACGTCATCACCCTGTTTCCCGAGCTCTTTGAACCGTTCTTCAAGAGCGGCATCAACAGGCGTGCCTTCGAGGGCGGCTTGGTGAGTGTGAGGCTCTGGAACCCCCGGGATTTTGCCGAAGGACAGTACCGACGGGTAGACGATCGTCCCTTCGGGGGAGGCCCCGGCATGGTCATGATGGCCGAGCCGCTTTGGAAGTGTTTGCAGGCGGTTCGGTCCGACCGGGGTGACCCGCCAGACCAGCAGGCACCTGTGGTGATGTTCACGCCCACCGGTGAGCGCCTCTCCCACGCGGGCGTCGAATCCTGGGCGAAGGGGGAGGGTGCTGTGCTGGTGTGTGGTCGGTACGAAGGGGTGGATCAGCGTTTCGTCGACGCCTGTGTCGACATCCAGATCAGCCTCGGCGACTTCGTGCTTTCGGGCGGCGAGATCCCGGCCATGGCCTTGCTCGATGCCGTCGCCCGCCTGCAGCCGGGCGTGCTCAGCGACGAAGGCAGCCATCAGCAGGACAGTTTCAACCCCGCACTCGATGGCTTGCTGGACAGCCCGCACCACACCCGCCCGGAAGTCTGGCACGGGCCCCATGGCCCCATGCCGGCGCCTGAGGTGTTGCTCGGCGGGCACCACGAGCGCATCGCCCGCTACCGCCGCGAGCAAAGCCTGGCGCTCACCGCCAGCCTGCGGCCAGACCTTCTGGACCAGGCGCGCGCCCAGGGCGCTTTGAGCCCGCAGGATGAGTCTTTCCTGCGTTTTCGAGAACAGCTATAATCAAAAGCTTTTCGATCCTCTGACCGGCCGCCGTGACCGGGCCAGCCCGCAATGGTGTCCATGTGTCATGGACCCAATGGACAGGGCCCCTGCCGGATTCGTGGCCTTTAGTGCAGCGCGGGCATGATCGTGAATCAGGAAACCATGAACCTCATCCAGACCCTTGAGCAAGAAGAAATTGCTCGTTTGAACAAAGACATCCCCCCGTTTGCCCCCGGTGACACCGTCATCGTGAGCGTGAACGTGGTCGAAGGCACGCGCAAGCGTGTGCAGGCTTACGAAGGCGTGGTGATTGCCCGCCGCAACCGTGGCCTGAACTCCAGCTTCATCGTTCGCAAGATCTCCAACGGTGAAGGCGTCGAGCGCACCTTCCCGCTGTACAGCCCCCGTATCGCCAAGATCGAAGTCAAGCGCCGTGGTGACGTGCGTCGCGCCAAGCTGTACTACCTGCGCGAGCGCAGCGGCAAGTCGGCACGCATCAAGGAAAAGCTGGGCGCTTGATGCGCGGGCCATTGGCCCCGTGTCATCGCTGAAAGGCCGCTCTCCGGAGCGGCCTTTTTTTCTGGGTGCTCCATTCCGTCACTTGTTGGCAGGGCTGCCGCGTGTCCCCGCACGCGGCTGTTCGGTGTTGGTTCAGAATGAAGCCGTCGTTTCTTGTTTTCGCGCCTTACATGACACAGTTGCTGCCCCAGTTCGATCCCCGTGAAGTGCCCGTACTGGTTCGGGACGACGACCATCACTTGCGTCCCGCCCATGCCGACCGGATGACGCCGGAAGGTCTGCGCAGGCTGTTTGCCAGCCCACCCGTGTGGACGCCGGAGTTGCATCGCGAACAGAGGTTCATGAACCGCGAAACGGCCCATGCGGCTGTTCTGCTGCCCCTTGTCATGCGGGACTGTCTCACCGTGATCCTCACCCAGCGAACAGCACACCTGTCCACGCACTCTGGCCAGATAGCCTTGCCAGGCGGCAAGGTGGACGCCGAAGACGCGAACCCGACGGCCGCTGCACTGCGCGAGGCCCATGAAGAAATCGGTTTACCGGCAGACGCCATTGAAGTGCTGGGTACTTTGCCGATTTACACCACCGGCAGTGCGTTTGTCATCACGCCCGTGGTCGGGCTGGTGAAGCCCGATTTCTTGCTGCAGCCGAACCCTTACGAGGTGGCCGATGTGTTCGAGGTGCCACTGGCGTTTCTGATGAATCCCGCCCACCACCGCAGGCACGTGTTCGAGTTTGAAGGGGTGGTGCGTGAGTGGTACTCGATGCCCTACCAGGATGGCGCCAGCGAACGATTCATCTGGGGGGCCACGGCGGGCATGTTGCGCAACTTCTACCGCCTGCTGTCAACCTGAACCTTTGTGTGCCACCGCTATGATGGCACCCATGAGTTTCTTTGCCATCCTCATTGCCTTGCTGCTGGAGCAGGCTCGCCCATTGGCGTACGACAACCCGGTGCATGGCGCCATGCGCGGGTGGGTGAGGCTGGTGCGGCGCAACCTGGATGCCGGCGAGTCGGCCCATGGCTGGCTGGCATGGTTGCTTGCGGTGGGCGTGCCTGCCGGGGTGGCCTGGGTGGCCCATTGGGGACTGAATTACCTCAACCCTTTGCTTGGTTTTGTCTGGCTCGTGGGGGTGCTGTATGTCACCTTGGGGTTTCGACAGTTCAGCCACCATTTCAGCGATATTCGCCAGGCGCTGGAAAGTGGCGATGATCTGACTGCCCGTGAGAAATTTGCCCAATGGCTGCGCGTGGATGCACACAGCCTGCCACGCACGGAGCTGCTGCGCCAGGTGATCGAGCACTCCGTGGTGTCGGCGCATCGCCATGTGTTCGGGGTGCTGATTGTGTTTGTCTTTTTCTGGATGCTGGGCCTGGGGCCGGTGGGCGCGGTGCTTTACCGCCTGGCAGAGTACCTTTCGCGCAACTGGCGCGCCAGAGCCGACGGCACACCGAGCCTGGCCCTTCAGGTGGCTGCGGCACGTGCCTGGCAATGGATTGACTATGTGCCCGCCCGCTCCACCGCACTGGGGTTTGCAGTGGTGGGCAACTTTGAAGATGCCGTGGCGAACTGGCGAAGCGAGGCGGCCCGGCATGCACCCGGCAGCGACGGTGTGGTGCTGGCGGCCACGGCGGGTGCGCTGAACGTGCGTCTGGCTGCTCAGGCACCACAAGAGGTGCTGGCTTCACAGGCAGATGGCAGCTTCCGGCCCGATCCGCAGCTTGTGCACCTCGGCGGCGTGGTGGGCCTGGTCTGGCGCACTGTGGTGCTGTGGATGCTGCTGCTGGCCCTGCTCACCCTGGCCCGCTTGATCGGCTGAGCAAAGCCACCCCCCGCGTCGCCTTCGGCGCCACCCCCCTGTGGGAACGTGTTTACGGTCTGCGTGGGGACCCCACGCAGACCATAAACACGTTCCAAGGGGGCGACACCTTGGACCGGCGGAGCCGGATCCTCGGTGTCTCTGGATGGATGTACCTCGTTGCCCGGTGTTTTTTTTCCTGCGTCGCTTTCAGCGCGCCCTCTGGAAGCGGCGCACCGCAGCAAAGTCTCTCCGGCGCGAAATGACCCCTTCCAGAGATACCGTGGAACCGGCTTTGCCGGGCCACTGGTATCGCCCCCTTGAGGGGGTAGCGCGAAGCGCTGCGGGGGTGCTTTTCAATACATACGCTTGTCGGACAGTTCCGCAAACAGGTCGCGATATATGCGATAGCGGTTCTCGCTGATGGACAGGTTGTCCGATGTGGCTGAGTCGGACCCTGAATGGCCGCCGTGCACATGGGTGATCACCGAACAGCCAGGCTCGTGCAGATGGGTGCAGTTGTAGAACTTGCAGTGGCCGAGTGTGGCGCGCAGGTCGGGCATGTATTGCGCGAGCTGCATGGGTTCGATGTGGTTGAGGCCGAATTCCTGAAAACCGGGGGAGTCGATCAGCGCGGTTTGCCGTTCGGTGTCGGTCCAGTACCAAGTGGTGCTTGTGGTCGTGTGTTTGCCGGAATTCAGGGCCTTTGATATCTCGCCGGTGAGCGCCTGCGCATGAGGCACCAACCGGTTCACCAGGGTGCTCTTGCCTGCGCCGGACGGCCCCAGCACCAGAGTTCGTTTGCCGGCCAGCTTCGCCAGAAGTTCGTCAATGCCGGCTTCCGAACCCGCAGCCGTACTGCCCTTGAGTCTGAGCGGTAGCACGGTGCACCCCATGCGGCGATAGGGGGCAAGACGGTCCCAGGCCCGGTCAAAGGCGGGTTGCAGATCGCTCTTGTTCAGCACGACCAGCACGTCGATGCGCTCGGCTTCTGCCGCGATCAGGGCGCGGGCCAGTTGCGTTTCAGAAAACTCCGGGTCGGCTGCGATCAACACCAGCACCTGGTCGAGGTTGGCGGCAAATGACTTGGTTCGCAGCTCGTCCTGACGGTAGAAGAGGTTCCGACGCTCTTCAACACGCTCGATGCTGCCTTCGTCGCCCGTGTGCTGCCACTGCACTTGATCGCCCACAACCACTTGGCTTTTTTTTCCACGCGGGTGGCAGATGCGCCGCGTGCCGTCCGCAGTCTCCACCAGGCAGTGTCGTCCAAAAGCAGCCACCACAAGACCACCCATCGTTTCGGCAGAAGCGGCCGGCGGCTGCGCGTGGCGAGGTTTCAAAGCGGCCACCTGTGAGGGTATGTGTTCATTCAGGCCTTGAGCAGTTGGTCCACCGCAGCGGCGCAATGGAAATCGCTGAGCGAGATGCCATCCGCATCGTGGGTGTTGAAGCGCACCGTACAGCGCCCATGGCTCAGCGAAAGGTCGGGGTGATGGTCTTCCCGGTGCGCGATCCAGGCCACCGCGTTGACGAAGGCCATGGTTTCATGAAAGTTGGCGAATGCAAACGCCTTCTCCAGTGCCCCGTCCAACAGCTTCCAGCCCTGTGCGTGGTCGCCATTGAGCTGGGTCAGATGGGTGACGAGTTCGGTGGCGCTGAGCGCTCGGCGGTTCTGGTGCATTGTGATGATGGTGAGATCGAGCCAGTTTTCATGGCGCCGAAGCGCTACTGCGACGCATGAAACGGTCCCATCCAGGGGCACCGCCGGGCCGCCCTTCGACAAGCTCAGGACGGACGGCCAGTGCCGCCTCCTTGAGGGGGTGACGCGAAGCGGCGCGGGGGTGTTTCATCTCAGGCAGCGCGCAGTCTGGCCAGGCGTTCGCTCGCTGGGGGATGCGAGTAATAGAACCGGGCGTACACCGGATCGGGGGTGAGGGTGCTCGCGTTGTCCTTGTAGAGCTTGAGCAGTGCGGAAGCCAGGTCCGATCCACTGGTCTGGGTCACGGCGTAGGCGTCGGCTTCAAACTCGTGGCGCCTGGAAAGCAGCGCGGTCAGCGGCGACAGAAAAAAGGTGAACAGCGGGATCACCAGCATGAACAGCAGCAGGGCGAGTGCGTCGTTGGGCGCATCCATCGAAGGCGTGACACCCAGGCCCAGGTAGAACCAGGCTTGCTGCGATGCCCAGCCCAGCAAGGCGAAACCCAGCAGGCTCACGGCGAACATCATGGCAATGCGTTTGACGATATGACGGCGCTTGTAGTGTCCCAGTTCGTGCGCCAGCACCGCATCAATTTCTGGCGGGCTGAGTTGTTGCAGCAAGGTGTCAAAAAAGACCACGCGTTTGGCGGCGCCGAAGCCGGTGAAGTAGGCGTTGGCGTGCGCACTGCGTTTGCTGCCGTCCATCACGAACAGGCCGCTGGCGGCAAAGCCGCATCGCTGCATGAGTGCATTCACCCTCGACTTCAGTTCTTCGTCCTTCAGCGGCTCGAATTTGTTGAACAGGGGTGCGATGACCGTGGGGTAGAGCACCAGCAGCAACAGGTTGAACGCCATCCACGCGCCCCAGGCCCAGACCCACCACAGTGGGCCGGCAGCACCCATGAGCCAGAGCATCAGAGCCGCGATGGGCAGGCCGATCAAGGCGCCGACGAGTGTGCCCTTCAGCAGATCGCCGACCCACATACCCAGCGTCATCTTGTTGAAGCCAAAGCGCTCTTCGATGCGAAAGGTCGACCACCAGCCCATCGGCAAGGACACCAGCCCGCCGATCAGCACAAAGGACGCCAGCAACGCCAATTGCTGCACCATGCCACCGCCCAGCGCGGCCAGCAGCGTCATGTTCAGCCATTCAAGCCCCCCCAGCAAGGTCCAGGCAAGGAGCAGCGCCGCCTCCAGCGCCAGTTCCAGCAAGCCGAAACGGGTCTTGGTGATGGTGTAGTCGGCGGCCTTGCGGTGGGCTTCCGGCGTGATGGTTTGTGCAAAGGCGATAGGTACTGCGTCCCGATGGCGGGCCACGTGACGGATCTGCCGGCTGGCCAGCACCATGCGCATGGCAAGACCTACCAGCAGGAGGATGCAGAAAACAGCAGTGAGTGTGAGGGAAGCGGTGTCCATGAAGAGGGAGTCTATCGAAGACGGAGAGGGTGGGTGCCTGAGCAGGGCATGCCGCTCATCGGGCCCTGTTTCGCAGATCGGTGAGAATCGGCACATGACCAGCATAAAAACACCAGCACCCCCTGTCATTGAGGCCGGCGCCACCCCAATACTGACAAAAAGTGACCAGAATCTGGTCTGGATCGACTGCGAAATGAGTGGCCTGGACCCCGAAAAAGAACGCCTGCTGGAAATCGCGGTGGTGATCACAGGGCCGCAGCTCACGCCACGCGTGGAAGGCCCGGTGATCGTGATTCACCAGAGCGACGCGTTGCTGGCGGCCATGGACAACTGGAACAAGGGCACCCATGGCAAGAGCGGCCTGATCGACAAGGTCAAGGCCAGCACGGTGGACGAAGAGGCGGCTCAGGCCGAACTGCTGGCTTTCATTGGCAAGTATGTGCCCAGAAACGGCTCCCCCATGTGCGGCAACACCATCAGCCAGGACCGGCGATTCCTGGTGAAGTACATGCCCAAGCTGGAGGCGTACTTCCATTACCGCTGCCTGGACGTGAGCACGCTGAAGGAACTGGCCAAGCGCTGGCGTCCGGAGGTGTACGACGCGTTCAAGAAGCAGCAGAAGCACACGGCGCTGGCCGATGTGCACGAGTCGATCGACGAACTCGAACATTACCGCGAACACTTTCTGCGCTGAGTCGCGGCGCCAGCTTCAGACGCGCAGGCGCCTGCGGTCCGTCGAGCGGACTGGCCGTTCGATCATGTCAGAATCGTGAAATTCTCGTGAATTTTCAATGACAAAAAAATCCCGTTCGCGTTTTGTGGCTCGGCACCAGGAAGCTTTACAGCTGGGTGCTGCGGTTTTGTTTCTCGTCATGGTGGGTATTTATGCGTCGCTGACGGGCGCATCGACCATCGGACTCACCTCATCGGCCGCCTGGCTGCTGATTGTGGCGGCCGGAGTTGGTGCCTACATGGCCATGAACATCGGTGCCAACGATGTGGCCAACAACATGGGCCCATCGGTCGGATCGGGCGCGCTGACCATGGGTTGGGCCATCGTGATCGCGGCGGTGTTCGAGGCGCTGGGAGCCATTGTGGCCGGTGGTGAAGTGGTGGGCACCATCAAGGGTGGCATCATCGATCCGGCCCAGATCGGCGATGCCACCACGTTCGCCTGGGTGATGTTCGCGGCGCTGCTGGCGGGCGCCCTCTGGCTCAATCTGGCGACCGCGGTGGGGGCACCAGTGTCCACCACGCATTCGATCATCGGTGCGGTCATGGGCGCCGGCATCGCCGCTGGAGGCTGGGGGCTGGTGAACTGGGACACCATCGGGGCCATCGTGATGAGCTGGGTGATTTCGCCTTTCATGGGCGGTGCACTGGCGGCGGGGTTTCTGTACCTCATCAAGCGCAGCGTGACCTACCGCAACGAAAAGACCGATGCTGCCGGTCGTGTGGTGCCGGTATTGATCGCGCTGATGGTCTGGGCTTACACCACCTACATGCTTCTCAAGGGGCTGGGGCAGATCGTCAAGGTTGCGTTTCCCGTGGCGCTTCTGGCCGGCGCTGGCGTGGCCGTGGTGGTGTGGTGGTTCGTGCGCAAGCCCTTGGGCAGATTGGCCCTGCGGCAGGACAACAGCAAACAGGGCGTCAACCGCCTGTTCACCTGGCCCCTGATCTGCTCCGCCGCGTTGCTGAGTTTTGCACACGGTGCCAACGACGTGGCCAATGCCATCGGGCCGCTGGCGGCCATTTATGAAGCAGTGAAGAGTGGGGCCATTGCTTCCAGGGCAGCCACACCGCTGTGGATCATGGTGCTGGGTGCAATGGGCCTGGCCGTGGGTCTGGCGCTGTACGGGTCCAAGCTGATCCGCACGGTGGGCAAGGAGATCACCGAGCTGGACAACATGCGCGCGTATTCGATTGCCATGGCCGCCACCTTGACGGTGATTGTGGCTTCCCAACTCGGTATGCCGGTGTCCACCACACACGTGACCATTGGTGCTGTGTTCGGTGTGGGTTTCTTGCGCGAACTGCTCAAGGTGAACTACGCCAAGATGGAAGCGGTGGTGTTTGCTGGCCATCAGGGAGCCGATCGTGCCGAAGTCGAAGCCTACCTTCACCGTTTCGAGGCAGCCGAAGTACAGGAGAAGAAGCGGATGCTGGCCGACATGAAGCGCCGCGCCAAGCTGCGCGAGAGCGACGAAGGGGCCGTGTTTGCAAAAAAGGAGCAGAAGGCGCTGAAGAAAGCGATCAAGAAAGAGATCGTCAAGCGCTCTGTGGTGATGCGCATCGTGGCCGCGTGGATCATCACGGTGCCTGCCACGGCAGTGCTGGCCGCCATCCTGTTCCAGATCGTTTCAGCTATCCTGGATTGAGCTTTTTTGCCGGCTGACGAACCTTGAACAGAAAAACATTCAGGGTATTCCCTGAATCTGTGTGATAATCAAAGGCTTCGCAGGCAACTGCGATGATTTGTGCATCTGCCTCACACACCAGGCCCCCCGAACACGGGGTTGACGCGCAGCCGGCAACGGCTCGCAGCAGCCCGCCAAGCTTTTCAGCCTGGCACAGCGGATGGGGCCTTCGCTCCCGGCGTCAACTCTTGTGACCCATGGCGCGTTGATCGTTTGATGGTTGATGTTTTGTAACCACGAACGGATCTAGCGCCCCGGAGCTGCCACCCATTGAGGTCGGCATCCCATTCAGCGTCTGCATTCGATCAATTGCGCGTTTTTGCGCATGGACGAACATGAGCGACTCTTTTGAAGCCCGCGGCGAATTCACGCCCGAAATGAACTCTGCCGACACCGAAGCAGAGATTTCCACATCCCCCATGGCCGAGCCTGAAGTGCCCGCCGGCCCCAATGGTTTTGAGCTGATTGGCCTGGCGCCTGAACTGGTGCAGGCCTGTGCAGACCTTGGCTATCTGCAGCCCACGGCCGTGCAGAACAACGTGATCCCCAAGGCCATGCTGGCCGAAGGTGAGCAGCGTTTTGCCGACCTGATGGTCTCCAGCCAGACGGGTAGCGGCAAGACCGCGGCCTTCCTGCTGCCTGTGCTGCACACCTTGCTGCAACAGCGTGCCGACGCCGAAGCCCATGAGCGTGCCGAGCGCGAGCGCCTGTCTGCCGAAGCGATTGCCCGCGGCGAAGCGCCTCCCAAGGCGCCCAAGCGCAAGGACCCCACCAGCCCGCGCAATTTCAAGGCCGCCACCCCCGGCGCCCTGATTCTGTGCCCCACGCGTGAACTGGCCCAACAGGTGGCCAACGACGCCATTGACCTGGTGCGCCATTGCCGTGGTCTGCGCATTGCCAACGTGGTGGGTGGCATGCCTTACCAGATGCAGATTGCGCGTCTGCAGAATGCCGACCTCGTGGTGGCCACTCCCGGGCGCCTGCTGGATCTGCAGCGCTCGCAGCAGCTCAAGCTCGACAAGGTGCAGTTCCTGGTCGTGGACGAGGCCGACCGCATGCTGGATCTCGGCTTTGCCGACGACCTGGCCGAAGTCAATGAACTCACCAGCCAGCGTCGCCAGACCATGATGTTCAGCGCCACGTTTGCGCCACGCATCCAGCAGCTCGCCATGCGTGTGATGCACGACGGCGGCAAGCATGTGCAGAAGGTGCAGATCGATTCGCCGCAGGAGCAACACGCCAACATCAAGCAGGTGCTGTTCTGGGCCGACAACGCCGACCACAAGCGCAAGCTGCTCGATCACTGGTTGCGCGACACCAGCATCAACCAGGCCATCGTTTTCTGCAGCACGCAGATCGAATGCGATGGCTTGGCCACCGACCTGCAACAGTCCAACTTTGCAGCCGTGGCGCTGCATGGTGCCCTGAGCCAGGGCATTCGCAACCGCCGCTTGATGGCGCTGCGTGCCGGCCAGGTGCAGATTCTGGTGGCCACCGACGTGGCGGCCCGTGGCATTGACGTGCCCACCATCACCCATGTGTTCAACTTCGGCCTGCCGATGAAGGCCGAGGACTACACCCACCGCATTGGCCGCACCGGTCGTGCGGGCCGCGATGGCCTGGCGGTGACCTTTGCCGAACTGCGTGATCGCCGCAAAATTTCCGACATCGAAGGCTATACCCGTCAACGCATCAACGTGGAAACCGTGCCCGGCCTTGAGCCGCGCCAGCGCGCACCGCAGGCCGACACCTTCGGCCGTGGCCGCCCGCCAGCGCGCGGTGGTGACCGCTTCGGTGGTTCCAACGACCGCTTCGCCGACCGCCGTGGCCCAGCCCCGCGAGGCCCGCGTTTTGAAGGTCGTCCGGAAGGCCGCGCTGAAGCACCGCGTACCGAATTCCGCCGCCCAGACGCGCGCTTTGATCCACGCTTCGAAGGCCGTGCCGAGCCACAGCGCCCCGAAGGCCGTTTCGACAACCGGGGTGACAACCGCGGCGAACAAGGCGGCTACCGCCCCGACACGCGCCCGGCTGCCGGCCGCGGTTTTGGTGATCGTGCTCCGGCCCGCACCGTGGGCAAGCCGGGTGGCTTCTCCAGCTTTGGCCGCAGTGACAAGCCGGCAGGTGCCGGCGATCGCGGTGGTTTCAGCGACCGTGGCAACGCCGAGCGCGGCGCCATGCGCGGCGATTTCCAGCCACGACGCAACGAAGGCGGCCCCGCTCGCCCGGTCGCACGTCGCAGCCCACGCTGATCCGGTTCCAGCCGCTTGAAAAAACCAGACCTTCGGGTCTGGTTTTTTTTCGCTTGAATGTTGTCTTCACCGTAATGGCCTCCGTCGTGCACTGCGGGCAAGCTGCCGCGAGAATGACGCCATGACGTACCGGGTGGTGTGGTTCAAGCGAGATCTGAGAGTGCATGACCACGCGCCGCTGGCCGAGGCTGCCCGGCTTGGGCCGGTGCTGTGCCTGTATGCGCTGGAGCCTGTGCTGTGGCAGCAGCCCGATGCTGCGCGGCAACACCTGGCTTTTGTTCAGGAAAGCCTGCGCGATCTGCAAGTGGAACTCAAGTGCCTGGGTGGTCGGTTGCATTTCGCGGTGGGTGATGCTGTCGACGTGCTGGATCGACTGCATCGGCAGTCACCGTTTCTAGGGTTGTTTTCGCATGAAGAATCGGGCAACGCAGCCAGCTACGAGCGCGACCGCCGCGTGAAGCTTTGGTGCGAGGCGAACGCCGTGCCGTGGCGTGAGTATCGCCAGTTTGGCGTGGTGCGTGGCTTGCGCGAGCGCAAGCATTGGGTGCGGCAGTGGGAGCAACTTGTGCAAAGCGAGCTGATGCCATCGCCTGCGCTGCAAGCTGCCGAGGTGCTGCGCTCAAACGATCCATGGCCGAGCGCAGACTCGCTGGGTCTGGAGGTACACGAGCCAGACCGGCGCCAACGGGGCGGACGCGCCAATGGCCTTGAGATGTTGCAGAGCTTTCTGACGGACCGCAGCGCCACCTACCTAGGCGGCATCTCTTCACCACTTTCGGCTTCACATGCGTGTTCAAGGCTCTCGCCGTATCTCACCTGGGGTTGCCTGAGTCTGCGCGAGGTGGTGCAGGCCGCCCGCCTCCGCATGGGCGACCCCGCCCTGCCGACCCGCCAGCGTCTGGGGCTGGAAGGATTCATGAGTCGATTGCACTGGCACTGTCACTTCATCCAGAAGCTCGAAACCGAGCCGGCCATCGAGCACCACAACATGCACCGGGGGTACGACGGCCTGCGCGAAAGCGACCACAACGAGGTCCATTTGCAGGCGCTCAAGGACGGCCGAACGGGCTGGCCGCTGGTCGACGCCTGCGTGGCCATGCTGCGCGAGACCGGATGGATCAATTTCCGCATGCGAGCCATGCTGGTGTCGGTGGCGGCGTACCCGTTGTGGTTGCACTGGCGCCCGGTGGGCGAGTGGCTGGCGCGCCAGTTTCTCGACTACGAGCCCGGCATTCACTGGAGCCAGATGCAGATGCAGTCCGGCACCACAGGCATCAACACCACCCGCGTCTACAACCCGATCAAGCAGGCACGGGACCATGACCCTGATGGGCACTTCGTTCGCCACTGGTTGCCTGCCATGCAGAAGGTACCCGACGCCTGGCTGTTTGAGCCCTGGCGCATGCCGCCCGAAGTCCAGACACGGTGTGGCGTGGTGGTAGGCGAGGACATCGCCATGCCACTGGTGGATCTGGAGCAGGCCACACGCGAAGCGAAGCAGCGCGTGTATGCCTTGCGCACCGACCCGGCGATAGCAGCCGTTCAGGCCGACATCGTGCGCCGCCACGGCTCTCGCAACCGGAGCGCCGAGAACCTCTCAAGGCCGCGCAGTCCGGAAGTTCAGGCGCAGGCGAGCCTGGATTTTTCCTGACCGCTGGCGCGGTGTTCCATCGGCACCAGCCTGTCTTCAGCGCGGCGCACCCGCTGCCAGCCAGGCCCGCCATCCGCCGAAGTGGGTGATGTCGGTGCCGCCTTCCACGCCGAGACCTTCGCAGATGAAGCCCGTTGCTTCGCTGCCGTCTTCCAGCTTCACTTTCCCGATGCCCAACGGCGCAGGAATGCCGGCCACGAAACTGCCGAAGAGGGCGGCTGGTACTTCCCACACTTCGAGTGCGATCGACGCGCCGCCTTCTGCCATGCGCACCATGCCTGGCCGCTGCACGGGGCCGCCTGCCAGCGCGTACAACCGGTACTCGGGTGCCGACAGCGGGCTGCCCACGATGCGTGCGCCGCGTGAAGTGAGTTGGTGGTTGAGTGGCAGACCCGAAAGATGCGCGCCGCACACCGCCACGCGCACGGTGCCTGCGCCCGCGGTGCCCAACTCGCCCGACGGCAGACCGGTGCAGGTGGGGACCGATGCCACGTTCGTGGTTGTGGAACCGAGGTGCCCATCCACGAGCCGGTGGAAGCGGTCGGCCAGGCGCAGCAGCGGCAAGTCCTTGAACGCGGGCGCCACCAGAGTCACGCCCCAGGGCAGGCCTTGTGCCGGCCCACTGGCCAACCGGCCTGCGGGTACCGCCACGGCACTGAGATCAAGCAGGTTCACGAAATTGGTGTAACGGCCCAGATTCGAGTTCAGGCGGATCGGGTCGGCCTCCATGTCGTCGATGCGGTAGATGGTGCCTGCGGTGGGGGTGAGCAGGCAGTCCACATCGTTCCACACGCGGTCGCAAATGCGCCGCAATGCCTTCAGCTTGTAGGCTGCGGCGAAGGCTTCGGCGGCGGTCTTGTCGCGGCCCCCTTCGATGATGGTGCGCACTGGACCGAACACGGCCTCGGGCTGCGTGTCGATAAAGCCCTGAATGGCGACATAGCGTTCAGCCACCCAGGGCCCTTCGTAGAGCAGCCTGGCGGCTTCAAGAAAGGGCGTGAGGTCGAACTCGACCGCGATGCCACCCATGGAAGACAGCCGTTGCACCGATGCAGCGAACAGTTCCGATGCCGCGTCGTTGCCAAAGAATTCCAGGTCTTGTGCACGGGGCACGCCGAAGCGGAACGGGCCAGCGCTGAAGTCCACACCCATGGGTTGTGCCGGGCGGCTGTAGGCATCGGCTTCATCGAACGCGGCCACAGCCCCCAGCACGGCTTGCGCATCGCCTGCCGTGAGCGCGAGGATGGACACCGTTTCCACCGATCGGCAGGCCGGCAGCACGCCCGTGCCCGAGAGCAGGCCCAGCGTGGGCTTGAGGCCGATCAACTGGTTGAACGACGCGGGCACGCGCCCAGAACCAGCGGTGTCCGTGCCCAGCGCAAACGTGACGTAGCCCCTGGCCACCGCCACAGCCGAGCCCGAACTGGAGCCGCCGGAAACGAAGGCCGGGTCGTGCGCGTTCTGGCAGGCGCCATAAGGTGAACGTGTTCCGTTCAGGCCGGTGGCGAACTGGTCGAGATTGGTCTTGCCCACCGGCACCGCACCCGCCGCCAGCAGTTGCTGGATGACGAAGGCGTGTTCGGATGGCGTGAAGGCAAATTCAGGGCAAGCGGCGGTGGTGGGAATCTGCGCCAGGTCGATGTTGTCCTTGATGGCGAAGGGCACTCCGTACAGCGGCAGGCTGGCGGGGTCCGCTCCGTCGAGGCGGGAGACAAAGGGTTCGATCTCATCGCTGCCGAGGAGGTGGATATACGTGTGGTGCGTATCGGCTGCACTGCGGCGCAGCGCCTCGCCGATCACTTCCCGCACGGTGAAGCCGTCGCGGTAGGCGGCCTGTACGCTGGCGAGGTCGAAAGACAGTTGGTGCAAAGACATGGTAGGGCCTCCGAAGGGTATCGCAGTGATGGGTGACGAGTGGGTGTGGCGTGTGTGCATGAAGGTGTCAGGCGTCACGCCAGGCAGGTGGTCTTTTCCACCAGCACCAGCACGTTCTGCCCGGCAGCCACCGAGCCGCCCTGTGTGCAAAGAAGGCGGTGCACCGTGGCGTCGGCAGGTGCGAGCAGGTTGAACTCCATCTTCATGGACTCGATCACCATCAGCACGTCACCGGCTTGCACCTGCTGGCCTTCGCTCACGGCCACCTTCCATACGGAGCCCGGCACGCTGGTGGCGATCAGGCGTCCACCTTCGGGCAGGTCGATCTCGCTGTCTGGGCCAGCGGCCTCCACGTCGGCTTCGCTCGTGACCTCGGCCAGACCGGCGGCAGCCCAGCGTTCGCGCTCGGCCTCGAATGCCGCCTGCTGCCTGGACTTGAAGGTGGCGATGCTGGCCGCGTTGTCTGTGAGGAAGCGGCGGTGGTCCTTGAGGCTGAATGTGCCTTCCACGGTGCGCAGCGCGTAGCCACCGTGAGGGAAATCAGCGCGGATGCGCAGCAGCTCATCCTGGCTCACGGGACAAAAGCGGATCTGGTCGAAGAAGCGCAGCAGCCAGGGCTGTTCGAATACCGTGCCCGCTTCGCCGTGGCGCCAGCGGTTCCACATCTGCAGCGTGCGGCCGACGAACTGGTAGCCGCCCGGGCCTTCCATGCCGTAGACGCAAAGATAGGCGCCACCGATGCCCACGGCGTTTTCCGGCGTCCAGGTGCGCGCCGGGTTGTACTTGGTGGTCACGAGGCGCTGGCGCGGGTCCAGCGGCGTGGCCACCGGCGCGCCCAGGTACACGTCGCCCAGGCCCAGCACAAGGTAGGGCGCCTCGAACACCGTGCGGTACACATCCTCGATGCTGTCCAGTCCGTTGATGCGGCGGATGAACTCGATATTGCTCGGGCACCAGGGCGCATCGGGCCGCACCGACAGCATGTACTTGTCAATCGCCAGCTTCGTCTGCGGGTCGTCCCACGAGAGTGGCAGGTGCACGGTGCGGCTGGGCACCACCATGTCGTCCACCGGTGGCAGCGCGGCCTCCGCCGCGATCAGCGTTTGCAGCAACGCGTCGCGGCTGATCAGCGCCGGGTCGAAGTGCAACTGCAACGAACGGATGCCGGGCGTCATGTCGATGATGCCGGGCAGCTGGCCTTGGGCCTGCAGGTCTTTCAACGCCGTCATCAGCACGTGCACCCTCAGGCGCAGCTCGATGTCCAGCACCAGCGGACCGAACTCCAGCAGCAGGTAACGATCACCGGCCTGGCGCACCACCATGGCGGGCACGTCTTCGCGCGCCGGGTCTTCGTGAATCACCGGTGAGGTGTGCGCCAGTGCATCGTCTTGCGGTGCCGCGGGCAGCGAGCCATCCAGAGTTGCCAGGGCGAGCTCGACCGCCGCTTCGCGCTCGCCCGCCTGCGCCAGCGAGAGCCGGTGGAAGCGCACCGTGTCGCCCGGGCGCAGTTGGCCCAGCTTCCACAGCTCGGCATTCACCACCACGGCGGGGCAGACGAAGCCGCCGAGGCTCGGCCCATCGGGCCCGAGGATCACGGGCATGTCGCCGGTGAAGTCGATCGCGCCGATGGCGTAGGCGTTGTCGTGGATGTTCGACGGGTGCAGCCCCGCCTCGCCGCCGTCGGCGCGAGCCCACTGGGGCCGGGGGCCGATCAGGCGCACGCCCGTGCGGCTGCTGTTGTGGTGCACCTTCCAGTCGGTGGCGAAGAAGGTGGTGATGTCGTCTGGCTGGAAGAAGTCGGGCGCACCGTGTGGGCCGTAGAGCACGCCCACGTCCCAGTGGTGACCGTAGGTGGGGATCAGTGCGGGGGGTGTGATGGCGGCAGCGTGAGGGGCCGTGCCCGTGAGGTGCAACACATCGCCTGCGCGCAAATGCCGCCCGGCGTGGCCGCCGAACTGGCCGAGCGTGAAGGTGCTGCGGCTGCCGAGGTAGGCGGGTACATTCAGCCCGCCGGCCACGGCAAGGGCCAGCCGCACGCCCGCTTCGGTGCGGCCTACGGTGAGCGTGCTGCCCGCGCTGATTTGAAGCGTCTTCCACATCGCCACCGGCTGGCCGTCCAGCGTGAGCTTTACCGGCGCGCCGGTCACGGCCACCACGGCGTCGGTGTTGAAGCGCAGCGTGGGACCGGCCAGCGTGATCTCCAGCGCGGGGGCGTCGGGCGCATTGCCCACCAGCTGGTTGGCGAGGCGGTGCGCGTAGGCGTCCATCGGGCCGCTGGGGGGCACACCCACGTCCCAGTAACCGGTGCGGCCCGGCCAGTCCTGCACGCTGGTCTGCACGCCCGGTTCCAGCACCTCGATGGTGGCGGGCCGGTACTCGAAGCTGTTGAGGAAACGCGTGACCTGCCGGCCTTCGCGGAACACCGCGCTGCGCACCACCTGGCGCAGGTAGTCCAGGTTGGTTTCGATGCCGGCCAGGCACGTCGCGTCCAGCGCGGCTTCCATCTTCAAGAGCGCCTGCTCGCGGGTGTCGGCGGTGACGATGAGCTTGGCCAGCATCGGGTCGTACCAGGCGGGCACCTCGGTGCCGCGTTCCACCCAGCTGTCCACGCGCACATCGGCGGGGAACACCACTTCGGTGAGCAGTCCTGCACTCGGCTGGAAATTTTTCGCCGGGTCTTCGGCGTACAGCCGCACCTGGATGGAAGCACCCTGTGGCGTGGGCTGCAGCGTGTGCAACGGTGGCAGATCACCGGCGGCCAGCTGCAGCATCCAGGCCACCAGGTCCACGCCGGTCACCTGCTCGGTCACGCCGTGTTCCACCTGCAGGCGCGTGTTCACTTCCAGAAAATAGAACGCGCCGCTGGCCGCGTCGTAAACAAACTCCACCGTGCCGGCGGAGCGGTAGTTCACCGCCTGCGCCAGCCGCACGGCGGTGGCGTGCAGCTCGCTGCGTTGTGCGTCGCTCAGGCCGGGCGCTGGCGTTTCTTCAATCACCTTCTGGTTGCGCCGCTGCACCGAACAGTCGCGCTCGCCCAGCGCGATCACGCTGCCCGTGCCGTCGCCGAACACCTGCACCTCGATGTGGCGTGCCTGCTCCACGTACTTTTCCAGGAAAAGGCCGGCGTCCTTGAAGTTGGCCTGTGCAAGCCGCCCCACGCTCTCAAACGCATCACTCAGATCGGCCGCATTCCACACCAGCCGCATGCCGATACCACCGCCGCCCGCCGTGCTCTTGAGCATGACCGGGAAGCCGATGCGCTCGGCCTCCAACTGCGCCTGCGTCAGATCGCTCAACAGACCCGAGCCGGGCAGCAGCGGCACGCCACGCTGCTCAGCCAGATCACGCGCCGTGTGCTTCAAACCAAAGGCGCGCATCTGCGCCGGCGTCGGGCCGATGAAGGCAATGCCCGCGGCCTCGCAGGCTTCGGCAAAGCCCGGGTTCTCCGACAGGAAACCGTAGCCGGGGTGGATGGCCTGCGCGCCGCAATCCTTCGCGATCTGCAGGATGCGGTCGGCCCGCAAGTAGCTTTCCGTCGCAGGGGCCGGGCCCAGAAGGAAGGCCTCGTCAGCCTCGCGCACATGGCGGGCCTGGGCATCGGCTTCGGAATACACAGCCACACTCCGCACGCCCAACTGCTTGAGTGTGCGGATGATGCGGCAGGCGATGGCGCCGCGGTTGGCAATCAGGACCTTGCTGAACATGAGGTGAACCTCGGAACGAAAAAGGCAGGCCGTCCTGCGAAAGGGTTGTGCTGCTGCGGGTCGTCCCGCAGCAGCGGTTCACACAAGATCGTTCAGACGGGATTCCAGACCAGCAACTGAATCGGCGTCGGGTTGTAGGCGTTGCACGGGTTGTTCAACTGCGGGCAGTTGCTGATGAGCACCCACACATCCATCTCCGCGCGCATCTCCACATACTTGCCCGGGCCGGACACGCCATCCTCAAAACTCAGCGCACCATCGGCTGTGACCGGCACGTTCATGAAGAAGTTGATGTTGGGTACCAGGTCGCGCTTGCCCAGGCCCACGTCGGCGTGTTGCAGGGCAATGAGGTAGTTGTCGCGGCAGCTGTGCATGAATTTCTTTTGCAGCGCGTAGCGCACGGTGTTGCTTTCGGCTGCGCAGGCACCACCCAGCGTGTCGTGCCGGCCACAGGTGTCGGCCACGATGGTGAGCATGGCGTTGCCGTCGTTGCTGCGGATGACGGAACCCGTGGTGAGGTAGATGCCGCCCTGGCGCTGCATGGTGTCGGTGGCGCTGTAGTGTTCGGCCGGGTCGTGCCGGTTGTAGAACAGCACGTCGGCGGCCTGGTTGCCTTCAAGGTCGACGATGCGCAGCGTCTGCCCGCGCTTCACTTCAAACAGGATGGGCTCGCCCGCGGGGTGGCGCTGGTTCCTCACGGCGTGGGCCGGGTCCAGCTGGCTCTCCAGAATGCGGATGTCGGTGGCGGTGGTGGCTTGCATGTTGCAGATCTCCAGACTCGGGTTCTCAATTCAGCTGGGTGGTCAGCGGGGACTCGTCCAGACGCACCGCAGAACCGGCTTTGCCGGCTGCAGGTGCGGTCCCCCCTCCAAGCCGAAGGCGCCAGGGAGGGGGGAAGACGCGAAGCGGCGCAGGGGGGTGTCACGCATACAGCATGTCGGTGTTGTGCAGGGCGCGCGCGTTTTCCGGGCGGAAGGCGCGGCACACGTCATTCGCCGGTGCGGTGCCGCAGCGCCAGGCCAGCAGGCCCACTTTCTTTGGGCTGTAGGCGGGCGCGGTGTCCAGCCCATGGGGCGCGGTGCTGATGGCCACGATCACGTCCATGTCGAAACGCAGCTCCACGAAGTCACCGGCCCTGGCGTGGTTGGGCGCAAAGGCAAAGCGGCCTTGCACGTCCACGCCCACCTTGCTGAACAGGTTCACCGGCGCGATCAGGTCGCGCTTGCTCAGGCCGTGCTTGCCGATCTCGATCAGCAGACCATCCCTGCCCGAACGGTGCATGGCGTTGCGGTTCGCCTCATAGCGCTTCTCGCCGTATTTCTGCTGCATCAGCTCGTTGTCGAGCAGGGCGCCCAGGGGGTCGTGCCATCCAAGGCTGTCGGCTGTGAAGCTGGCCATGCTGCGGCCCATGTCGCTCATGAGCACATGGCCGCGCGTGTAGTGCGCGGTATGCTGCGCCTTCAGGCTGTCGGGCATGTTGTAGCGTTCCAGTTTTTCCAGCGCGCTGTAAAGCACCAGGCTCACGTTGGCGCCGGCCTCCAGGGCGACGAAGCGCATGGCACTGCCGCGTGGCATGCGCCAGCTCCAGTGGCTGCCACCGGGCACCACTTCACTCCACATGGCGCGGGCTTCGTCCACGCCTTCAAGCGATGCGGCGGGGAAGCGTTGCCACAAGGCCGGGGCGTCCACGGGTGAGGCCTGTGGTGGGTTGGGCGGTACCTCGGTGAGCGGGTCGTTGAGGGTGGTGTCGTGGGGGGTCATGTGTGGGTCTTCCTAAATTTCAGACGATGGCGCCGGTCATGCGCTGAAGCTGTTCCAGGTCGGTCTTCATGCCCGATGTTTCGCGGATGCGATCGAGGATGTCGCGCTTCAAGCGCACGAACTCGGGCGCGTGTTTCAGGTCTTGCTGGCGCTGATCGCCAAAGGGCACGTCGTAGACGGTGTCGATGCGCCCCGGGCGCGGTGCCATGAGCACCACGCGGCCGCCCAGGTACAGTGCCTCTTCCACGTCGTGCGTGACGAACACGATGGTCGACTTTTCCAGCTTGTGCACGTAGCGGATCAGGTCGTGCATCACCTCGCGGGTCTGTGCGTCCAGTGCGCCAAAGGGCTCGTCCATGAGCACGATGTCGGGGCGGCCCATGAGCGCGCGTGCGATGGCCACGCGCTGCTGCATGCCGCCTGAAAGCTGGTTCGGCCACGAGCGCGCAACCGGCTCCAGGCCCATCAGGCGCAGCAGTGCATCGGCCCGGCCTTCGGCGGCTTCCACGTCGGCCGAGGTGCGGCCTTCGGTGTGGGCCGCAAGCTGGCGACAGAACTTGATGTTTTCGCTCACCCGCATCCACGGGTACAGGCTGTAGTGCTGGAACACCATGGCGCGGTCGATGCCCGGGCCGGTGACGGCCTGGCCGTCCACCAGCAGTTCGCCCGAGGTCTGCACCTCCAGCCCGCCAATGGTGCGCAGCAGCGTGGACTTGCCGCAGCCCGATGCACCCACGAAGGTGACGAATTCGTTTTCGCAGATGTTGAGGTTGATGCCTTCGAGTGCGTTGATCGGCGCGCCATCGAAGTGCTTGCAGACGTCGCGGATCTCGATCTTGGGCAGCGCGATCGGCGGGCGGGGCATGGGGTTGGTGCTCATGGTGTTCAGCCCTTCAGATAAAGCCATGGGAAGGCGCGGCGGTGCGCGAGGCGGAACAACTGGTCCGTGATCAACCCGATGAGGCCGATGACGATGATTCCCGCGAAGATGGTGTCGGTCTGCAGGAAGCGCTGCGCCCGCAGGATGGCGTAGCCCAGGCCCGAATTCGCGGCCACCAGCTCGGCCACCACCAGGTAGGTCCAGGCCCAGCCCATGGTGATGCGCAGGGTGTCCAGCAAGGCCGGCTTGGCGCTGGGGAAGATCACCTTCTCCACCAGCTCGCTGCGGCTCGCGCCCATGGTCTGTGCGGCTTCCACCTGCGCGGCCGGCACCCGGCGCACGTCTTCGGCCACCATGAGCACCATTTGAAAGAAGGTGCCAATGAAGATGATGGCGATCTTTGAACCCTCGCCAATGCCCACCCACAGCATCACCAGCGGAATGAACGCCACCGCCGGCATGTAGCGCACGAAGTCGGTCAGCGGTTCCAGCAGCGCCTGCACCGCGCGAAACGAACCAATCATCAAACCCAGGGGCAAGGCAATCACGGCCGAGAGCAGAAAGCCTGCCACCACCCGGTAGATGCTGATGCCCATGTCTTCCATCAGGCCAGTTTCAGTGATCCAGGTCCAGGTCTTGTTCAGTACCTGTAGCGGCGCCGGCAGGAAGGTGGGGTCCAGCCCGCCCCAGGCGGCCAGCATGGTCCAGAGCACCAAAGGGGTGAACAGCCCCACCAGGGCAAGCACCCAATAGGTGCGCCGCGCAATGGGCGCACGCACCGTCCAGAGGTTGGAACGCCTCCGGGGCACCGCTCGCGCAGGCGGTGCCGCGCTGGGGCGCACGGCAACGGTGGGGTGGGTCTGAGAAGACATGCGGGGCTCCTGAACGGGGGACAAAACACGGAGAGGCATGTGCTTTGCAGCGCAAGCGTCTCCCGGGCTTTTGTCCCTCCGTGGAACCACACGATCGTGGCCGACTGCTCTCGGACCAGACGGCTCAGATGGCTACGTTGAAGCAGTGATCTGAGCCCGGAACCCTAGCGGTCTTCAAGGCTGGCGGTGTGCTGGGCACAGCGCCTCTCTTGGTTTAAAACAAGCAAGTATGGTGCCAGTATGCATTTGCTCGCAGAAGGATTGAAGTGGTGAGTGACGCAAATGAGCCAGGTCCCTTCGCCACACCGTCTGTCCACATGCAGCAGGTTGCATTTGAGATCTGGGTTGCTGTGCAGTAGATCAATCATCCGCCCTTGCGGTGCATCCCATGCCCCTGCATGCACTTCGCGGGGTCCATACCCTCATGCATGGACTTCATGTGCTCGGCCCTCAGTGCCTGCCGCTCCGCCTGAGTCTGGGCGCTCATCATCTTCTCGTGCATGGCCTGCATTGCTGGCGTGTGTTGCATGCGCCTGTGCATGGCATGTGGCGCGCCTACTGGCGAAGTTCCGGCAGCCTGGTGAGCAGCGTGACCTTCCACGTTGGCCGCCGGGCCAGGGCCCGCGCAGGCTGTCAACAGGGCGGCGGCGGACAGCGCCAGAATGGTGTGAAAGGGTTTCATGGGGGCTCCAGAGGTTGTGGTGCCTGTTGGGCATCGTTTCAGGGCCGATGGTTCCGGCCCGCGCGTGGTCATTGCCGCGGGATTGACGCAGGTCAAGTAAATGCGTCCGAGTGGGCCAGGCCGGCGCCGGGTCAGGCATCAGCCAATGGCTGCTCGGCCGTCGGCATAGCGCCGAAGGAACTGCCGCCCACGCTCGGTGCTCGGCGCTGAAAAGAACTGTTCGGGTGCGCCGGTCTCCACCACCACGCCCCGGTCCATCAGGATCACGCGGTGGGCCGCTTCGCGGGCGAAGGCCATCTCGTGCGTCACTACCACCATGGTCATGCCTTCGGTGGCGAGGTCGCGCATCACCGCCAGCACCTCGCCCACCAGTTCGGGGTCGAGCTCGCTGGTGGGTTCGTCGAACAGCAACAGCACAGGCTTCATGGCCAGCGCGCGGGCAATGCCCACGCGCTGCTTCTGTCCGCCAGACAGGCGGGCGGGAAAGATGTCGCGCTTGTCAAGCAGACCCACCCGCTGAAGCAAGGCCTCGGCATCGGCGCGCACCTCGTCTTTTGGCCGGCGCTGCACGTGCAGCGGCGCTTCCATCACATTTTGCAGTACGGTGAGGTGCGGCCACAGTGCGAACTGCTGAAACACCATGCCGATGCGGGTGCGCACGAGCGCAAGCTGCCGGTCGGTCATCACCACCCCGCCCGAGGTGACGCCGATGGGCTGGTTGTCGAGCAACACACGGCCGCTGTCCGGGCGCTCCAGCCAGTTGATACAGCGCAGCAGGGTGGACTTGCCCGAACCCGAGGGGCCGAGCAGGCACACCGTCTCGCCGTGGGCCACGGTGAAAGTAATGTCTTCGAGCACGCGCAGGCTGCCGAATCGTTTGCTGATCGATATGACACTGAGCAGGGGGGCGCGCGTGGGCATGGTTGTGCAGGTCCCTGGGCAGGCTGGCTCAGCGGCGCGCCTCTGCCATGCGACCCACGGCGGAGACGCCGGCCTCCACCACCAGGCAGAGTGCCCAGTACAGCAGCACGGCGGTGACGAAAGCGGCGAACGGAATGAAGTGGCGCGCCTGGATGGAGCTCACCGCGTGAGTGAGTTCGGGCAGTGTGATGATGGTGAGGAAGGCGCTGTCCTTGATGATCTGGATCACCTGGTTGCCCAGCACCGGCGCCGACGACAACGCCAGCGGCGGCAGAACGATGCGGCGGAACAGGCCGAATCCGCTGTAACCGAAGGCCAAGCCGGCTTCGATGGGCGCGCGCGGCTGCGCCGTCCAGGCCGCACGCAGGATTTCTGCCATATAGGCTGAGTGGTACACGGTAAGCGCCAGCAGGCCGGCGCTCCAGGCGTCGAACTGCAGGCCGATCGAGGGCAGGCCGTAGTAGACGATGTAGGCGAACAGCAGGAAGGGCGTGCAGCGCGCGGCGTCCACAAACACCTTGGCCGGCGCGGACAACCACGGTTTCGGGCTCATCAGCAGCGTGGAGAGCAGGGCGCCCAGAAGCAGACCGACCAGCGCGGCCAGCAGCGACAGGATGACCGTGTTGCCCAGGCCCGAGAGCAGCAGCCCGCGCTCGGACCACACGATGGCGAAGTCATTCATCATGCGACGGCCTCGCGCCGCACCAGGCGGCGCTCGACCCAGCGCTGCGCGCTCACCAGCGCAAACACGATGGGAATGTAGATTGCCAGGGCCACCAGGAACGGCGGCAGCGGCTCGTAGGTCTGCGCGCCGATGCGCACGGCGGCGCGCGTGATGTCGACCACACCCACCACGGCAAGCACGGGTGTGAGCTTGATCAATAGCGACATCTCGTTGATGAGGCCGGGCAGCGCGGTGCGTGCGATCTGCGGCAGCACGATGCGGCGGAAGCGCAGCACGCGCCCCATGCCGACGGACTGCGCAGCCTCGAGCTGGTCTTTCGGCAAGTCCAGGAGTGCCGCGCGCCACACCTCGCAGTTGAAGGCCGCTGTGTTCAGGGTAAGGGCCAGCAGGCCGGCGGTCATTGGCCCCATGGAAATGCCGGCACTGGGCAGCGCGAAGAACAGCAGCAGCACCAGGGTGACCAATGGGGTGGCGCGCAGCAGGCTCACGTAAACCGCCACCGCCTGATTGAAGATCGGCACCTGGCCCCAGCGCAGCAGCGCCAGCCCCAGCCCGAGCGGCAGCCCCAGCGCGATGCCGGCGACCGACAGCAGCAGCGTGGTCCACGCGCCGTTGAAGATGGTCAGAACATCGGCATGGCTCATGCGACGGGCGCCAAAACCGGAGGGCGTTCACTGCTCGGGCGTGTAGCTCACCGGCAGGTTGAAGGATTCGCCGAACCACTTCTTCTGCAAGGCTGGCATCACGCCGTTGGCCTTCTGCGCGGCAATGAAGTCGTTCATGAACTTCTGCAGCTCGGTGTTGCCCTTCTTCATCGCCCACGCCGGGTACGAGTTGCCCGACACCGCCTGGCCCAGTTCGAACACGGCCGGCTTTTCGGCCACCAGCGCCTTGAGGTTGATGACGGTGTTGATCACGTAGTCGGTGCGCTTCAGGGCGAGGTCCTGGTAAGCCTCGGGGTAGGACGCGTATTCCACGACCTTGCCGATCTTGCCGCCGTCCTTGGCCAGCATGGCTTGCAGCTCGGGCAGGCGGCTCAGGAAGGCGCTGCCGGTCTGCACGCCCACGGTCT
Organism: Hydrogenophaga sp.; assembly: GCF_030651625.1. Classification (GTDB taxonomy): domain Bacteria; phylum Pseudomonadota; class Gammaproteobacteria; order Burkholderiales; family Burkholderiaceae_C; genus Hydrogenophaga. Next base: position 10,433 of record NZ_JAUSCF010000012.1, on the reverse strand, counting down.
TGCCGTTGAGATCCTTGATGGACTTGATGCTGCTGTCGTCCTTGCGCTTCACATAGAAGTGTGTGGCGTCGGCGATCGGGCTGGTGAAGTCGAGCGACTGCGTGCGCTCCTTGGTCATGAGGATGGCGCTGATGGCGATGTCGTACTTGCCCGTCGCCACACCAGCCAGAATGCCGGGCCACGGCAGGATTTCCTGGCGGATCTCGAACGGCGCGTATTTGCGAAGTGCGTCGACCATCTCGTGGTTGAACCCGGTGGGTTTGCCGTCCTTGATGAACTCAAAGGGCTTGAAATCGTCTTCGGTGACAACGATGAGATAGCCGCGCTTCTTGATCTCGTCGAGGTTGGCTGCTTGCGCGGTGCCGGCCCACAGGGCGAGTGGCAGCAGCAGGGCGGCGAGCACGCCGCGGCGGTTGAATGCAGGGGTGGCGGGTGTCATGGTGAAGCTCCTGGTGAATGAGGGTGGGCGGGTGTCGAACGCATCACCATCCGCGCAAGTTGCATGCCCATGGAAAGGCCATGGAAGCGTGTGTGCAGGGACGAAGCCGACCCACCCGCTGGCGAGCGCGGTGCATGCGCCGGGCAGCGCACGGCGACGGTGCGTGGCCGGCGCTTCAGTCGGGTGCGTGCCACTCCAGCACGTGCCAGCGCGGTGGCATGCCGTTGCTCATCACGTTCACGACGGTGTTGCTTATGCGCTCGAGCGTGAAGGTCATGGCATGGCCTTCGAGCGCGGGCCGCGTGGCGCGCTCCACCGTCCACATGCCGTCGATCCACGTGCCGAAAGCAATGGTGAAGTTGAGCAAGGCGCTGGCTTGGTGCGGGTGGCGCTGCATCAGGTCGGCCAGCGTTTCGTCGGGCGCCAGGTCGGCGGGCCATGGTGTGTCGCGCGGGCACAGGTGCATGAGGTAGCGGCCACACACCAGCAGGCGCTCGGCGGTGGGTTCGCCGTTGGGGCCCAGGCGCGCGAGCGCGATGCGTTGCCCGATTGAGCCGGGCAGGCGCTCCCACACTTCCAGGTAGGTGCCGTGGATGCCGGTCTCGATCACGCGGTCGGGTGTTTCGAACACCATGTGGCCGGCATCTGGTGTGCTGCGTGGTGGCTGGAAGTCGATGGTGCGTTGCCAGGTGCAGACTTCGGGTAGCGCTGGGTCGGGCCGTGTGATGGCGGTGGTGCCGGCGAAGCCTTGTTGTTGCGCGCGCCCAGGCGGCGTGCTGCGGTCGGCTTCAGCGGGCACGCGCAGGTCGCCGTGCCACAGGCCGGTTTGCAGCCAGCGCACCCAGGTGGTGGTGTCGCGGCCTTCGGGCGATTCGAGCAGGGTGCGCTGCCACACGCCGTGGTAGCGCTCGGGGATGGGGGCGGCGGTTGGGGTGGTCATGTGTGCGTGGATGGGCTTCGACAAGCTCAGCACGAACGGCGGTGTGCGCAAGCGTTCAGGTGCATGGGGTTGGAAACGGGGGCAGGCTTCGGTAGAAGGCCATGTCGTGGTTGGGCCAGAGCTGGGCGCCGGTTTCGCTCGCCAGGGCCTTGAGCTTGCGGATGCTTTCCACCGCCTGCGCTTCGCGGCCTTGCCAGAGGGTGCCCGGCGCGATTTCGTCGGTGATGTTTTCCTGCAGGTCGGCCGCATCGCCCGCGAGCAGCACGGGCTGGCCGGTGGGCAGTTCGATCAGCAGGGACATGTGGCCGGCGGTGTGGCCGGGCGTGGCCACGGCGGTGACGCCGGGGGCCACGGTGTATTCGCCGCGCTTCAGGCAGAACTGCAGGGCACGGCCTTCGTCATCGATGAGGTCGTCTTCGAACACCGCGCCATCCAGGCCGCTGCAGGCGGCGTCCCATTCGTCTCGCTGCAGGTGGATCTCGGCGCCGCAGCCGCAGCGCTTCAATTCCTTCAGGCCGCCCGCGTGGTCGAAGTGCAGGTGGCCGATGAAGATCAGGTCCACATCGGCGGGCGTGAGGCCCAGGCGCGCCAGGTGGTGCGGCAGGCGCTGCTCCTCGCGCATGTCAGGTGCGCCCATGTCGAAGGTGGCGGGGTTGTAGTAGCGCTCGCGCAGCACAGGGTCTTGGATTTTGGCGTGGTCGCAGCCCACGTCGTAGAGGATGCGGCCATTGGGCGTTTCAATGAGGTAGGCGAGGATGGGTGCCTCAATCACTTCGCCCTTGCCCCGGTTGAAGGTGGAGATGGACTTGTCGTAGCGGTGCGTGGCTGTGAGCAGGGGCCAGAGGCGCAGGGGAGGTGCCATGGTTCAGATCCCGGTGAAGGCTTGTACCCAGGTGGTTGCCCGGTTTTCCAGGGCTGGGCCGCCCAGTGCTGCCACCACCTCGGCGGTGCTGCATACGCGGCCGAAGATGCCACCCTCCACCCCGATCATGGCCAGTGCCGGTGCCTGCAGCGAGGGGTCGCTGGCGGCGGTGGCGTCGCCGACGGTGGTGCAGGTGTAGCCACGGTCGACCGCTTCGCGCAGCGTGGAGTGCACGCAGACCTCGGTGGTCACGCCGCAGAGGATGATCTGCTGCACGTGGTGGTCGGCCAGGACCTGTGCCAGACGCGTGAGGTGGAAGGCACCATAGCCGGGCTTGTCGATGACCAGTTCGCCTTTGGCAGGCTTGAGTGCGTCCACAAAGTCGTGGCCCTGTTCGCCGCGCACCAGCAGCCGCCCCAGCGGGCCCTGGCTGCCAATGGGTGCGCCGGCCGCCATGCTGCGGTCCATCTTGGCGGCAGGGCAGTCGCTCAGGTCCGGCAGGTGGCCTTCGCGGGTGTGCACCACCAGCAGACCTGCGGTGCGCGCTGCCTGTAGCAATTTCTGTATGTTCGCAATGGGTTCGCGCAGGCGCTGCACGTCCATGCCGGCCTGGTCGGCGTAGCCGCCGGGGCTGCAGAAGTCGCGCTGCATGTCGATGACGATGAGCGCGGTGTGCGCAGGGGGAAAAGCGGCGCTCACTGGACTACCCTCCGTGCTACGCACTGCGGGGCTGAACGCCTTCGGAGCGACCGTGCGGCGCTCATGGTGCCGGCCTCTCAAAGCCGGTTGCGATGGCTTCGGCCATGCGGCGCGTCACTTCGGTGGCCAGCAGTTGGCCCTTGGTGGCGTCGGAACCTTTGGCAGACGAAAGCACGCCCGAGGCCGGCACCCAGTCGGTGCGCGGCGGATACATGTCGTAGGGAGGGAAGTCGGCCGGGCCGTCGCTGGGCAGCAGGTCCATGCGCACGAGGTTGGGGTGGTAGTGCAGCATCATGGACGTTTCCAGCACGGCGGCGTGCTCCAGCGCGAAGCCGGGAAAGCCGTCGGGGAACACGTCGCCCAGGGTGTCGGGTGTCATGAAATCCCAGTACTCGAGGCGCATCACCTGCAGTGTGGTGCCGGGTCCCAGGTCGCGCAGGCCGAGGTCGATGCCTTCGATCAGGAACCACTGGTTCTCGTAGTGGCCGTTGACGATCACGAGCTTGGTGAGTCCGTGCCTTGCGAACTCGCGCACCGCGTCGCGCACCTGGCCGATCAGGGTGGCCGCGTCCACGCTGGTGGTGCCGCAGAAGTGCTGACCACCACCGCATTTGGGCTGCGACTTGTAGCCGTAGCTGAGCGTGGGCGCCACCAGACCGCCCACCAGAGCGGCGGTGTCGGCGGCCACGGCGCTGGATAGCAGGCCGTCGGTGCCCAGCGGCAGGTGCGGGCCGTGCTGTTCCAGTGCGCCCACGGGCAGCAGCACAGGTGGCTGGTCGCGCTGGATGCGATGCTGGTAGTCGACCCATGAAAGCTGGTTCATCCAGACGGTGTCGTTCATGTGTTCATCCTCCTGTGGTGGCGGGGTGTGCCAGGGCAGGTTTTGTCGTGGGGGCGGGCGTGCCGCCCAGTGCTTCCACCAAGGCAGCCACAGCAATGAGCGTGCCGCCAGCCCAGCCCAGCGGCGTGAGCGTTTCACCGCCGAACCACAGCGCGGTGAGCACCGCCACCACCAGCTCGGCCAGCAAGATCACGCCAGCGCGGCTGCTTTCCAGGTGGGTGACACCGAACTGCCAGGTGGCGGTGGCCAGCAGCAGCCAGCCAAAGCCGTAGGCCAGGATGCCGAACCACACCAGCGCGCCCATGGTCGGCACGCTGTGGCCCAGCGCACCGGTGGTCACGAGCGAAATCGCGCCGCAGCCGGCGAACACCGCTAGCGTTTTGGTGCGCATGGGCACGGCCTGCGCGGCACGCGCGAGAATGTTGTTGGCTGCAAACGCAAAGCCGGCCGAGAGAGCGAGGAAGTCCACGAAGCTGAGCGAGAGGCTGACCACACCCGGCCCGCCCAGCACCATCCACAGGCCCACGATGGCGGCCACCACCGCGGCCCAGCGCAGCGGCGGAATGCGCTCCTTCAGAAACAGCCAGCCCCCCAGCACCGACCACACGGGCGAGAGGTAGAACAGGAACATCACCCGTACCACGTCGCCCATCATCAGTGCGTTGACGAAGGAGGTGTTGGCCCAGCCACCCACCAGCGCCAGCGCGAGAACAAAAACCCACTGCGACCGCCACGCACCGCGGTCGCGCCAGATGAAGGGCAGCGCACACAGGCCCACCAGACCATACGAGAGCAGCGACACCACCGGGCCGCTCAGGCCCTGCGCAATGAACCACTTGAGCGGCACCCACGACAGGCCCCAGAGCGAGGCCGAGAACAGCAGCACGCCGGTAGCGAGGCGGTCAGAGGGGTTGGACGGAAGAAACATAAAACTCAGAAGGTGTGAATGGGTTCGGCGTGATCGAGCAGGCCACAGCCAAGGTTCCAATCAAGGCGCAAAGCGCAGCCGTAGCTCGCGCTACGGCGGGCATTTGCAACGCCGAGTGGGGCCTTGGATGGGGGATGAGCGGTCATGGCGAATCCATTCGCACCTTCTCAGGGCATGACGGAGCCGCCGTTGGGGCCCAGCACCTGGCCGCAGTAGAAACGCGAGAGGTCGGAAGCGAGGAACAGCGCGGTGGCCGCAATCTCCTCAGGCTCGGCCACGCGGTGTTGCGGAATGGCGAGTTCTTTCTCCATCCACGCCGGGCTCATGTTTTCCAGCGAAACCATGGCGGTGTTGACCGGGCCGGGCGCGATGGCGTTCACGCGAATACCGTGTGGCGCGAATTCGCGCGCCAGTGAGCGCGTGAGCCCGATCACGCCGGCCTTGGCGGCGCAGTAGGGCGCGTAGTTCTCGCGGCCGAGGATGCCAAGGTCGGACGCGAGATTGACGATGACGCCGCTGCCGCGAGCCACCATGCCGGGCAACACCGCGCGCGCCATGAGGAACACCGATTTCAGATCGACGCCGAGCATGCGGTCCCATTCGGCTTCGGTGGTTTCAAGGAAAGGCTTTTCCTGGATGATGCCGGCGTTGTTGACGAGAACATGCACCTCGCCCCCCTCGTTCACGAGTCGTTGCACATCGGCGGCAAGGCTCACATCGGCATCGATGGCGATCGCGTCGCCGCCTGCGTTCTTGATCGCCTGCACCACGGCCTGTGCCTGCTCGTTCTGATTCAGGTGGTTCACCAACACGCGCGCACCGGCCTGCGCGAACAGGAGGGCGATGGCGCGCCCGATACCGGTGGCGGCGCCGGTGACCAGCGCGGTCCTGTCGTGCAGCGAAATGAGGTTCATTCGCCGGTTCCCGTGCGCCACACTGTGTTCACTGGAAGACCCTCCGTGCTGCGCGCCGCGCGCTGCGGGGCTGAGCGCCCTCGGAACGGTCGGGCGGCGTTCATGCCATCACCTCGCCATGGCTGGTCACAATGCACTGGCCGGTGATGGGCGACGCGCCCGCGCTGGCCAGGAAGAGGAACACGCCGGCCAGGTCGTCGGGTGTGAGCATCGCCGGCATGGCCTGTTTCGCCAGGATTTCGCGCTCCACCTCGGCCTCGCTGCGGCCTTGTGCCTGCGCCATGGCGGTGAGCGAGCGCAGCGCGGCGGCGGTATGCACCCAGCCGGGGCACACCGCGTTGACACGAACGCCGCGCGGGCCCAGCTCCAGCGCCAGCGAGCGTGTGAGGCCCACGACGGCGTGCTTGCTCGCAGCGTAAGCCGAGAACCCCGCCACGCCAATGCGGCCCCAGATGGACGACTGGTTGATGACGCTCGCGCCGCGCGGCAGCATGGGCAGCAGGGCCTGCGTGAGGCGCACCATCGAAGTGACGTTGTTGTCCAGCAGGCTGGCCCAGCGTGCCATGGCGTCGGGCGCTTCGTCTGCGATGGGTGTGGGGTACTCAGTGCCGGCGTTGTTGACCAGCACATCGAGTTGACCGAAGCGTTCTTTCACGATCGCGGCCACGGCAGCCACTTCTGCGTCACTGCCGAGGTCGCACATGGCACTGCACACCCGGCTGCTGTGCAGCGATTCCACCAGCGCGTCGAGCGGTGCGGCAGAGCGGTCCAGCAACACGAGCTGAGTACCTTGTGCCAGAAACGCCCGCGCCAACGCGCTGCCGATGCCACCGGCCGCACCCGTGATGAGCACCGTCTTCCCCTGCAGTCCGTAGGTGGGGTCTGCCATATCAGCGTTCCCGGAAGTAAGGGGAAGCCAGACGAGAACACCGCCGGGCCGGCTTTTCCGGACGGCTGGTGTTGCCCCCTCTGGGGTAGCGCCAAAGGTGCTGCGGGGGGTGTGTCATCACACGGCTGTGAGAAATGAAACGCCCACGGCGCCGATGAACCCGTCCGCGCGGTGCGGGGTGCCGGGCGCCAGCACCTCGCCGTAGTCGCTGGCGAGCACCCGGGTCACGCGGTGACGGTGGTAGGCACGCAGCAACTCGCCCACCGTGACCACCTGGGCATTGCCGTCGGGGTACAGCTCGCGGTGCAGCTTCGGCAACTGGTACCAGGGTGCGACCGGGCGTTCGTGGTGCGCGTTGTGGAAACCGAAATTGAGCCAGACGAGGTTGAGCCACTTCGCATCAATGCTGACCACGTCGCTGTAAGTGTTGGCCTGTTCGTATGCACGGTCGCGCAGCTTGTCTTGAGGAATCGGGGTTTCATCAAGGATGGGGTAGGCGTCGTAGGTGTGCTGAAAGCAGTCGGCAAAGCGAAGCAGGTGCACGAACAGCAGGTAGGCCAGCGCGTAGAGGACCAATGCCTTGATCGACCACCAGGCCAGCAGCGCCCAGGCCGTGAGCCGCACGGCGGCGACACCGATCACACGACCGCGCGCTTCTTTCTTGCGTTCGCCCATGAAGGGCAGCGCGATCACGAAGCCGCGCATCACGAATTCCACCGCAGGGATGTGAAGCCATTCGAGCGCCAGCACCACCCGACGCACCAGCGGATGGGTACGCAGGAAACCCTGCAGGTCGAAGGTGATGACGTCGGCCCGCTCGATGTGGTGGCGCATGTGCTTGCGGCGCAGGTCGGCGAAGCTGGCGTAGGCGCTGCCGTTGATCCAGCTCATGAACTTGCCCCATCGCTCGTTCGCCTGCGGTGTGCGAAAGATGGCGTTGTGCGCGAACTCGTGGATGAAGTAGGCCGACCAGACGAGGGTCAACGCCACCAGCATCACACCCAGCACATTGAGCGCCCAGTGGGCCTGCCCCAACAGGGCAATGCCCACAGGCCAGCCCAGCACGGTGAAGGTCAGGGCGGCGGTGTTCGGCCACACGCCGTCTTCGTATCGAAAGACCGGTTTCATGGAGTTGCTTTCAAACGGGGCGCACCTGGGAGCTTGCGCAGCAGGACGACATCGGCTGCAACGCGTGGAGAAAAGTCCCGCCTCGCCCCCGTATTTCCGGCTGTGGCTACGGCCAAAGTCCTCAAAAGCGGGGCCAAATTGGGCTCTTTTCCCACACGTTTCGCCTCGATGTCTTCTGCCGCGCAGGCTCCTGGCCCGCTGCGCCAGCGCTTTGAGGCGCTGTTGCAGCGGCGCGGGGCTTACTTGGCGGCGAGAGCCTTGACGAGGCTGGCGTCGAAGGTGGCTTCGGTGGCGGGGATCTTCGTGATCTGGCCCTTGGCCTTGAGCAGCTCGGCGATGATTTCACCGCTGGCGTAGTACGAAGTGGTCTCCTTGGCTGGCATGAAGGCCTTGGGCATTTCCGCCAGGGGGATGTTGTAGACGCCACTGAGCTGTTCCTTCACCTCGGCAGCCGGCACACCCATGAATTTGCCGATGATCTTGTGGGCTTCGTCGGGCTTGGACTTCATGTAGGCCATGCCGTCCAGGTACGCCTTCATGATGCCGGTGATCTGGGTGGGCTTGGCCTTGATGACCTTGTCGTCAAACACCAGCACATCGGCAATCAGGCCAGGCGCGTCTTTGGAGGAAAACACCACCTTGAACTTGTTGCCGCCGCCCTGACTCAGGATCTGCGACAGGCTGGGTTCGTAGGTCACGCCGATGGGCAACTGGCCGGATGCCATGGCAGCCGGCACGGCCTCAGGCGTCATGCTCACCGGGCTGATGTCCTTCTCGCTCAGGCTCACCGTCTTGAGGGCGTAGGAGAGCAGGAAGTCCGACGGCGAGAGCGGGTTGTAGCCGATCTTCTTGCCCTTGAAGTCGGCCACCTTGGTGATGCTGCTGTCGGCCACGATGGCGTCACCGCCGTTGGAGTAGTCGATGGGCATGACCACTTTCATGTTGCGACCGGCAGCCACCTGACCGACCACCTGGTCGTAGGTCAGCATGCCACCATCGACCGCGCCCGAGGCGATGGCCGCTGGAATCAGGGCCGGGTCGTTGAAAACCTGCAGCGAGACCTTGAGGTTGTATTTCTTGTAGAGGTCCAGCGCCTCGGCCACATAAAACGGGCCGTAGCCGATCCACACCACCGTGGCGATCTTCATGGAGGCAGGGGTTTGTGCAAACGAAGTGAGGGCCGAGAGCGACAGCGCCAGGCCAAGCGCCGGCTTGAGGAAATGGTTGCGCCGCGATGAAGAGCGCAGGCCCGAAGTGTGTGGAACAGGGGTTTTCATCGGTGAGACTCCAAGGGTTGGTGGGACATGCAGGAAGACCGATCAGTGATCGTTCTCCCGGGCTTTTATCCCTCCGTGGAGCCTGCGATGAGGCCGGCACACTCTCGGACCAGACACCACATCAGCGTGGTCGGAACCCTAGTGCACCTGTACTGAGCATTTGACGGTCGAACCTCAAATCGCTCTTCTTGCACAGTTGTTGGAAGCAGAAAGCGTGCCAGCTTGTGCAAAGTTGATTTTGGCGGTTTGAACGACCGCCAGGCGCCGCAGCGAACCAAACGAGGGCCTGGTGGTGCGCTTGGACCGCGCGACATGGTGCACCCGCCGGGCCATGCCCTTTTGTGGTGCTCAGGGCGGCTCGGCGCAGTCAGTCGCCGCTTCCAGGCTGAAAAATCCGGGGTGCCAGCTGCTCTGCGAAATAGCGCACAGCGGCGGGTGCGAGGTGACCGTAGTCGTAGGACAAGGGTTCAGTGGCACTTTCGTTGAGGCGCGTCAGGCAGCCCTCTTCGTTGCAGAAGTAGTCCATGCCGGAGATGAACTCGATGTCCATGGCTTCGGCCCGCGCGCGCAGTTGCTGGGTCATTGCATCAACGCCAGGGTCCAGACGCCTGTTGAGGCGCAGAGGTGGAGGTCGGGTGACGGGACCTTTCTCCCATTCGTTGATCAGGATGCGGGGCAGGGGCCCTTGCCAGAAAGGCACCGCGCCCAGCACGATGATGCGGGGCACGCCGGCGCGCTTGATTTCGTCCACGGTGGCCTCCAGCGTGCTGATATCGTAGCGCCGGTGATGCCAGAGGGCGTAGAGCAGGACCACATCGGGCCTGGACTGTCGGATGGCTTCGATGGCGTTGTCATTCAGGCTCCCGCACAGCGGGCGTGCCTCTGGCCCGAGCACGGGTGGACAGCCCGCGCTGCTTCGTTCGCCAATGCCGAATTCGTATGGGCCGCTTTCCTGCAGTGCCTTGAAGCCGGGGTAAAGCGAGCCGGCGTGCGAGTCGCCCCAAAGGAAGACCAAGGGGCGCTTCTCTTCGATGCAAAAGTCTTTGTAGTCCGAGGCTGGGTTCTCGAATTCAAGCATGCAGTCGTTGAGACGCCAGCCCTGGATCACGGCCGGCAGTCCGCCGCGTGTCAGCAACTCCCTGACGGAAGGCGGGAACCGCTCGTCGAAGCCCTCGCGTTGCTGGATGGTGGTGCCCGCAGCGGCCACACCCACCATGGCGGTGCACAGCGCAGCGGTGACGGCGCGGCGGTTGAGTCTGCCAAAGCGCACGGGCTTCTCGATCAGCCGGTAGGTCAGCCACGCCAGCAGCACGCTCAGGGCCACCCAGCCCAGCTGGGTGGTCCAGACGGGTGCTTCTTCTCCGGCACGAAGGTATGCGAAGGTGAGCAGGGGCCAGTGCCAGAGGTAGAGCGGGTAGCTGATGAGTCCGACCCAGACCATGGGCCTGCTGGCCAGCAGGAGGCGGTTCAGGCGTGCGTGCGGCCCGGCCGCCATCAGCAGCACGGTGCCCAGCGT